>JBGFSD010000043.1:0-25606 GCA_041694745.1 Pseudomonadota bacterium
CCGACGGACACCGTGCCTTCGGCGGGATCCGCGAGACGACTCACGAGGCGCAGGAGCGTGGTCTTGCCCGAGCCCGACGGGCCGACAATTGCGACAAACTCGCCTTGCTTTATTTCAAGCGAGATGCCGTCGAGCGCCGGGCGCGCGCTGCCGGGAAACCGCTGCACCACGCGGTCGAAGGCGATTGCATTGGCCGTCATTGGTTTAACCATAGGCCCCGGAGCGTACTGGCGAAACCGGCTTCCGTTCTCGACAATGGGGGTTCAGGATGTCAAATTAGTTGGGAAGCCTACGATCAGGCATAGAACAACAACACTACGCGAAGGGGAGTGTTCGATATGCATAATGTCGCGATGAAGATCGGCGGGCGCGATGCCGGTTCAGCCGACGGCCGCACCTACGACAAGAAGAATCCGTTCACCGGCGAGATCGTTGCGCGGGTGCCCGATGCAGGTCCGCTCGATGCGGTTGCAGCCGTCGGCGCCGCCGCGGCCGCGTTCAAGGAATGGTCGAAGACGCCGATGTCGAAGCGGCGTGAAATCCTCTGGAAGGCCGCCGATCTGCTCGCGGCGCGCGCGCCCGAAGTCGCAAAAATCATGACCGCAGAAACCGGCGGCACCTTCGGCTGGGGCATGTTCAACACGTTCTTTGCGGCTTCGATTCTGCGCGAGGCTGCAGCCTCGGTTTCGCAAATCACCGGTGAGGTGATCCCGTCCGATCATCCCGGCAAGATCGCGATGGCCGTCCGCCAGCCGGTCGGCGTGGTGCTCGGCATAGCGCCATGGAATGCGCCGATGATTCTTGGCGTGCGGTCGGTCGCGATGCCGCTTGCCTGCGGCAATACGGTGGTGATGAAGGCGTCCGAAGAAACGCCCGGCACGCACCGTATCATCGGCGAAGTGCTGGAGCAGGCCGGCCTGCCTGCCGGCGCGATCAACATTCTCACCACCTCGCGCGAAGGCGCGGGCGCGGCGGTCGATGCCATGATCGCCGATCCGCGCGTGAAGCGCATCAATTTCACGGGCTCGACCCATGTCGGCAAGATCATTGCGCAGAGCGCCGCGCGTTTTCTGAAGCCGGTACTGCTCGAACTGGGCGGCAAGGCGCCGCAGGTCGTGCTCGACGACGCCAATCTAGACGACGCGGCGGCGGCGGCGAACTTCGGCGCCTTCATGCACCAGGGCCAGATCTGCATGTCGACCGAGCGGCTGATCGTGCAGAAGCCGGTGATGGACGAATTCTCCCGCAAGCTCGTCGCCAAGGCCGAAGGTCTCAAGGTCGGCGATCCGGCAAACCCGGAAACGCAGATCGGCTGCCTCGTCTCCGACCGCTCGGTGAAGCGCGTACACGATCTCGTGAAAGACGCCGTCGATCGCGGTGCGCGCGTGCTCACGGGCGGCGAGCCGAACGGCATGCTGTTCCCGCCGACGGTGATCGACCGCGTGACGCCGGAAATGCGCATCTATCGCGAGGAGTCGTTCGGACCGGTGGTGATCGTGGTTCCGGCAACCGATGACGAGGAAGCCATTCGTCTCGCAAACGATACCGAGTTTGGCCTCTCGGCTTCGGTATTCTCCGGCAACGTCGACCGCGCCTATGCGGTTGCTTCACGGATCGAAAGCGGCATCTGCCACATCAATTCGGCGACGGTGTCGGACGAACCGCAGATGCCGTTCGGCGGCGTGAAGGATTCCGGCTACGGGCGCTTCGGCGGCCGTGCCGGTATCAACGAGTTTACGGAACTGCGCTGGATGACGATCCAGACGGGTCACGCGCATTATCCGATCTGATTGTTCCTACGAAATATAAATAGAGCGGGCGGGGATTTCCTCGCCCGTTTTTATTCAATGAGGGATGTAGGGCGAAATGAGCTTGAGCAGTCCCCAGCCCGGAGCCAACAGTACGAAGGCCCAGAGAATCGCCGAACTCACATTGGCCAGCTGAAACTTCCATTGCGGCATGCCGAAGATTCCCGCAGCGAGCGGCACGAAGGCGCGCAAGGGTCCCGAGAACCGTCCGATGAAGACACCCCATGCGCCCCACTTTTGCGTGAATTCGTCGGCGCGTTTGGTGAAGTCCGGGTAGCGGGACAGCGGCCAATGCCGGTGTGCGCTGTCCTTGAAGTACAAACCAACCACATAGGACACCCAGTCCCCGAGGATTCCGCCGATCACCGCGCCCCACCAGATCGGCCAGAACTCGATTCCGGCAACGCCGATCAGTCCGCCGATGCCGACGAGGATGACCGTCGCCGGTACGAAGAACGAAACGACGGCAAGCGATTCCGCAAAGCAGAGCAGGGCGACGATAACCGGCGCCCAGCCCTGGTTGGCTTTGGTGAAGGCGACAACGTCGGCGGCGAAGGTTTCTAGACTGGACATTCAGACGGGCCTGCAATTCTCTGCCGTTCTGTCTCGCACAATGGCACGCGACTGGAAATGCCACGCGCATACCTGCCGGAAAGGCGCTATGGTCTCAAGCAATGAACCTCCTTTCCATCCAATCCCATGTCGCTTACGGCCATGTCGGCAACGCCTCGGCGGCATTTCCCCTGCAGCGGCTCGGCGCGGAAGTATGGCCGGTCCATACGGTACAGTTCTCCAACCACACCGGCTACGGCGCCTGGCGCGGGCAGGTGTTCGGCGCCGAGCTCGTCCGCGACGTTGTGACCGGGATTGAGGAGCGCGGTGTCTTGCCGAAATGCGACGGCGTGCTTTCGGGTTATATGGGTGACGCCGCGATCGGAGGCGCGATCCTCGAAGCGGTAACCAGAGTAAAAGCTGCGAACGGCAAAGCGGAATACTGCTGCGATCCGGTGATCGGCGATGTCGGGCGCGGCGTGTTCGTGCGCCCCGGCATTCCCGAGTTCATGCGCGGCAAGGCTGTGCCGGAAGCAGACGTGATCACGCCGAATCAGTTCGAGCTCGATTACCTGTCCGGCATCAAGACCAACTCTCTTGCCGATGTGCTGAAAGCAGCGAAGCGGCTGCATGGCGCCGGTCCGAGAACTATTCTCGTCACCAGCCTGCATGTCGAGGACACGCCGGAGGATTCGATCGATCTTCTGGCTTCGGGCCCGGACGGGCAGTTCCGTTTGCGTACGCCGCTGCTCGACATTTCGGTGAATGGTGCGGGCGACGCCATCGCTGCGCTGTTCTTCTTCCATCTTTTGAAGACCCGGTCTTCTGCCGAGGCGCTTGCGAATGCGGCGTCTTCGATTTTCGGCCTGATGAAGCGCACCAAGGAAGCGAATTCGCGGGAGATACTGCTGGTTGCGGCGCAGGACGAGTTCGTCAATCCGGCGCAACGGTTTCGCGCAGAAAAGATCTAGCGGAGAACATACATGTCTCGTGCAAGCATCGCCAACCGCTACAAGGTCACCGACGGCAGGAAGTTCAGGCTGTCCGATTACGATCCGGCGGATTGCTGCGACCTGGATATCGACAAGCGCGAAGCCAAGGAGCGGCTGGAACAGGATATCAAGTCGCTGTCGGAGTTGCAGGAGAGGCTCTATGCGCAAGATCGATGGTCCGTGCTTCTGATCTTCCAGGCGATGGATGCGGCCGGCAAGGACAGTGCAATCGAGCACGTGATGAAGGGCATCAACCCGCAGGGATGCCAGGTTCATTCCTTCAAGGCACCGACTGCGACCGAGCTAGATCACGACTATATGTGGCGGACCACCTGCGCGCTGCCCGAACGCGGGCGCATCGGTGTCTTCAATCGTTCCTACTATGAAGAAGTGCTCGTGGTGCGCGTACGGCCGGAGATTCTCGGTAAGCAGCGCTTGCCGGAGGCCGTCGTCAGCAAAAACATCTGGGAGGAGCGGTTCGAGGACATCCGCAACTTCGAGCGCTATCTGGCCCGGAACGGCACTTTGATCCTGAAGTTCTTTCTTAATGTTTCTAAGGAGGAGCAGAAAAAGCGCTTCCTGGACCGCATCGACGAGCCGGCGAAAAACTGGAAGTTCAATATCGGCGATGTCGCCGAGCGCGCGCTGTGGGACAAGTACATGAACGCCTATGAGGACGCGATCCGCAATACGGCTAGCGATCACGCTCCCTGGTTCGTCGTGCCGGCCGACAAGAAGTGGTTTACGCGGCTTGTGGTCGCCGCGGCCATCGACGAAGCGATGCAGGCTCTGAACCTGCAGTTCCCGAAGCTCGACAGCACGGGGCTCGAGGAGATCAGGAAAGCGCGCGAGATTCTGATGAAGGAGAAATAGCCGCCATCAGCGATAGCCGTATTTCTTTTTGACCGCCGCAAGTTCGCGGTTCGCGCCGGCGGCGTCGCCGGATGCGCATACCGCGCGCACCGGACCGAGATCGGTGGCGATCCGCGGGAATACGTTGCGGTCGAGTGAGCCGGTACCTACGTCGGCGGCGATGATGTTCTGGAACTGGTTGATCGTGCGCGTGCACTCGGGCGGACCCGAGGCCGCTTCGAGCGAGGCGATCTGCGGCTCGGGCGCAGCAGCCTGCTGCTGCGGCTGGGTCTGCGGAGACTGCATTCCCGTGCTGGTGCAGGCGGCGCAAAGCACGAGCAGAGGCAAGCTGAGGAAAGTGCGTTTCATCCCGGATGCCTTTGTTGTGTTCCGGAATTTGTACCGAAAAGTTCCTTGATGCAATATTAAGCAAGAGGTCGCAGATGCGCGCCGCTCTCCTTATCTCCGTAGTTCTCGCGGGTATCTATTCTGGTACGGCGATCGCGCAGGCGCCGACGGTCGAAATTCCGTCGCGCAACCAGAACATCCGCGCGATCCTGCTGAAGCCCGCGAAGCCGACTGCAAGCGTGATCCTGCTCGTGGGCGGCCATGGCAAACTCGACCTTGCCGCAAACGGCAGCATGAAATGGGGCAGCGGCAACCAGCTCGCGCGCACGCGTGCGGACTATCTGAGGCAGGGCTTCGCCGTGCTGGTCCCGGATCTCGCGCCGGACTGGAAAACGGAGAAGGGCGTCGTCAACGGCACGCGATGGAATGCGCGCCACGGCGCCGATATCGGGGCACTGGTCGCGTATATGCGCAGGATTGCCGAACCGGTCGTGCTGGTCGGCACCAGCCGCGCGGCAGTGACGGCCGGCATCACGCTGCTCGTCACCGAGGGCAAGAACCGTCCCGATTATGTCGTGCTTACCGCCCCGATGCTGATGCCCGCCAAGAACCAGCCGAGCTTCCGCCAGGCGATTCAGGGCAACGTGCAGAAGGCACAGATCCGGATGCTCGTGATCGGCCACCGAAAGGATCAGTGCGAGTACACGCTGCCCGAATCGATCGAGGCCTTTCGGAAGTGGCGGGGCGCCGACGGACTGGAAATCCTCCTGCTCGACGGCCCGCAAGGAACCGGCCACCCCTGCGAGGCGCGCTCCGCCCACGGCTTTGCGGAAATCGACGCTCAGGTGGTGCGGGCCGTATCGGACTGGATCAAACGGCAAAAGCCCTGACCTAATTCCCGGCTGCGCAAAGTAGCGGCTTGCCGGGGGCGTCAGGGGCCGGTAGAAGCTGGCCGTCCGCTTACGGATTGCTAACCGGCGCCCGCCAAGCTGACTTGTGAATCTGCTGATTTGCGAATCGAGAGCAACGCCTGACGCCATGAAGACTTTCAGCACTTCGCGTCTTGCTACCCGGATCGCCGCGATCCCGGGCAATGCTCTTATTCTGGGTCTCCTTCTGCTTCGCCGCCCCTGAGGCCGGCTGGGCGCTTGCGCCTTGGCACTCAGGGGAAGTCAGCGAACGAAATCCCGGAGCGCCCGAAGCGGCGCATAGCCTGAAGGAACCGAACCATGAATAACCCGAATGCAACCGCGCCGAAAGGCAGCGAAAAAGACCGCGTACTGATCTTCGACACCACGCTGCGCGACGGCGAGCAATGCCCCGGCGCGTCGATGACCTTCGAGGAGAAGCTCGAGGTCGCCGAACTCCTCGACGAGATGGGCGTCGATATCATCGAGGCGGGATTTCCGATAGCGAGCCAGGGCGATTTCGAGTCGGTCGCCGAGATCGCCAAGCGCTCGAAGAACGCGGTGATCGCCGGCCTGTCGCGTGCGGCGTTCAACGACATCGACCGCTGCGCGGAAGCCGTGAAACATGCGCGCCGCCCGCGCATCCACACGTTCCTCTCCACGTCGCCCGTGCACATGAAATACAAGCTCCAGAAGGAGCCGCATGAAGTCTACGAGATGGTGATCGCGCAGGTGACGCGCGCGCGCAATCACGTGGACGATGTCGAGTGGTCGGCGGAAGACGGCACCCGCACGGAGTTCGACTTCCTCTGCAAGTGCGTGGAGGCTGCGATCAAGGCCGGCGCCACCACGATCAATATTCCGGACACCGTCGGTTACACCACGCCGCAGGAATACATGGCGATGTTCAAGCGCGTGCGCGAGAACGTGCCGAATTCCGACAAGGCGCGCTTTTCAGTGCATTGCCACGACGACCTCGGCATGGCGGTGGCGAATTCGCTCGCCGGCTGCGAAGGCGGCGCGCGGCAGATCGAATGCACCATCAACGGCATCGGCGAGCGCGCCGGCAACGCCTCGCTCGAAGAGATCGTGATGGCGATGCGTGTGCGCAACGACGTGATCCCGTTCTGGAACGAAATCGACGCGACCATGCTCACGCGTGCGTCGAAACTCGTCTCGGCAGTTACATCTTTTCCGGTGCAGTACAACAAGGCGATCGTCGGCAGAAATGCGTTCGCGCATGAGAGTGGCATCCATCAGGACGGCATGCTCAAGCACACCCAGACCTACGAGATCATGCGGCCGGAAGACGTCGGCGTATCGAAGACCTCGCTCGTGATGGGAAAACATTCTGGCCGCCACGCCTTCCGCGAAAAGCTGAAGGAACTGGGCTACGAACTGGGCGATAACGCCCTGAACGACGCCTTCAACCGCTTCAAGGCACTCGCCGACAAGAAGAAGCATGTCTATGACGAGGACATCGTCGCGCTGGTCGATGACGAGATCGCGCAGGCGCACGACCGCATCAAGCTCGTGTCGCTGTCGGTGGTCGCGGGCACGCAAGGCCCGCAGCGCGCGACCATGAAGCTCGATATCGAAGGCAAGCACTTCACCGAGGAAGCGACCGGCAACGGCCCGGTGGATGCGATCTTCAATGCGATCAAGTCGCTGGTGCCGCACCAGGCGAAGCTGCTGCTCTATCAGGTGCACGCGGTCACCGAGGGCACGGACGCGCAGGCGGAAGTCTCGGTGCGTCTGGAGGAGGGCGGCAAGGAGGTTTCCGCGCGCGGTGCGGATGCCGATACGCTGGTCGCATCCGCCAAGGCCTACATCAACGCCCTGAACAAGCTCACGCAGAAGCGGCAGTCGGTGAATCCGCAGACCGCAGCGGGGTAAAGGCAGATGCGTCATGGCCGGGCTCGTCCCGGCCATGACGAAGTAAAAGACAAAACGGGCCGCATGGAAGTGCGGCCCGTTTATTTATTCGGCAGGCACCATCCGGGTGCCGTCCTCCGGCTTTTTCTTGCCGAACGTGCGGCGGCGCCACTCGGCCATGTGCTCGATGCCCATGAGCATCGCCGGCGTTACCACTAGCGTCAGCACGGTCGCAAAGCCGAGGCCGAACACGATCGCGGTGGAGAGGTTGATCCACCACTGCGTCGCAGGCGCCCCGACCGCGATGTCGCGCATGACGAAATCGAGGTTCACGCCGAAGGCGATCGGCAAGACGCCAAGGATTGCGGAGACCGCCGTCAGCACCACGGGACGGGCACGTTCGCGGCAGGTCAGCAGAATCGCGTCATAGGTCTTCATGCCTTCGCGCCGCGCGCGGTCGTAGGTGTCGATCAGCACGATATTATTGTTCACGATCACGCCCGCGTTCGCGATCACGCCTATGCCGCCCATTACCACGCCGAAGGGCTGGCCCATGATCATGTAACCGAGCATGACGCCGAAGGTGGAAAGCACGACGGCAGTCAACACGACGAAAACCGACGTAATCTTGTTGAACTGCGCAAGCAGGATCGTGAAGATCAGGAAGATTGCAGTGCCGAAGGCGGTCACGAGGAAGGCGCTCGCTTTCTCGCGCTCCTCGTCCTCGCCCTTCATCTTCCACAATACGCCCTGGCCGAGATCGAGGCTTGCAACCTGAGCGGCGATCTCCTGCTGCACGGTTGCGCTTTGCGCGCCGGCGGCAACGTTCGACTGTACCGTGATGATGCGGTTGCCGTTCACGCGCTTGATGTTGCCGACCTTTTTCGCGGGCTGACGCTCCACGAAGTTGCCGAGCGGAACATGACCGGCCGAGGTCTGCGTGCGCAATTCGTCGATCTGCCCGAGCGAGCGCAGCTCGTGCGGAAAGCGGATAATGATATCCACCGGCTTGTCGGCCTCCGGTGGACGGTAGTCGGTGATCTTCAGGCCGTTGGTGACGAGCTGCACGGCGCTGCCGACGGTGGAGGCGCTCGCGCCGTACTGCGCGGCAAGGGCCTTGTTCACCTGGATGGTCCAGTCGATCCCCGGCAGCTGCTGGCCGTCGTCGAGGTCGCGTACCTGCGGATGCTTAGCGAGCACGGCCGCGACTTTTGCCGCCGCGGCGGGCAGGAGGTCCGGATTGAGGGCGGATAGCTGCACCTGCACGGGCTTGCCGGTCGGCGGGCCGGCACGCGGCGCGGTGACTTCGACCAGAACGCCGGGAATGTCCTTGGTCGCCTCGCGCATCCGGTCCATGATCTCGCGCGCCTTCGGGCGGGTGCGCCAGTCCGCGAACTCGAACTGCATGACGCCGACCGTGTCTTCCGAAAGCTCGTCAAGACCGCGCGGCTGCTCGCCGACGCGGGAGTAGACGGTGGAGAGGCCGGGAAACTTCAAGACCCGTGCCTCGACCTGCCGCATCATGCGGTCCTTTTCCTCGATCGAAAGATTGCCGCGGGCGTGGATCACGACCTGGCCGAAATCGGGCTCGACATCGGGGAAGAACTCTACGCCCTTGCCGAAACGGCCGTAGGTGACCTGGATCGCGACAAGCGCGGCAATCGCGATCATGATTGTCGTGCCGGGCCGCGCGATCGCGCGCTTCACAAGGCGCATATAGAGGCTGTTATCGGACACGCGGTCGTCATGCGGGACGGGCGACGCGCGGCCGAACAGGGCGCCGAGCGTCGGCGTGAAGATCAGCGCGACCACGAGCGATGCGAACAGCGTCGCGATCAGCGTGATCGGCAGGTACTTCATGAACTCGCCGACCACACCCGGCCAGAACAGAAGCGGCGAGAAGGCCGCAATACGCGTGAACGTCGCGGAGATCACGGGGGCGGCCATGCGCTTGGCGGCAAGCGAATAGGCCGCGCGGGGCTCCATGCCCTCGGACATGCGGCGCTCGGCGAATTCGGAGACGATGATCGCGTCGTCCACCAGCATGCCGACCGCAAGAATCAGCGAGAACAGCACGACGATGTTGATGGTCAGTCCTGCGAGATAGAGCCCGAGCACGCCGGTCAGGAACGAGGCGGGGATCGCAATGCCGATGAAGAACGAGGCGCGAAGACCGAGCGCGAAGAGAATGATGACGGTGACCAGCAGCACCGCGGTCGCGACCGAGTTCTGCAGGTCGTGCAGCATGATGCGGATCGTCTTCGACTTGTCCTGCGTGTACGAAACCTTCACCGCCTCGGGCCAGGTTTTCTGCAACTGCTCTACGGCCTTCTTCACGCCGTCGACCGTGTTGATCAGGTTCTCGCCGGTGCGCTTGGAGACCTCGATGGTCATGGCCGGCTGGCCGTTGACGCGCGTGATGGTCAGTGCGTCCTTGAAAGTCGGCCGCACCTCCGCGATATCGCCGAGCGTGACGTTGGCCTGCGCCGTCGCGGCGACCGGAATCCGCAATACGTCTTCCGGCCTTTCGATCAGCGACGGTACCTTGACCGCAAAGCGGCCGCTCTCGCCCTCGATCGCGCCTGCGGCAACCAGCGAGTTCGACGCGCGCGTCACTTGCAGCAGCTGATCGAGCGAGACGTTGTAGCTGTTCATCAGCGCCGGATTGGCGATGATCTCGACGACTTCGTCGCGCGCGCCGCGCAATTCCGCCGAAAGCACGCCCGGCACCTGTTCGATGGTGTTCTTCGCCATGCGCGCGATGCGCAGAAGCGTGCGCTCCGGCACGTCGCCGGAAAGCGCCACCACAATCACAGGGTAGAGCGAGAGATTCACCTCCTGCACCAGCGGCTCGTCCATGTCCTGTGGCATGTCGCGCTTGGCCTCGTCGACCTTCGCGCGTACGTCCGCGAGCGCCGACTTGGAATCGAACCCGGCCTCGAATTCGAGCAGCACATAGCCGCCGCCCTCGAAGGCCTGCGAGCGCATCTCCTTCACGTTGCCCACGGACTTGAGCTTGGTTTCGACGGGACGGAGCAGGAGGCGCTCGGAATCTTCCGGGCTGATGCCGCGCTGGGAGAGCTGCACATAGACGATCGGAATACGAACGTCCGGCTCGGACTCCTTCGCGATCCGGACATAGGCGACCGTGCCCGCGAGCAGCAGGAAGATCAGGGTCGCAATCGTGAGCCGCGCGCGCGTGATCGCAAAATCGACGGGGTTCATCGCAGAATTCCCCTAGCGCTGCGCGTTCTGCTGGTCGGCGGTCACCGCCTCGACGACCTGATTCTCGCGCACGAAATCCTGGCCCTGCACGATCACGCGCGTGCCGTCGGGGATGCCCTTGACCCACATGGTCTGCTGCGCGTCGTCGACGAGTTCGACCGGAAGAAACACGACTTTGCTTTCGCCGTTCACGGCACGCACACCTAGCTTGCCTTGCGCGGAAAAAGTCAGTGCCGAGCGCGGCACTTTCGTCGCTTCGACGGTCGCCATGGTGATCGCGACCTCGGCGGTGATGCCGTCAGGAATCCTGTGGTCCGGGTTCGGCGCTTCCACGTCTACGCGGTAGGTGCGTGTGGTGGCGGAAGCGCTCTTCGAAATGTAGCGCACCTTTCCCTTCACGATTTCTCCGGAGACCAGTCGCAGTTCCGCTTCCTCGCCGAGCTTTACTCCAGCGACGCGCTTTTCGGAGACTTCGGCAATCGCGATGATCGGGTCGAGCGCGATCATCCGTGCGATTTCGTTCGGTCCGCTGGCACCGCCGCCCATGGCGGGCATCAGCATCAGGAACTGACCCTGTTCGGCGGCAACGCTGTCTACGACACCGTCCCAGGGAGCAACGATGCGGATACGCTCCACTTCGGCTTCCGCCTGCGCGAGCGCAGCTTCGGCTGCGCGAAGCTGCGAGGCGATCGCGTTGGCGTCGAGCTTCGGCAGGTTGCCCTGCTCGATCAGCTTGGTGCGTGCCTCATATTCCGCCTTGCGCTGCTGCACGAGCGCGCGCGCCTGTTGCAGCTGCGCATTGCGGCCGTCATCGGTGAGGATCGCGAGCACGTCGCCCGCCTTGACCCGGTCGCCGCGCTTCACGCGCAATTCGGTGACAATCGCCTGCGTGCGCGCGACGATCGCAACCTTCTTGTCCGCCTCGGTGCGGCCCGAGAGCACGAGCTTGGGCTGATATTGCTCCACGTTTACGGTTGTCACGGCGACGCGAAATATTTCGGAGGCCTGCTGCGCGACCGGGGCCGCCGGCTGCTGGTGCGGGAACAGAAAACCGGAACTGATCCAGAGCACGGCGAATACGATCAGCGAAAAAGCTAGCAGCTTGCTGCCCTGCAGCGGACTCCTTGCGTAAAGCGCCGTGATACGGGCGCGCAGCGGCGACGCCGCTTCCCTGATCGTCTTCAGCCCGCGCTTCATTTCGCTGGCCGCGGCACTCAGATTCTTCTTCGTACGTTCGAGATTGCCGTGCATGGCTTACTCCTTGGCGGCCGGTTGACCCGCCATTTCCTTCTGTTCTTTCTGCGTGCTGTTGTGCTGCGGGCCCGAGAGCAGGAAATGCGTAACCGAGAGCAGCGTCGGCAGCACCGTTTCCGCGTCGAACTCCGGATCGACCGCGCGGCGCCAGTAAAGTCCGTCCACGAGCGCCATCAGCATGGTTGCGGCGATCTCGAGATCGACGGATTGCGGGATTACGCCGCGGGCGACGCCTGCGCGCAGCAAGCTCAACATGCCGGCTTTCACTTCCTGTTCGACGCCCGCGTAAATCTTCGCGACTTCCGGATTGCGGCGGCTCTCCGCTTTTACCTCGGTCTGCAAGCAGACTTCTTCGTCGCTCTCCTCAACAATGTAATGACGGGCGGCGTGCGCGAGCGCCTCGAAGAAATCCGGCGCCTCGATGATGGCCTGGAACTTCTCGGCCACGTCGGCCCGATCCTGTTCGGCGATGCCCGCGATGATCGCTTCTTTGGAGGGGAAATAGCGATACAGGCTGCCGGGGCTCATCTGCGCTTCGGCACAGATTTCCTGCATGGAGGTGCCGTGAAAGCCGCTGCGGGAAAAGCAGCGCTTGGCCGCGGCGAGAATCTCTCCGCGGCGGTCCATCTGAAGCTGGCTGTTGGCGCGGCGCATTGTCCTTGGGTCTCGCGTAGTATCCGAGGGGCTGCTTAGCTGCGATGCGGTAAAAGCGAATGAATATTCGCTCGCAAAACCTGACCCCATTATTCTTGGTGGTTTGGAGAGTCAAATCGGACAGGAGTCTGTAGGCGGGAAGAGTATCTAAATACCGCAGTATGCTGCGGTTGCGTGGTGCTAAATCGGACCTGCCGGGCTTTTTGGCTTGACGGGAAGGGGGTTCAGATGGTGCCTAGACCCTTCACTCTTCCGCCCGCCTGACGGGACGGCGGGTGCAAGCAAGACAAGGGCGCCGATACCAAGCGCCCGCCAATGGGAGGACTACAAATGCGTAAGTGGCTTCTTGCCGCCGCGGGCATTCTCGCGCTCGGCATCTCGGGCGCTTCGGCTCAGAACTATCCTAGCCGCAACATCACCTTGGTAATTCCCTTCGCGGCCGGTGGCCCGACCGACACGGTCGGCCGTCTGATCGCGGAATCCATGTCGAAAACCCTCGGCCAGACCGTCGTGATCGAAAATGTTGCTGGCGCTGGCGGTACGCGCGCGCCCGCACAGGTCGCGAAGGCGACGCCGGACGGTTACACCGTGCTTCTGCACCACATCGGCATGGCGACGACCGCCACGCTTTATCGCAAGCTGGCCTATGACGCGATCAACGACTTCGAAACCATCGGTCTTGTCACCGACGCGCCGATGTCGGTGATTGCGCGTCCCGACTTCCCGGCGAAGGACTTCGCGGAAGTCATCGCCTATGTGAAGAAAAACAAGGACAAGACGAACTACGCCAACGCTGGCGTCGGCGCTGCTTCGCACCTTTGCGGCATGTTGCTCATGTCGGCGATCGGCGAGCAGATGAACACCATCCCGTACAAGGGCACCGGTCCGGCGATGACGGACATCCTCGGCAGCCAGGTCGATCTGATGTGCGACCAGACCACCAACACGACGAGCCACATCCAGAACGGCAAGGTGAAGGCCTATGGCGTCACCACCAAGACCCGCGTGAAGAACCTCCCCAATCTGCCGACGCTCGACGAGGCGGGTCTCAAGGGCTTTGAACTCGCGGTGTGGCACGGCCTCTATGTTCCGAAGGGAACGCCGAAAGATGTCGTAGCCAAGCTGACGTCCGCGCTTCAGGCCGCACTCAAGGATCCGAAAGTGATCGAGCGTTTCGCAGCGCTCGGCACGGAACCGGTTTCGCAGAGCGATGCCACGCCGGCTGCGCATTCCGCGAAGCTGAAGTCGGAAATCGACAAGTGGCGTCCGCTCATCCAGAAGGCGGGCGTGTTCGCGGATTAATGCCGCGATCGGCGAGTTAAGCAACGCTCCGGCCGGAGGCATTTGCTTCCGGCCGGAAAGTTATTGGCGGGGGGAACGCCGTGCTGACCATTCGCAATCCAAAGGATTTCTTCACGGGCCTGCTGCTGCTCGTGATCGCAGCCGTGTTTGCCTATGGGCTCACGGAACTGAGGATCGGCACCGCCTATCGGATGGGCCCGGGGTATTTTCCGATGGTGCTCACGGGGATGCTGACGATTTTTGCGCTCATTCTCGTGGTCAGCGGGTTCCGGACCGATGGCGAACCCATCGGTGAAATCCCATGGCGGGCGCTGTTCATCGTGACTGTTTCGATCGTGCTTTACGGCATCACGCTGAAGGGTCTTGGGCTCGTTCCTGCGCTGGCGTTGACAGTGCTTCTGTCCACGTTCGCTGCGAAGAAGTGGGATGCTAAGGCCGCGATCGGCGTAACGATCGTGCTCGTCGCAGCCTGCTACGGAATATTCCTGAAGGGATTGGGCCTGCCGATATCCCCGTTCGGCCCCTGGGTCGGCGGATACTGAAATGGATATTATTTCCAATCTCGCGTTCGGCTTCGACCACGCGCTGACATTCACGAACATCTGGTACTGCTTCATCGGCGTGCTGCTGGGCACGCTGATCGGCGTGTTGCCGGGCCTCGGGCCGGTGGCGACGATCGCAATGCTGTTGCCGATCACTTTCGGTCTGCCGCCGGTGACCGCCATGATCATGCTCGCCGGCATCTATTACGGCGCGCAGTACGGCGGCTCGACGACGGCGATTCTCGTGAACCTTCCTGGCGAGCCGGGCTCGGTCGTGACTGCGATCGACGGCCACCAGCTCGCGCGCAAGGGCAAGGCGGGTCTTGCGCTCTTCACGGCTGCGGTCGGTTCGTTCTTTGCCGGCACGGTGGCCACCTTTCTGATCGCGGGATTCGCGCCGCCGCTTGCCGCGGTCGCACTCACCTTCGGTCCGGCGGAATATTTCTCGCTGATGGTGCTCGGGCTTGCGGCGGCGGTAGCGCTCGCGCACGGCTCGATCGTTAAGGCGCTTGCGATGGTCGTGCTCGGTCTGCTGCTCGGCACGATGGGCCAGGATCTCTATACCGGCGCGCCGCGCTTTACATTCGGCTCGACCGAGTTTGCCGACGGCATCGACTTTACGGCGCTTGCGATGGGTGTATTCGGCATCGGCGAGATCATCCGCAACCTTGAAAGCGCCCAGGTGCGCGAGCCGATCAAGTCGAGACTGCGCGACCTGATCCCGACCAGAGAAGAGTTCAAGGCGATCATTGCGCCGGTCCTGCGCGGCACGGGTCTCGGATCCGTGCTTGGCATTCTTCCGGGCGGCGGCGCAGTGCTCGGTTCGTTTGCCTCCTATTCGGTCGAAAAGAAGCTCTCGAAAAATCCGGTTCCCTTCGGCAAGGGCGCGATCGAGGGCGTCGCGGGTCCGGAGTCGGCGAACAACGCCGGCGCACAAACCTCGTTCATTCCAATGCTTACGCTGGGTATTCCGTCGAACCCTGTCATGGCGCTTATGATCGGCGCGCTCATCATTCAGGGCATCGTGCCGGGCCCGAACGTGATTACCGACAAGCCGGATCTGTTCTGGGGCCTGATCACTTCGATGTGGGTCGGTAACGCGATGCTCCTGATCCTCAATCTGCCCCTGATCGGAATCTGGGTGCGGCTGATGACCGTGCCCTACAATCTGCTGTTCCCCGCCATCATCGCGGTCTGCTGCATCGGGGTCTACTCCGTCAGCAACAATCCTTTCGATGTCTATCTGATGGCGATCTTCGGTGTGATCGGGTATTTCCTGGTCAAGCTCGATTGCGAGCCGGCGCCGCTTCTGCTCGGTTTCGTGATCGGCAAACTGCTCGAGGAGTATCTGCGGCGGGCGATGCTGCTTTCGCGCGGCGATCCGCTGGTTTTCTTCGAGCGGCCGATCAGCGCGACACTGATGATACTGGCCATTCTCGCGCTTGTGCTCGTGCTGTTGCCGTCGGTGCGCAAGAAGCGCGAGGAGGCGTTTCGGGAATAGCCGGGCTGCCGGCCGTTTCGCTTTACAGGGCGGGGGTGCTTTGCTATCCCGCCCGTCTCCGCGAGCCCGGCTCGCGGCCCGGTTGGTGCGGGCGCATAGCTCAGTTGGTAGAGCAGCTGACTCTTAATCAGCGGGTCCCAGGTTCGAGCCCTGGTGCGCCCACCAATGTTTCTCCGTTGGCAATCGGCTTGATCCGAATCAAAGCGGCCCGTGCTTCGAAGCTCATGATGCTCCCGAAAGGAGAGAGCCATCATGCCGACGGAAACCATCGCCGTACTTGCATTCGTAGGACTGATCTTCGCGCTCTTTGCCGTCGGCGTGGTTTACGCCGACGTCCAGACGCGGAAGTTCCGCGACTGATCAGGAAGCGCCGGCGCAAGAATCAAACCCCCGCCTTGTAATTCCCAAGGCGAGAGTTTTTCTTGCAGCCGCAAGCGCGCGAGCCTGCTTTGCATTCCGCGTAACCGGGTTTGCTGCGGGTGCAAGCTAGCCGTTACCCGGAAACCCCGCGGCAATCGCCAGGCGGACGAGGGCCGGCAGGCTGTCCACTTCCATTTTTGACATGACATTCGCCCGATAGATTTCCACGGTGCGCGGGCTGATGTCGAGTTCGAGCGCGATCATCTTGTTGGACTTGCCTGCGACCAGCCCTGCCATCACTTCCGCCTCGCGGCCGGACAGTTCCGAGATGCGCCGCAGGATGCCCGCCTTGGCGCCGTCCGCCTGCGCCGCCGATTTCGAGGAAGCGATGGAACGCGAAATCGATTGTAGCAGCGCGTCATCGTTGTAGGGCTTCTCCAGGAAATCGGCCGCGCCCTCGCGCATGGCCTCAACTGCGAGCGGAATGTCGCCGTGACCGGTGATCACGATCACTGGCAGCGGGAAGGCGCGCGCCTTCAGGGCTTTCAGCAGCTCGATGCCGGTCATGCCCGGCATGCGCACGTCCGTAATCACGCAGCCTTCGGCGTCCTGCGGAAGCTGTCTCAGAAACGCGGCCGCTGTTTCGAAGGTCTTGGCGTGCAAGCCGGCAGTCTCCAGCAGGAAATGCAGCGAATCGCGCGCCGCCTCGTCGTCGTCGATGACATAAACGGTCTGATTTTCAGGCATGATCCTCGCCTCTCTCCTGCGCGACCGGCAGGCTGAAACGGAAAGTGGCGCCGCCTTGCGGATTGTCGTCGACCCAGAGCTTGCCGCCATGGGCGTCGATGATGGTGCGCGAGATCGATAGTCCGACGCCCATGCCTTCCGGCTTCGTCGTCACGAAAGGCTGAAACAATTGGGCACGAATCTCCGGATCGATACCGGGACCGGTGTCGGAGACGCTCACCGTCACCATGCCGTCCGCGGGGGCGTGCTTGGTGATGGTGAGTTCCTTGCGGGTGCTTTGCTTCATTGCGTCGATCGCGTTCCGGACCAGATTCAGAAGGACCTGCTGAATCTGGATGCGGTCGACGAGCGCGAAATCGCCCTCCTGATCGAGCCGCATGCGTACGTGAATGCCGGATTCCTTCGCGCCGACAAGCGCGAGCGCGCTCGCTTCCTCGATGATCTTGGAAAGACTGTCGATGCTGCGCTCGCTTTCGCCGCGGGCGACGAAGTCGCGAAGCCTGCGAATGATCTGTCCCGCGCGGATTGCCTGCTCTGCGGACTTTTCCAGCGCGGCCTTGAGAATGGGCGCACGCTCGGATTGGATCTCGGCGACGATGCGGCTCGATCCCTTCATATAGTTTGCGATCGCGGTCAGCGGCTGGTTGAGTTCGTGCGCAAGCGTAGACGCCATCTCGCCCATCGCAGAAAGGCGCGAGATATGCACGAGTTCTGCCTGCAACTCCTGCAGGCGCGCATCGGTTTCCTGCCGCTCGGTGATATCGCGGACGAAGCCGGTGAAGTAGCGGTCGCGGCCGGAAATCATCTCGCCGACGGCGAGTTCCATGGGAAACGTGGATCCATCCTTGCGTTCGCCTACGACGACGCGGCCGATGCCGATGATGCGGCGCTCTCCGGTGCGCATATAGCGCTGCATATAGCCGTCGTGCGCCTCGCGATAGGGCGAGGGCATCAACAGGCTGACGTTCTTGCCGCGCACCTCGTCGGCACTGTAGCCGAACAGGCGCTCCGCAGCGGCGCTGAAGGATTGCACAATGCCGGCGGTATCGATGACGATCATCGCGTCCGGAACGGTGTCGAGAATCGAGTTCAGGTGCGCCTCGCGCGCCATTGCGGAAATGCGCGTGGTCCACATCCAGCCGCCAAAGGCCGCGATCGCGAATCCGGAAACCAGAAAGCCGAATCCGTTCGCGAGCAGCTCGGCTTCGGTCGCGTTCTGCCCCAGAAAGAAAATGTAGCCGACGGCGAGGCTCAGAATCGTTGCGGCGACGCCGGGCCCGAATCCTCCGATCGTTGCCGCCGCCAGCACGGCGGGAATGAACAGAAGAAACAGCGCATCGTTGCCCACGACCGGCTGAAGTACCGCCCGTACCATCAAGGCGAGCGCGACAATCGGGACAACGGCCGCATAGCGCGACCAAAGGCTTTTCATGCTGAGGTCGAGCGCGCCGAAGGGACTTCGCGCGGCGCTTTGGAATCCTTTCATGGCGGCAATAATAGCCTGATTTCTCAAGGAAAATCACACCTACGTAATATCCCTTAGGTGTTCGGCCTGAATTTATCGGGCAGGGGCCCGCCGATAAGCATTTTCTCCACGATATCGGGAGAACCAGCCATGCTCGCTTACGCTCAGCAAGTCTCCAATACCGCCTATGCCCCGCGTGTTGCGCCTGCCGCGAACAACGGTGCCAACGCGCACGGCTTTGAGGCTTCCCTCGAACTGATGGGCATGAAGCTTACATACGGCCGCAACGAGGAAATCTATGGCCAGGATGAGCCGGCCCAGTACGTCTACAAGGTAATGAAAGGCTCCGTCCGCACGCACAAGATTCTCGACGACGGCCGCCGCCAGATCGGCGCCTTTTATCTTCCCGGCGACATCTTCGGTCTCGAGTCGGGAGCAAAACACCGCTTTGCCGCCGAAGCGATTGCCGACACCGTCGTTCTCGCCATCAAGCGCTCGACGCTCGCGTCGCTGGCACAGACCGACGCGATCGTGGCCCGCGAGCTCTGGCAGATGACGGCGCGAGCGCTCGACCATGTTCACGATCAGATGATTCTGCTCGGCCGTTCCAGCGCGCAGGAGCGCGTGGCCTCCTTCCTGATCGAAATGGCAAACCGTTCGGTCAATCAGGCCGAATTCGATCTTCCGATGTCGCGGCAGGATATCGCCGACTACCTCGGCCTCACGATCGAAACCGTGTCGCGCACCTTCTCCAGCATGGAGAGGAGCGCCCTGATCGAATTGCCCAGTTCGCGCAAAGTTCGGCTCAAGAATCGCACCGCGCTCCGCAACATGCATTCGTAAGGACGAAACGTCATGTCTTCCCTGCCTCGCGCGTTTCATCAGATCCGCCTCGAGCTCGCCCGCGAGCCCAGCCACCCGCAAGGCGATGCGAAAAGCGGCTATCTGATCACCGCGCCGCTCGATGCCGACAAGCATCTCGATGCCAGTCTATGGAAGAGCTATCGCGACAATTGCCGCGTGGTCCGCTTCCGCGAGAACGACAAGGATGTCGGTCATCTCGTTCACGGGCCCGGCGGAAACTGGTCGTTTCGCTACGACATTGCCGGCGACAACGCAGACGAGACGGGCTTCAATCTGCAGAAAGAGAAGTTCGTCACCGGCGAGTACATATCGGTTCGCGAAGGAGATTTGATTCATACCTATCTCGTGACCTCGGTAGAGCGTCTCTGAGCAGCAAACTCCATTTGACCGGCGTCAAGGTCGCTACGCCGCACCGGCCGAATGATCAAACCCTGCCGAAGGAGGTTGTCATGAAAGCCAAGCATGTGATGGTAAGCCCTGTGAAAACCGGAACGGCTGACATGAGCGTCCGTGAGGTCGCAATCGTGCTCGCTGAAAATCGCATCAGCGCGCTTCCGATCGTCGATGAGGCCGGGAAGGTTGTAGGTATCGTAAGCGAAGGCGATCTGATCCGCCGCGCGGAGATCGGCACGCAGAAGCAGCGTTCCTGGTGGTTGTCGCTGTTCACGAGCAACGTGCAGCTTGCCGAGGAATATGCGCGCGCCCATGCCCGCCGGGTGAAAGACCTGATGACGCACGAGGTCATCAGTGTCAATCCGGAAACCTCCCTTTCCGAGATTGCCCGGCTGTTCGAGCGGCATCACATCAAACGCGTGCCGGTGCTCGAAGACGACAAGCTGGTCGGCATCGTGACGCGGGGCAATCTCGTGCAGGCGATCGCAACCGCGCCGCAGAAGGCGCACAAGCCGCTCGGCGACGAAGAGATTCGTGCCAAGATTCAGAAGCGCCTCGAAGCGCAGGCTTGGGCCAATCCCATGCTTATCAACGTTACCGTGCATGACGGTACGGTTAACCTGTGGGGTCTCGTTCGGTCGGAGGCGGAGCGCAATGCCGTGCGTGTCGCGGCCGAAGGAATCGCCGGTGTCAAAGCGATCAACGATCATCTCGCGCTGGAGCCGATACCGGCCTACGTCTGACAGAAAGAGCATAGAATCGTGGGAACGCTTTTTGATTCCTCACTCCGGGATTTTCCGGCAAATCCGGCGCCGCCAAATGAAGGCGACGCGGGCGCAAATCCCGGAGCGCGGCCTGTTCCGCGCTATACTTCTTATCCGACCGCGCCGAACTTCACGGCGGCGGTCAATGCGGATGTCCATGCCGGCTGGCTGAAGGCATTGCCTGCGCAATCAGCCGTGTCGCTCTATCTGCATGTGCCGTTTTGTACAGAGCTTTGCCACTACTGCGGCTGCAACACCCACGCCACACTCCGGCAGGAGCCGGTCGATCGATATGTCGAAGATCTCATCACCGAAATCTCGCTGGTTGCGAAGCTGTCCGCGACGCGGCGCGTGCGCCGCATACATTGGGGAGGCGGCACGCCCTCCATCGTCGGAGTCGACGGCTTTCGCCGTATCCATCGCGCGATGGCCAAGCACTTCGATCTCGGGAATATCGTTGAGAACGCGATCGAACTCGACCCGCGACGGGTCGATCCCGCGGTCGCCGGCTCGCTCGCGGCGATCGGCATAAATCGAGCCAATTTCGGCGTGCAGGAATTTTCCGCCGAAGTGCAGCGGGCGATCGGCCGCGTGCAGCCGTTCGAGGTTGTCGAAACTTCCGTCAATCTCGTCCGCAAGGCCGGAATCCGGAACATCGGCATCGATCTGATGTACGGTCTTCCGCATCAAAGCGTCGAGGATGTCCGCTTCAGCGCGACACTCGGCGCGCGGCTGCGGCCGCAGCGCGTCGCTATCTTCGGCTACGCGCATGTGCCGTGGTTCAAGAAGCAGCAGCGCCTGATCGACGCGCGCACGCTGCCCGGCGCGGAGGAACGCTACCGCCAGGCAATGGCGGCGCAGGAAGCGTGGCTCGGGTTGGGCTACGAGCCCGTCGGCATCGATCACTTCGTGCTTCCGGACGACAAGCTTGCGCTCGCCGCAAAGCAGGGCGCGCTGCACAGGAATTTTCAAGGCTATACGGACGACGACTGCCCGGTGCTGATCGGGCTAGGCGCTTCGGCGATCAGCCGATTTCCCATGGGCTATGCGCAGAATCATGCGGCAACGGCGGCCTATTCGGCGGAAGTCCGCTACGGAAAACTTGCAACGGCGCGGGGTGCCGCGCTGACCGCAGAGGATGCGCTGCGCGGCGAAATCATCGAGCGGCTGATGTGCGACTTCTGGGTCGATATCGACCGGCTGGTCGCGAAGCATCGGTTGCCGACGATTTTCTCCCGCGAGCTGGCGAAGGTGGATTTGCTGGCCACCCAGGGATTTGCGCGCCGCTCGGGCCGGCGCGTTGAGGTGACGAATACCGGAAGGCCGTTCGCCCGCATCGTTGCAAGCGTGTTCGACCGCTATCTCGAACAAGGAGAGACGCGTCATTCGGCTGCGGTGTAACGGATCGATCTTGTTATTTGCCGCGGCGACGCCCGTTCCGGTTCTCGCTTATCACGGAGGGTCAATAAAATGATCCATGAAATCAAGGAGTTCTTCAGCAGGCTGTTTTCGCGTCCCGAGCTCGAAACGCTCGACCCGCAGCAGGTCGGCGAGATTGCGCGCGATATGGGCGTAAGCCCGGACGATCTCTATCGCCTCGACCGCTCCGGCGAGCAGTCCACGCTGATGCCCAAACGCCTCGCGCACGAGGGTATCAGTCCCGCGGTTATCCAGGCGGAATGGCCGCCGGTCTGGAAGGATTTGCAGCGTGTCTGCACGCTTTGCGGCAGCAAGGATGTGTGCCGGAACGAGCTCGAGCTCGCGCCCGACGCGCAGGACTGGCGGCGCTACTGTCCGAACGAAGGCACCATACGCTCGCTTTCGAACAAATAACGCCATCTGCGGCGAGCCTTCATTCGATCCGCAGTGAGAGGCCGAAAGACCTAAGCCGTGTTGCTTGGCCGAAAAGACTTGCACGCCGCGGGGTCGGTCTGCAGGCCGGGCCGCCCGATCAGGTCGAGACAATACGGAACGGCAGGAAACACGGCGTCGAGGCAGACGCGGATCGAGGCGGGACGCCCCGGAAGATTGACGATCAGGGTGCTGCCGCGAACCCCCGCAATCTGTCGCGACAGTATTGCCGTCGGCACCTGCCGCAGACTGATCGAGCGCATGAGTTCGCCAAATCCCGGCAGAAGCATGTTGCACACGCGCTCCGTCCCCTCCGGAGTCCGGTCGCGCGGTGCAGGACCGGTGCCGCCGGCGGTGAGAATCAGCGCGCAGTCTTCATTGTCCGCAAGATCGATCAGTTGGCTGCTCACACTGTCCGCCCCGTCCGGAACCATCCTTCGGATCGCGCGCCAAGGGCTTGTTAGAATTTCGCCGAGGTATTGTTCGATTGCAGGCCCGTTCAAATCTTCGTACACGCCCGCGCTGGCCCGGTCGGAAACGTTCAAAATTCCGATTCTTATGACGGCAGGCGACACGAGATTCATAACGGGATCATTCGCTGCCGAGGCGGGAAGTAGCCCCGGGTTTCGCGCCCATCGTGTTCAGATGAAGCGCAATCAGCTGATCGCGAAAGGCGATGTGCTCGCGCAGCGCCGGCAGCAGTTCGCGTAGAATCATCCGGCGCGAGTTCTTGCGCTGTCCCCGATTTTCCAGAATCGCCTTGTCGCACAATTCGAGAAAGAGCGCGTGATCGCGCGTGTGGCAGTCGCAAAGCCTGCTGCCTGCTTGCCGCAGCAGAAGTTCTTCATGCTGAAAATGATTGGCAAGCAGCGTACGAAGCCGGTGCAGCTGAAATTCGAGCGCTGCTGAAGTCGCTTCGGCGATCTCGCTGCAGCACTCGGCAATGGCATCATGGTCGGCGTCAATGGCGTCGTGCCCCACGGTGAGCCGCCGGACCGGTCTTGCCCGTCTTCGCCTGTCTCCGCGGGTCGTTCGCGGCATCATCGCATGTCCACTATGTCGTGCTTGGCGTACCAAGAACATCGATATTCAGTTCGTGCCTCCCGCCCTTGATCTCGATCAAAACGTTCCCCGGCTGACCGGCCCAGAAGCGAACATCTGGAGAAATCCATGCTCGTCTCAAACTCCCGAAAGCTCCTGGCGATCGTTTACGACGACGGTATCGCTGCGGACCGCATGCTGTCCGAACTCGGCTACGCGCTTCGCGAGCGGCGGATCGCGATAAAAGGGCTCGTGCAGCGGAATACTTTCAGACGGGATCGCACCAAATGCGACATGGAGCTGGAAGAGCTCGGGAGCGGCGAAGTGTTTCAGCTGTCCAAAGATCGCGGCAAACACGCGGGCGGATGCCGACTTGATCGTGGGGCGATTGCGGCCGCTGCGGCGCTGATCGGGCTCCGCCTGGATGAAGATTGCGATCTGCTCATCGTCAATAAATTCGGGCGCAGCGAAGCGGAGGGACGCGGACTTCGGGAGACCATCGCGGAAGCGGTAGCCCTCGAAATCGTTACCGTCGTGGGCGTGCCGCGCAGAAATCTCGAGGTCTGGAGGAAATTCGCGGAGGGCCTCTTCGATCTTTGCGAAGCCGGCGATACGGGGTTTCTGGTATCGTGGGTCAAGGGCCACACGGGTTGCGACGTTGCAATTCGTGCATTCGGCAGGGACGGGGCGGAAGCGGGCCTCGTCCAAACGCAAGGCTAGTCGGCCTGATCGTCGATGAGAGGCGACGGTTTAGCGAAAGCGGATAGCGCCGTCTTGTCGGTGATCCTGATCGTCCGCCCCGAAGTAACCACACCCACGGCCTCGAGTTGCGAAAGCGCACGGGACAGATTCTCCGGTGTCGTCCCGAGCAGGGATGCAAGCGTCTTTTTCTCGAAATCCAGAACGACAACGCTTTTCCCGCCCTGGTCGGCCTCTGCGCGAAGCAGCCAGTTGGCGAGGCGCTCCGGCGTCATACGAAGTTTCTGGTCCTTCAGGAGCTTCACCAGTCCCCGGTATCGCCTGGAAAGTTCTGCAACGACGGCATGGGCGAACTGGGAATCTTCCCGGAAAATCCCGCGCACCGATTCTGCCGGCAGCAGCAGCACGCGCGATTCCAAGAGCGTTTTTGCCGATTTCAGATAGGGCTGATCGAGAATGACGGCGGCCAAGATGAAAGTCGTCGTCGGCCGGATGATGTCGATCGTGGTCTGCCGCCCTTTATGCGATGCGAACAGTTCGATGCACCCCTCCACGACGACGTGAAGGAAGTCGGGCCTCTCGCCTTCGGCGATCAGGTGCGTGCTCTGCGGATAGCGCTGCAGCGAGGCCGTTCGCATGAGCCGCTCGAGCTGGCGGTGCGACATCTTCTTGAACAGATGCAGCTCCCGCAGTGCGGCAATATCGGATTCTCGCATGTTTCAGGAGCCGCCGTGCCAAGCGTATGATTGATAATAGTCAAGTCTATAAACAAAGAAAGGCAAGCTCTTTACCCGCTTCTGACCGCCCTGAGAAAGTTTCACCTGCGCTCTGCGTATTGATTGACGCACGTCAACAAAGCAATCGCGCAAGTCGGCTTCATCGTCTCCGAAAATTCTCGCGAATGCGAAGAAGGGGATTCGAATGCAGGCCAATACGAAGAAAGCGCCCGGCGGTCAAAATGCTGCGTTGTGGCTCTCGACCATCGCATTCACGGTCTGCTTTGCGGTTTGGACGATCTTCTCGATCATCGGCGTCCAGATCAAGAAGGATCTCGGTCTGACCGACACGCAATTCGGTCTGCTGATCGGTACGCCGATTCTGACAGGAAGCCTGGTCAGGCTGCTGCTCGGCATCTGGACCGATCAATATGGCGGAAGGATCGTCTATGTCGGCGTCATGCTGTCGGCAGCACTGGCGACCTGGCTGCTCACCTTCGCATATGACTACACGACGTTTCTGATCTCGGCCTTGGGTGTCGGCATTGCCGGCGGCTCGTTTGCGGTCGGCATCGCCTACGTTTCGCGCTGGTATCCGGTGGAGAAGCAGGGCACCGCGCTCGGCATCTTCGGAGCAGGCAATGTCGGCGCAGCGGTTACGAAGTTTCTGGCGCCGGTCGTGATGGTCGCCTTCGGCTGGAAGATGGTCGCCAATCTCTGGGCGGTTGGCCTTGTCGTTATGGCGATCATTTTCTGGTTCGGCACCAAGGATGACCCGGAGTTGGAAAAGCGGCGCAAGGCGGGACTGAAGCCTGAGCCGATCTCGGCGATGCTCGAGCCGCTCAAGAATCTCCAGGTCTGGCGCTTCTCGCTCTATTACTTCTTCGTCTTCG
>JBGFSD010000009.1:0-25344 GCA_041694745.1 Pseudomonadota bacterium
GGAGGAAATCGCGCCGTCGTTCCAGCATTTCGCCGATCGCGAACTGCCGGTGATCGAAGACGGTGCGTTGCGCGCGCGCGTGATCGCAGGAAGCGTGTTCGGTAAACACTCGCCCGTCGGCATGCATTCGGACTGGTTCTATGCCGAGGTCGTGCTGGATGCCGGTGCCTCCGCGCCGCTCGACGCCGACCACGAAGAGCGCGCGATCTATGTCGTCGAAGGCGAAGTCGAGATCGCGGGTGACAAGTTCGAAGGCCCCCGCCTTCTGATCTTCCGCCCCGGCGACAAGATCACCGTACGCGCGACAAGGTGGACGCGCATGATGTTCTTGGGTGGCGCCGCGCTCGAAGGCCCGCGCTACATCTGGTGGAATTTCGTCTCGTCGAGCAAAGAGCGCATCGAACAAGCGAAAGAAGACTGGAAGACCGGCCGCTTCAAGCAGGTGCCGGACGAAACCGAATTCATCCCGCTGCCCAAGTCGTGAAGATGCGCACGCCTCCCTTCGTCATCACCGGACGGCATCGGCCCGAGAGCTTGCGAGCGGATGCCGATGCCTGATCCTGTGATCCACGTCTTGATGCAAACGCTGCGTGGATTACAGCGGAAGTCGGCTGCAGCCGACTTCCGCAATCTAAAATTCAATGCGAGCCGGGTCCAACCGGCTCGCTGTCTCGTCGCGCCAAACGGTTCGCTTCGCTCACCGGGCGCGACGGCCCGGTAATGACGAAAAAAAAAGAAAACGCCAAGGAAACGCCAAGGAAACACTCAATGCTCTTCGAAACCACCATCGCCGGAAGCCTGCCCAAGCCCGCATGGCTCGCCGAGCCGAACAAGCTCTGGGCGCCGTGGAAGCTGTCCGGTCAGGCGCTCCTGGACGCCAAGCGCGACGCCACCGTGCTCGCGCTCAAAGAACAGGAAGACGCCGGCATAGACATCGTCACCGAGGGCGAACAGTCGCGCCAGCATTTCGTGCACGGATTCCTGGAGAGGGTCGAAGGCATCGATTTCGCAAACAAGGTCGAGATGGGCATCCGCGCCGACCGCTACAAGGCGATGGTGCCGCAGGTCGTCGGCGAATTGAAACTGAAAGGCCGCGTGCACGAATTCGAGGCGCGCGTCGCGCGCGCGCATACGAAACGCAAATTAAAATTCACCCTGCCCGGCCCGATGACCATCATCGACACCATCGCCGACCGGTATTACGGCGACCGGGTAAAGATGGCGATGGCGTTTGCGAAGCTGCTCAATCAGGAGGCGCGTGCGTTAGAGGCCGACGGCGTCGACGTGATCCAGTTCGACGAGCCCGCCTTCAACGTCTACATGGATGAAGTCACGCAATGGGGCATCGACGCGCTGCATGTCGCTGCCGAAGGCCTCGCCTGCACCACCGCAGTGCACATCTGCTACGGCTACGGCATCGAAGCGAACGTCGCCTGGAAGCAGACGCTCGGCGACGAGTGGCGGCAGTATCAGGACATTTTTCCCGCGCTCGCGAAGAGCAAAATCCGGCAGGTGTCGCTGGAGGCGCGCAACTCCAGGGTCCCGGTCGAACTGATCGGCCTTCTCGAAGGCAAGGACGTCCTGATCGGCGCGATCGACGTCGCGAGCGACGAAATCGAGATGCCAGAGGAAGTCTGCGCCGTCATCGAGCAGGCGATGCGCTATGTGCCGAAGGACCGCATCTTCCCCTGCACCAATTGCGGCATGGCGCCGATGAAGCGCGAGATTGCGTTTGCGAAACTTGCCGCGCTCTCGAAGGGCGCCGCGCTCGCGCGCGAGCGGTACGGATAAAATTCCACCCTCGTCATCACCGGGCCGCATCGGCCCGCGCGCCGCGCTTGGCGTTTGCGCCATTCGCGGAAGACAAGGGCGAGCGGCTGCCGATGCGAGACCCGGTGATCCATCAGGTCTTTCAGCACGCGCGGTACTGCATCATGGATCGCCGGGTCGATCCCGGATCTCGCCTTCGGCTCGCCCGGGGATACAGCCCGGCGATGACGGAAGAGCGGGACGAGCGCTCCGCCCAAGCAATCACGTCCATCCGTTCGGAAGCTGCGTGCACCGGCTCGACTCATCTTGATCTGAATCAAGCCGGCCTTTCCCGGTCCCTGCGAAACTGAACCAGTTCAAAAAGGGAACTCGCACATGACCATCAACGTAGGATTGCCGGACCGGATCGTGCGCATCGCGCTCGGCGTGGCGCTGCTCGCCTTCGCGCTCGGCTATCTCTATCCCGGCAAGGGCTGGAACTGGCTCGGCTGGATCGGCGTGGTGCCGATTCTGACCGCCGTGGCTGGCTGGTGCCCGCTCTACTCGATCCTCGGAATCTCGACTTGCCTGCGGCGGGCGTAATTTCTTCGTGCGCAGCGTTCAGCGCTCCGCGCGCGAAAAAACCTCCATCAGTTCCGCGATTTTCCGGCGCTGCTCGGCCTTGTTGCCGCTCTTGATCGCGCCTTCGACGCAGTGGCCGACGTGGTCGCGCAGGATTTCGTCTTCGACCTTGCGCAGCGCGGCGCGCACCGCGGAAAGCTGTGTCACGATATCGATGCAGTAGCGGTCGTTCTCGACCATGCCGGCAAGTCCGCGGACCTGCCCTGCAATCCGGTTGAGGCGTTTGAGCGTTTCGGCCTTGGCTTGCTGTTGCATGCGGTCTATATACCCCCCTAGGGTATAGCCCGCAAGAGGCCGCCATGTCCGCGCATCACGACCATCCGCATCCGCACGATCACGGCGCCGCCGGCGCGCACAAGGTAAAGGACCCCGTCTGCGGGATGACGGTCGATCCGCACACCGCGAAGCACCGCCACACCCATCACGGCCATACCTATTATTTCTGCAATCCGAAATGCCGCGAGAAGTTCATCGCCGATCCGGAGAAATATCTTGCCGGTGTAACGGCGAAAGAGGATGTGCCGGAAGGCACCATCTACACCTGCCCCATGCACCCCGAGATCCGGCAGGTCGGCCCCGGCGCCTGCCCGATCTGCGGCATGGCGCTCGAGCCCGAGCTCGTCTCGCTTGACGACGCGCCGAACCCGGAACTCGCCGACATGACGCGCCGCTTCTGGATTTCGGTCGTGCTCACGATCCCCGTCCTGTTTCTCGAAATGATCCCGCATCTGACCGGCGTGAACTTCGTCGATCCGAAGTACAACGGCCCGCTGCAGTTTGCATTCGCGACCCCGGTCGTGCTCTGGGCCGGCTGGCCGATTTTCGCGCGCGGCTGGGCCAGCTTGCTTACCCGCAATCTCAACATGTTCACGCTGATCGCGATGGGAGTCGGCGTCGCCTGGATTTACAGCGTCATCGCGCTGTTCGTGCCTGCGATTTTCCCGGCCGCCTTCCGCGATCACCACGGCAACGTGGCGCTTTATTTCGAGGCGGCGGCGGTCATCACCGCGCTCGTGCTGCTCGGGCAGGTGCTGGAGCTGCGCGCGCGCGAGCAGACCTCCGGCGCGATCAGGGCGCTTCTCGGTCTCGCGCCCAAGCAGGCGCGCAGGATGAAAGACGATGGCAGCGAGGAAGATGTCGCGGTCGACGCGATCGCCGTGGACGACAGATTGCGCGTGCGCCCCGGCGAGAAGATTCCGGTCGATGGCGTGGTAATCGAGGGCCGCTCCTCGGTGGACGAGTCGATGGTTACCGGCGAGTCGATGCCGGTCACGAAGGAAAAAGACGCCAGGCTTATCGCGGGGACCGTGAATGCGAGCGGCGCGCTCGTGATGAAGGCCACGAAAGTCGGCCGCGACACCATGCTCGCGCAGATCGTGCAGATGGTGGCGCAGGCGCAGCGCTCCGCAGCCCCCATCCAGCGCCTCGCCGACCGCGTCTCCGCATGGTTCGTACCGCTCGTAATCGTCGCAGCAGTCCTCGCCTTCGCCGCCTGGGCCATGTTCGGCCCGGAACCGCGCTACGGCTACGGCCTCGTCGCCGCCGTCACCGTGCTCATCATCGCCTGCCCCTGTGCGCTCGGCCTCGCTACTCCGATGTCGATCATGGTGGGCGTCGGCCGCGGCGCGCAGATGGGTGTGCTCGTGAAGAACGCGGCGGCGCTCGAGCGGATGGAAAGCGTCGATACGCTCGTGATCGACAAGACCGGCACGCTGACCGAAGGTAAGCCGAAACTCACCAGGATCGTCGCCAGCGCCTTCGACGAGAACGAACTCCTGCGGCTCGCCGCGAGCGTCGAGCGCGCGAGCGAGCATCCGCTCGCGCACGCCATCGTCAATGAAGCGAAAGCGCGCAACCTCACACTTGCCGAGGTGCGCGATTTCCACTCGCCTTACGGAAAAGGTGCGTTGGGCTGGGTCGAGGGCAAGTGCGTGACGCTCGGAAATAACGCATATCTGAAAGAACGCGGCATCGATACCGGAAAACTAGAACCGGAGGCAAATCGCCTGCGCGAAGACGGCGCCACCGCGATCTATGTCGGCGTCGACGCGAAAGCCGCTGGCGTGCTCGCGATCAAGGATCCGGTGAAGGCGACCACGCGCGAAGCGCTGGAAGCGCTCAAGAAAGACAACATCCGCCTCGTGATGCTGACCGGCGACAACGCGGTCACCGCGCGCGCCGTCGCATCCGAACTCGGCATCGACGAAGTCGAAGCCGACGTGCTGCCCGACCGGAAGGCGAAAATTGTGGAGAAGCTGCGCGCCGAGGGCCGCGTGGTCGCGATGGCCGGCGACGGCGTGAACGACGCGCCCGCGCTTGCGGCCTCCGACGTCGGCATCGCCATGGGCACCGGCACCGATGTCGCGATGGAAAGCGCGGGTATCACGTTGCTCAAGGGCGATCTGATGGGCATCGTCCGCGCGCGGCATCTCTCGGAAGCCACGATGAGAAATATCCGGCAGAATCTGTTCTTCGCGTTTCTCTACAACACCGCTGGCGTACCGATTGCGGCCGGCGTGCTCTACCCCGCGTTTGGGATACTGCTCTCGCCCATCATCGGCGCCGCCGCGATGGCGCTGTCTTCGGTCAGCGTGATCGGGAATGCGCTGCGGCTGCGGTTCGCGAAGATATAACCTCGTCGTCCCCGCGAAAGCGGGGACCCATACCCCTGCATTAGAGAATCGAGAGGCGGGTGGTTATGGGTCCCGGCTCGCGCTCACTTCGTTCGCTTGGCCGGGACGACAAAGATTACTCTTTCCCTCTTATCGGCGGCGCATAGGAAAGCGCCGTGTCCCAAGGGAAGTAGATCCAGGTGTCCTGCGAAACTTCCGTGATGAAGGTGTCCACGAGCGGGCGCCCGAGCGGCTTTGCATAGACGGTCGCGAAATGCGCCTTGGGCAGAAGCTCGCGCACCACCTGCGCGGTCTTGCCGGTATCCACGAGATCGTCGACCACCAGAAGCCCCTGCCCCTGGGTTGCGAGCAGCCTGCCCTCGATGGTCTTCACCACTTCCGGCGTGCTCTGGTTCTTGTAGTCGCGGTAGCTGACGATCGAGATCGTTTCGATCAGCCGCACGTCGAGTTCGCGCGCGACGATCGCGGCCGGCACCAGCCCGCCGCGCGTGATGCACACGATCGCCTCGAACGGCCCCGCCGAGTGCAGCCGCCAGGCGAGCGCCCGTGCGTCGCGATGGAACTGGTCCCAGGAAACCGGAAAGGCCTTTTCCGGCCCGGTTGCTTCGATCATTGTTTTCGCCCCCGCTTTCAGCGACGACGATTAGCGCAAGTCCGCGACGAAATCGAACCGGGCTGCCAGCCCATCCGCCACTTTCGCGGTGCGTATCAACAGCTCTTTGCGATAGAGGAAGTCGCGGGCGTTACCGGGCTCGTCCGGGAAATAGAGCTGCGTCGTCAAAAGCCGCGCCCCCGGCGCCTGCACTTTCACATGATAGTGCCGCGTGCGGCCCGGATAGAGCCCGGGCACGATGGTCTGGAAGGTATAGCGCCCTTGCGCGTCGGTCTTCACGAAGCCCCGCAGGCGAAAGCCTTTGTTGTCGTATTCGCCGGCGTCGTCGCAATGCCACAGATCGACGACGGCGCCCGCGACCGGCTTGCAGGCGCGCGTGAGCACGAGCCCGCCGAGCGCGACCGGAACGCCTTTCATGTTGGGCTCGCGCAGGTTCGCCCGCTCCGGCGCGTTCGGCGTATAGAACGGGCCTTCGGTCTGGCGCGGGGTCGCGTCATGCGCGTCGCGGCATTCCGGCGTCGGCGGCAGTTCCGCGCCCTGCGCAAAAGAAAGGTTGGTGGGAAGCGCGATCCCTGCGAGCGCAAGCCCGCTTCCGATCAGAACGTCGCGGCGTGAGTGGCGGGCCATGGGCTTGCTCCTCGTTTCGTCTGCTATGAAGCTATTGGAGCATTGCCGGAGAAATTAAGGCGCTGTTTGCACAGCCTTCTTCGCTTGCAACGCTGCATGAATACGGCGTGACATTTCCTCGACTTCGGCTTTTGCAGCTGCGAGCTTCGCCGCATCGCGCGAGCGCACGACAATGCGGGTCGCGAAACCTTTCTCGTTCATATACGGATACGAACCGATGGTCGTATCGGGGTGGCGTTTTGCGATCTCGCGCAGGTCGCCCGCGACGTCGCCTTCCTTCAGACCGGCATCGATGGTCTCGGAAAGCACCTTCGTCCCGGTTTTGAGCTGCGGCACGACGTGATCGAGCATCGCCCGCATGATCGCGGGCACACCCGCCATCACGATCACATTGCCGATCCAGAAGCCCGGCGCCTTGGAAACCGGATTGACCACGAGCTCCGCGCCTGCGGGAATGCGCGCCATCCGCATCCGCGCCTCGTTCAGTTCGCCATCGGTGAAGCGCTCCTTGAGCAGCGCGACCGCGCGCGGATCGTGGCCGATGGAAACACCGAACGCCTTCGCGACCGCATCGGCGGTGATGTCGTCGTGCGTCGGCCCGATGCCGCCGGTCGTGAATACATAAGTGTAGCGCGCACGCAGTGCATTCAGCGCCGCGACGATTTCCTCTTCGGCATCGGGCACGAATCGCACCTCGCGCAGATCGACCCCGATCGCGGTCATGGTTTCCGCGATGTGTCCGACATTGGTGTCCTTGGTTCTGCCGGAGAGCAGCTCGTCGCCGATCACGAGAACGGCGGCGGTGACGTGATTTTCCATGTCTGCATTCTTATCCGGATCGTTTTGGAAATATATTTCCAAAGCGCCGCGCACCTCGTTTGACGCATGAATTATCTTGCTTGATATTTGGAAAAAATACAAAGAGCTTCGGGGGAAGCGCAGTGAACTTGCAGAACGCCAAACCGCCCTTCAGGGCGGTGAATTTCGCGCCCGTCGCCGTCGAACGCACCGACCGAGCCGACGGCTCCATTCTCCTGCGCTCGCGGGCAAGGCTTCCCGATTTCGATCCCTCGCTTGCCGCCCTCTTCCGCCGCGCGGTCGAAAAAGCGCCTTCGCAGCTTTATCTCGCCGAGCGCGAAGGCGACGGCTGGCGCAAGGTGACCTACGAGGAAGCGCGCAGGATCGTGGACTGCGTTGCGGCTGCGCTGCTGGAGCGCGGGCTTTCCGCCGAGCGCCCGGTCGTCATTCTTTCCGGCAACGCCGTCGATCACGGCCTCATGACGCTCGCCTGCGAGCACGCGGGTATTCCCGTCGCTCCCATCTCCGTCGCCTACTCCCTGCAGAGCGCCGATCTCGCCAAGATCAAATTCATCACCGGGCTTCTCAATCCCGGCCTCGTTTACGCCGCCGACACCGGGCCGTTCGCCAAAGCGCTCGCGATTGCGGCGGCGAACGCCGAGATCGTTGCGAGCAGAAATTCCGCGAACCTTCCGAACGTCACGAGCTTCGATCAGCTCGCGCAGACGAAGCCCGGCGCCGCGCTCGAAAAAGCAATTGGCGCGATTACCAGGGACACGATTGCGAAATTTCTCTTCACCTCCGGCTCGACCAATCTGCCGAAAGCCGTGATCTCCACGCACGGCATGCTGACGGCAAACCAGGAACAGATCGTATCCTGCTGGCCCTATCTCGAAGAAACGCCGCTCGTGCTCTGCGACTGGCTGCCGTGGAACCACACCTTCGGCGGCAGCTTCTGCTTCAATCTCGCGCAGCGTTTGGCAGGCACCATGTATATCGACGGCGGCAAGCCCGCGCCGGGTCTCGCCGAGATCACGGTGAAGAACATCACCGAGGTTTCGCCGACCACCTACTTCAACGTGCCGGCCGGATATTCCGCGATCCTCCCGCATCTCGAGAAGGACGAAGCGCTCGCAAGGAAGTTCTTCGCGCGGCTGCAGATGATCTTCTATGCCGGCGCCTCGCTGCCCAAAGACCTCTGGGAGCGGCTGGAGAATCTTTCCATCAAGGTCACCGGCGCCCGCGTGCCGATGACGACCGCATGGGGCACCACCGAAACCTCGCCGCTGTCGCTGATGCAGCACTTCTTCGCGGACGGCCCCGGCGTGATCGGCGTGCCCTGTCTCGGCGTCGAGACCAAGCTCGTGCCGTCCGGCAACAAGCTGGAGATCCGCGTGCGCGGGCCGAACGTGACGCGCGGTTACTGGAAGCGCGACGACCAGACCGAGGCCGCCTTTGACGAGGAAGGCTTCTACAAATCGGGCGACGCCGTGCGCTTCGCGGACCCGAACGATCCCGACAAGGGCCTCGTTTTCGACGGCCGGCTCGCCGAAGACTTCAAGCTCATGAGCGGCACCTGGGTGCAGGTCGGCACTTTGCGTGTGGCGCTGATCGCCGCCTGCTCGCCCGCGGTGCAGGATATGGTGATCTGCGGCGAAGGGCGCGAGCACATTGGCGTACTCTGCTGGCTCAATGCGGCGGGCGCGGCGAAGGTCGCGGGTGCGGAGCCGGCCACCCCGCTTTCGGAGCTTTCGAAGCACCCGAAAGTGGTGGAGCACGTCACGGCCGCGCTCAAAAAATGGAACGCCGCGCAGACCGGCCTCTCGACCATGGTTGCGCGTGCGATCCTGCTCCCCGACGCGCCTTCGATCGACGCCAACGAGATCACCGACAAGGGCTACATCAACCAGCGCGCGGCGCTGGAGCGCCGCGCCGGCGAAGTCGGACGGCTGTTTGCGGCAAAGCCCGACAACGGCGTGATCGTTGCGATCTAGTCGGAATCCGGCAGCCGGCGACACCGGCGCCCGTATTATCTCGCCCGCATAACTAACGATCCCGCGCGGCGACGTCCGCCGGTAGCCTTCCGGGGGAGGCTACCACCGGAACAGCAGCCGCCATGCCCGAACCCGCGCGGCCCACACCCGCCGAAGAGTACGAGCGCGTCCTCGTACCCGGCATGTTCGTTCCCTGCACGCAATTGCTGTTGCAACGCGCAGCCCCAGGATCAGCCGAGCGCGTTCTCGATCTTGCATGCGGCACCGGCATCGTGGCCCGGACCGTGGCGGCGAGGATCGGATCTGGCGGGTCGATCGTCGCGCTCGACCCCATGCCGGGCATGCTCGCTGTCGCCCGTTCGAGGCCACCCGCGGATGGCGCACCCATCGAGTGGCGCGAGGGAGATGCTGCCGCGCTCGACTTCGGCGACAACACCTTCGATCTGGTTTTATGCCAGCAGGGCCTTCAGTTTTTTCCCGACCGGCCGAAGGCGCTGGCGGAGGCAAGACGCGTGCTCAAGAACGGCGGCCGCATCGCGCTCGCTGTCTGGAGAGGCCGCGAGGCGCAGCCGCTGTTCGATGCCATGTGCGAAGTCGAGCTGCGCCATCTTGCGCCGCTCGGCGTGACCCGGGAGGAAATCGAGGCTTTCCTCAGTCTCGGCGACGCCGACGAAATCCGCCGCCTGCTGGCGGACGCGGGGTTCAGCAACATCAAAATTAGCTCCGACGCCGTCGATGCCGATTTCAACGCGGATACCTTCGTACGTGACGCCGATTACGCATACAGCGCTTTCATGCCGTCGTTCCGCGAGAATCCGGCAGCTTTCGACGAATTCATCGCGGCCGTCGAACGCGATATGGCGCCTGTACTGAAACGCTATCGCGTCGGCAGCCGTCTGAGATTCCCGGTCCCGGTCCACATCGCAACCGCTCTCGCCTGACCGGTCATCCCGAAGCGTGCGAAGCAAAATCGCGCATATTCTTTGGGCGCGGTGCTCAAAGCATGTGCGCTGCCGCCTTTTGCGCCAGACGCCTTTGGCTGGCATGATCGCAGGCGTAAGACCGGAGCAGGATTTGTCCTCTCGTAGCCCAAGCTTCTTCGACGAAATGCGTGCGCCTGACGGCTCGATCCGGCCTGCCTATCAGCAACTCGCGCACTGGCTGGACAACGTCCCGAAAGACGTCCTCGACTATCGCCGCAAGGAAGCCGAGTTCATCTTCCGCCGCATCGGCATTACCTTCGCAGTCTACGGCGAAACGGCTTCCACCGAACGCCTGATCCCCTTCGACATCATTCCGCGCATTCTCAATCGCGGCGAATGGCAGAAGCTATCGCGCGGCCTTGAGCAGCGCGTGAAAGCGCTGAACGCCTATCTGCACGACGCCTATCACAAGCGCGAGATTCTGCGCGCCGGCATCGTGCCGGAAGAACTCATCTTCGGAAATCCGGTATTCCGGCCCGAGATGAACGGCCAGCCGGTGCCGCATAATATCTACGTCATGATCGCGGGCATCGATGTCGTGCGCGTCGATCCCGAGAACTTCTACGTGCTCGAAGACAACGCACGCGTGCCGTCCGGCGTGTCCTATATGCTCGAGAACCGCGAGATCATGCTGCGGCTCTTCCCGGAGCTGTTCATCGATCATCCGGTGGCGCCGGTCGAGAACTACGCCGACGATCTGCTCGCGACCTTGAAATCGGTCGCACCCCTCACCTCGTCCGGCGATCCCACTGTGGTGCTGATGACGCCCGGCATCTACAACTCCGCCTATTACGAACACTCGTTCCTTGCCGACAAACTCGGCTGCGAGCTGGTCGAAGGCCGCGACATGTTCGTCAAGGGCGACATGCTCTACATGCGCACCACCGAAGGTCCGAAGCGCGTGGACGTGATCTATCGCCGCGTCGACGACGACTTCATCGACCCGCTCGCCTTCCGCCCGGACTCGATGCTCGGCGTGCCGGGACTGATGTCGGTCTATCAGGCCGGCAACGTGACGCTCGCCAACGCCGTCGGCACGGGGATTGCCGACGACAAGGCCGTCTACAGCTACATGCCCGACATCATCAAATTCTATCTCGGCGAGGAGCCGATCCTGAAGAATGTCGAGACCTGGCGCTGCCGCGAGCCAGGGCATCTGAAATATGTGCTCGACAACATCGAGAAACTGGTCGTGAAAGAAGTCCACGGCTCCGGCGGCTACGGCATGCTGATCGGCCCCGCCGCCGACAAGAAGACGATTGAAAACTTCGCCGCCAAAGTGAAAGCTGCGCCCGAAGGCTTCATCGCGCAGCCGACGCTCGCGCTCTCCACCTGCCCCACCTTCGTCGAGGAAGGCATCGCGCCGCGCCACGTCGACCTGCGGCCTTTCGTGCTCACGGGCCGCGACAGGACGCGGATCGTGCCGGGTGGGCTGACGCGCGTCGCGCTCTCGAAGGGCTCGCTGGTGGTGAATTCGTCGCAAGGCGGCGGCACGAAAGACACCTGGGTGCTGGATCGCTGAAATGTTGTCGCGAACAGCAAGCAATCTCTACTGGCTCTCGCGCTACGTCGAACGCGCCGAATGTCTTGCGCGTATTCTGGATGCCACCTACCGCCTCTCCGCGCTACCGCAGGGCTACGGCAGCCAGACCAACGAATGGGATTCCGCGATCGCGACCGCAGGCTGCGTGGCTTCGTTCAAGCAGAATCACAGCGAGGCGAACGAACGTACGGTCACCGAGTATCTCGCGTTCTCTCCCGACAATCCTTCCTCCATCCGCAACTGTCTCGATATCGCGCGCACGAACGCGCGTTCGGTGCGCACCGCACTGACCGGCGAAATGTGGGACGCGATCAACTCCGCGTGGCACGAGCTGCACCGCTACGACCCGAAACGCATGACCCGCGAGGAATTCACGCGATTCCTCAATTTCGTGATGGAAACCTCGGTGCGCTTCGACGGCACTTCTTTCCGCACAATGCTGCGCAATGACGCCTACTGGTTCTCGCGGCTGGGCTTTCTGGTGGAGCGCGCCGATGCCACCGCGCGCATTCTCGACGTGAAGTATCATGTGCTCTTGCCGCGCGAGGCGCAGGTCGGCGGCCCGCTCGACTATTTCCAGTGGGCGTCGATCCTGCGCTCGGTCTCGGCGCGCACGAGCTATCACTGGGTCTATCGCGACAGCGTGAAGCCGTGGCTGGTCGCCGATCTTCTGATCCTCAACCGCCAGATGCCCCGCTCGCTCGCCAGCTGCTACGAGAACATCAACCGCTATCTGGACGATCTCGCGCAGTTCTATGGCAGGCAAGGCCAGGCGCAACGGCTCGCGCGTGCGATCACCAGCAAGCTGGAGAACGGCAGAATGGAAGACATCTTCCAGTCCGGCCTGCACGAATTCATCACGCAGTTCCTGATCGACAACAATCGCGTCGGCAACGCGATCGGCGATCAGTACTTGGTTTGAAATGATGCACTCGCGTTCTTACTTTGTCGTCATGCCCGGCCTTGTGCCGGGCATCCACGCCTTGGCGGCACTAAAGACAGTAAAGGCGTGGATGGCCGGGACAAGCCCGGCCATGACGAGGTAATGCGAAATGCGAATCCGGGTCGCCCACGAGACCGTCTACCGTTACGACACGCCTGCCACCAGGGCGATCCAGATTCTGCGCCTGACGCCGCGCAATCACGACGGACAATATGTCGTGCGCTGGCGCGTGGAAGTTTCGGAAGACTGCCGCGTCGAGCCGCGCGAGGACGCTTTCGGCAACCTCACCCACACCTTCACGATCGACGGGCCGATCTTGGAACTCTCCGTGCGCGTCGCCGGCGAAGTCGAGACGCAGGATACCCACGGCATTGTGCGCGGCACGCGCGAGAAATTCCCGCCGTCCTTTTATCTGCGCCAGACCGATCTCACCGCACCGGATCGGGCCATCGCCGACTGGGCCGGGGAAATCAGCGAGGGCGGACGGCGCGCGGCGCTGGAAACCCTGCACGCGATGCAGAGCCACATCTATTCGAGTTTCAAGTTCGACGTGGATGCGACCGCGACCTCGACCACCGCGAGCCAGGCCTTCGCGAACAAGCACGGCGTCTGCCAGGACTACGCGCACATTTTCTGCGCGGCCGCGCGCTGCCTGAAGATTCCGGCGCGCTATGTCGGCGGTTATTTCCTGCGCGCCGACGGCGTGGTCGATACCGAGTCCGGTCACGCTTGGGCCGAGGCTTTCCTGCCCGCTCTCGGCTGGATCGCCTTCGATCCCGCGAACGGTATCTGCGCGACCGAGGCCCATGTCCGGGTCGCCTGCGGCCTCGACTATCTCGGCGCGGCTCCGGTCCGAGGCACCCGCTACGGCGGCATCGGCGAGGCCATGGCGGTGAAGGTCACGGTCGATCAGGCCGCCCGCCAGTCGCAGCAGTAGCGAATGGCCCCTCACCTCATCATTACCGGGCCGCCGCACCCGGCGGCCCGCGGACTTGATCCGCGGGGAGCCGTTCGGTGCGGCCCGGTGATGACGAAAGGTGGCTTGCCGGACTCTCGCGGTCGGGCATACTCCGCCCCGACCAACGAAAGCGCTTCGAGTCGATGACCTATTGCTGCGGAATTCTGGTTCGCGACGGGATCGTGATGATCGGCGATACGCGCACCAATGCGGGTCTCGACAACATCTCGACCTTCCGCAAACTCCATCTGTTCGAGGAGCCGGGCAAGCGTGTGATGGCGCTCGCCTCCGCCGGCAATCTCTCGGTCTCGCAGACGGTCGTGAGCCTGCTCTCCGAAGGCATCGAAAACCCCGAGACCGGCGAGCGCGAACGGCTCACCGATGCGCCAACCATGTTTCAGGCCGCGCAGCGCGTCGGCCGCGCGGTGCGCATGGTCTTCGAGAGCGACGCAAAATTCATGGAGAATTCGGAGATCAATTTCGACGTCTCCTTCCTGTTCGGCGGCCAGGTCGAAGGCCGCCGCCTGCGGCTCTTCATGATCTATGCCGCCGGCAACTTCATCGAGTGCACCACCGATACGCCTTACCTGCAGATCGGCGAGCACAAATACGGCAAGCCGATCCTCGACCGCGCGGTGAACTACGAAACCGATCTCTATGACGCGCTCAAAATCGGACTGATCTCGATGGATTCCACCATGCGCTCGAATCTCGCGGTCGGCCTGCCCATCGACATCGCCGTGATCCGCCGCGATGCGCTGAACGTCGAGCTCAACTACCGCATCATGCCGGGCGAGCCCTATTTCACCGATCTGCGCGAGCGCTGGTCCGCGGCGCTGCGCGCAGCCCACATCGCGATCCCCCGCCCGCCTTATGCGACGCGGCCCGTGGAAGCCATGCCCAACGAAGGCATCGATACGGTGCTGCCCAGAACCGGCGCGCATGCCAATGCTGCAAACGCGCAATTGACCGCGGGCCAGCCGGTGTCCAAAGTTCTGCAACAGCAGAAACCGAAACGATAAAGGCTTTTTATCGTCATGCCCGGCTTCATGCCGGACATCCACGCCTTATCGACGTCGAAGCAGAAAAAGCGTGGATGGCGGGGACAAGTCCGGTCATGACGAGTAAATGGAAAATCAGAAAATCGAAAAGGGAGTGAACGGCGATGGCAGCTTCGCGCAAGATTGCATTGGTGACGGGCGCAAGCTCGGGCATCGGAAAGGCGGCGGCGGTCGCGCTCGCAAATGCGGGCTTCAATGTCGTGATCGCGGCGCGCAGAAAGCCCGAGCTCGACACCGTCGCAAAGGAAATCGAAGCCGCGGGCGCCGAATGTCTCGCCGTGCCGACCGACGTGGGCGATCCTGCGCAGATCAAAAACCTCTTCGCGAAGACCAAAGAAAAGTTCGGCCGCCTCGACGTGGTCTTTAATAACGCGGGCCGCGGCACGCCACCGGTGCCGCTCGAAGAAGTGACGCTGGAAGACTGGAATTCGACGGTCGCCGCGAACCTCACCGGCCCGTTCCTCTGCACGCAGGAGGCCTTCAAGATCATGAAGGATCAAAACCCGCGCGGCGGCCGCATCATCAACAACGGCTCGATCTCGGCCTATGCGCCCCGCCCCTTCTCCGCGCCGTATACGTCGACCAAGCACGCCGTCTCGGGGCTCACCCGCGCGACTGCGCTCGACGGCCGCGCCTATGACATCGCCTGCAGCCAGATCGATATCGGCAACGCGGTCACCCCGATGACCGACCGCATGGCACAGGGCGGCGTGCTGCAGCCGGACGGCTCCATCAAGGTAGAACCTCGGGTCGCCGTCGAGCATGTCGCCGACGCCATCGTCTACATCGCGAAGCTGCCCTTGGAGGCCAATGTGCTCTTTATGAATGTGATGGCGACCAAAATGCCCTTCGTTGGCCGCGGATAATCGTTTTGTCATTCCGGGGCGGCGCGAAAGCGCCGAACCCGGAATCCAGAGCCACAAAGCAAAAAACCGTTGCCCTGGGTTCCGGATCGCGCTCCGCGCGTCCGGAATGACAAATTATTCTTGTTGGAATATCAACATTATATTTCTGTACATTACAACTTTTGACGGCGATTGTCTGTTGAGATTGGCAGGTGTATGGAGGGATCCAGAACCCGCTGGAACAGATGGAGCGCGTCATGAGCTGCTGCGACGAAAACCTCGCCAGCGTTCCCAAGGGCGTTAAGTCCTCGAAGGAAATTGCGGCACCCGACGTGTCCCGCCGCGCGGTGCTCAAGGGCGCCGCCGTGATTGCCGGCGCGCTCTCCGGCACCGGCGTCGCAAGCGCGCAGACCCTGAAGCCGGTCAAGCTTGCCTATTGCAGCCAGATCCTTTGCGGCGTGCCCTACGAGGTCGCGCGCTCGGCGGGCTACTGGAAACAGCAGGGCCTCGACGTCGAACTGATCTACACGCGCGGAGGCGGTGCTGCGATGCAGGCGCTGGTCGGCGGCGCGGTCGACTATGCCGCGACCGCGCTCGACGTCGCGATCCAGGCTTATTCCAAAGGCGCGGAGATCCGGCGCTTCGCCGTCACCGGCCGCCTGCCCCTGTTCGCGCTCGTTACCACGCCGAAGTCCGCGGACAAGATCAGGACCGTCAAGGATCTCGAAGGCAAGACCGTCGGCGTCTCCGCGCTCGGCAACGCCGATCACGCGCTCCTGCTCTTTCTGCTAAAGCAGGCCAACGCCGATACGAATAGCGTGCAGTTCGCGACGCTCGGCGTGAACCTCCTCGAAGCCGTGCGCCGCGGCGACGTCGACGCCGGACTCGTGCAGGAGCCCGCGCTCAGCATCCTCCAGAAGGAGGGCTCGCGCGTCATCATGAATGCGATGGACACCAACGACGCCGACAAGTTCCTCGGCGGCGCCTACGAATTCATGGGCGTCTCGGTGCGCGCGAAGGAATTCGAGGAGCGCCGCGAGGACATGACCAGGATCGTCAAGGGTCTCGCCGACGCGCTCAAGGGCCTGCGGCAGCTTTCCGGCGAACAGCTCGTCGCTTCCTTCCCGAAGGAAATGATGACCGGCCTCGACACGAAGCAGCTCGGCGAGATTCTCGTGCGCTACCGCAGCTCGCTCTATCCCGAATCCGTCCGTATCGACGCGGACGCCGTGAAGCGCGTCGCGGATTCGCTCGCCGTCGGCGGGCTGATCAAGCCGGGCACGAACATCGCCGGCCTCCACGACACGTCCATCGCCGGAGGATAGTCCGCTGCGCGTCAGTAATGTCTCCCTCTCCTATGGCGGCGAGCCCGTCCTCGAAGGGGCAAGCCTTCAGGTAGGCAGCGGCCAGTTCGTGAGCCTGGTCGGGCCGTCGGGCTCCGGCAAATCCTCGCTCCTGCGCGTGGCGATGGGTTTGCAGAAGCCGTTCGCCGGCTCGGTCGATCTCGAGCGGCCGAAATCGGACATCGGCATTCTGTTTCAGGACGACGCGCTCCTGCCCTGGCGCACCGCCAGACAGAACGTGTCGCTAGGCCTGCGTTTTCGCGGCATGAGCAAGCGCGACGCGTTGACGAAGGCCGACGATTGGCTCGCGCGTCTCGGCCTCGAAGGACTGGAAGACCGTTATCCGCGCCGTCTCTCCGGCGGCCAGCGCAAGCGCGTGGCGCTCGCGCAGGTGCTCGCGCTGGAGCCCAAACTCATTCTGATGGACGAGCCCTTCGCCTCGCTCGACGCCATCGTGCGGACCCGGATCATTCAGGACGTGGTGCAACTCGTGGAGCGGCAGAAGATCGCGGTGCTCCTCGTCACCCACGATCTCGAAGAGGCGATTTCGCTCTCCGACGTCGTTTATCTGCTGTCGCAGGGGCCGCGCGCCAGGATTTCGCAGAAATACACGATCCCGATTCCGCGGCCGCGCGATCTGGTGCGCTCGCGTCTGCACCCCTCCTATGCGCCGCTGCTCGACCGGCTCTGGAGCGACCTCTCGCAGGAAGTCGAGGGCAATGGTCCCGTCGCCATGGCCGCCGAATGAATACGCTCCTGCATCCGCGCTACGCGATCGTGCGCCAGTTGACCACGCTCGCGGCCGTCCTCGCGTTTTGGGAGTACGCGGGCACGCAGGGCTGGCTCAATCCGCTTTACATGCCGCGCCCTTCCGCGATCGGGGTCGCGCTGCGCGATCTCTTCCTCGACGGCCGCATCTGGCCGCACATGCAGGCGACGTTTACAGCCGCGCTCGGCGGGCTCGTGCTCGGCGTGCTGGTCGGCGTCGTGCTCGGCATTATCGCGGCGCTGGTGCGGCTGCTCTCCGAACTGATCGAACCGGTCATGCTGGTGCTGAACGCGATCCCGCGCGTGATCCTGGCTCCGCTCTTCATCATCTGGTTCGGCATCGGTCTCGGTTCCAAGATCGCGCTTTCCTTCGTTCTGGTCGCGGTGGTGATCTTCTTCAACGTCTTCGGCGCGGTGAAGAACGTCGACCGCAGGCTGGTCGAGCGCATCGTGACGCTGGGCGGCGGACGCTTCGCGCTGCTGCGGCAGGTCTATCTGCCGTCGATCACGGCGTCGGTGCTGCATAACCTGAAAGTCGCAGTCGGCTTCGCCTTCACCGGCGCAGTGGTCGGCGAATTCGTCGGCGCCAGCCGCGGCCTCGGCTATCTGATCTCGTTCGCGCAGAGCACCTACAACTCCGCGCTGATGATCGCGCTGGTGCTGCTCATTCTCGTGGTTGTGCTCGTCATCTTCGCGTTCGCCAATCAGGCCGAGAAGCGCCTGATGCGGTGGCACTGACGTGAATCCGGAAGAATGCACGCAGGGCTGCTGCGGAGTTTCGCGGCGCCGCACGGTCAGCGACTGTTTCGACCGCGGATTGCGGCGCAACCGGCTCGAACCCTTCGCGCTTGCCGGCGAAACGCTGCGCGACGCGAACGGGCTCGAAGCGCGGTTCAGCCTGAGGATCGAGGACGGTCTGATCGCGGCGGTCCGCTTCAGGGTCACCTCCTGTGTGGCCCTCGTCGCCTATTCCGAACTGCTCGCAGAGGAAGCCGAGAAGCTTTCGCTCGGCTCTGCGCTCGCGATTTCGCCGCAGACGCTGATCGCCGATCTCGAAGGGGTTCCCCTGTTCCGCCGCGACCGCGCCAACCTTGCGGTCGCGTCACTTCGCTCCGCAATCACACACGCAACGCTTCAGCAATCGGGGGCACCGGATGAAAGTTGCCTACATCTTCGCCACGCAACGGCATAACGTTTCTTACGTTCTCGCCAAGATGATCCTGCCGCAGCTCGAGGAAAACCGGCACGGCGTCGACGTCGCCGGCATGTTCTTCTTCGAGGACAACAATTACGTGCTGGTGAAGGGCAACCCGATCGGCGAGCGGCTGCACAAGGTCGCCAAGGCCAAGGGCATGTTGCTCATGGGCTGCGACCAGTGCTGCTACGAGCGCGAGATCGCGGACAAGCTGTTCGACGGCGTGCCGATCGGCTGCTTCCCGGATCTCTACAAGGCGCTTTCCGGCAACATGCCGGACCAGGTGATTACGCTTTAATAAATTCTCCCTCTCCCCGATGAGGAGAGGTGACTTGAGTTCATAGTCACACGAAACAAAAAAAAGCCGGACGTTTGTCCGGCTTTTTTTTGTTTCTCATCGTCCCTGCGAAGTAATGCTGCATATAAATTTATTCGTCATGCCCGCTAGTCGCGGGCATCCACGCCTTCTCAAACGTGAGCGAAGTAAAGGCGTGGATGCCCGGCACCCGATGTCGGGTTTACCCGACATCGGCAGGTCTAGATTCTCAAGTCGGCTATAGCCGACTTGAGTACCGGGCATGACGAGTACATACTTGGCACTCGCCTTTGCGCGCTTTGCCGGAACGACAAGTGGAGTACTAGTTCAACAAATACTCCCCATCCACCGCGCGAAACTCCGACGGCTTGATCAGCCGCGCATGCGCGACCGTCACCGAATAGAGCGGCCCGGAAAGCTCGCGCGTCCAAAAACCGAGGAAGCGCGACAGCGTCGGGAAGTTCGGAAACAGATCGTATTCCTGCCAGACGAAGGTCTGCAGCAGGTTCGGGTGGTCCGGCAGCCGGTAGAGGATCTGGGCCGTGGTCAGCCCGTAGCCGTCGAGCTGGCGCCGGAAGTCTTCGGAGACACGATTCATCGGGCATCCTTAATGGTGAAGGACGTCGAATGTTTCCGCCTGCCCGCGCCGATTTCAAGTCCGAAAAATGAATTTTCCGTTTAGAATCAAGGCACTAGCAGCAAGGCCGGCAGGCGGCTAACAACCTCGGCGAGTCTCTGGCACTCCCCTCGCCTTAGTGCCAAAAAATTTGACTTCCCCTCTTGAAGGGTGGAAAACCCGCTCCCATCTCGCTCACGGGCGCGGCTGGAACCCCGGCGCGCCCGTCCAATTCGCTAGCAAAATCAAGGTCTTGGAGGACTGCTTATGAAATTCCGTCCGCTGCATGACCGTGTCGTCGTCCGCCGCATCGAGGCCGACGAGCGCACCAAGTCGGGCATCATCATTCCGGATACCGCGAAGGAAAAGCCGGCCGAGGGCGAAGTGATCGCCGTGGGCCAGGGCGGCCGCGACGAAGCCGGCAAGCTCATTCCGATCGATCTCAAGGTCGGCGACCACATCCTGTTCGGCAAGTGGTCGGGCACCGAAGTGAAGATCGACGGCGAAGACCTCATCATCATGAAAGAGTCGGACGTTCTCGGCGTGATCGAAGGCACCGCCGCGAAGAAAAAGGCGGCGTAAACGCGCCCCGTCCGTTCAGCTTATTCAGGAGTAAGAACCAATGGCTGCCAAGGAAGTTAAATTCTCGGTTGACGCGCGCGACCGCATGTTGCGCGGCGTCGACGTTCTCGCCAACGCGGTGAAAGTCACGCTCGGTCCCAAGGGCCGCAACGTCGTGCTCGACAAGTCGTTCGGCGCGCCCCGCATCACAAAGGACGGCGTTACCGTCGCAAAAGAGATCGAACTCGAAGACAAGTTCGAGAACATGGGCGCCCAGATGGTGCGCGAAGTCGCCTCGAAGACCAACGATCTCGCCGGCGACGGCACCACCACCGCGACCGTGCTCGCCCAGGCGATCGTGAAGGAAGGCGCAAAATCCGTCGCCGCCGGCATGAACCCGATGGACCTCAAGCGCGGCATTGATCTCGCGGTCGAGACCGTCGTCGCCGACCTCAAGAAGAACTCGAAGAAGATTACCTCGAACGACGAAGTCGCGCAGGTCGGCACGATCTCCGCGAACGGCGACGCCGAGATCGGCAAGTTCCTCGCCGACGCCATGAAGAAGGTCGGCAACGAGGGCGTGATCACGGTCGAGGAAGCGAAGTCCTTGGAGACCGAACTCGATGTCGTTGAAGGCATGCAGTTCGACCGCGGCTACATCTCGCCCTACTTCGTCACCAACGCCGACAAGATGCGCGTCGAGATGGAGGATCCCTACATCCTCATCAACGAGAAGAAGCTCTCCTCGCTGAACGAGATGCTTCCGGTCCTCGAAGCGGTCGTGCAGTCGGGCAAGCCGCTCCTGATCATCGCCGAGGAAGTCGAAGGCGAAGCGCTCGCGACCCTCGTGGTGAACAAGCTCCGCGGCGGCCTCAAGGTCGCGGCGGTGAAGGCACCGGGCTTCGGCGACCGCCGCAAGGCCATGCTGCAGGACATCGCGATCCTGACCGGCGGCACCGCGATCTCGGAAGATCTCGGCATCAAGCTCGAGAACGTGCAGCTGAACATGCTCGGCCGCGCCAAGAAGGTGATGATCGACAAGGAAAACACTACGATCGTCAACGGCGCCGGCAAGAAGGCCGACATCGATGCGCGCGTCGCCCAGATCAAGGCGCAGATCGAGGAAACCACCTCGGACTACGACAAGGAGAAGCTGCAGGAGCGTCTCGCCAAGCTCGCGGGCGGTGTTGCGGTGATCCGCGTCGGCGGCGCAACGGAAGTCGAAGTGAAGGAAAAGAAGGACCGCGTGGACGATGCCATGCATGCGACCCGCGCGGCCGTCGAGGAAGGCGTGCTGCCGGGCGGCGGCGTGGCTCTGCTCCGCTCCGTCAAGGCGCTCGCACGGCTCAAGCCCGAGAACGACGACCAGCGCACCGGCGTCGAGATCGTCCGCAAGGCGATCCAGTCCCCGGCCCGCCAGATCGTGCTGAACGCGGGCGAGGACGGCTCGGTCGTGGTCGGCAAGATCCTCGAGAACGACAACTACGCCTATGGCTACGACGCGCAGTCGGGCAAGTATGTCGACATGTTCAAGGCCGGCATCATCGACCCGACCAAGGTCGTGCGCACCGCGCTGCAGGACGCCGCTTCGGTCGCCGGTCTCCTGATCACGACGGAAGCCATGGTCGCGGAAGTGCCGAAGAAGCAGGCTGCGGCTCCGGCGATGCCGGGCGGCGGCATGGGCGGGATGGATTTCTGACGCAAGTCAGAAATCCAGAGCCGCCCATCATCCAAGATTCCAAAGCCGGCCAAGGCCGGCTTTGGTGGCGGGATGGATTTCTGACGCAAGTCAGAAATCCAGAGCCGCCCATCATCCAAGATTCCAAAGCCGGCCAAGGCCGGCTTTGGTGGCGGGATGGATTTCTAAGTCCGCACTTTCACACCAAATCGAAAGGCCCGGGAATGATCCCGGGCCTTTTCCTATGCTACGACTCTTATACCGCTGCCTACCCATTGTCCTTTCTTTCGGTATTTCGATAATGAATTGTGGGATTTCGCGCTTTGCGCGGCAAGAAGTAATGGAGAGAACATGCGGATCTCAATGGCGCTCATAGCATTGCTCGTTTCGGTCGTCGTAGGAACCACTCCGGTAGAAGCACAACGCAGCCGCTGGATCGGTGCATCGAACGGCTATCTGCCGCCGAACGCCTTCCAGGGCGGACACGAGGCAAACGGCACGCCTCTCTATGTCTGCCGCGCACACTACAACGGCGGCGTTCATATCGGAAAATTCCGTGCCGACTGGCGCGGCTGCAATATTCCGTGGGGAGGCCGCGAGATCACGGTGAACAGCTACCAAGTGCTGACCTGGTAGCCTATCTACAAGGTCGCCGATGATACCGGAGGACGAATTTCAGACTGTCTTGCCGTTCCGCAAAAGTTTCAGCGTCTTGTAAACATACTCATTCGCCGGAGTCGGCACGCCGAATTTCCTGCCGAGTTCGACCACCTTGCCCTGCAGCCAGTCGAGTTCCAGCCGGTTGCCGCGCTCGAGATCTTCCAGCATCGACGCCTTGATGTGCGCGCCCATGCCGCTTGCGACCTGCATCAGCTTTTCCACTTCGCCCTCGATCGCAACCCCGGATTTCACGCCGACTGCTTCGGTTTCGCGCATCAGCGTTTCAAACAACGCGCGCGTATCCGGGTCGGCGAGAATCGGACCCATGGGCTGGCGTGTGCCCGCCGTCGCGCCGGAGACGCCGACCAGAAACACGAACTTTTCCCACAGGCTCTTTCTGATGTTCGTCGAGAATGTCGCTTCCACCTTCGCCGCCCGCATTTCGTCGACCAGCGATTTCAGCCGCGTGTCTTCGCGTCCGTCGAGAAAGCCGCAGCGGAAATTCGCAAAGCTTCCCTTGTGCACGATTACGCCCGGCGCCGAGATCACCGCCGAAATGCGAGTCGGCGCCGCGCAGACGACATCGCCCAGAATAGGCCTGAGCCGGTCCACCGAGTCGATGCCGTTCAGCATGGAGAGCACGCGGGTGTCCTTGTTGACGAGCGGCTTCGAGAGCGCGCCGGCTTTTTCGGTATCCCAGAGCTTGACCGCGAACAGCACCACGTCGACGGCGCCGACCTGCTCCGGATCGTCGGTGACGTTCGCAGGCTTGATATGCATGTTGCCGAGAGGGCTTTCGACCTTGAGCCCGTCCCGCTCGATCGTTTGCCGGTGCGCGCCGCGCGCGATGAAATGAACTTCGTGGCCTGCCTCGGCGAGCCTTCCGCCGAAAAAGGCGCCAAGCGCCCCCGCCGCCATCACCGCAACGCGCATCGTCTGTTCCTCAAAATAATAACCTCATGGTGAGGAGCGCCGCGAAAGCGGTGCGTCTCGAACCATGAGGTTATTATAGCCTTATCCTTCGAGACGCGCGGCGGTAAACCGCCGCGCTCCGAAGGATAAGGAAAGTCTAAACCGTAAACTTGCCCGCCTTAGCGGCGGCGTAGCGCTGGTTGATGACGTCCCAGTTCACCACGTTCCACCACGACTTCATGTAGTCGGCGCGGCGGTTCTGGTACTTGAGATAATAGGCATGCTCCCAGACGTCGTTGCCGAAGATCGGCATCTGGCCGTTCATCAAGGGGTTGTCCTGGTTCGGCGTGGTGACGAGCGAGAGCTTGCCCATCTTGTCGGAGACGACAAACACCCAGCCTGAGCCGAACACGCCGACGCCGCGGGCGTTGAACGTCTCCTGCAGCTTGCCGAAATCGCCGAAGGCCGTATTGATCGCGCCTGCGATCTCGCCCGACGGCGCGCCGCCGGAGCCGCCCATCACCTGCCAGAACATGGTGTGGTTGGCGTGCCCGCCGCCGGAGTTGCGGATCAGCGTGCGCAGATTCTCCGGCACGCTGGAAATATTGGCGAGCAGATCCTGGATCGGCCGCTTGAAGAGATCGGCGTTGTCTTTCGCCGCGTTGTTCAGGTTGTTTATGAAGGCGACGTGATGGCGGCCATGATGGATTTCCATCGTCATGGTGTCGATATGCGGCTCGTTCTTGTTCGAGGCATAGGGCAGCGGCACCTGCTTGAACGGGCCTTCCATCGCCTGCGCGAAGACATAGTCGCTCTTGACGGTGGCATAGGCGGTGACGGCGGCGGCACCCATCATCAGGGTGCGGCGATTGACGGCGGGCATTGGAACCTCCCACAGGATTATGCGGCCGCGCCGGTCGCGGCCTTCTCGCTGCCTGAACGCCCGGGCAGCATGGCGGGAACACGCCGGAAACGCGGATGGTTTCACCGTTCGGACTTTTTGTGAACGGATGTGCAATAACAGGTACGCATGGTTTCCATTTTCACCATCGGCTATCAGGAAACGCCGCTTGCGGACGTGATCGATACGCTGAGGCGCGCCAAAGTGAAGATTCTGGTCGATACCCGGGCGGTCGCCGCTTCCCGCCGTGCGGGCTTTTCCAAAAAGGCACTGTCGGCCGCTTTGGACGAAGCCGGCATTGCGTATTTGCATTTCCAGAAACTCGGCACCCCCGCGGAGGGCCGCGAGGCGGCGCGCGCCGGAAACTATGACAAGCTCTGGAAAATCTACGGCAGGCATATCAAGACGAAACCGGCGCAGGAGGAACTCTCCGAACTCAACAAGCTTGTGGAAGCCGGCAGGAAGGTTTGTCTTTTGTGCTACGAGCGCAAGCCGGAGGAATGTCACCGCAGCAAGATTGCGGAGCTGGTGGCGAAAGAAACCGGCGCCAAGATCGTCGATCTGTTCCCGGGGCACTTCATCTGATGGCAAAGCAAGGAAAAATCTACGCCGGCATCGGCGGCTGGACCTACGAGCCCTGGCGCGGCGTGTTCTATCCGAATGGCCTGCCGCACGCGAAAGAACTCGAATATGCGAGCCGTCGGGTCACTTCGATCGAAGTGAACGGCACATTCTACCGCACCCAGAACGCGAAGACCTTCAAAAAGTGGGCGAGCGAAGTGCCGGACGGCTTCGTGTTCGCGCTGAAAGGCGTGCGCTATGCCGTGAACCGCCGCGTGCTTGGCGAGGCCGGCGATTCCATCAAGCGCTTCATGGATAGCGGCGTCACGGAGCTCGGCGACAAGCTCGGCCCCCTGCTCTGGCAATTCGCACCGGCCAAGAAATTCGACGAGGCGGATTTCGGAAAATTTCTCGAACTGCTGCCGCAGAAATTCGGCGGCCGGA
>JBGFSD010000012.1:0-24875 GCA_041694745.1 Pseudomonadota bacterium
CAGCGCGCCGAACTGCATGAGCAGCGCCTTCGCGAGCGGGATCCGCGCCGCGACGTGCTTCTCCTCAATTGGGTCGAGGTTGAGCGCGAATATATAAGTGTCCTCCCCCCGCTCCACCCAGCCCGCGAGCCAGCCGATCTTGCCGTCGCCCGACGGAATCCACCCGGTCTTGCCGCGCAGCGTCGCGTTCCCGATCTTTTCCAGGAACATCATTTCCTTCACGATCTCGGCGTTCTTCGGATGCACCGGCAGCTTGCCGATAAAGAAGCGCTCGAGAAACTCGACCTGCTCGAGCGCAGAGATGCGCAGCTGGCCGTCGAGCCAGAACGAATCCTCATTGCCCTTGATGTTGCGGTTGCCGTAGCCGAACTGCGAGACATAGACCCGCATGCGCGTGCCGGTAATCTGGCGCGCAATTTCCTGAAACACCCACACCGCCGACGCTCGGAAAGCGGAGGCCGGCGTGTGGTCCTTGTTCCAGGCGTCGAACTCGCGCTTCACGCCGTCCCATTTGAACACCGGATGATTCGCGTCCTTGATCACGCCGGTCTCGATCGCGATCAGCGCATTCGGAATCTTGAAGGTCGATGCCGGCAGGAAGCCCTTCGTGTGCCGCTCCGCATTTACGATCGTGATCCGGTTCTGCTTCAGGTCGAGCATGACGAAGGTGCCGCCCGTGCCGATGTCCCTGAACGTGCTTTGCAGGTCGTCGCGCACGACGGTCTGGCGCTCCGGCATTTGCGCGAGCGCGGGAAAACCCGGCAGGACGGCGAGAAGAAACGCGAGGATTTTCATTGCGGGCAATTTCTGCGGGTCAGATGGCGGAATTCCGGCACTTCATTTTTCGCATTCGGCGGCGGCGCCGGCGCAGGAAATTCCGCCCGTCTTGCATCTTCCCAAGGCGCGCGAGCGCGCAGTCTTCTCATCCTTGGCGACGGCCCAGCCCGCCCACTGCCCCTTGGTGTCGGGCGCGACCGCAACGCAGCCCGTCTTGAACGATTCCACGATCCGGCATTTGCCGGGCGGCACTTTCTTCTGCTCCGCGGCCTCCCGGCAGGCGGCGAGCGCCTCCTTGCGCGCATCCTCGGCCGAAGCGGCATTCAGCCTGTAGGCATAGGCGAAGCCCTTGTGCATGCCCTCGTCGGGAATACCGACCGCGAGCGCACCCTCGCCGCGCGCCGAAGACGCAAAAGCAAACAGCAGCAGGACCGCAATTGGAAACGCGCGATTCATGGCGACCGTCACTGATCGCAGTCGGTGTCGAAAGTCTTGCAGCCGCCCGCGCCTTCCGCGCATCGCTTCAGCGCGTTTGCGATCGCTTCGTCGCGGTGATCCGCAACCGCCCAGCCCGCCCAGCGTTCCCTGCCGTCGAACGCGACCGAGACGCAGCGCTTCCTGAACGAGCTCTCGATCCGGCAGCGCGACGGCGGAACGCCGAACTTGCGGGCCTGCTCGCGGCAGATTTCCAAGGCACCCTCCTCGGCAGTCGCCGCATTCGTGGCGCCGACACGCCAGCCGAACGCGAAGCCTTCGCGCAGTCCGGCTTCGGGAATACCGATCGCGATTGCACCTTCCGCGAATGCCGGAGCTTGCAGGGGCGCCAGCAACATCGCAGCCAGCAGAAACCTTCTCATCGTACGCTCCGGTTCGTTACGAAGGATTCGCTACCGTTTTCTTGTTGTACTGCCAGATCGCGATCGCAATGCCGAGTGCGGTGACGCCGGCAAGCAGGACTGCGAGCGGATTCGGCCCGAGCCGCTCGAAGAACTGCGTATAGAAGTGAATCGCGCCGAACACCGCGCAGACGTTTACGACCCAGCGGCGGTCGTTCCGCATCGCCCAGACCGCGAAGGCGATCAGCGCCAGCGCCCAGCCAATCACGAAATAGAGCCGCGGGATGAAGATGATGTTCTCTTTCGTGCGGCCGAGAAAGGCGGAAGCCTGTTCCAGCCGGTCGCCCCAGAGCGAGCCGATCCAGAAGCCGAAATTCACGAGCAGAATCGAAACCCGCGCCGCCATCAGCGCGAGCCGCTCGTGCGCCGCCCCGACCATCAGAGAGACCTGATAGGCCGCGAGCGCGATCAGGCTGAAGGCGACAATCGTGAGCGTCGGCTCCTTGATGCCGAGGAAATAGCTCGCATGGAAATAGCCGGTGCGCGCGCCGAGCACGGAAGAAAGCGCGAGCACCGCGAGCGCGATCAAAAGCCCGCTGCGCGCGACAATACCGGCGACGGCAAATCCTATCGCGCAGCCGAGGAACGCCCAGAGCGAGCCTTCGGTCATGTAGACCACGCCACCGCCGAGCCCAAGCGCGCCAAGCACGACACAAATGTTACCGAGCACGCCCCATTCGACCCGCGAATAGTGCAGGAGCACCAGGCCGAGCGCGAGAATGATGGAGCCGAGCACGATTCCCGTGATTGCGTCGGGCACGATCAGAACTGCACCGAGCGCAACCGCGACCACGCCGAACCCGATCAGGATGTTGAAGGCAAGCGAGCCGGTGGACTTCACCGAAAGACGTTTCAGCTTGTCGGCTTCGGCTTGCGTGATCTCGCCGTCTTCCAGCAGCTGCGAAAGGTCGAGCACCACTTTCATCGGAATCCCCCGGCATTTCCCCGCCGCTTCATAGCATGGCGCTCCGGGCCGGGATATCGTGCCCGATCACAACTTCGTGCCGCCGGGAGGCCGCCATGACCCCCTCGTCCCTCGCCGTCGGCGGACATCCGCGGATACTCCTGAAGCTCGAAGGCTTCGCACTCTTCGCCGTTTGCATCTATGCCTATGCGAAGCTCGGATATTCCTGGTGGCTGTTCGCTGCGCTCATTCTGGCGCCCGATATCGGGATGATCGGATACCTGCGGAATGCGAAGCTGGGCGCGCGGCTATACAATGCATTTCATGTGACGGTCTTGCCGATCGCGCTCGGGGTCTGGGGCTATGCCTGGCCGGGGTCTCTGGCAATCGCGGTTGCGCTGATCTGGCTCGCGCATATCGGCATGGACCGGATGCTCGGCTACGGCATGAAATACGAGACCGGGTTCGCCGATACGCATCTTGGAAGAATTGGGAAGAGGAGTTGATGCCATCGTCATTCCGGGGCGATGCGAAGCATCGAACCCGGAATCCAGTAAGCTCCAATAAGAATATTGAGCACAGGGGTTACTGGATTCCGGATCGCGCTAACGCGCGCCCGGAATGGCAATGATTTTATTTCGCTCACAACAACTCCAGCATCCTCGCCGCAGCCGTGAACTCCGCATGCCGCGCGGCCAGCCTGCGCTGCGCTTCCTCGTCCTCACCCCACTGGCTGATATTCCATTGCTCGTCGACATGTGCCGCGTTCCACGCCTCATCGCCCGAAAGCGCGCCGTGCGCGAGCGCCAGCGCAATCAATGCCGAGCCGCCGATATTGGTGGCGCTTGCCGCGGCGGCGAGCGCGAAGGGACGCCTTAGGCTCTCCACCGCCTCGCGAACCGCCGCGAGCGCTCGATCGGACTGGCGTATGTGAATGACACCTTCGGCAAGCGAAAAGCGCGCATTGAGCGCCGCCGCGGCCCAGTCAAGCACCGGATTCCACCGCTCGTTCTGCAGCGCGACCAGACCTTCCGGTTCTGCCGCGCGATAGAGCACGAGGTCGCTCGCCGCATATTGCACGACCTCGTCAACGACCGGCTGCGGCGCGCTCGCGACCGCGTCGATCGCGAGATTGGCAAGCCGCGTCAGCGGAAGGCGCGCGGGATCGATCGTGCTTTCGATTGCGTTCCATTCCTCGGCGACCGCGGCGGCGAGCGCCGGATTCGGCAGGGCGAGGATATTGCGCGCGGGGGTTTTCGCAGGTCTCCCGTCGAGCAGGACGGCGAAAGCCCCACCGGACGCTTCGGCGCTCGCCTGCTTGTAGAATCGCTTCGGCAAGGCCGCACGCATCGCGGCCTGCGCGCGGCGCATCGGATTGTCGTCTTCGCTCATGTTTCCGGCGCTTCCACGATGGGATCGTAGGCCTTCGCGTCGAAGCCCAAGAGATTCCACGACTGCTGCATGTGCTGCGGCAGCGGCGCGGTGACATCGATCACACCCTCGCTTTTGGGATGCGGAATGACGAGCCGGCGCGCCAGGAGATGCAGCCGGTTTTGCATCCCGCCCGGCAACTCCCAGTTCTCGATCGAGAAATATTTCGGATCGCCGACGATGGGATGACCGATATGCGCGGTGTGCGCGCGCAGCTGGTGCGTGCGGCCGGTGACGGGCTTCAGCGAAATCCACGAAAGCTTGTGCGCGGCCTGATCGATCACGGCGTAATAGGTGACGGCGTGGCTCGCCTCGTCTTCGCCGTGCTTGGCGACCCGCATCAGCTCGCCGCCCTCGCCCGCGCCCTTGGCGAGATAGGTCGAGATGCGGCCCTGCCGCGGCTTCGGTACGCCCGCGACCAGCGCCCAGTAGATCTTGCGCGCCGAGCGCGAGCGGAAAGTTTTGGAGAGCGTCGCCGCGGCAAGCCGGGTCTTCGCGATCAGAAGAACGCCGCTGGTATCCTTGTCGATGCGGTGCACGAGCCGCGGCTTCTGCCCGTCTTTGCCGCGCAACGCCTCCAGCATGCCGTCGATATGCCGCGTGGTACCGGAGCCGCCCTGCACCGCGAGCCCGAACGGCTTGTTCAGCACCAGCACCTCGCGGTCCTCATATAATGTGATCGACTTCAGGAAATCCTTGTCGCTCACTTTTTCCCTCCCCTTGATGGGGAGGGTGACCGAAAGCGCACGCGAGCGGCCGGATGGGACGGCCTCGCTGCCGTTCTCCCCACCCCGCCTCGTTTCGCCCGGCGGCCCCCCCGCTTTGGGAGGGGAAAATTTTTCGAGCGGCGGCACCCGCACCGCCATGCCGGGCGCAAGCCGCGTACTGGTCTTCGCCCGCGCGCCGTCGACCCGCACCTGCCCGGTGCGCAGAAGCTTCTGCAGATGGCCGAAGGAAAGATCGGGGAAATGCGCCTTGAACCAGCGGTCGAGCCGCATGCCATCTTCGTCGGATTTCACCTTGCGGGTCTGAACCGGCATCCGGATCACGCGAAAGATCGCACGAGCCACAATCCCGCGAAGATAGCGGCGAGCGACAGCACCACCGACGCGATCACATAGGCGGCCGCGAGCATGGTCTCTCCGCGCTCGAACAGTAGCGCGAAATCGAGCGAAAACGCGGAGAAGGTCGTGAACCCGCCGAGAATGCCCGTGGTCAGAAACAGGCGCAGCGACTGCGCCGCGTAATTGTCGCCGCGAAACGCGAACCAGCCCGCGAGCACGCCGATCAGGAGCGAGCCCACGACGTTCACCGTAAGCGTGCCCCACGGAAACTCGGCTCCAAGGAGCCGCGCCGCCCCGATATTGACGCCGTGACGCAGTCCGGCGCCGATGCCGCCGCCCGCGACGACGAGAAGAAGTGCGTACATAGGAATGAATCTCTCGAACGGAAGATTGCGGCGGAACCTATTCCCCGTCGCGGGCGTTAGCAATGTCGGGAACCTGTCCATTTTTCACGGAGACCTAGAGCCGCGCGATGCGACTTCGCCTTGTCTTGCCCTTCTTGATTACCGCTGCGGCCGCAAGCCCGGGCGCCGTTCATGCGCAATCCACCGGCGTTACCGCGCCTCCGGCGGCCGCAACACCCGCACCGCAAATATCGTCCGAGCAGCAAGGCCGGATCCGGGACCTCGTTAAGAACGCCAAGGTCGACCATGTTGCGAAGCTTGCGATCCCGCTCGAGGTCGGCGCCGAAGTTCCGCGCAACCTGCACTTTTATCCTTTCCCCAAGGAAGTCGCTGAAATCGCTCCGGAATATGGCGGTTATTTCTACGTCGTGGCGGCCGAAAAGATCGTCGTGATCGATCCTTTGAGTTACCGGATCGTCGCGATTTTGCCCGTTTGAGGGCGAAGCATCCCCGGCATGGAACCCGCAATCGCAAGCCAGCGTTTATTTCCCTGGGGCGGCTACGCACGCAGGGAGACGGCCATGCGGCGCATGATCCTGACGGCAACGGCGCTCACGGTTTTCGCCCTTGGCATGACGGCGTCGATGGCACAGCAGCAGAACAATCCGGTCAAGGTGAACCCGCCGCCGCTGCACTCGCCCGTCATTCAGACACAGCCTACGCCGATCCCCAACCTCAATACCTCGAAGAACCCCTACGAGAACCGGCGCTACATGGAAACGCCGGTACCGCCGAAGAAGAACTGATCACTTCTTTGCGTCGCGCAGCTTCGCCCAATATTCCATCCGCTTCCTGATTTCGCGCTCGAACCCGCGCTCGACCGGCCGGTAGAATTGCCGCCGCCCCAGTTTTTCGGGGAAATAGTCCTGCCCCGAAAAAGCGTCTTCGGAGTCGTGGTCGTATTCGTAGCCTTCCGAATACCCTTCTTCCTTCATGAGCTTCGTCGGCGCGTTCAAGATGTGCTTCGGCGGCACCAGCGAGCCGGCTTCCTTCGCGGTCCGCATCGCGTCCTTGTAGGCGGCGTAGGCGGCGTTCGATTTCGGTGCGGTGGCGAGATAGATTACGGCCTGCGCGATCGCGAGTTCGCCCTCGGGACTGCCCAGAAAATCGTAGGCGTCCTTCGCGGCATTGGCGATGCCAAGCGCCTGCGGATCGGCAAGACCGATGTCCTCGACCGCCATGCGCACCACCCGCCGTGCGATGTAGAGCGGGTTCTCGCCGGCATCCAGCATCCGCGCGAGGTAATAGAGCGCGGCGTCGGCATCCGAACCGCGCACGCTCTTATGCAGCGCCGAGATCAGGTTGTAATGGCCGTCCTGCGACTTGTCGTAGATCGGCGCGCGGCGCTGCACGATCCCCTGCAGACGCTCCGAATCGAACAACTCGCCCTTGCGCGCGGCACGCCAGACTTCTTCCGCGAGCGTCAGCGCCGCGCGTCCGTCGCCGTCCGCCATGCGGATCAGCGTCATCCGCGCTTCCTCATCGAGCGGGAGCTTTCTGCTCTCGGCGGCTTCGGCGCGTAGGAGCAGTTCCCCGATCGCTTCCTCGTCGAGCGGCTTGAAGACGAGAACGCGCGCCCGCGAAAGCAGCGCCGCATTCAGTTCGAAAGAAGGGTTTTCGGTGGTGGCGCCGACCAGCGTGATGGTGCCGTCTTCCATCACCGGCAGGAAAGAGTCCTGCTGCGCTCGGTTGAAGCGGTGGATTTCGTCCACGAACAGGAGCGTGCCCTTCCCCATCTCGCGCCGGGCGCGGGCTGCATCGAAGAATTTCTTGAGCTCCGCCACGCCGGAGAAAATCGCTGACACCTGTTCGAAGTGAAGATCGGTTTCGCGGGCCAGGAGCCGCGCGACGGTGGTCTTGCCGGTGCCCGGCGGTCCCCAGAAAATCAGCGAGCCGAGCGAGCGCGATTCCAGCATCCTGCTCAGCGCACCGTCGGGTCCGATCAGGGATTTCTGGCCGACCACGTCCGCGAGCGTCTGCGGACGCAGCTTGTCGGCGAGCGGGCGCGGCGCATCGTCCGCGAAGCCCGCCGCATCAAACAGGTTCGAGGCAGCGCCCGATGTGCGCTTGGCGCTCATCCGCGCAGCACGACATTCCGCCGCTGGCCCCCGCGCGAGATCGTGAGCCGCCATTCGCGCGTGTCCTGCCGCGCCGCGCGGGCGAGATCGGCGGTGGTTTCGATCCGGGTGCCGTTCACCTCGAGGATGATGTCGCCGGGCCTGAGCCCGACGCGCTGCGCGGTGGAGCCGTCGGCGATATTGACGACCACGACGCCCTCTGCAGTCGCCGGATCGGTACGCAGCCGGTTTGCGATTTCAGCGGTAAAGTTGGAGACCCGCGCGCCTGCAAACGGCGAGCGCGCGGAAATTTCGATCTCGTCCGCCTGCCGTTCGGGCGCGGCCTCGAGCTTGACGTTCAGATGAACGGTCTTACCGCGACGCTCGACTGTGAGCCGCACATTGCTTCCGATCGGTCTCAGCGCATAGCGATAGTTGAGCGCCGCGGGATCGTCGACGCCGATACCGTCCACTTCGAGAATGACGTCGCCGGCGCGAACGCCCGCCTTGGCGGCCGGGCTGTCCGGCGTGATGCTCGCGACCAGCGCGCCTGCGGGCCGCTTGAGATTGAGGCTTTCCGCGATCTCTGCGGTCACCGGCTGGAGCCGCGCGCCGAAATAGGGGCGCATAACGGTCTTGTTGCCGGCCAGCGCGGAGGCCACGACGACCTTGACCATGTTGGTCGGAATCGCAAAGCCGATACCGTGCGACGCACCGGAGCGCGTGAAGATCGCGGTGTTGATGCCGACGAGCCGCCCGTTGATATCGACGAGCGCGCCGCCTGAATTGCCGGGATTGATCGCAGCGTCGGTCTGGATGAAGAACTGGAAATCCGTGATCCCCGCCCGCGTGCGCGCGGTCGCGGAAACGATACCCTGCGTTACGGTCTGGCCGACGCCGAACGGATCGCCGATCGCGAGCACGAGATCGCCGACTTCCACGTCGTCGGAGTCGGCGATTTCGATCGCATTGAAGCGTTCGTTGTTGGTGCGCTGCAGCCTGAGCACGGCGAGGTCGGAGCGCGGATCGCTGAGCACGACCTCCGCTTCGAATTCGCGGCGATCGCCGAGCGCAACCCGGATTTCGGTCGCGCCGGCGATGACGTGGTGATTGGTAATGACGAGGCCGGATGCGTCCACGATCACGCCGGATCCGAGCGAGCGCTGCACACGCTCCATCGGCATGCCCTGGTTGGGTACGCCGCCGAAGAAGCGCTTGAAGAACTCGTCGTCCATCAGGGGATGGTTGGGGCGCTGCTGGGAACGCTTGAGCGCGTAGACGTTGACGACCGCGGGCGCCGCTTTTTTCACGGTCGCGGAAAAGCTGAGCGCAAGTTCGGCGCGGTTCACCGGAACGCGCTGCGCCTGTGCGTCGCTTGCAGGCATCAAGAGAACTATGAAGAGCGGCACAAGCAAAAACAGGCGGGTCGTCGTCATGGCATTACCTTTAGCGGCGGTATGCGCGCGGACGAGGCGCCGCTCGCATCCGTAATGCCAGCCTAGCACAGCTTACATCCGGGTCTGCCAGCCGGACGGCACGAGCACCGCACGCTGCGCAATATCGACGGTAATCCGTGGTGGATAGCCGGTCTTCTCGCCGCCCGGCAGCGGGTTCGGGATGCGGCTCGGGCCCGTGACCCGCTCCAGCGGCTCGACTGCCCGTGCGCCCAGTGCCCGCGCCGTCGGCACACCGACCCCAAGCACTTCCAGCTTCTCGTCGCGCGTACGCACGATCGAGATCTCCGCGGAAACCGGTGCGAAGGATGCGGCTACGCAGGAAATGCGCAGCGGATCGTTGCCGCGCGGAATGCCGAGTGCCGGCTTTGAAATGGAAACCAGGCCGTAGGAGGTATTGCCGACGAAGACCTCGCATTCGGTCGTCGGCTGCGCGAACACGAAGGTCACGACATCTTCGGTATTGGTGTCGAAGGTGGTGCAGCCGGCGCAAAAAAGCACCAGCGCCGCAACCGGCGGTCCGAAAAAACGACCGAACAAAACCAATTCCCCTACCAGCCTTCCCCGCAGCCAGCATAAGCCCAATCGGGGCGAAAATCGGGAATGGCTTACGCATCAATTGGTTAAGAGGGCCACTGCACGAAAAACCCCGGCGCGAAGGCCGGGGTTTTCGAGGCAACTAAGTGTTAGATTACCAGCGCCAAATCAACGCTCCGCGAACCGTGCTGGTCGTATAGCTCGAGTTGATCGTGCCGCCACCGAGTGGCACATAGTTGTAAAGCTTGGTTCCATAGTCATCGTAAAGATACTCGATCCGTCCAATGACCCTTGGCGTAAATGCATGGTCGAAGCCAACACCCAATGAGTAGCCGGTGACAGTATTCGACACCGTACCGAATGCCGGCGCGAACTGTTCAAAGCGCGCTACAGCTAAGCCGCCCGCGATAAAAAGCATCGAACGATTCATTGCATAACCCAGTCTAGCCCGGACATGCGCATTCCAGTCGAGATCCGTGCGTAAAGTACCGGGGCCACCGCTGATGTAGGTTGCGTCCGCACCCGACCAAGCGCCATCAACCTCGATACCAATGACCCAATTCGGTGAAAAGTGCTTATTATAGCCTGCGAGAAGGCCGCCGATGAAACCGCTTCCGCTTATCGATTCCGGGCCGACAGCACTGACAACGTAGTCGCCGTTGAACCAAACTCCGCCAATGTGACCGCCAACATAGAAGCCGTTCCAATTGAAAACGGCAGGCGCCGCTTTATAGACCGGACCCTTCATATCCGCCGCCTGCACGCCAGCGGAAATTCCCGCGACGGCCACTGCCGCCAATGCGATTCGCTTCAACATAAATTCCCCTACCCTCTGATCACATGGGCCGAACCAGCGCTATAATTAACGTAATGGTACGATGAAACCGATAAGCAGGGAAACGTTCAGGGAACTCTTTCCATTGAATTTTAGGAGACCGTGGCTGAAAGAGCACAACCGGAAGCACCTGGAAACACAGACGATTTTCGGCGCGTGAAACAAAGACCCCAGTGCAATAGCCGGGGTCAAAAATCTATGGTTTTGCCGCGCCGCATCAAGCCGGCATCGCCTGCTGCTGCTCGTCCTTCGGCTGAGTCTTCAGCCATTCCTCGTGACGGGCGAGATCTTCCTTGCCGCGCGCGCTCTCGTCACGGTCCACGAACTCGATCACGGCCATCGGCGCCATGTCGCCGTAGCGGTAGCCGGCCTTGATGATGCGCAGGTAACCGCCGTTGCGTTCCTTGTAGCGCGGCGCCAGCACGTCGAAGAGCTTCTTCACGGCGACGCGGTCGCGCATTTCGGAGATCGCCTGACGGCGCGCATGCAAGCTCGCCTTCTTGCCGAGCGTGACCAGCTTCTCGACGATCGGGCGGATGTCCTTCGCCTTCGGAAGCGTGGTGACGATCTGCTCATGCGTGATGAGCGACGCCGCCATGTTGGCAAGCATCGCCTTCCGGTGCTCCGGGCGGCGGTTGAAGCGGCGATTGGTTTTACCGTGACGCATAGTTCTTTCCTCCGAGGCGCGCGCCGCGCCTCAGTAATGATCCTCGAAGCGCTTGGCCAGTTCTTCGATGTTCTCCGGCGGCCAGCCCTGCACTTCCATGCCGAGATGCAGACCCATGGTCGCGAGCACTTCCTTGATTTCGTTCAGCGACTTGCGTCCGAAGTTCGGGGTGCGGAGCATTTCCGCTTCCGACTTCTGGATGAGGTCGCCGATATAGACGATGTTGTCGTTCTTCAGGCAGTTCGCCGAACGGACCGAAAGCTCGAGCTCGTCCACCTTCTTGAGCATCGCGGGCGGGAACGGCAGTTCCTGCATCGGCGCGGCTTCCACCTCGCGGCGGGGCTCTTCGAAGTTGACGAAGATGTTGAGCTGGTCCTGAAGGATGCGCGCCGAATAGGCGAGCGCGTCTTCCGGCGTGATCGAGCCGTTGGTCTCGATCGTCATGGTGAGCTTGTCGTAGTCGAGAATCTGGCCTTCGCGGGTGTTCTCGACGCGATACGAAACCTTGCGCACCGGCGAATACAGGCTGTCGACCGGGATCAGGCCGATCGGGCTGTCTTCCGCTCGGTTGCGGTCGGACGGCGCGTAGCCCTTGCCGGTGTTGACGGTGAATTCCATGCGGATTTCCGCGCCCTCGTCGAGGGTGCAGATCTGAAGATCAGGGTTCAGCACCTGTACGTCGCCGACGGTCTGGATGTCGCCTGCGGTGACAACGCCTGGACCGGTCTTCTTCACGACCATGCGCTTCGGGCCTTCGCCCTGCATCTTGATCGCGATGTCCTTGATGTTGAGCACGATGTCGGTGACGTCCTCGCGCACGCCCGGGATCGAGGAGAATTCGTGCAGCACGCCGTCGATCTGCACCGAGGTCACCGCGGCACCCTGCAGCGAGGAAAGCAGAATGCGGCGCAGTGCGTTGCCGAGCGTAAGACCGAAGCCGCGCTCCAGGGGCTCGGCGACGACGGTCGCAAAACGCTTCGGATCGGCCCCGCCCTGCACGTTGAGCTTTTCGGGCTTGATCAACTCCTGCCAGTTTTTCTGGATCACAGTCGTCATCCTTACGTCCTTTTGGCGAGGCCGGAGCCTCGCAGGCCGCGAAAATGCGCGGCGGTCATCTGAATCCCGGCGAATGCCGCCGGACGAAGCGAAACTTATACGCGCCGGCGCTTGCGCGGACGGCAACCGTTGTGCGGGATCGGAGTCACGTCGCGGATCGACGTGACGGTGAAGCCCGCAGCCTGCAGCGCACGAAGCGCCGACTCGCGGCCCGAACCGGGGCCGGAAACTTCGACTTCGAGCGTACGCATACCGTGCTCGGAAGCCTTCCGCGCGGCATCCTCGGCGGCGACCTGCGCCGCGTAAGGCGTGGACTTGCGCGAACCCTTGAAGCCCATCGTTCCCGACGAAGACCAGGCAATCGTGTTTCCCTGCACGTCGGTGATGGTGATCATCGTGTTGTTGAACGAAGCCGCGACATGCGCGACGCCGGACGCGATGTTCTTGCGCTCGCGCTTGCGGACGACTTTTGCTTCTTTCGCCATGACGGTTCCGTTTCTCTGTTCTGTTGGCGCTTAGCGCGTTGCCATCTTCTTGCCGGCGATCGCCTTGGCCGGACCCTTGCGCGTGCGCGCATTGGTGTGCGTGCGCTGGCCGCGGACCGGCAGGCCCTTGCGGTGACGCAAGCCGCGATAGCAGCCGAGATCCTGCAGACGCTTGATGTTCATGGAGACTTCGCGGCGCAGATCGCCTTCGACGATGTAGTCGCGGTCGATCAGTTCGCGGATCTGGAGCACTTCCTGGTCGGTGAGCTGGTTCACGCGGCGTTCGGCAGGGATCTTCAGTTCGTCGACGATCTTCTTCGCGCGCAGCTGGCCGATGCCGTGAATGTACTGGAGCGCTACGACGACGCGCTTGCCGGTCGGGATGTTGACGCCTGCGATACGGGCCACGTTCAGTCTCCGAGATACGGGCGAGCAGGCCCGAAATGATTGTCGATACGGCAAAAAACGACGCCCAACCCCCCGGTCCGGTGGGTTTGGCATCGCCTCAGGAATAGCGACGGATGCGGGGTATGTAAGGAAGGGTGCATGTCAAGTCAACCGCGAAAACCCGCTTAAACAGCCGCTTTTCGGGCCTTCAGGCCCCGGTCGATGGCTTTTTCGACCTCCGGAATCGGCGCCATGCCGTCGATCTCCAGGAGGTCGCCCTTGGCCTTGTAGTAGGCCGAAAGCGGCGCGGTCTGGGACCGGTAGGCGTCGAGGCGCTTTTTCAGGGCTTCGGGATTGTCGTCGGCCCGGACGGTCTCTCCGCGGGCGGTCATTTCGGCGATCCGGGTTTCGATGCGCTTGAGCAGCGCCCCCTCGTCCACCTTCAGTTCCACGACCGCATCGAGCCTGATTCCCTTGCCCGCGAGCAGCCGGTCCAGCGCTTCCGCCTGCGCGACCGTGCGCGGAAAACCGTCGAGAATGAAGCCGTTCTTGACGTCCGGCTCCTTCAGGCGGTCGTCGATGATCGCGATCACGATTTCGTCGGGGACGAGATCGCCGCGCGCCATGATGTCCTTCGCCTTCAAGCCTACCGGCGTCCCCGCCTTCACCGCTGCGCGCAGCATGTCCCCGGTCGACAGACGCGTAATGCCGTGGCGCTCGATCAGACGGTCGCCCTGCGTTCCCTTCCCTGCACCCGGAGGACCGAGGAGAACCAGCTTCATCGCCGCGCCCCGCGCAGCTTCGCCTTCTTGATCAGACCTTCGTACTGATGCGCCAAGAGATAGCCCTGCACCTGCGCGACCGTGTCCATCGTCACGGAGACGACGATGAGCAGCGACGTGCCGCCGAAATAGAACGGCACGGCGGCATAGGCGACCATAAACTCAGGCAGCAGGCAGACCAGCACCAGATAGGCGGCGCCGACCACGGTGATGCGCGTCAGCACATAGTCGATGTGCTTCGCGGTATTCTCGCCAGGACGGATTCCCGGAATGAATCCGCCGTGCTTCTTCAGGTTGTCCGCAGTATCGACCGGATTGAAGACGATCGCGGTGTAGAAGAACGCGAAGAAGACGATCAGCGCGGCATAGAGGAACATATAGCCCGGACGGCCGTGGCCGAGCACGGTGGTCAGCCACTGCAGCCATTCCGGTCCCTGCCCGGCGGTGAACTGCGCGACCGTCACCGGCACCAGCAAGAGCGACGACGCGAAGATCGGCGGAATCACGCCCGACGAATTCAGCTTCAGCGGCAGATGCGAAGTCTGGCCCTCGAACAGCTTGTTGCCGACTTGGCGCTTCGGATACTGGATGAGCAACCGCCGCTGCGCACGTTCCATGAACACGATGAAGGTGATGGCGGCGACCGCGATGACGAAGATCAGAAGGATCAGCGCGGTCGAGATCGCGCCGGTGCGGCCGAGATCGAGCAGTCCCGCGAGTGCCGAAGGCAGTTCCGCGACGATGCCCGCGAAGATGATGAGCGAGATGCCGTTGCCGATGCCGCGCGCAGTGATCTGCTCGCCGAGCCACATCAGGAACACGGTGCCGCCGGTGAGCGTGATCACCGTCGAGATGCGGAAGAACCAGCCCGGCTCCGACACGATGCCGCCGCCGCCTTCGAGGCCGATCGCGATGCCGTAGGCCTGCATCATGGCAAGCACGACCGTGAGATAGCGCGTGTACTGGTTGATGACCTTGCGGCCCTGCTCGCCTTCCTTCTTCAAGGCTTCGAGTGTCGGCGACACGGCGGTGAGCAGCTGGAGGATGATCGACGCCGAGATGTACGGCATGATGTTGAGCGCGAAGATCGCCATGCGCTCGACCGCGCCGCCGGAAAACATGTTGAACAGACCGAGGATGCCGCCGCGCGCCTGGTTGAAGGCGTTGGCGAAGGCGACCGGGTCGATGCCCGGCATCGGGATGAACGTGCCGAGGCGATAGACCAGGAGCGCGCCCAGCGTAAACCAGATGCGCTTCTTCAGGTCTTCCGCTTTCGCGAGCGCGCTGAAGTTCAGATTTGCCGCGAGTTGTTCGGCTGCCGACGCCATGTTCGCTCCGATCCGCCCCGACTGTTTCCCCTGAAGAAGAAAGTCCGCCCGATTACTCGGCCGATTCCTTCTTCGGCTTCTTTTTCATCTTGGCCGGCTTCTCCTGGTCGGCCTTCTTCACGGCGAGCGTCTTCACGCTGCCGCCGGCCTTCTCGACCGCGGCGATCGCCGACTTCGAGGCGCCCGCGACTTCGAAGGAGAGCTTGGTCTTGAGTTCGCCGCCGCCGAGGAGACGCACGCCGTTGCCGGCGCGGCGCAGCACGCCGGCTTTCGCAAGCGAATCCGCGGTGACGGTATCGCCTTCCTTGATCAGCTTGGCGTCGACCGCCTTCTGCACGCGGCCGAGATTCACTTCGTTGTATTCGACGGCGAAAATGTTGTTGAACCCGCGCTTCGGCAGGCGGCGATGCAGCGGCATCTGACCGCCTTCGCGGCCCTTGATGCGCACGCCGGTGCGGGACTTCTGACCCTTCACGCCGCGGCCGCCGGTCTTGCCCTTGCCGGAGCCGATGCCGCGGCCGACACGCATGCGGTTTTTGCGCGCGCCTTCGTTGTCCGCGATCTGGTTCAGTTTCATCTCACTCATCCTCTTCGTCATGGCCGGGCTTGTCCCGGCCATCCACGCCTTTCAGCGTGGAGAATTATTAAGGCGTGGATGCCCGGCACGAGGCCGGGCATGACGCTTTTATTTCCCTTCGACGATCCGCACCATGTGCGCGACCTTCGCGACCATGCCGCGCGTGGCCGGCGTATCTGCGAGCTCGCGCTTCTTGCCGCGCTTGTTCAGACCGAGACCGACCAGAATCTTTTCCTGCCTGCCGTCGCGGCGGATCGGGCTGCCGAACTGCTCGACGATGATTTTCTTACCGGCCATCGCCTTCTCCCTTAGCCTTCCGCCGACGCGTCGGCGTCGGTGCTGCGACGGCGCGCCTGCAAGGTGGAAACCTTGATGCCGCGGCGGGCGGCGACGGCACGCGGGTTGTCCTGATTCTTGAGCGCGTCGAACGTCGCGCGAACCATGTTGTAGGGGTTCGACGAGCCGAACGACTTCGCGACGACATCCTGCACGCCGACGGTTTCGAACACCGCGCGCATCGGGCCGCCGGCGATGATGCCGGTACCCGCGGGTGCCGCGCGCAGCACGACCTTGCCCGCGCCGTGGTGGCCGTTGACGTCGTGGTGCAGCGTGCGGCCGTCGCGCAGGTTGACGCGGATCATCGCGCGCTTGGCAGAATCGGTTGCCTTGCGGATCGCTTCCGGCACTTCGCGCGCCTTGCCGTGACCGAAGCCGACGCGGCCCTTCTGGTCGCCGACGACGACCAGCGCCGCGAAGCCGAAGCGCTTGCCGCCCTTCACGACCTTCGCAACGCGGTTGATGTGGACGAGCTTGTCCACCAATCCGTCGCGTTCCTGATCGCGATCGCGATCTTTGCCCCGGCCTCGTTTTTCGTCTCTTTCGCGTGCCATGCTGCTGTCCTTAGAAACTCAGTCCGCCTTCGCGCGCCGCGTCGGCGAGTGCCTTGACGCGGCCGTGATAGCGGTAGGAACCGCGGTCGAAGATGACTTCCTTCACGCCTTTCGCTTTCGCGCGTTCGGCGATCAGGCTGCCGACCGCCTTGGCGGCCTCGACATTCGCGCCCGACTTCAATTTTCCGCGCATGTCCTTCTCGATCGACGAAGCGGCGGCGAGCGTCGCTCCCTTCGTGTCGTCGATGATCTGCGCATAGATGTTCATGCCCGAGCGGTGAACCGACAGGCGCGGGCGGCCGTAGGCCGACGCTTTCAGCGACCGGCGCACGCTCGCCTTGCGGCGCTTGGATCGTGCTGCAACTGTTGCCATCGTCGTTCCCCGTTACTTCTTCTTGCCTTCCTTGCGGAAGATGAATTCGCCTTCGTACTTCACGCCTTTGCCCTTGTAGGGTTCCGGCTTGCGGTAGGCACGGATTTCAGCAGCAACCTGACCGACCTTCTGAACATCGACGCCCGAGACCACGATCTCGGTCGGTTTCGGTGTCGCGACGGTCACGCCGGCCGGCACTTCGTAGACCACGTCGTGGCTGTAACCGAGCGAGAGGTTCAGGTTCTTGCCCTGCATCGCCGCGCGATAGCCGACGCCGGTGATCTCGAGCTTCTTCTCGAAGCCCTTGGTGACGCCGGTGACGAGATTGTTCACGAGGGCGCGGGAAAGGCCCCAGGACGCCTGGTCCTGCTTCTCTTCGCCCTTCTTCTCGAAGACGATCTGGTTCTTGTCGAGTTTCGGCGTGATGTTGTCGTTCAGCACGACCGAAAGCTCGCCCTTCGGACCTTTGACCTTGACGGTCTGGCCGGTGACGGTTGCCGTGACGCCGCTGGGAATGGCGACGGGGCGTTTGCCGATTTTGGACATGATCCCGTTCCCTTCCTCAGAACACCGTGCAGAGCACTTCGCCGCCGAGATTCTGCTCGCGGGCGGAGTGATCGGCCATCACGCCCTTCGGCGTGGAGACGATCGCGATGCCGAGACCGTTGTTGATACGCGGCAGCGCATCGACCGACGCGTACACGCGCCGGCCCGGCTTCGATACGCGGGCGATCTCGCGGATCGCCGGCTCGCCTTCGGCATATTTCAGTTCGACGTCGAATTCGGTGCGGCCGTTGCCGAACTCGGTGGTGGAATAGCCGCGGATGTAGCCTTCGTCCTTGAGCACGTCGAGAACGCGTGCACGGAACGAGGAACCGGGCGTGGAAACGCGGTCGCGCTTGCGCATCTGCGCGTTGCGGATGCGGGTCAGCATATCGCCGAGCGGATCGTGCAGAGCCATCGTCGATCCTCCCTTACCAGCTCGACTTCACGAGGCCTGGAATCAGGCCTTTGGAACCGTATTCGCGGAGCGCGAGACGGGACATCTTCAGCTTGCGATAGGTCGCGCGCGGGCGGCCGGTGACTTCGCAACGGTTGCGAATGCGCTCCTTGGCCGAGTTGCGCGGCAGCTTCGAGAGCTTCAGCACCGCATCAAAGCGCTCTTCGATAGACACCTTCTTGTCCATCACGATCGCCTTGAGCTTTGCGCGCTTCGCGGCCGCATTCTTCGCCATCTTGCGGCGGCGCTCGTTCTTCTCGATTGAACTCTTCTTCGCCATTTCTGCTCCTAGTCTCCGCGTTTGAAGCGCTGCTTCACTGCCGGAAGGGAAAATTGAGAGCCGCGAGCAACGCGCGGGCCTCGTCGTCGGTTTTCGCCGTCGTGCAGACGGTGATGTCCATACCCCAGACCGACTCGACCTTGTCGTAATCGATCTCGGGGAAAATGATGTGTTCCTTGATGCCGAGCGTGTAGTTGCCGCGGCCGTCGAAGCTCTTTGCGTTCAGTCCGCGAAAGTCGCGCACGCGCGGCAGCGCTACCGTGACCAGGCGGTCGACGAATTCGTACATGCGGTCGCCGCGCAGCGTGACCTTCGCACCGATGCCGATGTTCTCGCGCAGCTTGAAGTTCGCGATCGCCTTGCGGGCCCTGGTGATCACGGCCTTCTGGCCGGCGATTGCCGTGAGATCGTTCGCCGCCGCCGTGACCTTCTTCTGGTCCGACGCACCTTCGCCGACGCCCATATTGAGCACGACCTTGTCGAGCCGCGGCACCGCGAACGAGTTCGAATAGCCGAACTGCTCCACGAGCTTCGGACGGATGGTCTTCTCGAACGTCGTCTTCAGACGCGGGATATAGCTTTTCTCAGCCATCGATCGTCTCTCCCGAGCGGCGCGCCACGCGCACCTTCTCGTTATTCACTATCTTGAAGCCGACGCGCGTCGGTTTCTTCGGTTCCTTCGGATCGGCAAGCGCCAGATTCGAAATGTGGATCGGCGCTTCCTTGGAAATAATGCCGCCCTGGTTCTGCGTGGTCTGGCGCTGGTGGCGGCGGACGATGTTGATGCCGCGCACGAGCGCGCGGGATTCGTCGGGACGCACCTCGATCACCTCGCCCGACTTGCCCTTGTCGCGGCCGGTCAGCACGATGACCTTGTCGCCTTTGCGGATCTTCGCGGACATCTAGAGCACCTCCGGAGCGAGCGAAATGATCTTCATGTGGTTCTTGGCGCGCAGCTCGCGCGGCACCGGCCCGAAGATGCGCGTGCCGACCGGCTCCATCTGGTTGTTGATGAGCACGGCGGCGTTGCGGTCGAAGCGGATGACCGAGCCGTCGGCGCGGCGCAGATCCTTGCGGATGCGCACGACCACGGCCTTCATCACCTCGCCCTTCTTCACGCGGCCGCGCGGAATCGCCTCCTTGACCGAAACGACGATGACATCGCCGACGGTCGCGTATTTGCGCTTCGAGCCGCCCAGCACCTTGATGCACATGACACGGCGCGCGCCGGAATTGTCAGCGACGTCGAGGTTCGTTTGCATCTGAATCATAAGGCACCTTTATTCTTTTCTTCGCCGCCTGCGCGGTCGTTAGGCTTTCTCGTTTTCGACGACGATCCAGCGCTTCAGCTTCGAAATCGGCTTGTGCTCGGAAATCGAGACGACATCGCCGACCTTGTATTTGTTGCTCTCGTCGTGCGCGTGGAACTTCTTCGAGCGGCGCACGGTCTTCTTCAGGAGCGGATGGGTGTAACGGCGCTCGACCAGCACGACGACGGTCTTGTCCTGCTTGTCGCTCACGACGGTGCCCTGCAATACGCGCTTCGGCATCTTACTTGCCCTTCTTGGCGCCGGCGGCGCGCTTTTCGCTGGCGACGGTCGAGAGGCGTGCGATATCGCGACGCACCTGACGCACCCGCGAGGTGTTTTCCAACTGACCTGTCGCTTTCTGGAAGCGCAGGTTGAACTGCTCCTTCTTCAGCTCCGCGATCTTCTCGGTGAGCTGGTCGGGAGTCAGCTGACGAACGTCTTCGACTTTCATCTTTCTTCTCCCGTTACTGGATGCGCGCGACGAAGCGCGTCTTGATGGGAAGCTTGGCGGCGGCAAGACGCAGCGCTTCGCGCGCGGTCGCTTCGTCGACGCCGTCGAGCTCGAACATGATGCGGCCCGGCTTGATGCGCGCCGCCCAGAATTCCGGCTGGCCCTTGCCCTTGCCCATGCGGACTTCGGTCGGCTTCTTCGAGATCGGAATGTCCGGGAACACGTTGATCCACACACGGCCCGCGCGCTTCATGTGACGGGTCATGGCGCGGCGTGCGGCCTCGATCTGGCGCGCGGTCACGCGCTCCGGCTCGAGCGCCTTCAGACCGTACTCGCCGAAAGCGAGCGAGGTCCCGCCCTTCGCAGTGCCGCGGATGCGGCCCTTGAACTGCTTGCGGAATTTGGTGCGCTTGGGTTGCAGCATTGTCGTTACTCTTTAATTCCTGCCTTTAGGCCGCCTGCTCGCGGCGCGGGCGTCCGCCCTCGCCTTCGGCAAGTTTCTTGTCCTGCGCCATCGGGTCGTGCTCGAGGATCTCGCCCTTGAAGATCCAGACCTTCACGCCGCAGGTGCCGTAGGTCGTGAACGCGGTGCCGGTGCCGTAATCGACGTCGGCGCGCAGCGTATGCAGCGGCACGCGGCCTTCGCGGTACCACTCCATGCGCGCGATTTCGTTGCCGCCGAGACGGCCCGAGCAGTTGATGCGGATGCCTTCGGCGCCGAGCCGGATCGCGGACTGCACCGCGCGCTTCATGGCACGGCGGAACGCAACACGGCGCTCGAGCTGCTGCGCGATCGAGTCGGCGACCAGATGCGCGTCGAGCTCGGGCTTGCGGATTTCGAGAATGTTGATGATGACCTCGGAGTCGGTCATCTTCGAAATCTGCTTGCGCAGCTTGTCGATGTCCGCGCCCTTCTTGCCGATGACGACGCCCGGACGGCCCGAGTGAATGGTCACACGGCATTTCTTGTGCGGGCGCTCGATCACGATGCGCGCCACGGCCGCCTGCTTCAGCTGCTTCATCAAAAAGTCGCGGATCTTGATGTCCTCGTGCAGGAGCTTGCCGTATTCGCCTTTGCGGGCGAACCAGCGCGAGTCCCAGGTGCGATTGATGCCGAGCCGCAGACCGGTCGGATTAACTTTCTGTCCCATCAGGCGCTCGCTTTCGCTTCTGCTTTGGGTTTCGACTTCTTCTTAGGAGTCTCTTCCGTCTTCTCGCGCACCACGATCGTGATGTTGGAGAACGGCTTCTCGATCGGCGACGAGCGGCCGCGGCCGCGCGAGGTGAAGCGCTGCATCACCAGCGACTTGCCGATATAGGCTTCCGAAACGACGAGGTTGTCCACGTCGAGCTGGTGGTTGTTTTCGGCGTTCGCGATCGCGCTATCGAGACACTTTTTCACGTCTTTCGCGATGCGCTTCTTCGAGAAGGTCAGATCGGCAAGCGCAGCCTGAACCTTCTTGCCGCGGATCAGACCCGCGACGAGGTCGAGCTTGCGCGGGCTAACGCGCAGATTGCGCGCGACGGCCTTCGCCTCGTTGTCCTTCAGATCTCGTTTTCTGGATGGCTTGCCCATGACTGTTCCCGATTACGGCGTCGGCTTCTTGGCTTTTTTGTCGGCGGCGGTGTGACCGGTGAACTGGCGGGTCGGCGAGAACTCGCCGAACTTGTGTCCAACCATTTCTTCCGAGACGTAGACCGGAATGTGCTTCTGGCCGTTGTAGACGCCGAAGGTGAGGCCGACGAACTGCGGCAGGATCGTCGAGCGGCGGCTCCAGATCTTGATCACATCCGAGCGTCCGGACGCGCGGGCGGCATCCGCCTTTTTCAGCAGATAGCCGTCGACGAACGGGCCTTTCCAAACCGAACGGGTCATCGCTTACGCCTTCTTCTTCCGCGCGTGGCGGTTCGCAATAATGAACTTGCTGGTGCGCTTGTTCTTGCGCGTCTTCTTGCCTTTGGTCGGGAAGCCCCACGGGGTGACCGGATGACGGCCGCCAGAGGTGCGGCCTTCGCCGCCGCCGTGCGGGTGGTCGACCGGGTTCATCGCGACGCCGCGGTTGCCGGGCTTCTTGCCCTTCCAGATGTTCCTGCCGGCCTTGCCGACCGACGTGTTCATGTGGTCGGGGTTCGACACCGCACCGACGGTCGCAAAGCAGCGGCCGTGCACGAGACGCTGTTCGCCCGAGTGCAGGCGCAGGATGCAGTAGCCCTGGTCGCGGCCGACGATCTGCGCGTAGGTGCCGGCGGAACGGGCGATCTGGCCGCCCTTCCCGATTTTCAGCTCGATGTTGTGCACGATCGTGCCGACCGGCATGTTCTCGATCGGCATGGCGTTGCCCGGCTTCACGTCGACGTCTTCGCCGGCAATCAGCTTATCGCCCGGCGACACGCGCTGCGGCGCGAGGATATAGGAGAGCGTGCCGTTGTCGTATTTCAGGAGCGCGATGTAGGCCGTGCGGTTCGGATCATACTCGATACGCTCGACGGTACCGACGATGTCGCGCACGGAGCGCTTGAAGTCGACGGTGCGCAGCGCGCGCTTGTGACCGCCGCCGCGGAAGCGAACCGTGATGCGCCCGTTGTTGTTGCGCGCCCCGGTGCCGATCTTGCCGACCGTGAGGCTCTTCTCCGGCTTGCCCTTGTGCAGTCCGGTGCGATCGACGGAAACGTACTGCCGGAGGCCGGGAGTAATGGGTCTGTATGTTCTGAGCGCCATTTCGTTTTACCTCAGAGGCCCGTCGTGATGTCGATCGTCTGACCTTCGGCCAGCGTCACGATCGCTTTCTTCACGTCGCCCTGCTTGCCGGGACGGCCGCGGAACACCTTGTTCTTGCCCTTGCGGGTCAGCGTGTTCACGCCCGTCACCTTCACCTCGAACAGCTTTTCGACGGCGTTCTTGATCTCGGTCTTGGTCGCATCCAGGCGTACCCTGAACACGACCTTGTTCTTCTCGGACGCGGCAGTGGCCTTTTCGGTCACGACCGGCGAGAGGATTACGTCGTAGTGGCGCGGTTCCTTGCTCATTTGAATCGCGCCTCCAGTGCGTCGAGCGCAGCCTTGGTCAGCACGAGCTTACGGCGGCGCATGATGTCGTAAACGTTGATGCCCTGAACCGGCAGCACGTCGATCTCGCGCAGGTTGCGCGCGGCAAGACCGAAATTCCGGTCGATCTCGGCGCCGCCGATGACGAGCGCGTTCGAGAAACCGAGCTTTTCGAAATTCGCGGCCAGCGTCTTGGTCTTCGGCTCTTTCAGCGCGGCTTCCGAGAGCACGACGATCGCGGATTCCTTCGCCTTCGCCGAAAGCGCATGTTTCAGTGCGAGCTGGCGCAGCTTCTTCGGCAGTTCCGTTTCGTGCGAGCGCACGACCGGGCCGAAGGCGCGGCCGCCGCCACGGAACTGCGGCACACGGGCCGAGCCGTGACGGGCATTACCGGTGCCCTTCTGGCCGTACATCTTCTTGCCGGTGCGCCAGATTTCCGCGCGGTTCTTCACCTTGTGGGTGCCGGCGCGGCGCTTGTTGAGCTGCCAGTTGACGGCGCGATGCAGCAGATCCTGACGAACTTCGAGACCGAAAATCTCGTCGTTCAGCTTGATTTTGCCGCCCTCCTTGCCGTCGAGCGAAATCACGGAGAGTTCCATTATGCGCCCTCCTTCGACTCAGTAGCGGGAGCCTCGGCGGCAGGCGCTTCGGCTTTTGCTTCCGGCTTCTTGTTCGCTTCGTCGGCAAGACGGAACTTGCCTGGCTTCGGCGCATCCTTCGGCAGCGCCTTCTTCACGGCGTCGCGCACCATGATCCAGCCGCCTTTGGAACCCGGCACCGCGCCTTCGACGAGAAGCAAGCCTTTCTCGACATCGGTGCGGACAACCTTGAGGTTCAGCGTGGTGACGGTCTCGTCGCCCATGTGGCCGGCCATTTTCTTGTTCTTGAAAGTCTTGCCCGGGTCCTGACGGCCACCGGTGCCGCCGATCGAGCGGTGCGCCACCGAAACGCCGTGGGTCGCGCGCAGGCCACGGAAATTCCAGCGCTTCATGCCGCCCGCGAAGCCCTTGCCGATCGAGGTGCCGGTCACGTCGACGAACTGGCCGACCACGAAGTGATCGGCGGTGATTTCCGCGCCGACCGGGATCAGCGCATCCGCAGGCACGCGGAATTCCGCGAGCTTGCGCTTCGGCTCGATCTTGGAGACGGCAAAATGGCCGCGCATCGCCTTCGAGACGCGCGAGGCGCGGCGCGTACCCGCACCGAGCTGGAGCGCGACATAGCCGTTCTTCTCCATCGTGCGATGGCCGACGACCTGGCAGTTTTCGAGTTTCAGCACGGTCACGGGGACATGCTCGCCGGCGTCGGTGAAGACGCGGGTCATTCCCAGTTTCTGTGCGATTACGCCGGAGCGCATGTTGCTTCCTCGTTCCTACGCGAGCCTTAGAGCTTGATCTCGACGTCGACGCCCGCCGCCAGGTCGAGCTTCATCAGCGCGTCCACGGTCTGCGGTGTCGGATCGACGATGTCCAAAAGACGCTTGTGCGTGCGCATTTCGAACTGCTCGCGGCTCTTCTTGTCGATGTGCGGAGAGCGGTTGACGGTGAACTTCTCGATCCGCGTCGGCAGCGGAATGGGCCCGCGCACCTGCGCGCCCGTACGCTTGGCCGTCGCCACGATCTCGCGCGTCGAAGTGTCGAGAATGCGGTGGTCGAAAGCCTTGAGGCGGATTCGAATATTCTGGCCGTTCATCGCTTGCTCCGGGGTATCCCCGCGTTGAAGTTTGTTGTTCGTCTCTGTTTACGCTGGGATCACTCGATGATCTTTGCGACGACGCCCGCTCCAACCGTGCGGCCGCCTTCGCGGATAGCGAAGCGGAGCTTCTCTTCCATCGCGATCGGAACGATCAGCTGCACTTCCATCGACACGTTGTCGCCCGGCATCA
>JBGFSD010000061.1:0-24866 GCA_041694745.1 Pseudomonadota bacterium
CTCGAGATCAACGACAAGGAAGCGCTCGAGATCGCGATCGTCGAGAACGTGCAGCGCGCCGATCTCAATCCGCTGGAAGAGGCGGCGGGCTACGAGAACCTGATCGGGCAGTTCAACTACAGCCAGAACGATCTCGCGAAGGTGGTCGGCAAGAGCCGCAGCCACATCGCAAACACGCTGCGGCTCCTGAAGCTGCCCGCGAGCGTGAAGAAGTATCTCTCCGAAGGTAAGCTGACCGCGGGACACGCGCGTGCGCTGCTCTCGCACGACAATCCCGAGAAGCTCGCGAAGGCCATCGTCGACGGCGGCATGAACGTGCGCGACGTCGAGGCGCTGACGCCGGGCGAGCGCAAGACTGCGAAGGCAAAGGGCGGCGCCAAGGCCAAGCCCGCGAAATCCGCCGACGTGCGTTCGCTCGAGAAGAAACTTGTCGATCAGCTCGGTATGGCGGTTTCGATCAACAACCGCGGTGCGAAGGGCGAGATAAAGATCAAGTACAAGACGCTCGAACAGCTCGACGCGGTCTGCCGCAAGCTCGGCGTCCGCTACTAGCGCCAAGAACCCTTATTTCAAGCGCTTTTCCGCTTGCCGCGCTCCGCGAGCGAAAGAATCGCGCGCTCGGCGATGACGTCGGCAAGCGCAGCGGAACGGCGGGTTTCAAGTTCCGCCTCTCCCAGCGACATCAGCGCGCTTTCGAGCGAGCGCGAGCCGAGCCGCCGCAGTGCGCGCTTGTGGTCGTCCATGCGGCGCCAGAATACGCGGTTGCGCTTGAGTACGCCTTCGGTGTCCTCGCCGGCCTCGATCTGCAAACTCATGCGATGCAGCGAGGCAAGATGCCGGATCGCGGCATTCAGAATGCTCGCAGGCGTGGCGCCTTCGGCGCGGGCAGCAGCAAGCGCCCGCAGCGCCGCTTTCGAGTCGCCCGCGGCAGCGGCGTCGAGCACGTCGTCGATTGCCAGACCCGATGCATCGGCGACCACCGCGCGCACATCCGCCATCGTGATTTTGCCGGCACCGCCGACATAGAAGATGAGTTTTTCGATTTCGGCGCGGGTCGAAAGCCGGTCGGAGCCCACGAGGCTTACGAGGGTTTCCTTTGCGTCGCGATCCATTGTAAGTCCGGCGCGCAGGATTGAGCTGTCAATCAAACGGCCGATTGTTCCGGCATCGTCGTCATAACAGGGAATAACGGCTGCGGTCTTCGCGGTTTCGCAAAGCGTGCGCAGTGGGGCGTTTTTCGCAAGATCGCCGGTTTCGATTGCGATCAGCGTTTCGCGCGCGGGGTCTTCCAGCAGCGGCTTCAGCCCGTCGACGAAGGAACGGCTGCCCGCGCGCACATGGAGAATGCGCTTGTCGCCGAACAGCCCGATGGTGCGGGCTTCGTCGGACAATCTGCCCGGATCGGAAGCGAGCGCATCGCCGTCGAGCGCAACGACGGTGAAGTCGTCCGACGATTTTCCGCGCACGTTCCTGAGCAGCGTCTCGATACGCTCGCTGACCAGCCCGCGGTTCGGGCCGTAAACGAGAACCACCGAAAAGCGCGGGTCGGGATCTTCGCAGAAGCTGTCGTAGTCGCCGCGGGGAATTGCGACCATCTGCGGGACGTCAGGTGCGGGTCAGGAAATAGGACGCAAGCCGCGAGCGGATCTGTTCGGCGACCAGCTTGGCGGCGCGGTTTTGTGCGTCGCGCACGGCGCGCAGGGCGGCGTAGCGTTGCTGCGAACGGTCGAGCGAAACGCGCGCGAGCGCTTTTTCGGCAAGCACGACGCGGTCGCCCGAAACGTCGAACAGCCGGTAGGTGACGTCGAGCACGACGGTCTCGGAAGTCGCGCGGCCGGAGGTCACGTCGACGAGCGGCGTCTGCGAACCGGAGGTGATCGTCAGGGCGAGCTTGTAGGGCGCGCCGACCGGATTGCCCTGGCCGCCGGTAAGCTCGAAAATCAGGTCGTTGCGGATTTCCTGGCCGAGGCGGCCCTGGATTTCGAGAATCTCGACCTGGCGCAGCTCATCGCGAAGCTTCGCGCCGGCGCCGAACAGGGTGGACTGGCCGTACATGGGCTGGAAGCAGCCGGCCACGGCGGCGCTTAGCAGCGCCACCGCTGCCAGCCGCCAAGTCTTTGAAATCGTTGAATTACGCGACCACATTCACAATTCTCTGCGGCACCACCACGATCCGCTTCGGGGCCTTGCCTTGCAGCGCCTGTTGTACCGCATCCAATGCTAACACGGCCTTTTCGACTTCGCCCGAGGGCGCGTCGCGCGAGACCGTGACGTCCGCCCGCTTCTTCCCGTTGATCTGAACAGGCAGGGTAATTGTGTCTTCCACAAGGAGGGCGGTTTCGACCGCCGGCCAGGGCTCCTCGGCGATTAACCTTTTATGGCCGAGCGCGGCCCAGCACTCTTCGGCAAGGTGCGGCATCATCGGGGCCGCGATCCGGACCAGAATCTCGGCGGCCTCGCGGAAGGCCCAGGCGAGATCGGGCGAGGGATTTTTGTTCGCCTCGACCGCGGCGCCGATCGCGTTCGCCGCCTCATAGATGTGCGCGACGCAACGGTTGAAACGCAATTTTTCGATGTCCTCGCCGACGCGCGAAAGCGCGGTGTGCGCGGCCTTGCGGACGGCGGCTGCCGCGTCCGAAAACTGCGCGGGCTTCGCGGTGCCGGGCTTCGCGCCGATCTCGGCCAGTTCGTTTGCGATTCGGTAGAGGCGCTGCACGAAGCGCGAGGCGCCCTGCACGCGGTCCTCGGTCCATTCGACGTCGCGCTCGGGCGGACTGTCGGAGAGCATGAACCAGCGCGCGACGTCGGCGCCATAGGTTTCCATGATGTCGTCGGGATCGACGGTATTGCGCTTGCTCTTCGACATCTTCTCGATCGGGCCGATTTCGACCGGCTCGTTGTTCGAGAGCAGCACCGCGCTTCGCCTGTCGCCGTCGAGTTCGATCTTCACTTCCGCGGGCGAGGCGAAGGTGCCGTCTTTTTTCTGATAGGTCTCGTGGACCACCATGCCCTGCGTGAACAGGCCCTTGAACGGTTCGTCGATATTGGCGTGACCGGTCTTCTTCATCGCGCGGGTGAAGAAGCGCGAGTAAAGCAGGTGCAGGATCGCGTGCTCGACGCCGCCGATATATTGATCGACCGGCATCCAGTATTGCGCGGCCTTGAGATCGGTCGGCGTCTTCGCCTCCGGCGCCGTGAAGCGCAGGAAGTACCAGGAGGAGTCCACGAAGGTGTCCATGGTGTCGGTCTCTCGCCGCGCAGGCGCGCCGCATTGCGGGCAGGACACTTTCGTCCAGGTCGGATGACGGTCGAGCGGATTGCCGGGACGGTCGAACTCGATGTCTTCCGGCAGCACGACCGGAAGGTTTTCGTCTTTCTCCGGCACCACGCCGCATTTTTCGCAATGGATCACCGGGATCGGGCATCCCCAGTAGCGCTGGCGCGAAATGCCCCAGTCGCGCAGGCGGAACTGCACCCGGCGTTGCGCCACCGGACGGTTGCCGACGCTCTGATTTTCGAGCCTTTTCGCGACTTCTTCCTTCGCGGCCTCCACCGTCATGCCGTCGAGAAAGCGCGAATTCGCGAGCCTGCCGTCCTCGACATAAGCCTCGTTTCCGATGTGGAACGTCGCAGGATCGACGCCCTCGGGCACCACGACCGGAAGCACAGGCAGCTTGTATTTGTGTGCGAAGTCGAGGTCGCGCTGGTCGTGTGCGGGACAGCCGAAGATCGCGCCGGTGCCGTAGTCCATCAGCACGAAGTTTGCGATGTAAACCGGAAGCTCCCAATTGTCGTCGAAGGGGTGCAAGGCGCGAAGGCCGGTGTCGAAGCCGAGCTTCTCGGCCTTGTCGATCGCTTCCTGCGCAGTGCCGATCTTCTTGCAGTCGTCGATGAAAGCGGCGGCCTTCGCGTTCCTCGCCGCGACCGCTTTCGCAATCGGATGATCCGGCGAGATCGCGACAAAGCTCGCGCCGAACAGCGTGTCGTGGCGCGTGGTGAAAACCTCGACTTCGGAAAACTCGCTCTCGGATTTTGCCAGCATGAAGCGGCAGAGCAAACCTTCCGAGCGGCCGATCCAGTTCTTCTGCATCAGCCGGACCTTCTCCGGCCAGCGCTCCAGCGTATCCAGCGCGTCGAGCAGCTCCTGCGAGTAATCCGTGATCTTGAAGAACCACTGCGTCAGCTCGCGCTGCTCGACTTCCGCGCCGGAGCGCCAGCCCTTGCCGTCGATGACCTGCTCGTTCGCGAGCACGGTCATGTCGACCGGATCCCAGTTCACCTTCGAGATCTTGCGCTCGACGAGCCCCGCCTTCCAGAAATCGAGAAACATTTTCTGCTGGTGGCGGTAATAGGAGGGATCACAGGTCGCGACCTCGCGGCTCCAGTCCAAGGACAAGCCCATGGACTTCAGCTGCTTCTTCATGGTGTCGATGTTTTCGTAGGTCCATTTCTTCGGGTGGACCTTGTTCTGCATTGCCGCGTTTTCGGCGGGCATGCCGAAGGCGTCCCAGCCCATCGGATGCAGCACGTTTCTGCCTTTTGCGCGCATGTAGCGTGCGACCACGTCGCCCATGGTGTAGTTGCGCACGTGCCCCATGTGGATGCGTCCCGACGGATAGGGAAACATCTCGAGCACATAATATTTGGGGCGCGGGTCGTCGTTCTTCGTTTTGAAGATTTCGCGCTCGTCCCAGATTTTCTGCCAGCGGGGCTCGGCCTCGCGGGCGTTGTAACGCTCGTTTTTCATGGGTCTTTCGGGCTTATGAAACGGGGGCTTCTCACCACGAATCGCCATGGCAGGCAATGGTTTCAGGCTTGTCAGGGGTGGCCGGACGCGCGAGACAGGCGCACATGAGCGAAAACGCGGTCGCAAACCTCCGGAAGGTCCGATCCGACATCGAAAAGGCTGCCATAGCGGCCGGCCGCGAGGCTGGCGCGGTCAGCCTGGTCGCGATCTCGAAGACCTTCGGTGCGGACGCGATCCGGCCGGTGCTCTCGGCGGGGCAGCGCGTGTTCGGCGAAAACCGGGTGCAGGAGGCTAAGGCGAAGTGGCCGGAGTTGCGCGCCGAATATCCCGATATCGAGCTGCATCTCGTGGGGCCGTTACAGACCAACAAGGTCAAGGACGCGGTCGAACTGTTCGACGTGATCCAGACCGTGGACCGCATCTCGCTCGCTTCCGAGCTTGCCAAGGTGATCGCGAAAACGGGGGGAAGAAAACTTCCGCGCGTTTTCGTGCAGATCAACACCGGCGAGGAGCCGCAGAAGGCCGGCATCGCGCCGGGCGAAGCGGACCGGTTCATTCACGCCTGCCGTATGCAGCACGGGCTCGTGATCGAGGGGCTCATGTGCATTCCGCCGGTCGATGAAGCGCCGGCCCCGCATTTTGCGCTGACCCGAAAAATTGCGGAGCGAAACGGACTGAAGCTCCTGTCGATGGGCATGAGCGCGGATTTCGAAACCGCCATCAATCTCGGCGCGACGCATGTGCGTATCGGCAGCGCGATCTTCGGCTCGAGGCCGCAACCCTAACACCACTTCATTTCCTTCTCGCCGCTTTCGCGAGGATGACACGAAATCGCCATGGCCGGGACAGGTCCGGGCATGACGAATAAAGAAAAATCTTGACTCCAGAATCATATATGACTATATTCCTACTCGTTCCGGTCCATCAGGGGCGCGTCGCGAAGCGCTGTTAGCCGAAGTCGGGTATGCCCGACTTCGGTTGTCCGATGTCGCGGGCCGGAAGCGGTGGCTGCACGTGGGGCGTAACGCACCTCGCATGCAGCGGCTGAAGTCGCACGGTTCCGGCGAGCTTGCCGCTCGTCACAGGACCTGCCTTGGCGGCTTCGTGCGGAAAGCGTGCCAACGCAAGTACGACGAAGCCGAGCCGGTCCGCCAGCGGAGGATAAATCGGTAAGTCCTCCGGGGATCGTGCGAAGCAGGCCGTAACCCATCGCGTGAAGCTTTGCTTGGCTCGTTTGGCTCAAGCGCCAGACGTGCCGGGACGCTGGAGGTGTTTTCTGCCTTCGCGGTGACGACAATGCATCTGCACTTTCTTCTACTCGTGCAGATGGCCGTGGAGGACGGAAATCCTCCGGCGTCCCCGCCGCCCTTCTTTTCCGCGAGTGGCCTAAAGGCCAGGCGCGCGAACAGAAACGGCCGGCGCAAGCGGCTTAAAGTCCGGCTCGGATCGAGCGCGGAAACGATCTGTGCTGTCTTGCCAAATTCCGGTTCAGAGAATCTCGATCCAACAATCGCGCGCGAGCATCGGAAGCAGCTTCTGCAAATCGCCGCGCTTCAGCGCGACGCAGCCCGCGGTCGGCGAAAATTCTCTCCGCGCAAAATGGATGAAGACCGCGCTGCCGAGATACGGAATCCGCGGGCGCGTGTTGTGATCGAGTTCGATAATGAGATCGTAGAGATGATCGTCGCGCCACAGACGGTCCGCGCCGCTCGAAGACGAAAGTTTTACCGGCCGATTGTAGTTTCGATCGCGCGGGTCCTCGCACCAGCCGTCGTGCTTCCGGATTCGGCGCAGCGGGAGAAACGAACGCGGCCGCGGCAAGCGGTCCGCGCGATACCACAGCCGCAGCAGCCGGAAGCGGCCGCGCGGCGTGCTGCCATCGCCTTCGCGCTTGCCGGCGCGGATGCCGCCGCGCCCCAGCGCCGCCGGGAATACGTGATTACCCGCGATCAGGTGCCCGCGCGTTAGGGAGCCGGCCGCTCGCGACACCCGAATCAGGCGTAAGCCTCTGCCCTTCACCACGTTTTTCCCGTCTCGTTCCGCCCCAACACAAAAGCGTGTAATGTCAAACCCTTGCATGGCAACGCGCGGTTCGCTACCTCCGCGCCCAGCCGAAACACCGAGGATTGCGACCTTTCATGGCTAATGCCCGCACGATTGTCGTCGTCGATGATGATGCCGAGTTGCGCGAAACGCTGATCGAGCAGCTCGCGCTGCATCAGGAATTTGCGACCGAGTCCGCCGAAACCGCGCAGGCCGCGATCGAGCGCACCGCGCAGGGGCACATCGATCTCCTGATCATGGATGTCGGCCTCCCGGACATGGACGGCCGCGAAGCGGTGCGCGTCATGCGCAAGAACGGCTTCAAATCGCCGGTGATCATGCTCACCGGCCACGACACCGATTCCGATACCGTGCTCGGACTGGAAGCGGGCGCCAACGATTACGTTACCAAGCCCTTCAAGTTCGCGGTGCTGCTCGCGCGCATCCGCGCGCAGCTGCGCAGCCATGAGGCGAGCGAGGACGCGATTTTTCCGGTCGGCCATTATTCGTTCCGTCCGGGCGCAAAATTGCTCGTCGACGATAAGGGCAAGAAGACGCGGCTCACGGAAAAAGAGACCGCGATCCTGCGCTATCTCTACCGCGCGGGCAAAACGCCGGTGCCGCGCGACCAGTTGCTCACCGAAGTCTGGGGCTATAATTCCGGCGTGACCACGCACACGCTCGAAACCCACATCTACCGCCTGCGCCAGAAGATCGAGAAGGATCCCTCGAACGCGGCGCTCCTCGTCACCGAGGGCGGCGGCTACAAGCTGGTTCCCTAGGAGCCGGATGGCGCTCGAAGACGACATCCTCTTTCTGCGCAGGATCGCGACCTTCCGCGTGCTCGGACCGGACGCGCTCCGCGTGCTTGCGATCGGCGTCGAGAAAATCCATCTGCGTGCGGGCGACATCCTGTTCGAGGAAGGCGAACCCGCCGAAAGTGCCTATGCCGTCGTCGCCGGCGTGATCCGGCTGCGGCGCGCAAGCGACAAGGCGCTGGACGAGCCGGTGCTAGTGAAGGCGGGCGCGCTGATCGGCGAAAGCGCACTTCTGGTGGAGACGGACAGGCCCGCCTCCGCGATCGCGATGGAGCCGTCGACGCTCTACCGGATTCCGCGCGGCATGTTCATGCGGATGCTGGAGAGCGACGTCGAAGCCGCGGTCGGTTTGCGCGAGATGATTTCGCGCCGCGTCGATGCCGCGCTCGACGATCTCGATACGGTGCTGCCGCGTTTCGAGCAGAAAGTCTGATTGCTAGAGCGCGAATTCCGCGATGACCGGAACGTGGTCGGAAGGCTGCTGCCAGCCGCGCGACGGCTTGAATACCGTCATCGACCGCGCGGCGCCCTCGAGCGCCGGACTCGCCCAGACGTGATCGAGACGGCGGCCGCGGTCGGCGGCCTTCCAGTTCTCCGCCGCGCGATAGCTCCACCAGGTGTAGAGCTTGCGGTCGTCCGGCACGAAGCCGCGCATGACGTCGATCCAGCTGCCGGAGGCGCGGGCGCGCTCGAATTTTTCCACCTCGACCGGGGTGTGACTCACCACTTTCAGCATCTGCTTGTGGCTCCAGACGTCGTGCTCGCGCGGCGCCACGTTCAGGTCGCCGACGAGAATCGAGCGCGTGCCTTTCCTCGCGTCGTCCGTCACCGAGCAGGTTGCTAGCTCGTCCAGGAACTGAAGTTTGTGCTCGAACTTTTCGTTGAGGGCGGGATCGGGAATGTCGCCTCCCGCCGGCACATAGAAATTATGGATCGTGACCGGCTTCGACAGTTTCGCCTTGCGCTCGAAGGTCGCGGAGATGTGGCGGGCGTCGTTCCTGCCGCAGAAGAAATTTCTGCTCTGATCCTGAAACGGATGGCGCGAGATCACGGCGACGCCGTGATAGCCCTTCTGGCCGTGGATTGCGACGTGCTCGTAGCCGAGCTTCGCGAAATCGTTGAGCGGAAACTTGTCGTCCGGGCATTTCGTTTCCTGCAGACACAGCACGTCGGGCTGGAAACGCGAAAGAAAGCGCTTCACCTGCGGGAAGCGGAGGCGGACGGAGTTGATGTTCCAGGTCGCGACGGAAAAAGTCATCGTGTTCGCAGAAGCGATTCTATTTATTGGCGTGTGGCCTTGTCCGAAAACCGGTTCCCGTTTTTCGTGGCCACGCGCTACTGCTGATAGCGCGTGAAGTCGATCTTGAAGAGACCGGGATCGGGGCGCGTCTTGGCGTCGAGATCGTATACCGAGACGGTGGTATCGAAGCCCTGCGGATCGGTGATGGTCCACTGCTTCAACTGGTTGTCCTTCGCGCCGAACAGCATGCGCAGCCGGTGGGTGCCGGCGATCTGCGATCTTTCTTCGATCACGATGGTAACGAACATGTCGTCCTGAAACACGGCGACGACGTTGCTGTCCTTGAGAAGATCGATGCGCTCCGCGAGCAGGAAGCGAAGCGGGGTCTGCGACAGCGGATAGATATCCTGCGTCGCCAGCGTGCGGTTGCGCACGGCAACCGAAGAGCCGTCGGCGATCAGCTCGATCGGGCTCGGCTCCTCGTACTCGAAGCGCACGCGGCCGGGACGCTGCATGTAGAAAACGCCCTCGGTCTTGGAGCCGTCGGGGCCGATCTGGTGAAACTTGCCGACCAGCGTCGCGGTCGCGTTGAAGAACTTGGTAATCCGCTCCAGCGCGTTCAGCTGCCGCTGGTCGAGTTCGACCCCGGACTTGGTCTTCGCGACGGTTGGGCCCTGCTTCTCCTGCGGCTGCGTTTGCGCCTTCGGCTGCTGCTTCTGCGCGTTCTGGGCGAGTGCGCCGGATGCGAGCGCGGTGGCGCTCAAGATCAGAATTGCCGAAAGCTTGGTCAGCCGATCCATCGCTTGTCCTTCAGGAATGCCGAATCAGAAACTGGGCTCGCCCCGCCGATACATAGTACCCGGCACTGGAAGAATGTAGCGGTTCCCTTCGCTGCATGAACAGCACCGGAAGCCTGTCCGTCTAGAAGCCGGCTATGGCGATTTGGCGACGATTCCTGGCGTCAGGGAGATTCCGGTCAATCGGCCCCGCCACCTGCGAGAATCTCGCGCTTTCCGGCGTGATTTGCCGCCGAAATGATGCCTTCCATCTCCATGCGCTCGATCAGCGTGGCGGCGCGGTTGTACCCGATCTGGAGACGCCGCTGCACATAGGAAGTCGAGGCCTTCTTGTCGCGGAGCACGATCGCGACCGCGCGCTCGTAGAGGTCGCCGCCCTCCTCGCCCATGCCGCTCTTGTCGAACACCGCGCCGTCCTCGCCTTCCTCCGGCTCGGCGGTGATCTCCTCGAGATATTCCGGCACGCCCTGCTCCTTGAGATGGCGCACGATACGCTCGACTTCCGAATCGGAAACGAAGGGTCCGTGCACGCGCGAGATGCGCGAGCCGCCGGCCATATAGAGCATGTCGCCCTGTCCGAGCAGCTGTTCCGCGCCCTGCTCGTTCAGGATGGTGCGGCTGTCGATCTTCGACGAGACCTGGAAGGAGATCCGGGTCGGAAAGTTCGCCTTGATGGTGCCGGTGATCACGTCGACCGAGGGACGCTGCGTTGCCATCAGCAGATGGATGCCGGCGGCGCGGGCCATCTGCGCGAGCCGCTGGATCGCGCCTTCGATGTCCTTGCCCGCGACCATCATGAGATCCGCCATCTCGTCGACCACGACGACGATGTAGGGCAGGGGTTCGAGATCCATCTCCTCGGATTCGTAGACCGCCTCGCCGGTCTCGCGGTCGAACCCGGTCTGGACGGTGCGCTTGATCGACCTGCCCTTGGCGGCGGCCTCGACGACCGCTTCGTTGAAGCCGTCGATATTGCGAACGCCGAGCTTCGACATTTTCTTGTAGCGCTCTTCCATTTCGCGCACGGCCCATTTCAGCGCGATCACGGCCTTGCGCGGATCGGTGACGACCGGCGAGAGCAGATGCGGAATGCCGTCATAGACGGAAAGCTCCAGCATCTTCGGGTCGATCAGAATGAGACGGCACTGTTCCGGCGACAGCCGATAGAGCAGCGACAGAATCATCGTGTTGATCGCGACCGATTTGCCGGAGCCGGTGGTGCCCGCGATCAGCAAATGCGGCATGCGCGCGAGATCGGCGATCACCGGCTCGCCGCCGATGGTCTTGCCGAGACAGAGCGGCAGCTTGGAGGGCGTGTCGCGAAAGTCCCGCGATTCGAGCTGCTCGCGCAGCACCACTTTCTCTCGTTTCGGGTTGGGGAGCTCGATGCCGATCGCGTTCTTGCCGGGGATGACGGCGACGCGGGCGGAGACCGCGCTCATCGAGCGCGCGATGTCGTCGGCAAGCCCGATCACGCGCGAGGACTTGATGCCGGGGGCGGGCTCGAGTTCGTAAAGCGTGACCACGGGGCCAGGACTTGCGTTGACGACCTGGCCCTTCACGCCGAAGTCCTCAAGCACGCTTTCGAGCATTCTCGAATTTTCCTCGAGCGCCTTCACCGAGAGCGAAGGCGTACGAGAGCCGCTTGCGGCGGCCAGCAGATCGAAGGGCGGGAGCTTGTAGGTGCCGCCGCGGCGGCGTTTTTTTTCGCGCGGGGCTGCAACCGGCTTCCGGCGAGGCTCGTATTCTTCCTCTTCGTACTCGTCCTCGTCGTCCGCTCCGTAGTCCGCGCCGGCGCCTTTGCCCGGAACGAGCGTCGGCTCGCGTCTTACCCCGCGCATAAGCGGCAGTTCGGTTTCGCTCGCGAAGAAGGAGGCAAGACGTTCGCGCAACGACCGCTTCACCTTCGGAGGACGGCGGCCGGCAAGGCGCGTGCGCACCATGTAGAAGAAATGGAAGACGCTGCCGAAGAACGCCGAGACGCGCGAGAAGAAACCGAGATGCTCGCGAATCTCGCCGGTCTCCCGGTCGAAGTCTTCGTTCTCATTCCCATCTTCGTCTTCGCGATGCGGCCCGCTGCGGAAGCCCGCACCCAGCGCGATGCCGAGCATGAAGACCATGGGCATGCCGAACAGGAGACCCATCAGTACGCGGCTCGCGTTAGCGGTGGAGCCAAGAAGCAGCGACGGAACGAAGATCAGCGAGTCGCCAATGGCACCGCCGAGCCCGGTCGGCAGCGGCCAGCTTCCGGGCGAAAGGAAGCAGGCGGCGAACCCGCAGGCGAGGAGTGTGCCGCCGAGCCAGAACAGGATGCGGATCTTCCAACGCGCCGGCGCCCGATGCGTCATGATAAGCCAGCCCCAGACCGCGACCGGAAGGATCAGTGCGAGCGCGCCGAGGCCGAAAACCTGCATCATGAAATCGGCGAGCGCCGCACCGGCGCGGCCCATCAGGTTTTTCACCGTGCCGTCGGTGGCATAGGCAAAGTTAGGGTCGGTCGCCGACCATGTTCCGAGCGCGATCAGACAGAGTATTGCAAGCGCGATCAGGCCAAGCCCGCGAAGCTCGGCGAGACGGCGATGAAAAGCGCTCACCACTTCTTCGGGAAACAGGCTCGCGTGTCTGGCGGAGGATTGGCGCATGATGCGGTCCGGCTACTTGCGAAAGTTTGCGAGGCGGGTCAGCGCCTCTTCCGTGGTTTTCAGGTCATCGACGAGGGCGACGCGGATATAGCCGGCGCCCGGATTGGTTCCGTCCACGCCGGTGCGCGCGAGATAGCTTCCCGGCACCACGCGCAGACCCGCGTCCTTGAACAGGAGTTTCGCGGCGGTCTCGTCGTCGCCGAGTTCGGTGACGTCGAGCCAGAGAAAAAATCCGCCTTCGGGACGCTTGTGGTTGAAGCGTCGGCCGAGGAGCCTGTCCGCGAGATCGAACTTCTGCCGGTAGAGCTTGCGCGTATCCTCGACATGATACTCGTCGGCGTAGGCTGCGACGGCCACTTCCTGCAAGGGCTCCGGCACCTGCGGCGCGGAGACGTTGCGAAGTTCGGCATAGGCAGCGATGAATTTCTCGTCGCCGGCGGCGAAGCCGACGCGCAGCCCCGGCAGATTCGAGCGCTTGGAGAGCGAGTTGAAGGCGATAACATTATCGAAGCTCGCGCCGCAGGCCTCCAGCGCGCCGACCGGCTTTCTGTCGCCGAGCCAGATTTCCGAGTAGCACTCGTCGGCGAAGACATAGGCGCCGTGCTTGCGCGCCCGTGCGATCACTTTCTCGAGTGTCGCGCGCGGCAGCACCGACCCTTGCGGGTTCGCGGGCGAGCACAGATAGATCGCGATCGTGCGCGCGAAGAGTTCGTCGGTAATCGTGTCGTAGTCGGGAATGAAGTCGTTCTCGCGTTTTGCCGGCAAGGCCACGATTTCGCAGCCCGTGACTTCGGCACCCGCGCCGTAGGCCGGATAGAACGGGTTGGGCACGACGATCGCGGGGTTCCTGCGTTCGCCCAGAATCCGTTTCGCGGCGATGCCCGCGAGGAAGAGGCCCTCGCGGCTGCCGTTTAGCACGAGCACTTCCCTTGCCGGGTCGAGCGGACGCGGCAGCTGATAGCGCCTGCCGAGCCAGTTTGCGGCGGCCGCACGAAAGCGGTCGGTGCCGCGCAACATCGGGTATCTGGCGAAGCCGCCGATATTCGTCATGAGCACGGGCGTGACGAAGCTCGGCATCGGGTGGCGCGGCTCGCCGACGGAAAGATTGATCATCGGCTTGCCCGGTTCGACGCCGGCAAGCAGTTCGGTGAGCCGCACGAAGGGCGAGCGCACGCTTGCATGCTGATTTCGCCCGGCCTGTCCGCTTGCTGCCATGCCCGCCTCGAACCCTCGAATTACAGGCACCGACATTAAAAATCGGCGGTTAAGGCCCGTTTAACCATCGGAGGAGCGAGACGCGGCGCAAACGAAAACCCCGGCCGCGCGGGCCGGGGTTTCCTTACTTTTGTAAGGAAGGCCGGGAGTTCGTCCCGGCCGTCCTCGCTTAGTTGTAGGCCCGCTCGCCGTGATCGGTGATGTCGAGACCTTCGCGCTCCTGATCCGGGGTCGGACGGAGACCGACGATCAGCTTCACGATGTAGAACAGGATCGTGGAGACGACGCCGACCCACACGACGGTCACGAGCACGCCCTGGATCTGCGACCACACCTGCGCGGCCATGTCGAAATCGCCGACCTTGCCGGCGGTGTAGTCGAACACGCCGGAGCCGCCGAGCGACGGGGCGGCGAGGATGCCGGTGCCGATCGCGCCGACGATGCCGCCGACCGCGTGGATGCCGAACACGTCGAGCGTGTCGTCATACTTGAAGGTGTTTTTCACGACGGTGCAGAAGAAGTAGCAGACCACACCGGCGACGAGGCCGAGCACTACGGCCCCGCCGAGACTCGAGAAGCCGGCTGCCGGCGTCACGGCAACGAGACCCGCAACGAGACCGGAGACCGCACCGAGAAGACTCGGCTTGCCCTTCGTGAGCCATTCCGCGAACAGCCAGGACAGCGCGGCCGCGGCCGGGCAGAACAGCGTGTTCATGAGCGCGGTGATGGCGGAGCCGGTCGCCTCCAAGTTGGAGCCGGCGTTGAAGCCGAACCAGCCGAACCAGAGCATCGCGGCACCGATGTAGGTCATCACCAGCGAGTGCGGCGGCATCAGTTCCTTGCCGTAGCCGAGACGCTTGCCGACGATGAGCGCGCCGATCAGGCCGGTGAGACCGGAGTTGATGTGCACGACCGTGCCGCCCGCGAAGTCGAGCGCGCCGAGCTTGAAGATGAAGCCGGCGTCGGCGTTGACCGCATCGAGTGCGGCCTGGGCCTTGGTCTTGGCGGCCGCATCGGTCGCCGCGGCAAGCGCCTTGGCAGCCGCATCGACCGCGTCCGGGCCCGCCCAGTACCAGACCATGTGGGCCATCGGGAAATAGACGAAAGTCAGCCACAGCGGAATGAAAAGGGCGACCGCGGCGAACTTCGTGCGCTCGGCAAACGAGCCGAGCAGAAGGGCCGCGGTGATGCCGGCGAAGGTTGCCTGGAACGCCACGAAAACGAGCTCAGGAATCGCTACGCCTACCGAGAAGGTGCCGCCGGGAGATTCCGCGGTGACGCCGGCAAGGAACGCCTTGTCGAAGCCGCCGATGAAATCGGAGCCGCCGGTGAAGGCAAGCGAGTATCCGTAGATGAACCAGATCACATACGCGATCACGACCGCGTAGAAGACCTGCATCAGCATCGAGAGCATGTTCTTCGAGCGCACCAGTCCGCCGTAGAACAGCGCAAGACCCGGCACAGTCATGAACAGAACGACGATCGTCGCGACCATCATCCAGGTGGTGTCGCCCTTGTCGATCTTCGGTGCGGCCGCCTGGGCCAGCGCCGGATCGGCGACGAATACCGCTACCGCGAGGGCGGCAAGGCATGCGCCAATGAGTTTCTTGAACGTCATGGGAGAATTCTCCATCACAAAGCTGAGATTGTTACGGGGATCAGAGCGCATCGGCGTTCTGCTCGCCGGTGCGGATCCGCACCGCTTGATCGATCGAGAAGACGAAAATCTTTCCGTCGCCGATCTGGCCGGTCTTGGCGGCTCCGGTGATCGCGTCGATCACCTTCTTGACTTGGTCGGTTGCGACCGCGACCTCGATCTTGAGCTTCGGCAGGAAGTTCACCGCGTACTCAGCGCCGCGATAAATTTCGGTGTGACCCTTCTGCCTTCCGTAGCCCTTGACCTCGGTGACGGTCAGTCCGTGGACGCCGATCCCGGTGAGGGCATCGCGCACCTCTTCCAGTTTGAACGGCTTGATGATGGCCATGACGATCTTCATTTGGTTCCTGTCCCCCAGTGGTGCCGGAGACAACTGCTGCCACCGGACGTGCTGATCGGACTCCGCGCGCGGGAAATCGCTCCTCGCGCGCGAGTCGGGGCTCTCTAATCAAGGGCCGTGCCAGAATCGGGTGCAGTGCGGGAATCGCTTGAGTCGCAACGGCTTGGCTGACTCGGAAATGGGCAGCGGAACGACGCGTTCCCCGGAAAGCCGCATTTGCCGTCGGGGTTGCCTAGTTATTGGGCAGGTGATCGAACTCTGCCCATTCGCGTCTCAGAAGCAAAAACGCGCGGCCCGCCGGCCGCGCGTTTTGTGAGTTTCGAGAGTTCGAAACGGTTCTCAGGTGTGAACCGACTCGCCGTGCTGCGTGATGTCGAGGCCCATGCGCTCGTGATCGAGCGAGACACGCAGGCCCACGAGCGCGTCGACGACTTTCAGGATCACCCAGGTCATGACCGCGCACCACACGAGCGCGATGCCGACACCGATGATCTGTGTCACCACCTGACCGGCATTGCCTTCGATCAATCCCTGCTGGCCCGCAGGCAGTTCCTTTGTGACGGTGAAGGCGCCGACCGCGAAGACGCCGGTGAGCACGGTGCCGAGAATGCCGCCGACACCGTGGATGCCGAAGACGTCGAGCGAATCGTCGTATTTCATGCGCTCCTTGAGCCAGGTGCAGGCCCAGTAGCACAGCACACCCGCGGCGAGGCCGATCACCACGCCGTGCCACGGCAGCACGAAACCGGACGCCGGCGTGATGGTGCCGAGACCGGCGATCGCGCCAGAAACGATGCCGAGCATCGAGGGCTTCCTGCGTGACCACCACTCCATCATCATCCACGCGATGGCGCCCGAACAGGCCGCAAGATGGGTCGCGAGAATCGCCATCGAAGCGCGCGGGCTCGCGGAGAGCGCGGAGCCGCCGTTGAAGCCGAACCAGCCGACCCACAAGAGTCCGGTGCCGACCGCAGCCATGGTGAGATCGTAGGGCGCGAGATTCTCGGTGCCGTAGCCGCGGCGCGAACCGAGCACATAGGCTGCGACGAGACCGGCGATGCCCGCGTTCAAATGCACGACGATGCCGCCCGCGAAGTCCATCACGCCCATGGCGGACAGAAAGCCGCCGCCCCAGACCCAGTGCGCGCTCGGGACATAGACGAGGAACAGCCAGCCGATCATAAAGAGAATGAATGCCGAGAAGCGCATGCGGTCCGCGACCGACCCGGCGATCAGCGCGCAGGTGATCACGGCGAAGGTCATCTGATAGGTGGCAAACAGCGACTCCGGCAGATTGCTCGCAAGCGGGTTCACCGAATCGAGATTTATGCCCGCAAGAAAGACCTTGTCGAGGTTGCCGATATAGGCGCCGTCACCGGAGAAGGTCAGCGAATAGCCCGCCGCGAACCAGAGCACGGAGATGAACATCACGCCCGCGAAGCACTGCGCCATGGTGGAGAGCAGATTCTTCTTGCGTACCAGGCCCGCATAAAGCAGCGCGAGGCCGGGGATCGTCATCATCAGCACGAGCGCGGTGGCCGCGATGATCCAGGCCGTGTCGGCGGCGTTGATCGTGCTGCCCTGCGCGAAGGCGGGCGAAGTCGCGCCTGCCGCACAAGCAGCCGCAAAGAGTGTTCGAAAGTGTTTCATGAAATCCCCCTGGAAATCTTCGCGCTGTGCTGTCAGAGCGCGTTGTTGTCGGTTTCGCCGGTGCGGATGCGGATCGCACGTTCGATTGAGGTGACGAAAATCTTTCCGTCGCCGATCTGGCCGGTCTTGGCGGATTTCACGATCGCCTCGATGGCGCGGTCGGCGTTCTCCGTGCTGACCGCGATCTCGAGCCGCACCTTCGGAAGAAAATGGATCGAGTATTCGGCGCCGCGATAGATTTCGGTGTGACCCTTCTGGCGGCCGTAGCCTTTCACCTCGGATACGGTGATTCCCTGCACGCCGACGCCCGCGAGCGCGTCGCGGACTTCCTCGAGCTTGAACGGCTTGATGACAGCAATAATGAGCTTCATGCGTGGTTCCCCTGCTGCCGGCTTGCTATTGAAGAAGAGCGGCCCGGCAGTTGCCGCCGCCCAAGAACAAGGCGGCCTGTCTGCACAGAATATCGGCGTTCAGCCGGGAAATTAAGCGGGAGGGCGGCAGGCGCGGCGCTTTTCGGGCAGGAAGCGGCGGCGAGGCGATTCTCCGGATTTCCGCTTGCCTTCAGGGTTTTTTCTTCTCGAAACTCGGATCTTTCTTCCGGATCAGGCCCTCCTGAGCCACGGAAGCGACCAAAGTGCCGTCGCGGGTGAAAAACTGGCCGCGGGAGAAGCCACGGGCGCCATTCGCATTGGGCGAATCCTGTGAATAGAGAATCCACTCGTCGGCCCGGAACGGCCGGTGAAACCACAGCGCATGGTCGAGGGATGCCGCCTGGATCGAGCGGGAAAACACCGAGCGGCCATGCGGGATTAGGGAGGCGTCGAGCAGGCCCATGTCGGAGGCATAGGCCAGCACGCAGCGGTGGATGATCGGATCGTCGGGGAGCGGCGCCACCGCCTTCATCCATACGTTGAACTTCGGCTCGCGGTAATCCTTCGAGAGATAGCGCATGTATTCGACCGGGCGGAGTTCGATCGGACGCTCGCGCTCGTAATATTTGCGCACCGCCTCGGGCAACATCGGCATCACCTTTTCGCGGATGTCCTTCTCGCTCGCGAGATCCTCCGGCATCGGCACCTTCGGCATCTGCGCCTGATGTTCGTGTCCGTCCTCCTGCTTCTGGAACGAAACGCCCATCGAGAAGATCGCCTCGCCGTGCTGGATCGCCTTGACCCAGCGCGTGGTGAAGCTGCCGCCGTCGCGGATGCGGTCGACCTCGTAGATGATCGGCGCCTTCGGGTCGCCGCCCAGGAGGAAGTAGCAATGCAGCGAATGGCAGTGACGATCCGGAACCGTGCGATAGGCCGCGACCAGCGCCTGGCCGATCACCTGGCCGCCGAATACGCGGATGAAAGAGTCCTTCGGCGAGTGGCCGCGAAACAGATTCACCTCGAGGGTTTCCAGATCGAGAATTTCGAGGAGCGTTTCGACCGCCTTGGCCATCGGTAAACCTTCATTGCTGTTTGCGGGTTGCCGCGGGAGGCCTAACCTACCTATCTTGCCGCGATGGACAAGCGAAGGACGGACAAGCCGGTGGACGTCGCGATTGCGGGCGCGGGAATCGCGGGGGCCGCGCTCGGCGTCGCGCTCTCGCAAAGCCTCGGCAGCGGCTTCAGCGTCGCGGTGTTCGACCCTGCTTTGGCAAAAGCGCCTGCGCGCGACGATCGCGTGGTCGCAATCGCCGGCGGCGCGCGGCGGCTGTTCGAAGCGATCGGCGTGTGGGAGCGTCTCGGCGACGTCCAGCCGATCCGCGCCATGGAGATCACGGATTCGAAACTGCACGACGCCGTGCGGCAGACCTTTCTTGAATTCGAGGAAGACGAGGAAAGCGGGCCGCTCGCGCACATGGTCGAGAACCGCGCGCTGGTCGCGGCTTTGCGCGAGGCGATGGAGGAGGCGGAGATCGCCGGCATCGCAGCCGGCATCGACGCTTGCGCGGCGGAAGAAGGTTTCGCGCGCTTCAGCGCCGGCGAAAAGGAGTATCGCGCGCGACTGCTCGCCGCCGCCGACGGTGCGCAGTCGAAGCTGCGGACGCTTGCGAAAATCCGGACGATCGCGCGCGGTTACGATCAGTCCGGTATCGTCGCAACCATCGGACATGCGCGCGAACACAACGGCAAAGCCGTGCAGCACTTTCTTCCCTCAGGATCGTTCGCGATCCTGCCGCTTACGGGCAGGCGTTCGTCGATCGTCTGGACCGAGAGCACGGCGGAGGCGCGGCGCATCGTTGCGCTGCCGCCGCAGGAATTCTTGGGCGAACTCGAATTGCGGTTCGGCCTGCAACTCGGCGAACTCGAGGTGCTGTCGCCCGCGCGCGCCTACCCGCTACAGATTTCGATTGCGCGTTCGTTCGTCGCGGAACGGCTTGCATTGGTCGGCGATGCCGCGCACGTCATTCATCCGCTGGCGGGGCAGGGGCTGAACATGGGCCTGCGGGATGTCGCGGCACTGGCAGAATGCATCGCGGACAGTGCACGCCTCGGGCTCGATCCGGGTGCGCCGGAGGTGCTCGCGCGCTACCAGCGCTGGCGCCGCGCCGACACCGTGGCGATGGGCTTTGCCACCCACAGCCTGAATCGCCTGTTCTCGAACGAGTCGACCGCGCTCAAGTATCTGCGCGATCTCGGCCTCGGGCTCGTCGATCGCGCACCAGGGCTGAAGCAGTTTTTCGTCCGCGAGGCGGCGGGCCTCACGGGCGATGTACCGAAACTGCTTCGGGGCGAGTACATTTGAGCGGGAGCGCGATCTTTTCCGAAAACCGGTCCCCGCATTTCGGGATCGCGCTCTAATCGGCGAGCGGCCGCGCCTCTTCGGGCAGCATGATCGGAATGCCGTCGCGGATCGGATAGATCAGCTTGGCCGCGCGCGAAACCAGCACCTGCTTCTCGGCGTCGTACTCGAGCGGCCCCTTGGTGACGGGACATACGAGAATTTCCAGAAGCTTGGGATCGACGGTGTGACGGTCGGTGTTCATGCGGCTCTCCGAAAGGGGAAGTCGGCGTCGTTAACGCCCATCCTACTGCAAGGTTCCGTTCTCGTCTGCCTCGCCGGCGGCGAGCGTGATTTCCGTGGCTGCGACAAGAAGCTCCGCCCGGTGGCGAAGGTCGCGCGCTTCCAGCAGCGCCTGCTTTTCGCGCACGCCGAACGGCGACATCAGCGAGAGCCCGTTGACGAGTGCTTCGGTCGGAGCCTGCGTGATGCCGGACCAGTCGGCTTCGATCGAGTTCGCGGCGAGGTAGTTCGCAAGCGTCTTCAGGAGCGCTTCGCGATCGACCTCGTCCTCGCCGATGCCCTGCACGAGATCCTCGGCGAAGACGTTGTAGTCCACCTTGCACTGGCGATAGGGCGTGGTCACGGAGACTTCCTCGATCACGCGGAAGCGCGAGATCCCGGTGAGCACGACCTGATAGCGGCCGTCGCCGGTTTCGGCGAAAGTGGTGATACGGCCCGCGCATCCGATCTGGTAGAGTGGCGGGACCTTGCTTGCGTTCTCCTCGGGTTCGTTCGGCTGGATCATGCCGATCACGCGGTCGCCCTGAATCGCGTCCTCGATCATCTGCAGGTAGCGGGGCTCGAAGATGTTGAGCGGCAGCTCGGTACGGGGAAGCAGTAAGGCGCGCGGCAGCGGGAAGACCGGAATGAGGTCCGGAATATCCTTCGGCGTACGATAGGGCGCGTTGATCGCCATTGCTTTAGCTTCGCTTCCTCCCGCGCAACCTAAGAGAAAAGAATCGTCGAAAGCTTCTTGCGCGCCTCGACGGTGGCTTCGTCCATCGGACCCCAGACCTCGAAGAACTGCAGAAGCTGCTTGCGCGCGGCTTCGTCGTTCCACTTGCGGTCCTTTCTGATGATGGCGAGCAGATGATCGGCGGCATTCGCCTTGTCGCCTTTCGCGCTCAAGGCGACGGCGAGATCGAACCGCGCCTGATGATCGGCGGGATTTGCGTTCACCCTGGCTTCGAGTTCGTCCGCGCCCCCGCTGACTTTGCCCGCCTGCTCCGCGAGATCGAGCGCGGCTTTCGCGGCGGTGATTGCGGGCGCCGCGGTCTTGTCCTTCGACGCCTCCGCCGGGATCAGCGCGAAGGTTTCCCGGGCCTGTTCGAGATCGCCGGAAGCAATGTGACAGCGCACGAGGCCCGCGAGCGCACGCGCATTCGCCGGATCGTCGGTCAGGACTTCGGCAAACAGCGAGGTCGCCTCGTCGAACTCGCTGGCCGCGAGTTTCGCTTCGGCTTCGTTGAGCAATTCGGTCGAAGGATTGGTCTTGCCGGTGAGGCGTTCGATGAAGGCGGTGACCTGGCCTTCGGGCAGCGCGCCGACGAAGCCGTCGACCGGCTGGCCCTTGTCGAAGGCGAACACCGCCGGGATCGACTGGATGCCGAGCTGGCCCGCGATCTGCGGATGCTTGTCGATGTCCATCTTCACGAGTTTTACGGCGCCCCCGGCCGCGCGCACCGCCTTCTCGAGCACGGGGGTGAGCGACTTGCAGGGGCCGCACCACTCGGCCCAGAAATCGACCAGCACCGGGCGCTTCTTCGACTCCTCGATCACGTCCTTCATGAAGGTCTGTGTCGTGGTGTCGGAGATCACGTCGCCTGCATTTGCAGGCGCGGCGCCGTTTCCCGTGTTCAACTCCATATTTCTGCTCCGATGGGCCATTGAATTCGAGTTCCGGACCCTAAATGGGGTCCGGAGCCGTCGAAAGCAAATCCGGACGCAGCCGGAACGCCGAAAACCCGCGTTAAGCCTCGCCTGATCGAAGGTGTTGCGTGCGGCTGGGCTTTTGCCTAGAACCCCGCTCTACCCGGCACCCCCTAGGGGGCGCCACACGGACGCGGGTGTAGCTCAGGGGTAGAGCACGACCTTGCCAAGGTCGGGGTCGAGGGTTCGAATCCCTTCGCCCGCTCCAAATTTCACGAAAATCAGTTGCCGATCACATGCAGCACGACCTCGCGCTCGTGCGGGCGCGTGCGGTGCTCGAAGAGATAGATGCCCTGCCAGGTGCCGAGCACCGGGCGGCCTTCGGCGACCGGGATCGACAGCGAGGTCTGGGTCAGCGCCGCGCGCAGATGCGCGGGCATGTCGTCGGGGCCTTCGGCGGCGTGGATGTAGCGGTCCGACTCCGGCGCGATCTCCTCGAAATAATTCTGCAAGTCCGTCTGCACGTCGGGATCGGCGTTCTCCTGAATGAGCAGCGATGCCGAGGTGTGGCGGCAATAGATCGTGAGCAGCCCGGTCGAGAATTTCTCCGATATGAGCCAGCGAAGCACCTTGTCGGTGAATTCGTAAAGACCGCGACCCCTGGTCTGCAAGCTGAGTTTGTGCGCGGCCTGACGCATGTTCAGTGTCCTGTTCAGTGACCTGCCGCAAGCGTGCCGAGATAGCGCGGGTCGGAAACGCCGGTAATTCCCTCCGGCGTCACCAGGATCGAATTCGCGGCGCCGATATTGAACGGAAAGAAGCTCACCTTGTGGCGGTACTCCTCGAACGCGATCCACTGCTCCGGCGGGATCGCGCGCTCGAAAGCGCGCTCGGCGAATACGGTATCCGGCATCCACTGGTGATGAATGCGGGGAAGCAGCACCGCCTGCGCGATGTCGAGGCGGTGGTCGATCACGCCGGTGACGACACGGAGCACGGTCGTGATGATGGTCGAGCCGCCCGGCGAGCCGGTTACCAGAAAGACCTTGCCGTCTTTCAGGACAATCGTCGGCGACATCGAGGAGAGCGGCTTCTTGTTCGGGCCGGGCGCGTTCGCCGCGCCGCCGATCAGGCCGTAGGCATTCGGCACGCCGGACGCGAGCGCGAAATCGTCGAGTTCGTTGTTCAGCAAGACGCCGGTGCCTTCGGCGACGAGGCCCAGCCCGAAGTTGAGATTGAGCGTGACGGTCGCAGCGACCGCGTTTCCATACCGGTCAAGCACCGAAAAATGCGTGGTGTTGTCGCCTTCCTGCTTCGGCGTGACGCCGGCCTTGATCGCGGAAGACGGCGTCGTCTTTGTCGTATCGATGCCCGCGCGGACACGCGCGGCATAGTCTTTTGAGATAAGGCGGTCGAGCGGGACCTTCACGAAGGCCGGATCGCCGAAAAATTCCGCGCGGTCGGCATAGGCGCGCTTCATCGCCTCGACCATGAGATGCAGGGTCGTCGGCGCGTTCGGGCCGTCCTTCAACTCGAAACCTTCGAGGATATTCAGGAGTTGCACGAGCAGCGCGCCGCCCGAAGAGGGCGGCGGCATCGAGAGCACGTCATGGCCGCGATAGCTGCCGCGCACGGCGTCGAGAATTTCGGTCTTGTATTTTGCCATATCCTCGGCGGTCATCACGCCGCCGGCCTCGCGCACGGCAAGCGCAATCTTTTCTGCGATCTCGCCTTTATAGAACGCGTCGGGGCCGCGCTTTGCGATGGCGTCCAGCGTGTTTGCGAGATCGGCCTGCACGAGCAAACCGTCTTGCAGAATCCTGCCGTCACGAGCGAAAACCTTCGCCGACGACGGCCAGCGCAGCAGCGTATTCTGAAACCGCAGGAGCGATGCGGCGAGATCGTTTTCGACCGGAATGCCTTCGCGCGCGAGCCTGGCCGCAGGCGCGATCAGATCGGCGAGCGTGAATTTCCCCGAGCCGAATTTCTCGAGCGCGGTCGCAAGCCCTGACACGCTTCCCGGCACGCCCACGCCCAGACCCGTGCGCTGCGCCTTGGCCGTGTCCGGCTTGCCGTTCTCGTCGAGAAAGCTGTTCGCGTTGATCGCGGCGGGCGCGACTTCGCGAAAGTCGAGCGCGACGGCCTGCTGCTTTTCCGAGAGCCAGATCACAAAGAAGCCGCCGCCGCCGAGATTGCCGGCGCGGGGGTGCGTGACGGCAAGCGCGAAGCCGACCGCGACCGCGGCATCGACGGCATTGCCGCCCTTTTCGAGAATCTCGACGCCGATCCGGGTTGCGATCGCATCCTGCGACGTCACCATGCCGTTCCTTGCAAGGACCGGCTTCGTGGTCTTTGCAAGCTGAACGATGTCGGTGGCCGGATCGGTTGCCGGCTGCGGAACGGCCTGCGCGCCGAACGCAAGCAACAGCGCGAGCGCGCCAAAGAGACGATACCGGGTGAGGGGTCCGAACGCTTTCATCTGCCTTTCTTGTAGCAGCTTGCCGCTGCTTGACGCGAATTGCGGCTAAGCCTTACCTCTCGCGTTTTCCGGGGACGGGAGCCGCAAGATGACCGCCATTGCCGCAGACTTCATTTCCGCAAATTTCCCGCGCATCCGCGCACTGGGGCTGGCCGCGCTGCTCGCGCTGTTCACGGCGGGCTGCGGCGTCAACGCAATCCCGACCTATGAGGAACAGGCCAAGGCGCGGTGGAGCGAGGTGCAGAACCAGTATCAGCGCCGCTCCGATCTGATCCCCAATCTCGTCGAAACCGTGAAGGGGTTCGCGCAGCAGGAGAGAGATGTGCTGACGGCGGTGGTCGAAGCGCGCGCCAAGGCGACGCAGATCAGGGTCGACGTCAGCCAGCTCACCGACCCGGAGGCGCTGAAGCGCTTTCAGGACGCGCAGCAGCAGCTTTCCGGCGCGATCGGCCGGCTGCTCGCGGTCGCCGAATCCTATCCGGATCTGAAATCGAACCAGAACTTTCTGACCTTGCAGGCGCAGCTCGAAGGTACCGAGAACCGGATCGCGGTGGCGCGGCGCGACTACATCGAGGCGGTGCGGGTTTATAACACCGA
>JBGFSD010000006.1:0-102784 GCA_041694745.1 Pseudomonadota bacterium
TGGTGATGACGGTGGCGCCCCAGAAGCTCATCTGGCCCCACGGCAGCACATAGCCCATGAAGGCGGTCGCCATCATCAACAGGAAGATGATGACGCCCAGAATCCAGAGGATCTCGCGCGGCTCCTTGTATGAGCCGTAATAGAGGCCGCGGAAAATGTGAATATAGACCGCGATGAAGAACATCGACGCGCCGTTCGCATGCACATAGCGGATCAGCCAGCCGTAGTTCACGTCGCGCATGATGTGCTCGACCGAGTCGAACGCGCCGGCGACCGTCGGGGTGTAATGCATCGCGAGCACGATGCCGGTGATGATCTGCACCCCGAGCATGAACGAGAGAATGCCGCCGAAGGTCCACCAGTAGTTGAGGTTGCGCGGCGTCGGGTAAGCCACGAAGGACGAATGCATCAGCCCGAGGATCGGGAGACGGCGCTCGGTCCATTGCAGGAAGGCGCTTTTGGGCTTGAAGTTCGATGGACCGCTCATTCTTCTACATTCCGTTCTCAATAAGCGAAGCGCGGATCAGCCGATCCGCACCATCGTGTCGGAAGCAAATTCGTAGGGGGGCACTTCGAGATTGGTCGGCGCGGGTCCTTTGCGGATGCGGCCGGAAGTGTCGTAGTGCGAACCGTGGCAGGGGCAGAAAAAGCCCTTGTAGTCGCCCTGGTGACCGAGCGGCACGCAACCGAGATGGGTGCAGACGCCGATCAGCACGAGCCACTGCTCCTTGCCCTTTTTCACGCGCGCGTCGTCCGGCTGCGGATCGGGCAGGTCGCGAAGTGCAGTTGCCCTTGCCTCTTCGATTTCCTTTTTCGTCCGGTGCGCGATGAAGACCGGCTTGCCCCGCCACTTCACGGTGATGATCTGGCCTTCCTTGATCGGCGACAGATCGACCTCGGTGGAGGCGAGCGCCTGCACCGAAGCGTCCGGGTTCATCTGGTGAATAAGCGGCCAGGCGGCGGCGGCGGCACCGACCGCGCCCATCGCGCCGGTCGCGATATAGAGAAAGTCCCGCCGGGTCGGCTGATCGCCGTGCATCGTGTTGGATTTCGCCAAGTTCCGGTCCTTTCCATCGCCTCGACGGAGCGCGACCGCCATCCAAGCAAGACGCCGCGAAACGGACTCGCCTTCGGTTTCGGCGGTGGCCCCGGTCCGCGGCGCAAACCCTGCAAAAATCGACAGAATCTGCCGATTGCGGCGCCCCTATTGAACGCTTCTAATGTCACCAGAGCCGATTGTTGTCCAGTATCCGGCCATGCGGCACGGAGTCGTTATGCAGGGAAAACCGCGTGTCTTAGGCCGCAGTCCATGCCATTGAATCGCCAATGGAAATCGCGCTGTACGAACCCGATATTCCGCAGAACACAGGCACCATCCTGCGGCTTGGTGCGTGCCTAGGCGTGCCGGTCCATATCATCGAGCCGGCGGGTTTTCCGGTGAGCGACCGGTCGTTCCGCCGCGCCGGGCTGGATTATCTGGATGCCGTGAAGATCGAGCGGCACATCTCCTTCGCGGCGTTCGAGGAGTGGCGGAAGGCGAACGGCCGCAGACTTGTGCTGCTCACAACAAAAGGCGACACCCGCTATCCGGATTTTGCATTTCATGACGGCGACCTTCTGCTGGTCGGCCGCGAGTCGTCGGGCGTCCCTGACCGCGTGCACGCCGCCGCCGATGTCTCGCTGCGTATCCCGATGCGCGAAGGTCTGCGCTCGCTCAACATCGCAGTGGCGCTTTCGATGGTTTTGGGCGAAGCACTCCGGCAGACCGGAAGACTGAACGATGATTGACGCCTGCAAGGAGCCCGCGCGCGCATGGTTTCGCGAGTTGCGCGACCGGATTTGCGCTGCCTTCGAAAAGCTGGAGCAAGAAGCGCCGGCCCTTCTGTATGAAGGCACTCCCGGGAAGTTCGTCCGCACGCCGTGGGAGCGCACCGATCACACCGGGAAACCCGGCGGCGGCGGCGAAATGTCGATGCTCGCCGGAAGGCTGTTCGAGAAAGCCGGCATCCATATCTCGACGGTGCACGGCGAGTTCGCGCCCGAATTCCGCAAGGAGATCAAAGGCGCGGAGGACGATCCGCGATTCTGGGCCTCCGGCATCTCGCTGATCGCGCATCCGAGAAATCCGCACGTGCCCGCCGTTCACATGAACACGCGCCATGTCGTGACGGCGAAAGCGTGGTTCGGCGGCGGCGCGGACCTGACGCCCGTGCTCGACGCGCGCCGCAACCAGACCGACCCGGATACGATCGCTTTCCATACCGCGATGAAATCGGCCTGCGACGGGCACAGAAAGGTCGCCGACTACGACAAGCTGAAAAAGTGGTGCGACGAATACTTCTTTCTGAAGCACCGCAACGAGCCGCGCGGCATCGGCGGCATCTTCTATGACTGGCTCGACAGCGGCGACCGTGATGCGGATTTCGCCTTTACCCGCGAAGTCGGCACGAGCTTTCTCGACGTCTATCCGAAGATCGTCCGCGCGAACTTCGCGAAGCCATGGAACGACGCCGAGCGAGAGGAGCAGCTCGTGCGCCGCGGCCGCTATGTCGAGTTCAATCTTCTCTATGACCGTGGCACGGTGTTTGGGCTCAGGACCGGCGGCAATGTGAACGCGATTCTTTCCTCGCTGCCGCCCGTGGTGAAGTGGCCTTAGCCTTCATCCACTCTCGTCATTACGGGGCGGCCCGCAGCGCCGAACCCGGAATCCGGGGCAAAACAAAATGCTTTTCTTTGTGACTCTGGATTCCAAGTTCGCGAGCTACGCTCGCGCCCCGGAATGACAGAAGGATTACTTCCGCTCCAGCGTTGCCGGTGAAATCAGCGCGCCGAACTGGCGGCACCAGATCACCACGCTCTGATAGTCGGCGAGATTGACGTTCGCGGGAATCGGATAGCGCTGGCCGCTCTTGAAAGCCTGCAACTGGCCGAGATCGACGGATTTCGAAAGCACCTCGCGCACGTCGGCGTTGGTCTTGATTCCGGACTTCGGAACCAGCAGCACGCGATAGTCGGGGCCCGGCCCGACCTCGAAGTCCGGTTCCAGATAGAGAAGGTTGCGGTAAACGCTGACCGAGCCCTTGCCCCAGTGAATCGGATCGCGCGGATTGGCGTGAATGAACGTGCCCTTGGCAACCGCCGGCGCCTGCGTCTCTTCCTGCGAGAGGGTGTGGTTCACGGGCTCCGGCGGAAAGATATAGGGAAAGAACCAGATTCCGGCCGCGAAGCCGGCGCCGATCCCCAGCAGACCGCCGAGCGCGAACAGCAGAAATCCCCGGATGAAGCGTCGCATTTCTCCCTTCCGTTTCCCGCACTCTACCGAACCCGGCCCACGCCGCCACTGCCTGGAGGTAACAATGCCTTGAGCGCGGAGCGTTTCGGGCGGTTCCTATTCCGTCTCCAGCAGACGCTTCAGATTCTCGCCTTCCTCACGCATATGTGTCCGCACCGCATCCAGCTCGCGGCGGTTCAGCCATGCGGCAAGCGGACCGATGCGGAGAACGATTTCCTGCGTCACGACAATTCCGCCATCGGCGGCTGAAATCAGAAAGGAGATTCTCGGCAGCACCAGACGAAACAGCCTCGAAGCCGGCGCGAACTCGATGCGCGAGCCGGGTTCGATGAGCGTGAAAACGACGGACTTTTTCAGAAGCTTCCCGCCGATCCGTTCTTCGAAATAGAACCGCACGCCGGGCTGAAGCGCGGACTTGTCGAGCCAGCGAAAGCTCACATGATCCGGGTGCCAGCGCAGATAGTTGGATTCCATTCCTGCAAAGAAGGAAAACACCTGCTGCGGGTCCGCGCGAATGACCGGTGAAGCCGAGGAAAGGATCATGCGCTGTCCCGTGCCGCCGCATCGGCAATGTTCGAAAGCGTTGCCGGGTCCGAGGGAAAATCCGCCGCAATCCAGGCAGCCTCCGCCGTAGCAATCGCCTTGCCAAGCTTCGGCCCTTTCGCGATCCCGAGCTTGATGAAGTCGTCGGCGGAAAGCGGAAAGCGCGGCGGCGTCCAGCGCTTGGAAAGCGCAAGCAGCGCACCCCATTGTTCGTCGGCAAGAGAAGCACCGGAACGCGCGAACGAGATCAGCGCGCGGTCGAAGTATTCCTCGGCGCCGATTCGATAGAGCGTCTCTTTCGCATAGGCCTCGCCGGAGACCGGCGTCAGCCGCCACCAGCGCTCGCCTATCGAAGCGAGGCGCCTGTACTCGTCCTTGGAAAGCCGCAGCCGCTCGCGCAGCTGCGCGGCATCCTCGTCGAGCCGCACCGCGACAGCTGCCAGCCGCCGCACGGCATCCGGCGCAATTTCGAGCGACGCCTCGATCAGCACGAGCCTCGCCAGCGCGGGCAGTTCCGGTACATTCGCAAACACCCGGTCATAGATTCCGGTATCCACCATCGCGGTCATCGCTTCCGGCGCGCGCCTTGCGGCCAGCGTTTTCGTTACTTCCGCGCGAATACGCTCGCGCGAAAGCTGGCCGAGCTTGTCGCGCGCGCGTACGCAGGCAAGATACCCTTCGCGATCCGGCTCGCCTTCGCCGTAAGCCGCGAAGAAACGGAAGAAGCGCAGCACGCGCAGACGATCTTCGGCGATACGTCGGTCCGCGTCGCCGATGAAACGCACCGCGCATCTCTCGATATCGGCAAGTCCGCCGCAATAGTCGTGCACAGTGCCGTCCACGCTTATCGACATGGCGTTGATGGTGAAGTCGCGCCGCGCGGCGTCCTTCTTCCAGTCGCGGCCGAAGCGCACCACCGCGTGCCGTCCGTCGGTCTCGACGTCCTCGCGCAGGGTCGTGACCTCGAAGGGCTTTCCATTTGCGACAACGGTAATGGTGCCGTGCTCGATCCCGGTCGGCACCGCCTTGAAGCCTGCCGCGGTCACGCGGTCGATTACGGTTTTCGGTTGCGCCGTTGTCGCCAGATCGACCTCGCCAGGCGGCAGCCCCAGCAACAGATTGCGAACGGCTCCGCCCACCACGCGCGTTTCCTCGCCGCTGCCGTTCAGCACGGCGAGCACATCGGCGAGCGGCTTCTCTTTCAGAAACGTGAATTGGTCCGCGGCGAGTTTTCGTTGCGCGGAGGCCGCGCTCATTTCGTGTAACCCGGGACGAGTTTACCGTCCTTGTCGATGTAAGCCGGAACGTAGGTGCCGCCGGGTTTGTAACCGCCGTAATGCGCAAACCACGCCAGGCTCGCCGCCACCAGTACGATGCCCGCCAACGCAAGCCAGCCGATCACCTTCGCCTCCCAGTGCTCGCGGTCGCGCGCATCCTTCTTCATGAGAAACAGCACGATCGCGTAGATCACGAACGGAGTGGCGAAAAACGCCAGTTCGGTGAGAATTGTGCGGGCCATTATTCGTAGAGCTTCTCGTAGAGATTCCGGATCATTCCGGCGGTAGCGCCCCAGATATTACGCTTTTCGAAAGGCATTGCGTAGAAGTGTCTTTCGACCCCCTTCCAGATGCCGGAATGCTTGGCGTGGTTCTCCCGCGCCATCAGAAACGCGAGCGGCACCTCGAAGACCTCGTCCACCTCGCGCGGATTGACGTTCAGGGTGAAGCCAGGCGCGATCAGCGCCACCACCGGCACGATACGAAAGCCGGTACCGGATAAATACGAGTCGAGATAGCCGAGCGGCGTTGCAAAACGCGCAGGCAACCCGATCTCCTCGTCGGCTTCGCGAAGCGCCGCGGCCAACGGCGACGCATCGCCCGGATCGATCCGGCCGCCGGGAAATGCCACCTGCCCCGCATGCGTGCTCAGATGCTTCGAGCGTTCGGTCAGGAGCACCGTAGGATCGTCATGTGCGACGATCGGCACCAGCACGGCCGCAGGCCGCGGCGCATTCGCGGCGATGTTGTCGGTGAAATCGGGGTTGAGCCGGTGGTCGCCGCTCCTGAAATCGCGCGGATGCAGCATAAGCTCCTGCGGCTCTCGATAGAGTTTCTCGCGCGCCAGCGTCACGAATGCACGAAGCGCCGGCGAAAACGTTTCCTCGACGAGACTGCTTCCGATCATCGACGCTGCAATCCTTCGATGCTCTCGGCCGGCGCCATCGAGAAGAACTCTCCCGCGGAAGCGACACCGAACAATTCCTTGCCGTTGAGATTACGCGTCTCGCCCATTTCCACCAGATCGAAGAAGAGCGCGCGCGTCACCCGCGCCCACAGATCGCGGCGTACATGGAGATAGGGCTTGAGCCCGCCGGTATGCGCCTCCGGCTCGAAGCGCAGCGGATGCTCGGCGTCGCAGCGCACGAGGTCGTCCACGTTGGTGCGAAACGAGAGCGTTCGGCTTGCGCCGGTGCCATCCACCGCCATCTCGACCGCATGAAAAGGCGCGTCCTCGACCTTGATCCCTACCTTTTCCACCGGCGTCACCAGGAAGTATTTCTCGCCCTCGCGCTTCAGGATGGACGCAAAGAGTCGCACCAGCGCGGGACGGCCGATCGGCGTTCCGAGATAGAACCAGGTTCCATCTGCGGCGATCCGCATGTCGAGATCGCCGCAGAAGGGCGGATTCCACAGATGTACGGGCGGCAGCTTCCGCTCCTTGCCTACGGAGGCAATGAGCGATTCCAGCCCCTTCGGCGCCGCCCCCGTATTGCTGCTGTGTGCTGTCATAAAGCTACCCGGATTGTGATCGCTAAAACCCGTGCTTTCATCATAGCCTAAACGCGCGGAAAGGCCTTTTGGGACCGCCTCAATCCCGGCCCAGTCGCGGTCTTTCGTGCGCATGGAAATTGCATGAACATGCTCGGAATAAGTGAGTCGGAAGGCCGCGAATACAAGTCCCGGCAGCAGTGCGGCGTTCGAGAAGTCCGCACCCCGCCTCCGGGTGCTCATTTGCGGACTTCTCGAACAAAGCCGCACTGCCAAACATTACTTACTAGTGATCCTTTGGCTCTGACATTCGTAAAAATGCCCGCGACAACGGAATACGAATGTCAGAACCGGATCGCTAGTTCTCCCCTCGTTCCCGAATGGAGGAGCCGTTGAGCCCCGCAAGCCCCGAGAATTTCGACCAGATGATCGTACGTGCCGCAGAAACGACCGCGGCCGGCGTCAAGGCCGCCCGCGCTGCCATCGGCAATGTCATCTTCGGCCAGGAGAAAGTCGTCGATCACGCCCTGATCACGGTGCTCGCCGGCGGCCATGCGCTGCTCTTGGGCGTGCCCGGCCTCGCGAAAACGAAGCTCGTCGACACCATGGGAACGGTGCTGGGCCTGCAGGCGCGCCGCGTGCAGTTCACGCCGGACCTGATGCCCTCCGACATTCTGGGCGCGGAGGTGCTGGAAGAGTCCGCAGCCGGCAAGCGCTCCTTCCGCTTCATCCAGGGGCCCGTCTTCACGCAGCTTCTGCTTGCGGACGAAATCAACCGCGCAAGCCCGCGCACACAGTCGGCGCTCCTGCAGTCCATGCAGGAGTATCACGTGACGGTTGCGGGCCAGCGTCACGATCTGCCGAAGCCGTTCCATGTGTTAGCAACCCAGAACCCGCTGGAGCAGGAAGGCACCTATCCGCTGCCCGAAGCCCAGCTCGACCGCTTCCTAATGGAGATCGACGTCACCTATCCGGATCGCGAGGCGGAAAAGAAAATCCTGTTCGACACCACCGGCGTCGAGGAAACCAAGCCGCGCGCCGCCATGAGCGCGGACGATCTGATGGCGGCACAGCGTCTCGTGCGCCGCATTCCGGTCGGAGAGTCGGTCGTGGAAGCGATTCTCAATCTCGTGCGTTCCGCGCGGCCGGACAATGCCAGCGCCGAAATCGCCAGGCAGATCGCATGGGGCCCCGGCCCGCGCGCTTCACAGGCCTTGATGCTTGCCGTACGCGCCCGCACGTTGCTCGACGGCCGTCTCGCGCCGTCGGTCGATGACGTGCTCGAACTCGCAGAGCCCGTGCTGAAACACCGCATGGCGCTCACCTTCGCTGCGCGAGCGGACGGCGCAAGCGTCGAGAGCGTGATCGGGAAGCTGAAAGCCAAAATCGGATGAATGCGCCTATTGATGTGAGCGGAGCACGGGAGGAAGAGATCGCGCCGGTCCGGTCGGCGACCGGAAGCGCAAAAGATCTCGTCTCCGCCATGCCGCGGCTCATTCTCGAAGCGCGCCGTGCCGCCGCATCGGTCTTTCACGGTCTGCATGGCAGGCGCCGCGCAGGGCCCGGCGAAAACTTCTGGCAATACCGCCGCTTTGCCGACGGAGAGCCTGCCAATCGTGTCGACTGGCGACGCTCGGCACGCGACGATCATCTTTATGTGCGCGAGCGCGAGTGGGAAGCCTCGCACACGGTCTGGATCTGGCCGGACCTCTCGCCGTCGATGATTTTTGCGTCGCCGCTCGTCTGGGAAACCAAACGCGACCGCGCGCTGGTGCTTGCCTTCGCGATGGGCGAGCTCTTGGTACGTGGCGGCGAACGCGTCGCGATCCCCGGACTGATGCGGCCGACCGCGAACCGCAACGTGATCGAACGCATGGCCGAGGCGATCATCCATCACGGCGGCGAATGGAAAAGCCTGCCGCCGCCGATCACCCCCGGTCCGCGCGAGGAAATCGTGCTGCTCTCGGACTTCTGGAGTCCGGCCGGCGAAATTGTCGCCGCAATCGACCACATGGCCAAACGCGGGCCCGGCGGCCACGTCGTGCAGGTCGTCGATCCCGCGGAGGAAACCTTTCCCTATTCCGGCCGCATCGATTTCCGCGAACCGGAAACCGGCGAGAATCTGACGGTCGGCCGCGCAGAGATGTGGGCGCGCGATTATTTGGCGCTGGTCGCAAGACATCGCGAAACTATCCGCAGCGAAACCACGCCGCGCGGCTGGAGCTTCGCCATCCACCGCACCGACCGTCCCGCAAGCGAAATGCTGATCGCGTTGCACGCACGCATGGGCGAAGCGCGAGATGTGATCTCCAGAAAACGCGCAAGCGTGAAGCTCGGCGAAACGGAGGCCGCATGACCGGCCTCCCGATCGGCTTCACCTCTCCGCTGATTTTGCTCGCGCTCCTCGCGCTGCCGATCCTTTGGTATCTGTTGCGCCTCGTCCCGCCGAAGCCGCGGCTGATCCGGTTTCCGCCGACCCGGCTGCTGCTGGAAATCGAACCGAAGGAGGAAACGCCCGCGCGCACGCCCTGGTGGCTCACCGCGCTGCGGCTGCTGCTGGCAGCACTCGTCATCCTCGCGGCCGCCGGGCCTTTGCTCAATCCACCGCCCGTGACCTCGCGTACCACGGGCGCAATCGTGCTCGTGATCGATTCCGGCTGGGCCGCCGCGGCGCAATGGCAGAACCGTCTCTACACCGCGAACGCGATCATCGCGCGTGCGGAATCCGAAAATCGCCCGGTTGCGCTGGTTGCAACCGCAAGGCCCCAGAAAGATGTTTCGCTGCTCCGGCCGCTCGAAGCGCGGGAGCAATTGCGGCTGCTTGTGCCCGCGCCGCATGCGCCGGACCGCGCCGATATTCTGCCCGGCCTCACCGAACTGCTCAAGCGCCAGCCCGACGCTTCCGTGATCTGGCTTTCGGACGGCGTCGATCTGGGCGACGGCGAAGCCTTTATCAATGCGCTGAACGAACGCGTGCCCGCAGGCCAGCTCACCGTAATTTCCGGCGGCACCCAGAGCGCGCTTGCGCTTGCCGGCGCCGAGAACAACGCCGGCGCGCTCGTCGTGAAAGTGCTGCGCGCGGACACGAATACGCCAGCAAACGGCAGCATCCGCGCACGCGACCTGCGCGGCCTTCCGCTCGGCGACGCGCCATTCTCCTTTGCACTCGGCGTACTTGAAGCGGAAGCGAAATTCGACCTGCCGGTTGAAATCAGAAACGACATTTCGCGGCTCGAAATCACCGGAGAGCGCGCGGCAGGCGCAGTACAACTTCTCGACAAGCGCTGGCGGCGCCGCACAGTGGGCCTCGTTTCTGGCGGCACCATCGACACCGCGCAACCGTTGCTTGCCGCCACCTTCTATCTCTCCCGCGCACTTTCGCCATTTGCCGACGTGCGTATGGCCGGCAACGAATCTGCGGGTGTCGCAATCGCGCGTTTCATCGAGCAGCAGATTCCGGTGATCGTGCTCTCCGATGTCGGTACCATTCCGCCGGACGTTCGCGAGCAACTGTTCAAATGGATGGACAACGGCGGCGTGCTGATCCGCTTCGCCGGGCGCCGTCTGGCGGCGTCCGACGACGACGATCTCGTGCCGGTGCGGCTAAGGCGCGGCGGGCGTGTCCTCGGTGGCTCGCTTTCGTGGGAGCAGCCGCAGAAACTCGGCTCATTCTCGCGCGAGAGCCCTTTCGCCGACATGAACGTCCCCGACGACGTGACCGTGACGCGGCAGGTGCTTGCCGAACCCGACGGGCGGCTCGCCGAACGTACCTGGGCTTCGCTCGCAGACGGTACGCCGCTCGTCACCGCCGAACGCCGCGGCAAGGGATTGCTCGCACTCTTTCATGTAACCGCCGATACTTCGTGGTCGAATCTTCCGCTCTCGGGCAGCTTTGTCGACATGCTTCGCCGCACTGTGGGACTGGGCAGCGCGGTCAACCGCCCCGCGGATGGCACGCTGTCCGGCGCCCGCGCTAACGTGCAGACGGCTGCACCCAATCGTTTGCTCGACGGTCATGGCGCTTTCACCGCGCCGGGGCCGACTGCAAAGCCGGTCGCAGTCGACTTCACCGGGCGCGGCAACGCCGATCACCCGCCCGGCTTCTATGGCCCGGCCGACAGCCTGCTCGCGGTGAACACGCTGCTTCCGAACGACCGTCCGCTTGCGCTCGACCTTTCGAAGTTGAAGGCCAATGTCGAAGCCTATCGTCGCTCCGAACCGGTCGACCTGCGCGCGGCACTGCTTTCGCTCGTGCTCGCGCTGCTTCTGATTGACGCCCTCGTGGTCTTTTGGCTTGCCGGGGGCCTCAATCGCTTCATGCGCCGCCGCGCCGCGGCAACGATCATGCTCGCCATCGGCGCATCCCTGCTCGTTGCGGGACAAGAAGCGCGGGCACAGATGCAACCGCAGCAGAACGTCGACCCTTCGCTGCCGCTCGAGATTCGCGCCGTGCAGCAGACCCGGCTTGCCTATGTCATCACCGGCGACAGCGAGACCGACACGATCAGCAAGGCGGGTCTCGACGGACTATCCGCATTTCTCGCCGCGCGCACCGCGCTCGAGCCCGGCACGCCGGTGGGGGTAAACATCGCCAGCGACGAACTCGCTTTCTACGCGATCCTGTACTGGCCCATCGTCCCCGGAACGCCGCGGCCTGCGCCCGAAGTGCTCGCGCGCATCGACGCCTATATGAAGCAGGGCGGCACGATCCTGTTCGATACGCGAGACGCGCTTGCGATCACCAATCCGCGCGGCGGCAACGTCACCCCCGCAACCGCAACCCTGCGCGATATTCTGTCGTCGCTCGATCTGCCGGAACTCGAGACCGTGCCGCGCGATCATGTGCTGACGAAGTCGTTCTACATTCTGCGCGAATTTCCCGGCCGTTTCGCCGGCGGCAATCTCTGGGTCGAGACCCTGCCTGCGAGCGAGGAAGAACAGGCGGATCGCCCCGCCCGCGCGGGCGACGGCGTGTCGCCGATCCTGATCACGTCGAACGATCTCGCCGGCGCCTGGGCGATCAACGCAGACGGTCAGCCGATGCTGCCGCTGACCCCGGGCGAGCCGCGTCAGCGCGAATTCGCCTACCGCGTCGGCGTCAACATCGTGATGTATGTGCTGACCGGCAACTACAAGGCCGATCAGGTGCATGTGCCGGCGCTGCTGGAGAGGCTGGGACAATGATGGCGCGGCAAAATGTTCACGTCGCCCCCGCGAGAACGGGGATCCATAATCATTGGCTTCCGAGAACCGGGAGGCGGGCGGTTATCGGTCCCGGCTCGCGCGCTTCGCGCTTGGCCGGGACGACGCGAGAGGGTCTTCCATGAACCTCGGCATCGCATTCGAACCGCTGATCTCGCTTACCTGGCTCGCCGGCGCGGCGGGTATGGCGGCGCTGGTCGCGGCACTTCTGCTTCTCTCGCGATCGCGCGGAGCCTTGACCCGTTCGATTGCGCTTGCGCTTGCCGTCGTCGCACTCGCAAACCCTTCGCTTACACGCGAGGACCGCGATCCGCTCACCTCCGTGGTCGCGATCGTGCTGGACCGCAGCGCGAGTCAGCGCTTCGGAGACCGCACGGACGCCACCAACAGGGCTGCGGAAATCCTGAAGCAGCGCCTTTCCGCGATTCCAAATCTCGAAGTCCGTATCGTTGACGGCGGCACCGACGGCGAAGGCGACGGCACCCGGCTGTTCTCGGCGCTCAGCGCGACGCTCGCCGACGTGCCCCCGGAGCGCGTGGCCGGCGCGATCATGATCACCGACGGCCGCGTGCACGACGTACCACTTCCGCAGCACCTCGGTTTCGACGCACCGGTACATGCATTGATCACCGGCCGCGAAAACGAGCGTGACCGCCGCGTGGTGCTGACCTCCACGCCCCGTTTCGGCATCGTCGGCCAGCGCCAGACCGTCGGCTTCCGCGTGGTCGACGAAGGCATCCCGAACGGCGCTCGCGTGAACGTCACGGTGCGCCGCGACGGCAACGTCGTCGCGAATACCGTGGTCACCGCGGGAATCGAAGAGCGCGTGCAAGTAGAAATCGCGCGTGCCGGCGCGAATATCGTCGAGATCGAGGCAATGCCGCTGGAAGGCGAACTGACGCTCCTGAACAACCGGGCCGCGCTGACCATCGACGGCGTGCGCGAGAAGCTTCGCGTGCTGCTGGTCTCTGGAGAGCCCCATGCCGGAGAGCGTACCTGGCGGAATTTGCTTAAATCCGACGCCAACGTCGATCTCGTCCACTTCACCATTCTCCGTCCGCCGGAGAAACAGGACGGCACACCGATCCACGAGCTTTCTCTGATCGCCTTTCCGACCCGCGAACTGTTTCAGCAGAAGATCAAGGAATTCCACCTGATCATTTTCGACCGCTACGCCCAGCAGGGCGTGCTGCCGCTGATCTATTTCGACAACATCGTCGAATATGTCCGCACCGGCGGCGCGCTCCTGATCGCGGCCGGCCCGGACTATGCGGGCCGCAATTCGATATGGCGCACGCCGCTCGATGCCATCCTGCCCGCGGCGCCCACCGGCAACGTTACCGAAGTCGCCTATCGCGCCGGACTCACCGACGAAGGCCGGCGCCACCCGGTAACGCGCGCCCTGCCCGGCTCGGAATCGACGCCGCCGCAATGGAGCCGCTTCTTCCGGCTAATCGACACTCAGATCGCGAACGGCACCGCGCTGATGAACGGTCCGGGCAACCAGCCGCTGCTCGTGCTGTCTCGTCACGGCGAGGGCCGCGTCGCATTGCTGCTCTCCGATCACATCTGGCTCTGGGCGCGCGGCTATGAAGGCGGCGGCCCGCATCTCGATCTTTTGCGGCGCCTTTCGCATTGGCTGATGAAGGAGCCGGAACTCGAGGAGGAGCGGCTCGTGATGACGGCGCGCGGCGGCGAGATCGTCGTGGAGCGGCGCACGATGAGCGATAGCGTGGAACCGGTCACCGTCACGCAGCCGTCCGGCGGCACGCAGATTCTGAATCTCGCGCGGGCCGAGCCGGGAATTTTCCGCGCCGCGATCAAGGCTGAAGAGCTCGGATTATGGCGCGCGACCGACGGCAAGCTTACCGCGCTCGTCAATCTCGGCCCGCTCAATCCCCGCGAGTATTTTGAGGTCACCAGCACCCGCGATGTCATGCTACCGCTCGCAAACGGCACCGGCGGCGGCGTGTTGCGGCTTGCCGATCTTTCCGGCGGCGCGCCGCGCATCGCGCAGATCCGTTCGGCGGAGCGTTACGCAGGCCCCGACTGGCTCGGCATCAAGATGCGCGATGCCAGCGTCGTGCGCGGGCTTGGGTTGTTTCCGCTGTTCGCCGGCCTTTCGGGCTTGCTTATCCTGATGGCCGGCATCGCCGCGGCCTGGGCTCGCGAAAGCAGATAGCCGAAACAATCGAACTGTGTCCTACTGCGCCAGGGGAACGCATGATCGGCTATTTGGACTATCTGATTTTCCGATTGCGGCACTTTGTAAAAGGCGGCCGCGCTGATCCTTACGAAATCGAAATCCGGCGGCTATACAATGAACGTGTTGGCCGCAAGAGGATCGATCGGAACGACGGTTATCGCGTAACTTCTTACGAGAGCGGCGGCAGATTCGATTACGAACTCTATAAGAAGATTCAAACGCTCGGAAATCGCGGCAAGATCGAGCGGGTCTTCGCCAGCAAGGACAATATCGCCTTTCTATGCCGCGAACTCGAAAAAATGATTCCACGAGTGGAGTTCGTACTTTGCCACGGCACGCGTAACGCCGCCGAACAGAAGTTCTTCCAGAGCGCGCTGTCCGCACCGGCAACGATCATCGGCACGGAAATATCCGACACCGCCGCGCAGTTTCCCATGACGATCGAATGGGACTTTCACGACGTAAAGCCCGAATGGATCGATGCCGTCGATATCGTCTATTCAAACAGCTTCGATCACTCCTACGACCCGAACAAGCTGTTCGCCGCCTGGCTTTCCTGTCTGCGCTTGCACGGCGTGATGGCGCTGGAGTGGTCGCGCGCGCATGCAATGAACCCCACGATCCTCGATCCTTTCAACATCGGACTGGAAGCGCTTCAAAAGCTGCTGGAAACGTTCTGTGCGGACGGAAAGTTCAGACTGCTGCCGCCGCTCGCCGGTCTTCCGGATCGTAAGCTCGAGCAGACATTCGTGCTCGTGCAGCGTGTGCGCTAGTCGTTCCCGAAGTCTCGACGCACGGCTCCGCTGACGCCTTCGAACGAGCCTGGGATCAGCTCCGCAATCAGCACGCGCTCGGGATCGACCGGTCCCGGCAGTATCACGCGGCCATGTTCGACCTTCCTGAACCCAAGACGGCCGTAATAGGGTTCGTCGCCCACAAGCAGAACGAGCCGAGCGCCGGAATCCTTTGCGGCTTTCATCGAGGCTTCCATGAGCGCGCGTCCCACCCCGCGGCTCCTGAACGGCGGCTCAACCGTCAGCGGACCCAAAAGCAGCGCCTTGGCGCCGCCGATTTTCACCGGCGTCAGGCGCACGGAACCGACCAGCAGTGTGCCGATGCGAGCCGTATAGGAAAGTTCGCGACGATGCTCGATCCCTTCCCGCAACCGGTATGCCGAGCGCGCAAAGCGGCCCGGCCCGAAGGTCCGCTCGGAAAGTTTCTCGATCGCCGGATCGTCGTCCGGCGTTTCGGGCTGGATGTTGAGCGACAGATCGGCCAAGTCGGGAAAATCCGCGGAAAATTCGCGCGCCGAATACCACGGCAGCCTGGAGCGGTCCAATGTCGGCGCGCGACGGCCGAGGGCCAATCGCGCAGATTTCCGCCGGACCGCACAGCTACCATTGCGGCGGGGGCGGCACGCCGTCGACGACTTCCGCGATTCTGCTTCGGGTCGACTGCGTCGTGCCGTCGGGCAGCGCCGCAAGCGGGAAGAACCTCGCTTCCCGAATCTCGAAGCGCGGTGCGAGCGGGCCGCCATAATCGAACGTGCGCACGACATAGACCGCCACGTGATCGCGCGCGGAGGCGTTGCAGTTCTGAAACAGCGCATGCAGGGCGGGCTTGCCGGTAACACGCACATTGCCCTCTTCGAGCAATTCCTTCGCAAGCGCCTCCTCGAAGGTCTCGCCCGGCTCCACGCCGCCCCCCGGCAGATGCCAGCCCGGCGTATAGCCGTGACGAACGAGCAGCACTTCGTCGCCGCGCAGCACGACGCCGCGCACGCCGAGCGTCATGCCGCGCCGCAGGCGCCAATAAAGATGCAGGAATCGGCGGATCATTGGATCGTTATAGCAAAGCCGCTTGCGCTGCGCGCTTTCCTCGCTAGACAGGAGCGATGTTCGCGCTCGCCCATCTTTCCGATCCGCACTTGTCGCCGATGCCGCGCCCGAGGCTCGTCGAACTCATGGGCAAGCGCGCGGTCGGCTATTTCAACTGGCGTGCTCGGCGCGGGGCGCATCACAGCCCGGACTTCCTGAGTACGCTCGTCACCGACCTGAAACATCGCGGCTTCGATCATCTGGCGGTCACCGGCGACCTCGTCAATCTCGGCCTGCCCGACGAATACGGACTCGCACGGCGCTTTCTCGAAAGCCTCGGGCCGCCCGGCCGCGTTTCGATGGTTCCCGGCAATCACGACGCCTATGTGCGCGGAACCGCGCTCCTGCATCTCGATGTCTGGAAGGAGTATATCGCCGGCGACGAGCCGGCACAGAACGCCAATGTTTCCGGCGCGCCGTTTCCCTATCTGCGCCGCCGCGGCGATCTTGCGATCATCGGATTGTCGACCGCGATTCCGACCGCACCCTTTCTCGCTACCGGAAGACTTGGCAGAGCACAGCTGCTGCAGCTCGAGCGCCTTCTGAAGATCACAAAGGGAGAAGACCGCTTTCGTGTCGTGCTGATTCATCATCCGCCGGCCGGCCGCCACTCGCCGCACGAAATACTGACGGACGCAAAGGCCTTCCGTGCCGCGATCGCGCGCGAAGGTGCAGAGCTCGTCCTGCACGGACACAAGCACAAGGCGATGATGCAGAAGATTGCCGGCCCCGGAAGCCCCGTGAACGTGATCGGCGTGCCTTCGGCGTCCAATCCGGGCAGCAATCCCGAGCGCGGCGGCGCCTACAACATCTATCGCATCGGCGGCAAAGCGGGCGCATGGATCTGCGAAATGGAAAGCTTCGGCTTCGCGCCGGGCGGCGCGGGGATTGCGAAGATCAGAAGCGCGAAGCTGATCTGACTACGGACCCGTCAGAAACCATACGCCTGCAAACAGCGCCGCTGCACCGAACAGCGCGCCGATCACGAAAGCGGCTACGATTGCGGCGCGGCTCCGCTTCGGCGTCTCCTCCCGCGATTCCGTGGTCGCCAGCGCCTGTTCGCGCGCCACCATCCGGCGCGCGACATAGCGCGTGATAGCCTCGCGCATCGCTGGAACCTCGGTGCTTTCCTCGAGCACGCGGCGGCCGTTCGCGGTATCGGTAAGCAGGCGATAGGTGCGTTTGTCGTTTCCCATCGAGACATGCGTGATCGCATCGAGCCACAGCCGCGGTTGCGTACCGCCGGAAACGCCGCGATCGAAGTAATCGGCGTGACGCGCCGGAATGTCCTTGAAAACCTTGTCGACAGCATCGTTCAGAATCTCGAGCCGCGCCATCTCGGCGTCCCGAAGATCGATAATCACGGCGGAGCGCTCCGCCGCCTCGATCCGCGCGTCGTGCAAGGCCTGTTTCAGCGGCGTCGCCGCCGCCGGCATCGCCGGCTTGTTTTTGTCGCTCACGCTTTTCGTCCCTGTCCCAAGCGCCGCCCGCCAACCCTAGCGGCGCGCCCGCACGCTGTCACGCATCGGCGCGGCGTAAGGTTCCATCCAGTGCAGCCCCTCCTCGGTGCGTCCGCGCGGCCGGTATTCGCAGCCGACGAAACCGTCATAGCCTGCGAACGCAAGCGTGTTGAACACGGAAGCGATGTTGACTTCCCCGCGGTCGGGTTCGTCGCGCAACGGCACGCCCGCGATCTGCACATGGCCGATGCGCTTTGCGTGTTTCTCGATCCGCCGCGTCAGATCGCCCTCGGTGATCTGCGTGTGATAGACGTCGAACTGCAGCCGCACATTCTCCAGTCCAACCGCATCGAGAATCTCCGCAGCCTGATCGTTGGTGCGCAGGAAGTAGTTGGGCCGGTCGCGTGCGTTCAGAGGCTCTATGGTTAGGGTGATGCCGAGTTCGGCGGCCTCCGCGCCCGCTTTCTTCAGGTTCGCGACGAACGCTTCGGTGTTGCGCAGACCCGGCTTCGCGTCGCCCGCCATCACGTGGATGGTCGGCACATCGAGCGCGCGGGCATAGCTCAGCGCAAGATAAATCTTGCGGAAGAAATCTTGCTCTCGGCCTGCGATCGCGGCGCAGCCGGTATCGCTGCCGTCCGCTGCAAAGGGCGTGTTGATGAGAACGCACCGGAGGCGGCAGACCGTCAGCCACTCCTTCAGATGCTCGACCGGCTCGGCATAGGGGTGCAGCAACTCGACCGCCGAAAAGCCGGCGTGATACGCCGCCGCAAAGCGGTCACGAAACGCATACTCCCCGAACAGCATGTTCAGGTTCGCCGCAAACCGAAACATGTCCTCAAACCCCCGATATGCCGCCAATCGAAGCGCCGAAGCGTGAAAAGTGCAAGCCGGATTGGCGACGCAGCGAAAAAGCCGCTATGGCTCGTTTAATTCAAAAACGGGCTTCTTTTGACCACCGCAATACTCATTGCCGTTCTGGCCGGCGCGTTGCTGCACGCGTCCTGGAATGCCCTTATTAAATGGGAACCGGACAAGCTCGCCGCGTCGGCGGCAATCGCAGTGGGCGCGGGCGTTGTCGCTCTACCGGTCGCATTCATGAGCCCGCTGCCGCTCGCAGCAAGCTGGCCGCTGATTGCGTTCTCCGCGGTGATCCACGTCCTCTACTTCGCGCTCGTCGGCTATGCGCTGCGCCACGCCGATCTCGGCGTCGCCTATCCGCTGACGCGCGGCTCGGCACCCGCCTTTACTGCAATCCTTGCGGCGGTCTGGCTCGGCGAGATGCTTGCGCTCTCGGGCTGGCTCGCGGTCGGCGCGATCGCGGCCGGGGTGATCACTCTGTCCGCGGACGCGCTCTTGCGCGGCGGACTGACACCGCGCGCAGCAGTTCTAGCCTTCACCAACGCCGCGGTCGTCGTCGCCTATACGCTGGTCGACGGTTTGGGTGCGCGGCTTGCGGGCAGCGCGGTGTCTTATGTCTCGTGGATGATGGCCGGCACCGCCGCGCTGATCGTGCCGATCACGCTCGTCTTCTATCGCGAACAGGTGGCCGAAAAGAAGCGCGATTTCTGGATCCGCTCGTTGGCCGGTGGCGCGCTCAGCATCGCAAGCTACGGCATCGCGCTCTGGGCCATGACCAAGGCGCCGATCGGTCTCGTCGCGGCGTTGCGCGAAACTTCGGTACTGTTTGCAGCAATTCTGGGCGCGCTGATCTTCGACGAGCGTTTCGGTCCCAAACGCTGGGCTGCGCTCATTTTGATCGTGCTGGGGATCGGATTGTTGCGCTGGCCCTTCTGAGGCCCGCGCGAATTACATCCGGTACTGTTGAATGCGCGTGGTGCGCAGGCCGGCGAGACCGTGCTTGTCGATCGAAGCCTGCCAGTTGAGGAATTCTTCGACCGTAAGCGTGTAGCGCGCACAGGCCTCTTCGAGCGAAAGCAGGCCGCCGCGCACGGCCGCGACCACTTCCGCCTTGCGGCGAATGACCCAGCGACGGGTCGACGGCGGGGGAAGATCCGCAATCGTCAAGGGGCTACCGTCCGGCCCGATCACGTACTTCACTCTCGGGCGATGCGCTTCGGTCATTACAAACTCACTCGGAACACAACTCGTAATGACGAAAACCTAGAGTGGAGAGTTGAACATTTCCCTAAGGGTTTGTTTCCAAAAGGTTATTAGTCCCACTCACATTTAGTGGAGCCGGAACAAGGCCAAAAAGGCCCGTAAAACAAGGGCTTCTTCGCTATTGTGTCGTGGCGGGACGCTGCACCGCTTTGACCTTGTCGAGCGAGATCAGCGCGGTGCCGACCATCAGCAAGGGCTCGCTGCCCGAAAGATCGACCGCATCGACGACACCTGAGAACTGGGTCGAAACGGCCACGCTCTGGCCGCTTGCGTCCTTGGCGTTGATCTTGATCGTGTATTGGCCCTCCGGCGCGGTCCTGCCGTCCGACATCTTGCCGTCCCAAGTGAAGCCTGAGGTGCCGGCCTCCAGGGTCGTCTCATGCGTGAAGACTACGTTGCCGGTGGCGTCGGTGATGTTGATCGTGGCCGAGGCCGCGCGTGGCGCGCTCACATACCAGGTCGCGACGCCGGATTTCAGCGCGCTGGTCGCGCCGTCGGCGGTGACGGTCGCGCCGACATAGTTCATCGCGGTCGAAAGCTGGCTGCTCTGGTTTAGTTTCACCAGCGCTTCGAGCGAGTCGTTGGTGCGTATCTGCTGCTCGACGCCGGCGAACTGCACGAGTTGCTGCGTGAACTGGTTGGTGTCCAGCGGATCGAGCGGATTCTGGTTCTTGAGTTGCGTCGTAAGCAACAGCAGGAACGTATCGAAATTATTTGCAATCGAAGCGCGGCTGGTCTGCGCCGCCGTCGCGTTCGTTGCAGCTACGCCGCTGACTGCCATGACAAACCCCTAGATTCGGATATCCACGCCGCCACGGAGCTGGGCTGCGAGCGATGCGTTGTTGATCGAAACTTCGGCCATGGCCTCGCCTTCGGTCTGCACGGGATCGTGCCGGCCGTGGATTTCTGGCCCGTGGCCCTGCCTGCCGTGCGCCTGCGGGTCCTGCTGCAAAGAGAATTGCAGGCTGCCGGGGTCCGTTTTCAGGCCGGCGTTCTGCAGCGCCTTTTCGAGCCCGCGCGCATCGCGCTGGAGCATGTCGAGCGTTTCCGCGCGTTCCACGGTCAGCCGGGTTGTGGTGTTGCCCTTACTGTCGATCTCAAGCCGCACGTCGATGCGGCCGAGTTCCGGCGGATCCAGCCGGATCTCGAAGCGGCGCTCGCCACGGCTCGCCCGTGTCGCGATTTCGACCGCGAGATTGTCGAGCGGAACCGCGCGGGAGGCTTCGGCGGCCTGCTGCGCTTGGACCTGCAATGGCGCATTCGCCTGCGCGGTCATGGCGAAATTCGGCGCGACCGCATTCGAGGAGATCAGGGGCTTTTGCGCGTCTGGCGCGGCATCCCGGGCCTCGAAGCCGAGCGCAAGCTGGACGTGCTTGCTGATCGCGGCGTTCAGCATCTCGAGATGCGCCGGTCCTTGCAGCGGGCTCGCCGCACTCAGATTGACCGGACCCGGCTGCACCTGGCTCTGGACTTCGGCCATGAACCGGGCCGCTGCCTGTTGCGGCCGCGCCTGCGACAGAACCGTTTCCGCGGCGGCTTCTGGCAGCGCGAGATTGTGGACCTTTCCGTTGCCCGGCGAAGTGACTTCCAGCTGGATGCTCACCTTCGCGGGCTTCTGAACCGGGTTTGCGGCTTGCGCCGGCTCCGGCGCGACCGTGGCGGCATCGGCGGCCGCCGCCAGCGCGGACGCAGGCGCGGTCCCGATTGCAGGAACGGCTTCGACACCGGCGGCGGCCGGCGCAACTGCTGCATCCTGTATAATCGCTTCCTCTGCAGCCGCTGCTTCCACCTGCGGCGTTGCAATTTCCTGTGGCGCGCTGTCGTCGAGCGCGACGATCAGAAGCGCCTGCACGGAGACGTTTTCCTCTTCACCGCTTTCCTCGGTTTCCTTTTCGGGCGATGCGGCTTTTGGCGGAGCGGCCGGCTCCGGCAGCCGCTTGGCGTCAGGCTTTGCCGTATCCTTCGCCTGCCGTCTGGCCTGACGGTCCGGGTCTGCCTCCGGCTTCGGCTGGCGCGCAGGCGCATCCTTGCGGCGGTCGGGAACCTCCGGCGCTTCCGGACGCTTCGCGCCGGCCTTCACCTCGGCGACCGAATTAAGCAGCAGCGAAAACGGGTCTTCGCTTTCGGAAGCGTTCTGCTGCGGCTGGGAAAGGTTCGCGCGAAAGTCGGCGGAAGAGACGACGGAAACGCTGGCCAAGAGGACACCTCAAGCAAACGGATGGATCCGCCGTTCCATGAGCAAGCGCCGGGCCAGATTCCGCGCCGCCGGAAACGCCTGAAAAGCGGCGCTTTTCGCCGCTATCCGCCCGGACGCAGACCGGCAGATTCCGCACACCCGGCAGACTTTGCCGCCCCCTTTGCGCCGCGAACGCCGATCCCTATAACCCGCGCCCAGAGACCGATGATGATCCCGGACTTCGACATCGCAGGAGTGCCCGCAAAGACCCGCGTCGTGGTGGCGATGTCGGGCGGCGTGGATTCGTCGGTCGCAGCCGCGCTCGCCAAGCGCGCGGGCTACGACGTCGTCGGCATCACCCTGCAGCTCTACAATCACGGCGAGGCGATCAAGAAGAAGGGCGCCTGCTGCGCGGGCTCCGACATCCATGATGCGCGCACGGTCGCGGCCAAGATCGGCATCCCGCATTTCGTGCTCGACTACGAAGAGCGTTTCCGCGATCAGGTGATCCGGCCGTTCGCGGACTCTTATGCACGCGGCGAAACACCGGTGCCCTGCATCGCCTGCAACCAGACCGTGAAGTTCAAGGACCTGCTTGCGACCGCGAAGGATCTCGGCGGTGCCGCGCTCGTCACCGGCCACTACATCGAAAGTCGCAGCGCGGGAAACCGCCGCGCCATGTATCGCGCACACGACGCCGACCGCGATCAGAGCTATTTTCTTTACGCCACCACGCAGGAGCAGCTCGACTATCTGCGCTTCCCGCTCGGCGGCCTTGCCAAACCCGCGGTGCGCGCGATCGCGGAGGAACTAGGGCTGGCCGTCGCGAACAAGCCCGACAGCCAGGACATCTGTTTCGTGCCGGAGGGACGCTACACCACGATCATCGACCGCCTGAAGCCCGACGCCGGCGAGGCCGGCGAGGTCGTGCATCTCGACGGCCGCGTGCTGGGCGAGCACCGGGGCGTCATCCATTACACCGTCGGCCAGCGCCGCGGACTGAACATTGCTCTGAAAATTCCAGAAGCCGAGCCGCTCTATGTCGTCCGGCTCGACGCGGCGACAAAGCGCGTGATTGTCGGACCGCGCGAGGCGTTGCTGGTCGGCCGCGCTTCGCTTCGCGACGTCAACTGGCTCGGCGACGCAAGTCCCGCCGAGACGGCTTCATCCCGCGCCAAGGTATTCGCACGGGTGCGCTCCACCCGCGCGCCGGTTCCGGCTGTGCTGGATTGCGACGGCAGGCGGATTTCCGTCGTGTTCCCGGAAGGAGAGGAAGGGGTCGCGCCCGGACAGGCCTGCGTCCTTTATGACAGCGCAGACCTGCGCGCCCGCGTATTGGGCGGCGGCGTGATCGCTAGCACCTTGCCGTTAGACAAAAGTCGCGGGAAAATGCCGCCGGTTTCGCAACCCGAAGCCATGTTGGTGGTTTGAGCGTTCGAAGGGGCGTCAATGAAGACCGAATTCGCCGGCAACGGCAAAGCAGCACAGGGCCTGGACCGCGCCACCATCGAAAAGGCCTATGCCCGCTGGGCGCCTGTTTACGACGTCGTGTTCGGTCCGCTGCTCGACATGGGCCGCCGCACCGCAACCAACGCCGCGACGCGCGTCGGCGGCAGGATTCTGAATGTCGGCGTCGGCACCGGGCTGGAGCTTCCCTATTTCGACAAGTCGCACGAAGTGATCGGCGTCGATATCTCCGAGCCGATGCTGCGCAAGGCGCAGGAGCGCGTGGACCGCGAGAAGCTCGTAAACGTGAAGGGCCTCTCCGTCATGGACGGCGCCAACCTCGCCTTTGCCGACGGCTCGTTCGACTGCGTGGTCGCGCAATTCGTCATCACCACGGTTCCGCAGCCGGAAAAGACGCTCGACGAATTCGCGCGCGTCTTGAAGCCGGGCGGCGAGATCGTGCTCGTCAACCACATCGGCGCCGAGCGCGGTCTTCGCGCGAGCTTCGAGCGCTGGTTCTCGCAGCATGCGCGCAAGCTCGGCTGGTCGCCGGAATTTCCGTTCAAGCGGATTTCCGACTGGGCCGAGAAGAACGGCAACGTGCGGCTGGTCGAACGCCGCACCGTGCCTCCGTTCGGCGTGTTCACGCTGATGCGCTTCGCGCGGGAAGGCCGCGCCGCCGCCTCGCCCGCCGCTGCGACGGCCTGAAGGTCTCTCAATCCTTGACAGCGACGGCGCCGGGTTACATATCCCGGCCCTCTCGAACGGTAGCTTTGCCGCGACGGAACAGGCGGCGGGGTAGCTCAGCTGGTTAGAGCACGGGAATCATAATCCTGGGGTCGGGGGTTCGAGTCCCTCCCCCGCTACCACTTCACTTTCATCGCGTATCCCGGCTCCTCGCGGGTTGTGTCTTTTTTGGCGCGGCGTCTGGAGCTTTTTTCGTCCATCATCCTGCGATGAGCAACGCCGCCGGCGCCCCGGAACCCTCTTTGATCCTCCCCTCGGATTCCGGGACGCGGCGCTTACTCGCATCGCGCCGCAGCGGGCTTACAACCGCTGCGATATTGATTGCCGCCTTCGCGCTCTACTGGACTTCGTCATTCTCGCTCGAGCAAAGACATGCGACTGCCTTTTTCGGCGCCGATACCGGGCAATATACGCAACTCGCTGCGGGCGAATTCAACGACCGCCTGTTGCGGCTGCATCCGGTGACGGTCGCGCTTGCGCTCGTCTGGATGAAGCTCTTTTCCCCGCTCACGGCCTGGCTTGGGCCGCTTGCAGTTCTGAAGGCGATGTTTGCGCTGATCGGCGCGATCGGAGCCGCCGCCGCCTTCAGCGCCTTCTCCGTCTTCACGCCGCGCCGCGAGGCCTTGCTATGGGGTGTGATCTACGCAAGTTCGACGGCCGTCTGGTATTTTTCCAGTATTGAAGAATCGAAGATCGTCTCGACGACGCTTGCCGCGATCTATGTCGCAATCTATCTGCATCTTCGTTCGAACTGGAGCAGGTCGCGCGCGGCCGCGTTGACCGTCGTGTTTTTCGCGGCGTGTCTCAACGAAATCACGGCGGCCTTTCTTGCGGCGATTCCTGCACTCGACCTAATTCTCAAGCACAGGCTGCAGCTGCGCGCCTACACCTGGCTCGCACTGCACGCGCTTGTGGCTCCCGCGGCGCTCCTGGTTCTCGAATTCGGGATTCGGCGAAGCCTCGCCGCCATTGCCGCGATTCCCGAAGGCAATACGTTCGTCGAGATTTTCTTCTATTATTTTTCGCGAAATGTTTATGACCTGAAAACGCTGTCCGATTTTCTGCACCGCTGGTTCCTGTTCAACATCGCAGCCCCCGAACCTGCGATCCGCCATGCCAACATGAACATCGGCTACGGCGGCGACTTCGATGCCACGCTGCTCGGCTATTTCAGTTCTCCACTCTCGGCCGCGACGCTTCTATCCCTTGCAGCCGTATTCGTGGCGGCCCTGTGTTGCCGTTCCCGCGCGTCCGGAGCGCCGCAGGCCAAAGGCATCATGCCCGGACTTGCCGCTTACGCGGCTGTCCGCATGATCTTCTTCTTTCTTTTTCTTCCCGGCGAGTGCCTGCTCTACAGTCCGAGCGTCACGCTCGCGCATCTCCTGTTTCTGGCGATTCCCTTTGCAGCGTCGCAGTTCCGCTACAAGACATTCGCGCTCGCCGCTTGCGCCTTGCTGTTGTTTGCGAACAACGCGGTTTTCATCTTTGCCGCGCAGATCGTTCCGCTTGCCGCACAATGAGAAAAACGTTCCGGAAAACCGCTGAAGCGCTTTGCGAGAGCTTTCTTCGCGAGCGCTACGGCGTTGCCGCCGCAAGCCGCGATGCCATACGGGACGCGAGCGGCTTCGCGCTCGCGCAGCACGCGCGCATGCCGGACTATCTGCGGCTGCCGTTCTTCGGTGCGACCCTGTTCTTCGGCCTCTCGGCGCTGGTCATGCGCGGCGCGCCGTTTCACAGGCTGAACGGCGAGAAGCGGCAGCAGCATATCCGGCTCATGCGCCGCATCGGTCCGTTTCGCGACCTGATGCGCTTCTACGAAGGCCTCAGCGTCTTCGCCTACGACGAAGCGCTGGAACGCGGCCCGGCTGAGGAGCCGCCGCAAGCACCTGCAATCCGCGCTTCGCTTGCATCCGACGCGCGGACCGATATCGCCGTGATCGGCTCCGGCCCCGGCGGCGCGATCACGGCGGCGCTGCTTGCGGAAGCAGGCCGCGAAGTCATGCTGCTCGAAGCCGGGCCGATGCTCGCGCTCGAAGACACCCCCGAGTTCAGCCGCGCGGAGATGGAGCGGAAATACCGCAACGGCGGCATCACCGCCGCCTTCGGCAGCACCAAGATCTCCTATGTCGAAGGATGCTGCGCCGGCGGCGGCAGCGAGATCAACGCAGGGCTATATCACCGCACGCCGGAGAGCATGTTGGAGCGCTGGCAGAAAGACTACACGCTCGACGGCGCGGCGCTGCACGAGCTCAAGCCGTTCTTCGAGGCAAACGAACGCGAACTCAGCGTCTCGCCGCTACAGGGAGAAAGTCCTCCGGCCTCGCTCAGAATGCGCGAGGGCGCAAGAAAGCTCGGCTGGTCCTCGATGGAAGTGCCGCGCTGGTTCAAGTACGACGGAACCGGAGACACGGCCGGCAGGAAGCAGTCGATGACGCGCACTTTCATTCCGCGCGCGGTTGGCGCGGGCTGCATACTGCGCACGGATACGCGCGTCGCAAGGCTGTCGCAGGACGCAGGCGGCTGGACTTTGCATTGCGAAAGCGACGGCGAAGGCTTCGATCTGCGCGCGAATACCGTCTTCCTCTGCGCCGGGGCAATCCATACCGCCGCGCTCCTGCGCAGGAGCGGGATCACGCAGAACATCGGCAATTCGCTGCGCATGCACCCGACCGTGAAGGTCGTGGCCCGCTTTCCCGGCGTCGTGAACAGCCGCAACATGGGCGTCACCGTCGAGCAGGTGAAGGAGTTTTCGCCGCGGCTTTCCTTCGGCGTGTCGGTGAGCCGCGCGCCCTATATCTCGCTTGCGATGCTCGATCACCCTGCGCATCGGAAAATTGTGGACGAGCGCTGGCACAACATGGCGATCTATTATGCGATGATCACCGGCGGCCAGGGTAGCGTGCGCAACGTGCCAAGCTATCGCGATCCGCTGGTGCGCTATACACTCGCACCGGAGGACATGCGTAATCTCGCCGAAGGCGTGCAGAAACTCTCGCAGCTCTTGCTCGCGGCGGGCGCGGAGGAACTCTTTCCGACCGTTGCCGGATATCCGCCGCTGCGAAACGGTGACGACCTGCGCACCCTGCCCGAAACGCTGCCCGCAGGCCATGCCAGCCTGATGTCGGTGCATCTGTTTTCGAGCTGCCCTATGGGCGAGGACCGCGAGAAGTGCGCGGTGGATTCCTTCGGCAAGGTCCATGGCCACACGAATCTCTACATCAACGACGGCAGCCTGCTCTGCACCGCACCGGGCGTGAACCCGCAGGGCTCGATCATGGCCTTCGCACGACGCAATATCGCGCACTTTCTGGGCGGGAACGCCTGATGCGCACGCTCGTCACCGGCGGCTCCGGGTTCTTCGGCTGCGTGCTGATCGAAAAGCTCGCCGCAACGAACGCGCATATCCGCAACTTCGATCTTATGCCGGCGGAGGACCATCCCGGGAATGTCGAATACTTCCGCGGCGACATCTGCAACGCATCCGCGGTGCGCGCGGCCTGCCAGAACATCGACGTGATTTTCCATTGCGTCGCGCAGCAGCCGCTCTCCAGGGACCCGGCGCTGATGCAGACCGTCAACATCGAAGGCACGCGCAACCTGCTCGCCGCCGCACGCGACGCGAAAGTGCAGAAGGTCATCTTCCTGTCCTCGACCTCGATCTTCGGCATTCCCGACGAACTGCCGATCCGCCGCGCCACACCCGCGAAGCCCGTTGAAGCCTATGGCAGGACGAAGGCCGCCGCCGAAGACGTCTGCCGCGAATTCATCGCGCGAGGGCTCGACGTCACGCGGATCCGCCCGCGCACCATTCTCGGCCACGGCCGGCTCGGCATCTTCCAGATGCTGTTCGAATGGATCCGCGAAGGCTCGAACGTGCCTGTACTCGGCACGGGCGATGCGCAGTTCCAGTTCATCCATGCGCGCGATCTCGCAGATGCCGTGATTCTCGCCGCGCGCAGATCCGGCCCGCAGGTCTACAACATCGGCACCGACCGCTTCGGCACCACGCGCCAGGCGCTCGAAGCGCTATGCGCGCACGCCGCGACCGGTTCGAGTGTGAAGTCGGTGCCCGATGCGCCGACGCGGCTCCTGATGGCGGCGGCAACGCGCCTCGGCCTGTCACCGCTCGGCAGCTATCATTATCTCGCCTACTCGAAGCCGAGTTATTTCGACATTGCCGACGCCAAGAACGAACTCGGCTGGCGGCCGCAATACTCGAACGACGAGATGCTCAAGGAAAGCTACGACTGGTATCTCGCTCACCGCGACGAGGTCATGCGCTCGAAATGGGCGAGCCCGCACAAGTCGGGCGTCAAACAGGGCGTGCTGAAGCTCCTGATCAAGCTGCTCTGACGTTCATACCGGCAGGAGCTGGTCCGTCTTCACTTCTTCCATGACCGCATAGGTGCGCGTTTCCTTCACGCCGGGCAGCGCCAAGAGCACGTTGCCGAGAAACTTGCGGTAGGCCGCGATATCGGCGACGCGGGTCTTCACGAGATAGTCGAAGCCGCCCGCCACCATGTGGCATTCGAGCACTTCCGGCGCGCGGCGGACGGCCGCCGCGAACTTCTCGAAGATGTCCGGCGTGGTCTTGTCGAGCGACACCTCGACGAACACCAAGAGCGGCAAGTCCAGGAGATGCGGATCGAGCTTCGCGCCGAAGCCCTTGATGTAGCCGTCCTTTTGCAGCCGCTTCAGCCGCTCGCCGGTGGAGGTCGGCGACAGCCCGACGCGCTCGGCGAGTTCGACCGATGCAATCCGGCCATCCAGTTGCAAAACCTGAAGAATTTTCCGGTCGATTTTGTCGATCTCCATGATTTTCACTACCTATGTCTATAAACACCGATGATTATGAGGAATTTCTCTCAAAATGGCTATGGAGATACGGAAAATGCCGGCCTAAATCTTCCAGACCAAGGAGACGACCATGGCCGCCTTCCCGCCGTTCGCCGCGCCCTATGCCGAGGACGACGATGCGATTGCTGCGCGGCTGCTTGCCGGAAGCGGCGTCAGGCAGCCCGGCATCGAGTCCACCGCGCGCCGCCTGATCGGCGCGATCCGCAAACAGTCCGGCGGCCTCGGCGGCGTCGAGGAACTGCTGCGCGAGTTTTCGCTGTCCACGAAGGAAGGCGTCGCGCTCATGGTGCTCGCCGAAGCGCTGTTGCGCATTCCCGACGCGGACACCGCGGACCGCCTGATCGAAGACAAGCTCGCCGCAGGAGACTTCGAGCACCATCAATCGAAGTCCGATGCGCTGCTGGTGAACGCTTCGGTCTGGGCGCTCGCGCTCAGTGCGAGAACCATTCAGCCCGGCGACACGCCGGAAGGCATCCTCGGCGCGCTCGCAAAACGCATCGGCCTGCCCGCGGTGCGGACCGCGATGCGCCAGGCCATGCGCGTGATGGGCCAGCATTTCGTGTTCGGCGAGACCATCGAGGGCGCGCTCGCGCGTGCGGACGACACGCCGCGCTATCGCTACTCATTCGACATGCTCGGCGAAGGCGCCCGCACCGCAAATGACGCCGCGCGCTACCGCGAGGCTTACCTGCGCGCGATCGACGCAATCGGAAGACATGCGGCGGAAACTTCGCCTGCCGAGCGGCCGGGAATCTCGGTGAAGCTCTCCGCGCTGCATCCGCGCTATGAGGCCATGAGCCGCGCGCGGGTCTTGCGCGAACTGCCGCCGGTCCTTCTCGATCTTGCGAAAAGCGCGAAGTCGCATGGCCTGCAATTGACGGTCGACGCAGAAGAGGCGGACCGGCTCGAGCTTTCGCTCGACGTGATTGCCGAAGTCTTCGCTGCGCCATCGCTTGCGGGCTGGGACGGCTTCGGCATCGCCGTGCAGGCCTATCAAAAGCGCGCGGGCAACGTGATCGAATGGTTCGCAAATCTCGCGAAAAATCATCAGCGCCGCGCTACCTTGCGTCTCGTCAAGGGCGCCTATTGGGACACCGAAATCAAGCGCGCACAGGAGCGCGGGCTCGACGGCTATCCGGTCTTCACGCGCAAGGCCATGACCGACCTCAACTACGAAGCCTGCGCACGGCAACTGCTTGCGCTGCGCCCACACATCTATCCGCAGTTCGCGACCCACAACGCGCTCTCCGTCGCAAGTGTGCTGGCCATGACGGAAGACCGCGAAGGCTTCGAGTTTCAGCGCCTGCACGGCATGGGCGAAGCACTCTATGAGAAATTGCTTTCCGAGAACGAAACGCTTGCCTGCCGCGTCTATGCGCCGGTCGGCGCGCATGCGGACCTCCTTGCCTATCTCGTGCGGCGGCTCCTGGAGAACGGTGCGAACTCGTCTTTCGCATCGGCCTCGGCAAATCCGGACGTTCCGGTCGAAAAGCTGCTACGCGAGCCCGCAGAAGACGTTGCGGCACGCGGCGCCCGCAATCCGCGGATTCCGCCTCCGCGCGATCTCTACGGCACGCGCAAGAATTCAATGGGTGTCGAATTCGGCCATCGCGCTTCGCTCAACGCCTTGCTCGCGGAGATCGAAAACGCTGCGGCAGCAAACGCCGCGGATTCCCGCGCGCCGAAGTACGCGATGGATATCGCCGCGGCATATTTCCCACGCTGGCAGCGAACACCCGCACACGAGCGCGCGGTGATTCTCGAACGCGCCGCCGATATGCTGGAAGCACGGCGCGGGCGCTTTCTCGCGCTGCTTCAGGGCGAAGGCAGGAAAACGCTGGACGATGCGCTCGGTGAAGTGCGCGAGGCCGCCGACTTCTGCCGCTATTACGCCGCCGAAGCACGGCGCCTGTTCGCGCACGACATGCCACTTCCCGGCCCGGCGGGCGAGAAGAACGTGCTGCGGCTCACGGGCCGTGGGCCGTTCGTTGCGATCTCGCCGTGGAATTTTCCGCTCGCGATCTTCAACGGGCAGGTTGCGGCTGCACTGGCCGCCGGCAACACCGTTGCCGCCAAACCCGCGGAGCAGACGCCGCGGATCGCCGCCGAGGCGGTATCGCTTCTCCATGAAGCGGGCATCCCCGAAGACGCGCTTGTGCTCGTGCAGGGCGACGGCAAGGCAGGCGCCGCGCTCGTTTCCGATCCGCGTGTTGCGGGCGTCGTCTTCACGGGCTCTACCGAAGTGGCACGGATCATCAACCGCGCGCTCGCCGCCAAAGACGGCCCGATCGTGCCGCTGATCGCGGAAACCGGCGGCATCAATGTCATGGTGACGGACGCAAGCGCCCTCCCCGAACAGGTTTCCGACGACGTCATCGCCTCCGCGTTCCGTTCCGCCGGCCAGCGTTGCTCCGCGCTGCGGCTCCTGCTGGTCCAGCGCGAGGTCGCGGACAAGTTCATCGCAATGATTGCCGGCGCTGCGCGCGAACTGAAGATCGGGAGTCCTCACGAAGTCCCGACCCATGTCGGACCGGTGATCGACGGCGAAGCACAGGAACGTCTTCTCCAGCATATCGAAAGGATGAAACGCACAGCGACGCTGCACTTTGCGGGAGAAGTACCCGATGGTGACGACTTCGTCGCTCCGCATATTTTCGAGATCGAAAGCGCCGACGACCTGACCGAGGAAGTCTTCGGCCCGGTGCTGCATGTGCTTCGCTACGAGCGAAAAAATCTCGGCAGCACGCTCGCGGCACTTGCGCGCAAAGGCTACCGGCTCACGGCGGGCGTGCATTCGCGCATTGACACCATGACGGAGACGGTCGCGCGTACGCTCGGCGCGGGCAATGTCTATGTGAACCGCAACATGATCGGGGCTGTGGTCGGCGTACAGCCCTTCGGCGGCAGCGGACTTTCCGGCACCGGCCCGAAAGCCGGCGGCCCGCATTATCTTCCGCGCTTCGCCACCGAGCAGACCATCACCATCAACACCGCCGCCGCCGGCGGCGACGCGACGCTGATCGCGATGGAGGATTGATTCTCCTCATGGTTCGAGACGCGGCCCTGCGGGCCGCTCCTCACCATGAGGATTATCGGCCTCATCCTGAGGAGCCCGCGAAGCGGGCGTCTCGAAGGATGAGGCAAAAAACCTAACTCCCCCTTCGCAGCCTCCGCACCAGTTCCTCGGTCGGATAGCCGTCGGCGGGCAGTTTGAACTTCACCTGCGCGGCCTGGACCGCCTTGCGCGACAGCGCGCCGAGACGGCCGTCGATGCCGCCGACATCGTACCCCGCCTTCACGAGCAGCGTCTGCAACTCGCGCACCTGCTCCATAGAAAACGTATCCGGCTCGCCGTTGCCCTTGCGCATGACCGGCGCGCCGGCGATGCGCGTCGCGAGATAAGCCGCTGTCGTCGAGTAGATGATCGAGTGGTTCCATTCCGTGAAGACCCGGAAGTTCGGATAGACGAGGAACGCGGGCCCGAGCCTTCCCATCGGCAAGAGCAGCGACGCCGGCGGCGCCGGCTCGGGCAGCGGCTTGCCGTTCGCAAGCGTCACCCCCCACTTCGTCCATTGCGCGTGCGGATGTTCGATGTCGAGGCTCGCCTGGCTCCAGTCCATCTGCGAAGGCACGCGCACTTCCAGCATCCACGGCTCGCCGCGGCGCCAGCCGATTTTCTGGATGTAATGCGCGGTGGTCGCGATCACGTCCGGCACGCTGCGCAGCAAATCCACTTTGCCGTTGCCGTCGAAATCGATGCCGTAATTGAGGTAGTGCGAGGGCAGGAATTGCGTCTGCCCGAGTTCGCCGGCCCACGACCCGATCATGGTTTCGGGCGTGAGATCGCCGCGCTCGATGATCTTGAGTGCCGCATGCAACTCTTTCCGGAAGCGTTCGCTGCGGCGGCAGTCGTAGGCGAGCGTCGAGAGCGACCGCAGTACCTCGAACTTGCCGATATCCGCGCCGAAGCTGCTCTCCAGACCCCAGAACGCCGTGATTACCGCCGCCGGCACGCCGTATTGCGCTTCGACTTTCGCGAACAGGTCGGCGTGCTTCTTGATCAGTTGCTGGCTGCGCGGGGCGCGGCCGCCGCCGGCCATGCGGTTGGCGAATTCCAGAAACGGCTGGCTGAACACGCGCTGCCCGCGGTCGATGCCGATGATCTTGTGGTCGAGCACCAGGAGATGCTGCGTGCGTGCGAGCGTGCGCGGAGACAGCCCCTGCTCCAGCGCCTCGCGCTTGAAGTCCTCAAGCCATTTGTTGAAGTTTCCGGTGTTGCGGCATTGCGCCGGGCCCGGTTGGGCCGTTGCCCAATTTCCGCCGGACAGCAACAACGCAGCCGCAGCAATCGCGCAGCCGAAAACACGAATCCGCATCTTTCTCACCTTGCCGGGAAAATCCGCCTGCCATTCTAGCGCAGGCAGCCGGCCCAGATAGCGGCCGGAATGGCGAACCTGCAACTGTAGGACTGCCCACGAATTCTTGCGAATTCCGGAGACTTGGCGGAGTATCCGGCGGACTTCGAAAGCGGTCGCCAAAAGACCGCCAGTCCCCGGAGGAAAAACGTCCATGCTACGCAGATCGTTTCTGGCCGCACTCGCGGCGACCGCGCTTGCGGCAGGCAGCGTGCCGGCCGCCGCGCAGGAGGTCGTGAAAATCGGCCTCATCATTCCGCTGACCGGTCCCTTCACCACGACCGGCAAGCAGCTCGAGGCCGCCGCCAGGCTCTACATGCAGCAGAACGGCACCACCGTCGCCGGCAAGAAGATCGAGCTGATCGTCCGCGACGACGCCGGCCGCGCCGAGAATACCGCCCGCATCGCGAGCGAACTGATCCAGAACGACAAGGTCAGCTTCATCGCGGGCTTCGGCCTCACCCCGCTCGCCATGGCGACCGCGCCAATCGCGACCAATGCGAAAATTCCAATGGTCGTGATGATGGCCGGCACCTCGATCGTCACCGAGCGCTCGCCCTACATCGTGCGCACGAGCTTCACGCTCGGCCAGTCAGCGGTCATCATCGCGGACTGGGCCGCGCAGAACAAGATCAAGAAGGTCGTGACCATGGTTACCGACTATGCGCCCGGCCATGACGCGGAGAAGTCGTTCATCGACCAGTTCAAGTCGAAGGGCGGCGAAGTCACCGAAAGCATCCGCGTGCCGATCCAGAACCCCGATTTCGCGCCGTTCCTGCAGCGCGTGCTCGATGCGAAGCCCGACGCGCTCTACGTGTTCACGCCGTCCGGCGTCGGCGCGATCCTGATGAAGCAGTTCGTGGAGCGCGGCCTCGACAAGTCCGGCATCCGCCTGATCGGTCCCGGCGACATCACCGACGACGACGTGCTGCCGGGCTTCGGCGATGCTGCGGTCGGCGTGGTCACCGCACACAACTATTCCACCGACCATCCGTCGGCAAAGAACAAGGAATATGTCGCGGCCTTCCGCAAGGCGAATCCGGGCATGCGCCCGAACTTCGCGTCGGTCGGCGCATACGACGGCATCCACCTGATCTACGAGGCGCTGAAGAAGACCGGCGGCAAGACCGACGGCGACGCGCTGCTCGCCGCGATGAAGGGTATGAAGTGGGAAAGCCCGCGCGGGCCGATCTGGATCGATCCGGAAACCCGCGACATCGTGCAGACCATCTACATCCGCCGCGTCGAGAAGAAGAACGGCGAACTCTATAACGTGGAGTTCGCGAGCTTCCCCGACGTCAAGGATCCGGTGAAGGCGGCGAAGAAGTAAGCCGGCTTTTCCTCCAGCCTCATGGTTCGAGACGCGGGCTACGCCCGCTCCTCACCATGAGGCTTTTGGTTTAATGAGTAAGCCTCACCCTGAGGAGCGATCCGCAGGATCGCGTCTCGAAGGGTGAGGCAAGTGTTCGAGACCCGCGCATGCTCACCATCCTCTTCGACGGCATCGCCTACGGCATGCTCCTGTTCGTGATCGCCTGCGGGCTTGCGGTCACGCTCGGTCTCATGAACTTCGTCAATCTCGCGCACGGCGCCTTCGCCATGCTAGGCGGCTATTGCGCGTGGCTGCTCGTGAACTTCTATGGCGTGCCGTTCTTTGCGAGCCTGCCGATCGCCTTCATGTTCGCGGCCATGATCGGGCTCGTCGCCGAGCGCACGCTCTACGTGCATTTTTACAACCGCAGCCATTTCGAACAGGTGCTGTTCACGATCGGCCTCGTGTTCATGACCGCTGCGGTCGTGGACTACTTCATGGGCTCGCAGCAGCGCTTCATCAATCTGCCGTCCTACCTGCAGGGCCGCTTCGATTTTTTCGGCGTCGGCATCGGCAAGTACCGCCTGCTGATCATCCTGATCTGCGCGCTGATCGTGATCGTGCTGCAAGTGATCCTCGGCTACACCCGCTTCGGCAGCCGGCTCCGCGCGGCGGTCGACGACCAGCGCGTCGCAAGCGGGCTCGGCATCAACGTGAACTGGATCTTCGCGCTGACCTTTGCATTCGGTTGCGGCCTCGCGGGCCTCGGCGGCGCGCTCGGCGCGGAAATCCTCTCGCTCGAGCCGCATTTTCCGCTCAAATACATGATCTACTTCCTGATCGTGGTCTCGGTCGGCGGCACCTCGAGCATCACGGGCCCGTTCCTCGCCTCGCTTCTCCTGGGTATCGGTGACGTCGCGGGGAAATATTACGCGCCGCGCTTCGGCGGCTTCGTCATCTACACCATCATGATCGTCGTGCTCGTGCTGCGTCCGCAGGGCCTGTTCGCGCGCGGCACGGCGAAATAGCGATGAGCAGCGAAGATTCCGTCCGCGAGGCGTCGGCCGCGCTGAAGCGAAAGCGCGCCTGGCACTGGCTCGAATACGTGTTCTGGATCGCTGCGGCCGCTTCCGTATTCCTGCTGCCGAGCCAGCATGCGCTCCTGACCCAGATCGCAATCTGGGCGCTGTTCGCAGTCTCGCTCGATCTTCTGCTCGGCTATGCCGGCATCGTCTCGCTCGGCCACGCTGCCTATTTCGGCTTCGGCGCCTATGTCGCAGCACTCTTCGCGATCAATTTCACCGGCGAGCCGGTGACCGGCCTCGTCGTCGCCGGCGTCGCCGCCGGTTTGCTCGGCCTGATTACGAGCTTGCTCGTGCTGCGCGGCACCGACCTTACCCGCATCATGGTGACGATCGGCATCGCGCTTGTGATGTACGAAATCGCAAACCAGATGTCCTGGCTCACCGGCGGCGCGGATGGCCTGACAGGCATGCCGGTCGATCCCGTACTCGGGTTCTTCCCGATCTACTTCATCCCGAAGAACGCCTATGCCTACGTTCTCGTGGTGCTGTTCGCGCTTTTCTTCGTGGCCAAACGAATCGTGCACTCGCCGTTCGGCTACTCGCTCCGCGCGATCAAGGGCAATCCCTTGCGCGCCTCCTCGATCGGCATTCCGAACAACCTGCGCCTGATCGCGGTCTATACCGTCGCGGCCGCCTATGCCGGGATTGCAGGCGCGCTCTTGGCGCAGACCACGCCGGTGGTGTCGCTCACCTATATCGACTTCCAGCGCTCCGCCGACGTGCTACTCATGCTCATCATCGGCGGCACCGGTTATCTTTATGGCGGCATCGTCGGCAGCGCGCTGTTCCTGATCGCGCAGAAGTCGATCGGCAATGTCACCCCCCAATACTGGGAATTCTGGATCGGCTTTGCGCTGGTGGTGATCGCGCTGTTCGCGCGCGACCGCGGCGTCTTCAGCATCATCGAGCGCATCGTGAACGCGCTTGGCAAACGGAACGCGAAGCCATGATCGCGCTCGAAACCCTCGGTCTCGAAAAGCGCTTCGGCGGCATCGTGCCGACCAACGACGTGAACCTCAGGGTGCGCGAGGGCGCGCGCCACGCGCTGATCGGCCCGAACGGCGCCGGCAAGACTACGCTCATCAATCTGCTCACCGGCGTGCTGAAGCCGAGCAGGGGCCAGGTGAAGCTCGCGGGCAACGACATCACGAGGCTCAAGCCGCACCAGCGCGTCGCGCGCGGCATCGCGCGCACCTTCCAGATCAATCAGCTGTTCGGCGAGCTCACGCCGCTGGAAGCGATTGCGCTGGTCATCGGCGAGCGCGAGAAACTCGGCACGCGCTTTTGGCGCGCCTTCGGCGGCGACGAAAAAATCGTCACGGAAGCGGTCGCGCTCGCAAGGCAGTTTGGCCTCGCTGACGTGCTGGAAGAACGCACCTCGTCCCTGCCCTACGGCAAGCAGCGTCAGCTCGAGATCGCGCTCGCGATCGCCGGCAAGCCGCGCGTGCTTCTTCTCGACGAACCTGCCGCCGGCGTACCCGAAACCGAGCGCCATGAGATTCTCGAAACCGTGGCAGCGCTGCCGAAGGACGTCACCGTGCTCCTGATCGAGCACGACATGGACATCGTATTCGGCTTCGCCGACCGCATCACTGTGCTGGTCGACGGCAAATTGTTCGTCGAGGGCGAGCCGAAGGAAATCGAAAACGATCCGCGCGTGCGCGCGGTCTATCTCGGCGAGCGCACCGATGACTGAAATCCTCCGCATTGAAAACCTGCGCGCGGGCTACGGCGAAGCGGTAGTGCTGCCAAATCTCTCGCTCGCGCTCGAACAGGGCCGGTCGCTGGCGCTCCTGGGCCGCAATGGCATGGGCAAGACCACACTCGTGAACTCGATTGTCGGAGTCACGCGGCGCTTCGGCGGGAAGATTTTTCTCGACAGCAACGACATCACGGCACTTCGCCCCGATCAGCGCGCGGCTGCCGGCATCGGCTGGGTGCCGCAGGAGCGCAACATCTTCAAGTCGCTGACCGTGACGGAAAATCTTACCGCGGTCGCGACGCCCGGCGCCTGGAACGTGGATCGCGTATTCCGGCTCTTTCCGCGGCTGGGCGAACGCCGCGGCAATCTCGGCAGCCAGCTTTCCGGCGGCGAGCAGCAGATGCTGGCGGTCGGCCGCGCGCTTGTCCTGAATCCGAAGCTGCTTCTGCTCGACGAGCCGCTCGAGGGCCTTGCGCCGATCATCGTCGACGAACTGCTTGCCGCCCTTCGCCGCATCATCAGTGAAGAACGGCTTTCGGCCATCCTGGTTGAGCAGAACGCGCAGAAGGTTCTGAGCGTTGCCGACCGCGCGGCAATCCTGGAGCGTGGTGCGATCGTGCACGAAGCCGAGAGCACCGAGTTGCGCAACCAGCCGCGGGTTCTCGAAAGCTATCTCGGGGTGGGGAAAGCGAAGCGGACTTGACCCTCATGGTTCGAAACGCGCCTCCTCACCATACGGAAATCAATGCCTCATCCTGAGGAGCGCGAGCGATAGCGAGCGCGTCTCGAAGGATGAGGCTTAGCAAGCGCTTTCAATCTGTCGAAATCTCCGTCGATCAGCGCTTGTTTCTTCGCCCGTGACCAACCTTTGATCTTGCGCTCGGACGCAATCGCGTCGGCAATTCGTTCAAAGTATTCCGAATAAACAAGCTGAACGGGACGCCGCCTAGCGGTGTAACCTTCGAATTCGCCCGACTGATGCTGCGCTAAGCGTGTGTCGAGATCGGTGCGCGTCGTTCCAGTGTAGTATGAGCCATCACTGCAACTGAGAATGTAAACCCAAGCCGACATTGCGCCTCATCCTTCGAGACGCGCCCTTCGGGCGCTCCTCAGGATGAGGCTAACACAAGGGCGAGAAGAACTACTCCGCCGCCTGCGGCGTGCGCGCGAAGGTCAATCCGAGTTTGTTCCAGACCTCGAGCAACGCATCGACAAGTTCAGCAATCAGCCTGTCGTCGTGCAGCGGCGAGGGCGTCACCCGCAGGCGCTCGGTGCCGCGCGGCACGGTCGGATAGTTGATCGGCTGAATGTAAATGCCGTGCTCATTGAGCAGCATGTCGCTCGCAGCCTTGCACAGCGCCGCGTCACCCACCATCAGCGGAATGATGTGCGTATTGCCCGGCATCACCGGCAGGCCGGCCTTGAACATTTCCGATTTCGCGCGCGCCACCTGCGCGCGGTGGCCGACGCGTTCGGTCTGCGATGTTTTCAGATGCCGGATCGATGCGGTCGCAGCCGCGGCGACCGCCGGCGGCAGCGCCGTCGTAAAGATAAATCCGGGCGCGAACGAGCGTACCGCATCGCAGATCGCGCGTTTGCCGGTGATGTAGCCGCCGACCACGCCGAAGGCCTTGCCGAGCGTACCCTCGATAACGTCGACGCGCGCCATCACGCCGTCGCGCTCCGCGACACCCGCGCCGCGCGGACCGTACATGCCGACTGCGTGCACCTCGTCGAGATAGGTCATCGCGCCGTAGCGCTCGGCGAGATCGCAGATCGCGCCGATCGGCGCCACGTCGCCGTCCATGGAATAGATGCTTTCGAATACCACCAGCTTCGGCCGGCCGCCCGCGCCTTTCAGGAGTTCTTCGAGGTGCGCGAGATCGTTGTGGCGGAAGATCATTTTCTGCACGCCGGACTGACGCACGCCTTCGATCATCGAATTGTGGTTGAGTTCGTCCGACAGGATCAGGCAGTCGGGCAAGAGCTTCGCAATCGTTGCGATGCCGGTCTGGTTCGAGACATAACCCGAACTGAAAACCAGTCCCGCTTCCTTCTGGTGGAGATCGGCGAGCTCGTTCTCGAGATCGACGATGTGGCGGCTGTTGCCCGCGATGTTGCGCGTGCCGCCCGCGCCCGTGCCGCATTCCTGCGCGGCCGTGACCATGGCCTCGATGACCTTGGGATGACGACCCATGCCGAGATAGTCGTTCGAACACCAGATGACGATGTCGCGCGGGCCCTGCGGCGAATGCCAGGTGGCGTGCGGAAAGCGCGCGGTATCGCGCTCGATCGGGGTGAACACGCGATAGCGCCGTTCGGCATGAAGGCCGTCCAGCGCTTTCTGGAACAGATGCTCGTAATCAGACGACTTCAAGATTGCCCGCTTCCGTCGATTCCGTAATCGCCGGTTACCTTCGTCTTTAGAACTGTATCAAGGAAGGGGCACAACGTCGCGGGAAATGCCTTGCGCGGAATCAAATCGCTTATTTCACAATAATAGGAAGTAATTTTATGCCCGAAGTCCCGTACCACGATGGAACACTACCTAAATACCTATAAGACGTCCGCATTTATGAAATTTCCTGCAAACAGAACACGTTAACCATTTGGAAACCATGAACAGGGAAATTTCTGCCTAGTGGTCCCCCGATTTGGGGTGGCTGGGGAGAGTTTCTTGAACGGAACCGTCGAGTTCGTCCGCACCCTGGGCGCAGCTAGGCTTGCGGCTATGGGCGCCGTCGCAGCGGCGCTTATTTTCTTCTTTATCTTCATCGTCGCCCGGGTCACCGCGCCCACGATGGCGCCGCTCTTTACGGAACTGACGCTGGATGACTCCGCGCGCATTGTCCGCGAGCTGGAAACCCAGGGCATCCAGTACGAAATCAAGAACGACGGCGCGACCATCATGATTCCGAAGGACCGGGTCGCACGCACGCGGATGCGGCTGGCTGAGACCGGCCTGCCGCGCGGCGGCAACATCGGTTACGAGATCTTCGACCGCACCGACACGCTCGGCACCACCTCCTTCGTGCAGAACGTGAACCACGTCCGCGCGCTGGAAGGCGAACTCTCCCGCACCATCCGCTCGATCGACCGCATCGCGGCGGCGCGCGTGCATCTCGTGATCCCGGAGCGGCAGCTGTTTTCGCGCGACCGCCAGGAGCCCTCGGCCTCGATCGTATTGCAGGTGCGCGGCTCGCTGGAAATGTCGCAGGTCCGCGCGATCCGCCATCTCGTCGCGAGCGCCGTGCGCGGACTGAAGGCGGAACGCATCTCCATCGTCGACGAGCGCGGCCAGCTGCTCGCCGACGGCTCGGGTGACAGCACCAGCGGCGTGACCGGCATGGAGGAGCGCAATGCCGCGTTCGAGCGCAAACTGAAGGAGCAGATCGACGCGATCGTAACCAGCGTGGTCGGCGCCAATCGCGCACGCGTCACCGTGTCGGCGGAGCTCGACTATACGCGGATACAGCAGACCCAGGACATGTTCGATCCCGAACAGCGCGTGGTGCGCTCGACCCAGACCCGCGAGGAGCAGTCGGCCACCTCCAACAACACCAATAACGACGGCGTCACCGTGGCCAACGAGATCCCCGGCAACAACCAGCAGCGCAACCAGCAGCCGCAGCAGAATGCGCAGCCTAAGGACAGCACGCGAAAGACCGAAGAAGTGGTGAACTACGAGATCACCCGCACCACCCGCACCGAAACGCTGGAGCCGGGCCGCGTGAAGCGCATCTCGGTCGCGGTGCTGGTCGACGGCATTTATACCAAGGGCAGCAACAACGAAGTCACCTACCAGCCGCGCGCCAAGGAGGACCTCGAACGCATCACCGCGCTGGTGCGCTCCGCGATCGGCTTCAACGAAAAGCGCGGCGATATGATCGAAGTCGTGAACCTTCGCTTCGCCGAGCCAACCGTGATCTCGCAGACGGCGGGCGACACCGGCCTCCTCTCGCTTTTGCGTTTCACCACCGACGACATCATGCGTTTCGTCGAAATCGGCGTCATGCTGATCCTCGGACTTCTCGTGCTGCTTTTCGTGGTCCGCCCGCTGGTGCGCCGCGTGATCACGCCGGAAGAAAACTCCGCCGGCGTTGCCGCAGCCACGCCTGCGCTTGCCGCCCCCGCAACGCAGACACCGGCGCCGTCGATCGCGCCGGCAGTGCCGCCGTCGGCGCCGCTGCCCGAGCACGCCGCCACGCGGCTCATCGAATCCGCGCAGATCCTAGGCGAGGCGCATCAGAAATCGATGCAGAAGGTCGGCGAACTCGTACAGAACAACCCGCAGGAGACCGTAGCCGTCATTCGTCAATGGATGAATGACCGGTCCGTGTGAACCAGATCATGAACGCGCCAGCGCAAATCCAGACCAAGCCGAAGAAGACGACGGCCACGCACAACGGCCGTCCGCTCACCGGCATGGAGCGCGCGGCAGTGCTTATGCTTTCGCTTGGCGAGGAGCACGGCGCGGACGTCTGGAAGCTCCTGGACGAAGACGAGGTGCGCGAATTGTCAGTAACGATCGCACGCCTCGGCGTGATCGACTCCGGTGTCGTCGATACCCTGCTGGTCGATTTCGTCGGCCAGGTTTCCGGCAACGGCGGTCTCTTGGGCAATACCTCCGCGACCGAACGCCTGCTCGCCCAATTCCTTCCGAGCGAACGCGTCAACGCGATCATGGAGGAAATCCGCGGCCCTGCCGGACGCAACATGTGGGAGAAGCTCTCAAACGTCCAGGAAGACGTGCTCGCGAATTATCTCAAGAACGAATATCCGCAGACCATTGCGGTGGTGATGTCGAAGATCCGCGCCGAGCAGGCCGCCCGCGTGCTCGCGGTATTGCCCGAGCCGCTCGCGCTCGATGTCATCAATCGCATGATCAAGATGGAAGCCGTCCAGAAGGACGTGATCGAACGGATCGAACAGACGCTCCGCATCGAGTTCATGTCGACGCTGTCGCAGACCTCGAAGCGCGACCCCTACGCGCCGATCGCGGAGATATTCAACTATTTCGACCGTCAGACCGAAGCGCGCTTCTTCTCGGCGATGGAATCGACGGAGAAGGAATCCGCTGAGCGCATCAAGACGCTGATGTTTACCTTCGACGACCTCGTGAAGCTCGATTCCAGCGCAATCCAGACGCTCCTGCGCAAGGTGGACAAGGGCAAGCTCACCATCGCGCTGAAGGGCGCGACCGAGACGGTGCGCGAGTACTTCCTCAAGAACATGTCGCAGCGCGCCGCGAAGATGATGATGGACGACCTCCAGAACATGGGCCCGGTGCGCCTGCGCGAAGTCGACGAAGCGCAAGCGCTGATGATCTCCACCGCCAAGGACCTCGCCGACAAGGGCGAGATCATCATCGTCAAGGGCGCCGGCACCGAGGACGAACTGGTGTACTGATGAGCGCTGCCGGCACCAAGAACCCCGCGAAATACCTCTTCGACGTCGAGTTCGGCGCGGGCGGACGTTTCGGCGAACTTTCGGGCAACGCGCGCGCGGCGATCGCAGCCGCCGAGAAGGCTGCGTATCGCGAAGGCTTCGAAGCCGCAAAGAAGGAAGGCGAGCAGCGTTGCGCGGCACAGCTCGACAAGATCGCCGCCGACATGCATCTCGCGGTCGGCAAGCTCGCCGTGATCGAAACCCGTCTCGAGCGCGAGGCGATCGATGTGGCCCACGCGATCGCGCGCCAGCTCGCGCCCGCGATGACGTCGCGCCAGCCGCTCGGCGAGATCGAGGCGATCGTCCTCGACGTGCTTTCGCACGTCCGCGCCGCGCCGCATGTCGCCGTTCGGGTTTCGCCGGAAATGGCCGAAAGCGCGGGCGCGCGCCTGAGAAAGGTCGCCGACGAGCGCGGCTTCGCAAGCCGCCTGGTAATTCTTCCCGACCCCGCGATTGAAAGCGGCAACTGCCTCGTGGAATGGGCCGACGGCGGCATCGTCCGTGACGTCGGCGCGATCGAAGCCCGCATCGAACAGGCCATTCAGAATTATCTCGGCGCGCCCGCCGACGCGCCTAAAGTTCCGGAGAAGAAGTCATGAGCGACGATAACAAACCGCCGCTGCCGAACCTCGACGCCGACGTCGAGGCGATCAATCCGGTCGCGCCGCCGACCGCACCCGCCGACGACAACGCCGTAAAAAGCGCCGCCGATCTCGAGGCGCTGTTCGACGTGCCGGTTCACGTCTCCGCGGTGCTCGGGCGGACGCGCATGGATGTCGGCGACCTTCTCAAGATCGCGCCCGGCACCATGCTCGAACTCGACCGCAAGGTCGGCGAGGCGATCGACATCTTCGTGAACAACCGTCTGGTCGCGCGCGGCGAGGTCGTGCTCGTCGAAGACCGGCTCGGCGTGACCATGACGGAAATCATCAAAGCCGACCGGAACTAGGTCCGGCGGACGGAGCGATACCCATGCGGCTACTCATCATCGGCACTCTCAAGGGCCAGCTCTCCGCGGCGACCAAGATCGCGGTCGATCGCGGCGCCGGCGTCACCCACGCCGTCGACATCGAACAGGGCCTGAAGGTGCTGCGCTCCCGCGGCGCCGACCTGATCATGGCCGACGTCACGCTCGATATTCGCGAGCTCGTGACCCGCATCGCGGACGAGCGCATGCACGCCCCGGTCGTCGCCTGCGGCGTCGAGAACGACGCCCGCGCTGCCGTCGACGCGATCCATGCCGGTGCCAAGGAATACATCCCCCTGCCGCCCGATCCGGAACTGATCGCGGCGGTGTTGGCTGCGGTCGCCGACGACGGCCGCGACTTCGTGTTCCGCGACGAGGCGATGGCGCGCGTGGTGCGGCTTGCCGCTCAGGTCGCGACTTCCGAAGCCTCGATCCTGATCACGGGCGAAAGCGGTACCGGCAAGGAAATGCTCGCGCGTTTCGTGCATGTGAAGAGCCCGCGCGCGAACAAGGTCTTCGTTTCGGTCAACTGCGCCGCGATCCCGGAAAATCTGCTGGAGTCCGAACTCTTCGGCCACGAGAAGGGAGCCTTTACCGGCGCCATCGCGCGGCGCATCGGCAAATTCGAGGAGGCGAACGGCGGCACGCTCTTGCTCGACGAAATCTCGGAAATGGATGTGCGGCTCCAGGCGAAGTTGCTTCGCGCGATCCAGGAGCGCGTGATCGACCGCGTCGGCGGCACACGACCCGTGCCTGTGGACATCCGGATTGTCGCGACCTCGAACCGCAATCTCGCGGAAGAAGTCCGCACCGGCCGCTTCCGCGAAGATCTGCTCTATCGGCTCAACGTCGTGAACCTGCAGATTCCGCCGCTGCGCGAGCGCCCGCAGGATGTGCTCGAACTCGCCGATCACTTCATCAGGCATTACGCCGATGTGAACGGCGTCGCGCCGAAACCGCTCTCGCAGGAAGCCAAGCGCGAGTTGCTTCGCAACCGCTGGCCCGGCAACGTCCGCGAGATGGAAAACACCATCCACCGCGCCGTGCTGCTGGCATCCGGCGACGAGATCGGTGTCGACGCAATCCGTCTGCCCGACGGGACCTCGCTCGCGAACGCACCGAGCGGTCCGGTCGCGCACGCGCAGCAGGTCTCCGACCAGCTCTCCGCTTCGCTGGTCGGTCGCACCGTCGCCGATGTCGAGCGCGACCTGATCTTGTCAACGCTGAAGCACTGCCTCGGCAACCGGACGCATGCCGCGAACGTGCTCGGCATTTCGATCCGCACGCTAAGGAACAAGCTCAACGAATATTCGGCCGAAGGCATCGCGATCCCCGCTCCCGCTTCGGGTGTCGCCGCCGGCGCTGCGTAAATTTCCAGACGACCCCTAGCCTCTGACGACGAAAAAGCCGGACAGAAGTCCGGCTTTTTTCTATTTTTCGTCCTTTCGACGAGAGAGCCATATTATTCGCAATGCTTCGTTCACCTCGCTGGGTTTACTCAGGCTAAACCGAGTGTAGCCCGGACGATCAATCTTTAAATCGAGAGTAGATGGCTCGAATCTCTCAGGCAGGCCCCGAACTGTTATGGACAGCGCCTGCACCCTCGGCTGAACAATTACGTACCAAAAGTTGTCAGGAGTGTTGCTAAAGTTTAAGCGCTCACCGCGCTTTAGATCGCCCGGACTTTTTTCCCGAACCTTTTTTAAAAGTGTTTCAGCCACGAGCTTAGCTTCGCCTTTAAGGCTTCTCGCAACTTGATCAAGAAATTCTAAGTCTCCACGACCAGCGCTCGGGGCATCAAGTTCCCGGACTGGCGGAGCCTCCGACTTCATTGCATCAATAACGACTACACTTGGACTAGTGCCGACACTAAGCACCTCCAAATTGTGGGTTTCCAAAATAAGCCTGTCAGACTCTTTCTCGTGCAGCGGCGAGATCGTGAGAATAACGCTTCTGCGACCCATTACTTTTTGAGGCGTTGCGAGCTTTGCGATTTCGTGCGGCGCTACAAAGCTAAGCCAAATGCCATTGGCTATTGACGTCACCTCCTCCAAAACGATCTTCATTTTAGCCTCCAATCTGGAATTTGCACTATTTAGTGTAAATTCCAGATCAAAGCAAGATCAATATTCATTAACCCTTCGCTAACCATAAGGCAGGCAAAAATTGCCGGGGAGCGCGCCCCGGGCGGCGCGGAGAATCAGCATGTCCGACACGGCCGCAGGCCACGTCAGCTACAAGCCAAAGATGCCCACCATGGGCGATGTCGGCGCCATGCTGCGCCGGGGCGACCTCATGCTCGCGGTCGCGGTGCTCGGCATTCTGGTCATCCTGATCATGCCGCTGCCGCCGATGGCCCTCGACATGCTGCTGGCGCTTTCGATCATCCTCGCGGTGCTGATCCTGATGACAGCGCTGTTCATTCAGGGGCCGCTCGAGTTCTCGGCCTTCCCGACCGTCCTCCTGATCGCGACCATGTTCCGCCTCGCGCTGAACCTCGCCTCGACGCGGCTGATCCTCACGAACGGCCACCAGGGCACCTCGGCTGCGGGTCACGTCATCGAGGCCTTCGGCAATTTCGTGATGGGCGGCAATTTCGTGATCGGGATCATCGTGTTCTCGATCCTGATTCTCGTGAACTTCGTCGTGATCACCAAGGGCTCGGGCCGCATCGCGGAAGTCGCCGCGCGCTTCACCCTCGACGCCATGCCCGGCAAGCAGATGGCGATCGACGCCGATCTCTCGGCCGGCCTGATCGACGAGGACACCGCGCGCAAGCGCCGCAAGGATCTCGAGGACGAAAGCTCCTTCTACGGCGCAATGGACGGCGCCTCGAAGTTCGTGCGCGGCGACGCGATCGCAGGCCTCCTGATCGTTTTCATCAACGTTATCGGCGGCATCATCATCGGCATGGCGCAGCAGGGCATGACCTTCGGCAAGGCTGGGCAGGTCTACACGCTGCTTACCGTCGGCGACGGTCTGGTCACGCAAATCCCGGCCCTGATCGTATCGACCGCCGCAGGCCTGCTGGTGTCGAAGGCCGGCGTTTCCGGCGCCGCCGACAAGGCGCTGATGAAACAGCTCTCCAATTATCCGAAAGCTCTCGGCATGTCGTCGGGCGTCATGATCGTGCTCGCTCTCCTCCCGGGCGTGCCGATGCTGCCGTTTCTTGCGCTCGGCGCAGGGGCAGGCGCGCTCGCCTTCGTCAGCACCCGAAGAAACCGGGCGGCGGCACAGGCGGAAGCCGTGAAGGTCGCCTCGAAGGAGCCGAGCCTGCCGCAGGAAGAGCCGATTTCGAACGCGCTCAAGATCGACGATCTGAAGATCGAGATCGGCTACGCGCTCCTGCCGCTGGTCAATGCGGCGGACGGCTCGGACCGTCTCACCGAGCAGATCAAGGCGCTGCGCCGCCAGATCGCGAGCGAGATGGGCTTCGTGATGCCATCGGTGCGCATCCTCGACAACGTGCAGATGGAATCGAATGCCTACGTCATCAAGCTGAAGGAAGTGGACGCCGGCTCCGGCAAGGTACACCCGGGCAGCCACATGGTCATGGACCCCGCGGGCGGTCAGGTTCAGCTCGCCGGCCTCCACACCACCGAGCCTACTTTCGGTCTGCCCGCGACCTGGGTGGACGAGAGCCTGCGCGAGGAAGCGAGCCTGCGCGGCTACACCGTGGTCGATGCCGCCACCGTCATGTCCACGCATCTTGCCGAAGTGCTCAAGGCCAACATGGCGGACCTCCTTTCCTATGCGGAAGTCCAGAAGCTCCTGAAGGAACTGCCGAAGGAACAGGCGGAGCTGCTCAAGGATATCGTGCCAAGCCAGATCTCGGTCTCGGGCATCCAGCGCGTGCTGCAACTGCTGCTCGCGGAGCGGATCTCGATCCGCGATCTCGGCACCATCCTTGAAGGTATCGCCGAAGCCGTGCCGCATACCCGTAACGCGACCCAGATCGTCGAACAGGTGCGCGTGCGCCTCGCCCGCCAGCTCTGCGCGCAGCATACCTCCGCGAACGGCTACCTGCCGCTGATCTCGCTGTCGCCGAAATGGGAACAAAACTTCGCGGAAGCGATCGTCGGCACCGGCGACGAGAAGTCGCTTGCGATGCAGCCGTCGAAACTCACCGAGTTCGTGAACGAGGTGCGCGAGCGCTTCGAACAGGCGGCACGCATGAACGAAGCGCCGGTGCTGCTGGCGAGCGCGGCGGCGCGGCCCTTCGTCCGGCAGATCGTGGATCGCTTCCGTCCGCAGACTGCGGTGCTGTCGCAGGCCGAAATTCACCCCCGCGTACGGCTGAAGACGGTCGGCAGCGTCTAGCGTGCAAAAAAAATGATAAGACCGCCGTAGCGTGACGCTGCGGCGGCCTCATATTTCCAGATCGGCAAATCAGACGCGGATGCGGTGCGCGCCGATGCGGTCCATCTCGGCCTGCTCGCGCGCAGCTTCGGCGCTGCGGCCGCGAACCTGATCGCGTTCCTCGAGGATCTCGACCTTCTTCAGTTCCTCGAAGGCTTCGGCGAGCTGTGCTCGCGCGTCCTCAAGCTGGCCGTGCAGTTCCTGCGCGGAACGCTTGAGATTGTCGCGGCGCTGGATCGCCGCCTTGGCATAGGTCGGATAGGCAAAATGGCCCGGATCGGTGATCCCGGCACGGTCCTGTTCGACCGCTATTTCACGCTCGAGATCGGAAGCCATGCGCTCGAACTCGGCGACCATGGCCTCGATCTGGGCGACCTGGCGCCGCTTTTCGTCGACCTGAAAGCGCTTCAGGCGAATGAGGGTTTCACGCGATTTCATCCCGGCGATACTCCACGCGACCGGTTAGGGCTCGGTTACTGGACCCGCTACAATTTGAGCGAGCGCGCGGTAACCATCGCCGAGATTCGTTTTTTCTTCCTTACCTTGGGACAGGAAGGCTTCTAAGGCCGGCTGGAGCCGGATCGCCTCGTCCACTTCGGCGGAGGACCCCTGCCGGTAGGCCCCGAGCCGGATTAGCTCCTCCATGTCGCCATAGGTTGCCAGCACCTGCCGGGCCTTGACCACCGCCGGATAGAATTCCGGGTCGGAGGATTTCGGCATGGTCCGCGAAACCGACTTCAAAACGTTAATGGCCGGGTAACGTCCGCGCTCGGCGATCGCCCGCTCCATGACAATGTGCCCATCCAGAATGCCGCGCACGGCATCGGCGACCGGCTCGTTGTGATCATCGCCGTCGACCAGCACCGTGAACAGGCCGGTGATCGTGCCCTGATCCGGGCCCGGTCCCGCGCGCTCCAGTAGCCGCGGAAGTTCGGAGAACACCGTCGGCGTATAGCCCTTGGCGGTCGGCGGCTCGCCGCCCGCGAGCCCGATCTCGCGCTGGGCCATGGCAAAGCGCGTGACCGAATCCATGAGCAGGAGCACGTCCTTGCCCTCGTCGCGGAAGTATTCGGCGATCGCCATGGAAAGCAGCGCCGCCTGGCGGCGCATCAGCGCGGGCTCGTCGGAGGTCGCGACGACGACGACCGAGCGCTTCAGGCCCTCCGGTCCGAGATCGTCCTGCAGGAATTCCTGCACCTCGCGGCCGCGCTCGCCGACCAGGCCGATCACCGCGACATCGCAGGCGGTGAAGCGCGCGAGCATGGAGAGCAGCACCGACTTTCCGACGCCGGAGCCCGCGAAGATGCCGAGCCGTTGCCCCTTGCAGGTGGTGGCGAAGGTGTTGAGCGCGCGGACGCCGAGGTCGAGCGGCGCACCTACTCTCCTTCTGGCGTGAGCGGCCGGCGGCGGCGCGCGGAAGGGATAGGGCGAAGGCCCGGGCTTGATCGGACCTTTGCCGTCTACGGGCTGGCCGTGAGCGTTCACGACCCGGCCGAGCCAGGCATTCGAAGGACGCACCGCGGCAGCCGCCTGCGAGACGATGGCGCGGCAGCCGCGCCGCACGCCCTCGATCGCCGCGAACGGCATCACCACCGCGTTGTCGCCGGCGAAGCCCACGACCTCGCAGGGCACGCCGCCGTTAACGCCTGTTTCGATGGTCAAACGGGCGCCGACCGGCATGGCATGAACCGGCCCTGCGACCTCGATCATGAGGCCGCGAACGGCCGCAACACGCCCGTAAATCAGGGCTCCGTCGAGTTCCGCGATCTGTTCCGCCAGGGCCTTCATGGAGAATCACCGCTTAACGGGCCAAGTGCTTGTTTACCCGATCTTTACCGGCTTCGTTAATGATCGATCCACGCCTTGGATCGAAGGGCACGCAGGACGCGGGCCTAATCCGAGGGAGTCGCTTGGTCTGGCTTCTTGAAGTCGTACTTTAACCAGCCGGCCTGAGAAAAATCGCTGATTGCCAGTACCTTACGGCGATTCGCGAAGATTTTCACGGGCTGCGCTTGTGGGACAGAAATAGAATCTGTTAACCATTGCTGGTTAGCGTCGCTGTTCGAGAAATGAGTCAGTCCAGGCACGCAGGCGGGGCGGGTCTGGAGTGAGATTTGTCCCCCAAAGAGGCCTGGATAGGGGATTGGCATGCGCGTTCTGCTAATCGAAGACGACAGCGCGACGGCGAAAAGCGTCGAATTGATGCTGAAGTCCGAAAGTTTCAACGTTTACGTCACCGACCTCGGCGAAGAGGGGGTCGATCTCGGTAAACTCTACGATTACGACATCATCCTCCTCGACCTGAATCTGCCGGACATGTCCGGCTACGAGGTTCTGAAGTCGCTGCGGGTCGCGAAGATCAAGACGCCGATCCTGATCCTCTCCGGTCTCGCCGGCATCGAGGACAAGGTGAAGGGTCTCGGCTTCGGCGCCGACGACTATCTCACCAAGCCCTTCCACAAGGACGAACTGATCGCGCGCATCCACGCGGTGGTGCGCCGCTCGAAGGGCCATGCGCAGTCGGTGATCAACACCGGCGACCTCGTCGTGAACCTCGACCAGAAGACGGTCGAAGTCGACGGCGCGCGCGTGCACCTGACCGGCAAGGAATACCAGATGCTGGAGCTGCTTTCGCTCCGCAAGGGCACCACGCTCACCAAGGAGATGTTCCTCAATCATCTCTACGGCGGCATGGACGAGCCGGAACTGAAGATCATCGACGTGTTCATCTGCAAGCTGCGCAAGAAGCTCGCGAACGCCTCGAAGGCGCCGGACTGGCCGCAGGGCAAGAACTACATCGAGACGGTCTGGGGCCGCGGCTACGTGCTGCGCGAGCCGACCGACGCGGACGAGCGGATTTCGGCGTAAGCTCCGCCTTCTACAAGATTCAAAACCCCGCCGATCAGGCGGGGTTTTTGTTTTTGTCGCCGGCGCAAATACACGCGTCATGCCCGCGCTTGTCGCGGGCATCCACGCCTTAACAGAGGAACAACGCAGCAAAGACGTGGATGGCCGGGACAAGCCCGGCCATGACGAATGAGAATGTGGCGGGGTTTTTGTTTGCCGAGGCGTGTCGTCCCGGCCAAGCGAGCAGCGCGAGTGCAAGCCGGGACCCATAACCACCTGCCTCGCGATTCTTGAAGGCCGGTGGTTATGGGTCCCCGCCTTCGCGGGGACGACACGGGAATTTCCGCTCACCGCTCTCCCCCGGCCGCCCGGCGCCATTCGAAGAACGCTTCGGCTTCCCGCGGGTGATCGCGCGCGGCCTCTTCCGGCGTGAAGCCCGCTTCCTTGTCGCCGAGCACGCGAATGACGAATTCGCGCGCGGGCACCGGCACCATCGCCGCGCATTCCCCGATGCATTGCCGCGGCGGCCCCTTGCACGCTTTCGCGCGGCGGCAGGCCGCGCGATTGCACAGACGCCACAGCACCAGCGCGTCGCCGATCGTGCGGAGCGACTGGATGTAGCCGATATGCGATGCAGGCATGAGATCTCCTCTCCGCGACTGCGTTTCAGCCCGGGTGATGAATGAAGGGGGACGGCGCGCCGGGAGGCGCGATACTTCGTCCGTTGTCGCGCCTCGCCTTTGCAGGCAAAGCGCTCGCCTTCCGGCGCACCGTCGCGGCGACTTTCCGGCTCCGGGACGCGCTTTTCGTGAACACCTGCGAGGCAGATGTTCTCCGTCAGCCGTGCTCCCGGCAGGCGAGTCTAGTCTCGCCGGGCGGAGCCCCGAAGCCGCTCCTGAGCCCGCGCTGCGAACGCAGGCGCAGAAGCGCCGCCTCCCGCCCCGCTTGTGCGACGCCTCGCGAAGCGCCCCTTCGCGGGCGAGAGTAAATAGGACTTTATTCCTGTATTGTGGCAAGATGATGTCGTGCCCGGGACATTTTCCAGCCCCCGGTTGCGCGGCTGTCTTGACATGGTATGAGATACGTACTACATAAAGTCGTGATCAAGAGCTTCAAGGACCGCGCCACGGAAGCCCTGTTCCGGGGCGATACGCCCGCGAAACATCTGCGGCCGATCGCCAAGGCGGCGCGGCGGAAGCTGGACATGATCGATTATGCCGAGACGCTCGGCGATCTTCGCGTTCCGCCGGCGAACCGGCTCGAAGCGCTCAAGGGCGACCGTCGCGGCCAGCACAGCATCCGCATCAACGATCAATGGCGGATATGCTTCGTTTGGCGCAGTGACGGCGCCTACGACGTCGAGATCGTGGACTATCATTGAGAATGGAGAGCATCATGCGCATCCGCACATCGCCCGCTGAAATCCTGCGCGAGGAATTCATGAAGCCACTAGGCCTGAGCGGGAACGCGCTGGCGCGGAATCTGAAAGTTCCGGCAAACCGCATCAACGACATTCTGCGCGACCGGCGCGAGATCAGCGCCGATACCGCCTTGCGGCTCGCACGCTACTTCGGCACCAGCGCACGCTTCTGGCTCAACGCGCAGGCGGCCTACAACCTGTCCCGCGCCGAGGCGGAAAGCGGCAGAAAGATCGCGGCCCAGGTGCGCCCGCACGCGGCGTAGCAACCCTTCGCGGCCGGAAGTTGATAGGACTCTATTCCTGCTTTGTGGCAGGAGGATGTCCGGACCGGATCGATTCGGAAATTTCCTCCGCGGCAAGCACGGTCATCGATAAAAGATGGGCGGTCACCGCAAGGCCGGACTTTTCCGACATGGCCTGCAGTTCCGAGGCCATATCGCGAATATAGGTAATGACCTGAAGCTGCGAAGAAGTTTCCGAAGGCCCGATCGCAGACGATTTGGTGCGAAGGCTCGTCTCGCTGTTAAGCATAACCCCTCCCGAATCAAGCGCCCGCTCAGCCTAGAAGATGGAGGCGCGGAACGGGTTAAACGGATTTGCTCTCCGCCTGGCGGCGCAACCCGTTACACCTGAAAAAAAATACACGCGGCTCCGCAATTCAGTGCCTGCCTCCGCAAATTTTGCGCCTCAAAGGCGATTTCAACGGCGACGGGCGCAATTTTGTCGCGAAGAGCCTCACCAACTGCGCTACTTCGCAAAATCATTCCTGATTTTTGCCGGGATAATCCGCAGTTTTTAGGCCAGCCGAACTCCCGCATTGCCGGTCGCAGGGAAGATGAACTCGACGCCGGCCGCTTCCAAAGTGTCGCGAATGCTACCGAGGCTCTCGATCACGCCCGCCGTTACGCCGTCAAACTCCTCGATGCGGCGCACAACGGAGGGCGATACCTTCGCCGCGTTCGCAAGTTTCTGTACCGACCAGCGCACCAGCGCCCTGCCCGCACGCACCTGCGCGCCGCTGATTGACTTGCCGGACTCCTTGGCCGTCATCAGCGTCTTTTCCTTTTCGATATCCTGCGAGATCGAGACGAACTCTTTGAGATTGTGGCTTTCATCAAGCACCGGAGTCCAGGTCGATCTTCGCCACCTGTATGTTCCGTCCGATTGCCTGATGCGATGTTCGCGGGAAACCGCCGTCTTCAAGCGTACGGCCTGTTCGAAGACTTCAAGCGTCTCAGCCTTGTCTTCCGGGTGAATGAGTTCGCGCCATAAATAGCCCAAGCGCCGGCTCAATTCGTTGTCGTGCCGGGGTCCGCCCCCGATACTTCCGGTCACGAACCCGTCGGGCCGAAGCACGTACAGAATCAATTCTGAATCGCGTGCGATTGCTTCGAATCTGCGTTCGAGCATTATTTCGCGCTCCTCCAGATCCGCGATGTCGGTAATATCGCAGATCACGCCGATGGTGCAGTTCGGCTTGCCCTCTGCGTCGAAAAGAAACTCGATATTCTGGGAGAGAACCCGCATCGTGCCGTCGCGCCGGATCACACGGTACCTGCGCGTAAGCGTCTTCCCAGCCGCGAGGTTGGCTTCCGCGCGCTCGAAGGTAATCCGGTCTTCCGGATGTTGCAGACTTCGCAGCAGGCTGAGAGACGGCCTGTCGGTTTCCGGATCGAGATTGAGGATCGTGAACATACCGCGCGACCAAATCATCTCGTCGGCGCCGGCGGTACGCAGCATCAGGCCGCAACGAAGCCGCGACTCGATGAAATGCAAGAGCCGAGCCTCGGCAGCACTAAGATCGGCGAAAAATTTCAGCACGTTCTGCCCCCTAACAACAAAGTGGCAGCAGCGAATCTTCCGAAATCGATAGTGGTCTAGTTCCGGTTCCCGTCAACACTTCCGTTTACGACAAGGCAAAATTGCAAACCTCCGATCGCAGGCAGTTGACTCCCCTGCAAAAGATTCGGTGGCGAGGTATTCAAGTAAGCAAGCGCTCAGGCACCAACTCTCGGTGCTTCCCGACACGATGAGGCATCACGGCATAACTCTCTCGCAATACGAGATTCAAAAAAACCGCCTGAACAGCATTTTTCCGGGTTCTCCGGCGAAACCGGTCAGCGCCGAAGCAGGCTGCTATCCCCGCACACTTTCGCGAGCAGCTCGCCCGGAACGGCGCGGAGCCCGTCGGTGCGGAGAAACGCGATGAAATAGTCGAGCGCCTCGAGGATCACTTTCACGCGGCGCTTGTCGCTAACCACTTCGTCGAGCAGCTGCCGGCGGTCCTGGACGTTCCAGACCACCGCGACATCGAAGGAGGGATTGCCCTTGAAATCGAAGATCACCTCGCCGCGGTGCGCGAGCCGGCGCGTGGTGCCGTCGCGCAGCATCACCCGGTACTCGCGGTCGAACAGCGTGCCTTTCCGCACATTGCCGTCGATGGTCTGGAAGTTGAGGCGGTCCTCGGGATGCTGCGTTGCGCGCATCAGCGTGTAGGACGCGCGGTCCTTTTCCGGATCCCGGTCGTAAAGCCGGAACAGGCCGCGCGACCACTCCATCTCGTCGGCACCGACATCCCGCCGCCAGAAGCCGCAGCCGAGCCTGTCCTCGATCAGTTGAATTGCCAGCGAATCCCTGAACTGCATGCTCAAGTTCCGAACGCTCATGTTCCGGCCGGTTCCGCCGGATCGCGAATATGCGGATATAAAGCACCAGCGCAGGAATTCGGGCAAGACGCGCGGATTGCCGCGCGGTTTTCCTTTACCTATCGCGCCGGGCGATCGGCTTCGCAGGGCCGTCAGTTCTTCAGCCGGTACCCCGTTCTGAAGATCCACCATACGATCGCGATGCAGACCGCGAGAAAGGCAAGCGTCATGCCGAGCGAAACCGCGACCGAAACGTCCGCGACCTCGTAGAAACTCCACCGGAAACCTGAGATCAGATAGACGATCGGGTTGAAGAAGGTGACCGTCTGCCAGAACGGCGGCAATACGTTCACCGAGTAGAACGCGCCGCCGAGGAAGGTCAGCGGCGTGATGATGAGCAACGGCACCACCTGCAGCTTCTCGAAGCCGTCGGCCCAGATGCCGATAATGAAGCCCAGGAGGCTGAAGGTCACCGCCGTCAGCACCAGGAAGGACATCATCCACACCGGATGCGCGATCCGCACCGGCACGAAGAGATAGGACGTCGCGAGGATGATGAGCCCGAGAATGATCGACTTGGTCGCCGCAGCGCCGACATAGCCGATCACGATCTCGATGAAGGAGACCGGCGCCGACAGCAGCTCGTAGATCGTGCCGGTGAACTTCGGGAAATAGATGCCGAAAGAGGCGTTCATCACGCTCTGCATGAGTAACGTGAGCATGATCAGGCCCGGCACGATGAAGGAGCCGTAATCGACGCCTTCCATCCTGGTGATCTGCGAGCCGATCGCCGCCCCGAACACGACAAAATAGAGCGACGTGGAAATCACCGGCGCGAGAATGCTCTGCATCAGCGTGCGGCCGGTGCGCGCCATTTCGAAGCGGTAGATTGCCTTGATCGCGCGGAAGTTCATCGGACTACCTCTCTCCTCGTCATGCCCGGCACTCGGGTCCGGCTTCGCCGGCCCGAGCACAAGCCTTGTGCCGGGCATCCACGCCTTCTTTTCCGCGCGGCTGAAAAGGCGTGGATGGCCGGGACGAGCCCGGCCATGACAAGATACTGCAAGCACCCCTTCACTTCGCCGCTCCGTTCCGGTCCTGCTGTACGAGGCCGACGAAAATCTCCTCGAGCGAGCTTTGCCGGGTGGAAAGATCGCGGAAGCGGATGCCGGCCTGGGTCAGCGAGGCAAGCAGCCGCGCGATGCCGGTGCGCTCCGCCTGCGTGTCATAGGTATAGGTAAGCTCGGTGCCGTCGCTCGAGAGCGAAAGCTGCGCCGCCCCGAACAGCCCTTCCGGCAGCGCGGCAAGCTTCTCCTGAAGCTGCAGGGTCAGCTCCTTCTTGCCGAGCTTGCGCATCAGCTCGCGCTTCTCCTCGACCAGAACGATCTCGCCCTTCGAGATCACGCCGATGCGGTCGGCCATGTCCTCGGCTTCCTCGATGTAGTGCGTGGTCAGGATGATGGTGACGCCGGAGGCGCGCAGATCCCGCACCACCTGCCACATGTCCTTGCGCAACTCGACATCGACGCCGGCGGTGGGCTCGTCGAGAAACAGGATCTTCGGCTCGTGCGAGAGCGCTTTGGCGATCAGGACGCGCCGCTTCATGCCGCCCGAGAGCGTCATGATCTTGTCGTTGCGCTTGTCCCACAATGAAAGGTCCTTGAGAATTTTCTCGATATAGGCCGGGTTCTTCGGCTTGCCGAACAGCCCGCGGCTGAAGGAGACCGTGGCCCAGACCGATTCGAACGCGTCGGTGGTGAGTTCCTGCGGCACCAGCCCGATCAGCGAGCGCGCCGCGCGGAAATCGGTGACATTGTCGTGACCGTCCACCGTCACGGTGCCGGACGACGCGTTCACGGTGCCGCAGACGATTCCGATCAGCGTGGTCTTGCCGGCGCCGTTGGGCCCGAGCAGCGCGAAAATCTCGCCGCGGCGGATGGCGAGATTGACGTTCTTCAGGGCGTTGAAGCCGGTCGCGTAGGTCTTCGACAGGCCTTCGATCTTAATAATGTCCTGCATCGGCGGGGCTCTTACTACGGTTCGCGCGCAGGCTCCAGAACCTGTTAGCAACGCGGCTTTGCGCTGGCCGCAGATTGGCCGCAATGCAATTCCTCACTCTCCCGTCCAATCCGGAACAGCAGAGGATTCTTTCATGCACACGATCTTCCGCGCGGCTGCGGCCGCACTGACCGCGCTTGTTATCGCTGCGTCGCCCGCAGCGGCGCAGGACGGGCCGCCTGAGCTGAAGCAGATCAAGCTCACCGAGCAGCAGGTCCAGGGCTTTGTCGCCGCGCAGGGCGACATCAATGCCATTACCTCGAAGATCAAGGGCGACAAGCCCGATCCCAAGCTTATCGCCGAGCTCGAGGCCGTCGCGAAGAAGCACGGCTTTTCCGACCTGCGCGAACTCGACGCCATCGCCGCGAATATCGGCCTCGTGATGTCCGGCTTCGACCCCAAGACCAAGGAATTTTCGCAGCCGCCCGAGGCGCTGAAGAAGGAGATCGCCGCGGTCACCGCCGACAAGTCGATCCCCGCGAAGGAAAAGAAGGAAATTCTCGACGAACTGAACGCGGCCCTCAAATTCACCAAGCCGGTGCAGTTTCCCGAGAACGTCGAACTGATCCGCAAGTATTACGACCGGGTCGAAGCATCCATGCCGAAGGGCTGATCCGCGCATCCCCGAAACAAACAAGGCCGCCGGAAGGCGGCCTTTTTTATCGCTTCCGAGGCGGCGCTACGCGCTCATCGCCGCGCGCTTCGGCTCGGCCTTCTTCTCCGGCGCGCGCACATAGAGCCCGCGCTTGTCGGGCATCGGCATGAAGAGATTGGTGAAACCGACCACGGTCTCCGCCGCGCCGAGCATGAGATGGCCGTCCGGCGCGAGCGAACGGGAGATGCGCGTGAGCACGTCCTCCTTCGTCTTGCCGTCGAAATAGATCAGGACGTTGCGGCAGAAAATCACGTCGAACTGGCCGAGCGAGGAAAACTCGTCGAGCAGATTGTGCTGGCGGAACTGCACCATGTCGCGCAATTCCTTCGAGACCTGCCACTGGTCGCCTTCCTGTTTGAAGAACTTCAGGAGCAGCTGAATCGGAAGGCCGCGCTGCACCTCGAACTGCGTATAGAGCCCGGATCTCGCCTTCTCGAGCACCTCGCTCGAAATGTCGGTGGCGACGATGTCGATCTTCCAGCCCGCGACCTCGGCGGCTTTCTGCCTGAGCACCATGGCAAGCGAATAGGGCTCCTGCCCGGTCGAGGCGGCGGCGCACCAGATCCGCAGACGTCTCGACGAGGCGCGCGCCTTCAGCATGTAGGGAAGGATCGTGTCCTGGAAGCGCTCGAACGGTATCTTGTCGCGAAAGAAGAAGCTCTCGTTGATCGTCATCGCTTCGGTGACGCGCTGGCGCAGCGGCTCTTCCGCAAAACTCTTCAGCTTCGACACGAGATCGCCGATGGAGCCGCAGTTGTGCTGACGCGCGACCGGAAGCAGCCTGCTCTCGATCAGATATTGCTTGTCGCCGGCGAGCTGGAGCCCCGAGCGCTCGTTCAGAAGCTTGCTGAGATACGCATAATCCTGCGGTGTCACGAAAAATCTCCTGAAAGAATGCGGATGGCCTTCGGACCGATTTCGTTGATGGGAAGAACGGCGGCGCAAGCCCCGGCGTTTACGGCCGAACCCGGCATGCCCCAGATCACGCTGGTGGCCTCGTCCTGCGCGATCACGTTGCCGCCGTTGTCGGCGATCGCAAGCGAGCCGTTCTTGCCGTCCGCGCCCATGCCTGTCAGCACGATCGCAAGCGCGCGGCCGTCGAGCGCGTTGGACGCCGAGAGGAACAGCGCGTCTACCGACGGTTTGCAGAAATGAATCGGCGCGGAGTCGTCGATCACGACCTCGACGCCGTGGTCGCGCTTGATCAGCGCAAGATGCTTTCCGCCCGGCCCGACATAGATCATGCCCGGCTTCAGGGGCTCGCCGTTGATCGCCTCGCGTGCCGGCTTGCCGGCGAGGCGGCCGAGGTGCTCGGCGAGCGTCGCCGTGAAGATCGGGGGCATGTGCTGAACGATCAGCACCGGCAGGCGATCGACGGCCGGCGCCAGACTCTTGATCAGCTTCGCAAGCGCCTGCGGTCCGCCGGTCGACGAGCCGATCAGGATCGCGCGCGGCAGCACCTTTGAGAAAGGGCGCAGCTTGATGTCGTGCGCGGGCGCCTTCGGGGCCTGCTGCGGTGTCGCGCGAATCTCGGCGCGGGGCGGAGTCTTCGGGACATGGCGGCGTCCGCCGAGATGCCGGATTTTTTCGATCAGGGCACGGCGGAACTCTTCCGGTGCGCCGGGCGTGTTTCCGATGTCGGGTTTCGGCACGCAATCCGTGGCGCCGAGCGAAAGCGCCTTGAGCGTAATCTCCGCGCCGCGCTTGGTCAGCGTGGACGCCATGATGACCGGTAGCCCCGGCCGTTTCGCCAACAGTTCCTTCAGCGTGGCGATGCCGTCGAGTTCGGGCATCTCGATATCGAGGACCACGACATCGGGATTGGCAACGTCGAACTGATCGAGCGCCTCGCGGCCGTTCTTGCAGACCCGCACCACCTGCATGTCGGACTCCAGCCCGACCCAGCGCGAAACCAGGCCACGCACGACGACGGCGTCGTCGACGATCATCACGCGCACCGGCAGCGCGATCTTTGTTTGCGGCAGAGGGCGGACTTGCGACATACTGGGAAGCGGACGCCGTCAGGCGAACGCCGTTACTCGGATCAGATCAGCCCTACTTCCTGGAATTTCGCCTCGACGATCTCTTTGTCGAACGGCTTCATGATGTATTCGTCCGCACCTGCGTGCATGGCGCGCGCGATGTGCGCGAGATCGTTCTCGGTAGTGCAGAAAACGACCTTGGGCTTGTCGCCCGCTGGCATCGAGCGCAGCGCACGAAGGAAATCGAAGCCGTCCATGACCGGCATGTTCCAGTCGAGCAGGATCGCTTCCGGCATTTCCTTGGTGCAGGCATCCAGTGCCTGACGTCCGTCCGAGGCCTCGATAACGGAGAAGCCGAAATTCTCCAGTATCCGCCGCGCGACTTTGCGGATGACGCTGGAGTCGTCAACAATGAGACAGCGTTTCATTTCGTGGTCCTTCCTAGTCTTTCCTGTGGCTCACGCGGCGAGCGTGTCTTTCTTGAAATCCAGAATATTGTCGACGTCGAGCACGACCATGAGCCGGTCCTCGAGCCGATAGATGCCGGCCGAGACCGCCGCCCAATCCTTGTTCAGATTGATCGGCACCGGATCGAGCGCGTCCGACGAAAGCTTCAGCACCTCGCCCATCGAGTCGACAAGCAGGCCATAGGCCTCGCCGCCGTGGTCGATACCGATCGCCATCTGCTTTTTCGCGTTCTCGCTCGGCGGCAGGCCGAGGCGCTTGCGCATGTCGAGCGCGGTCACCACCCGGCCGCGAAGGTTGAGCACGCCGGAAATCTCTGAAGGGGCGAGCGGCACATGCGTGATACGCTCCGCCTCGAACACGTCGTGGACGCGCGCGATCGGAATCCCGAACAATTGCCCGGCGATCACCGCTGTTACGAACTCGATCTCGCCGGAAAGGGGAGCGCTCATGCGGCCTCCTGCATTTCGACGCAGGCGGTTTTCAGCGCCTGCAACAGTCCGCGGCGGTCGAACTTCGCGACATAGGCGTGCATACCCGCGCGTTCGCTTTTCGCAACGGCGGCGGCGCTGAGCGACGAAGAAAGCGCGATAACCGGCAGATGCGCGGTGCGCACGTTTGCGCGCAACGCCTCGTTGAGCGCGTAGCCGTCGAAGCCGGGCATTTCGATGTCGGTTACGACGATATCGAACTGCAAGCCGCGCTCGATCAGCGCAAGCGCTTCCTTGCCGCCCGCAACCGCGGAAACCTCATAACCCGCCGCCTGCAGCACGGGCGCAAGCATGTTGCGGAAGAACGCGGAGTCGTCGACGAACAGCAGCTTCTTTTTCTCGTTCGCTCCGCCCGGGTTGCCGTGGAACCAGTCCGCAAAACCGAGCGGCAGAAAATGCGCGACATCGATGATTTCGGTCGCCTGGTCGCGGATGATCGCGGAGCCCAGCACCCCGGGCGTTTCGCTGGTGACCTTGATTTCGAGCCGGTCCTCCACGATATCGACGATCTCGTCCACGATCAGGCCGACCGAACGCCCGCCGTCGGTGAAGACGAGCAGCGGCTGCATGCCCTCCTCGGCGAGCTTTGCACTTTCGTCCGCGGGCACCAGCGGCATCAGTCCGCCGCGATACTGCACCATGGGCCGGCCGCTGGAGCGCTCGATCTTGCTTGCTTCGATCTCCTCAAGGCGCGTCACCAGCGAAAGCGGCACCGCCTTGAGCGCGCCGGAGCCCGAGCGGAACATCAGCATCGAAACCGACTTGAGCGCGTCGTCTCCGGTCGAGTGTCCTTTCGCCGAGAAGCTGTCGGTGGTACGCTCCTCGCGCGTGGCTCCAACCTGATCCGCGATCCCGTTCGGATCGAGGATCAGAATCACCGAACCGTCGCCGAGAATGGTGTTGCCGCCGAGCACCTTGATATCGCGCAGGCTCGATGCGACCGGCTTCACCACGATTTCCTCGGTATGCAGCACGTCGTCGACCACGATGCCGAACACGCTGGTGCCGACCTGCATGACGACGACGAAGGCCTCGGCGTCGGAGACGTTCTGTTTCGGCAGCTTCAGCAACTGGTTCAGCGAAAGCAGCGGCAAGAGCTTGTCGCGCAGGCGCAGCACCAGCGCGCCGTTGATTTCCTCGACCAGGTTCGCGTTCGAGCCGCGATGCACGAGTTCGACCACCGCGACCTGCGGGATCGCGTAACGCTCGCCGCCCGACTGCACGATCAGCGCCGGCACGATTGCTAGCGTCAGCGGAATCTTGATCGAGAAGGTGGAGCCGCGCCCTTGCGTCGATTTCAGATCGATGGTGCCGCCGATCTGGTCGATGTTCGTCTTTACGACGTCCATGCCGACGCCGCGGCCGGACACGCTCGTCACTTTTTCGGCGGTCGAGAACCCCGGCGTGAAGATCATTTTGTGAAGCTGCGCTTCGCTCGGATGATCGTCTTCCGAGATCAGGCCCACCTCGATCGCGCGCTTGCGGATCTTCGCGGTGTTGAGGCCGCGGCCGTCGTCCGCGATTTCGATCACGATCTGGCCGCTGGCCTGATAGGCGGAAAGCCGGATTGTTCCCTTCGCCGGTTTTCCGGCCTTGACGCGATCTTCCGGCATCTCGAGGCCGTGATCCGCGGAATTGCGAACCATGTGCGTGAGCGGGTCGCGGATGATGTCGAGCACCTGGCGGTCGAGTTCGGTTTCGGCGCCGTGCATCTCTAGTTCGATGTCCTTGCCGAGTTCGCGTGCGAGGTCGCGCACGATGCGCGGCAGCTTCGCCCAGGCGTTGCCGATCGGCTGCATGCGGGTCTTCATGACCCCTTCCTGCAGCTCGGCGGTGACGTTCGAGAGCCGCTGCAGCGGCACCTTGAATTCGCTTTCCGAATGACGCCGCACGATTTCGAGCAGCTGGTTGCGGGTCAGCACCAGCTCCGAAACCATGGTCATCAGCCGCTCGACGGTATCGACCGAGACGCGCAGCGTCTGGCTGGCGCTGGAAGTGCCGTCCGTGCTGCGGCGGTCGCCGGTACGGCGGTCGGCTTCGCGCTTTTCCTTCTTTTCCTCGGGTCCCGGCGTGTCGCGGAACGCGCGCTCGAGCTCGTCGAGCGAAACCTCGCCCGGACGCAGCGGACGCTCCAGCACCTGGGGGCTGAGCGTGCCGATCGTCACATCCTCTTTCGCCGGCATCGCCGCAGCGCCGTCGAGCGCCATCTGCTCGAGCTGAACGATCAGATCGCCGTCGGAGCCGGCCGGCTCGGCCTGGGTCGCTTCGAGCTCGGCGAGAATGGATTTGAGACGGTCGATGGTCGCAAGCACCAGCGACACCGCTTCGGAGGTGACCGGCGAGCCGTCGCGGAATTTGCCCATGACCGTTTCCGCAGCGTGCGCCAGCGCCTCGAGGCGCGGCAGGCCGATGAATCCGCAGGTGCCCTTGATGGTGTGAACCAGACGGAAGATGCGGCCGAGAATTTCGTCGTTGTTCGGCTCCTGCTCGAAGCGGACGAGTTCGTTATCGACCACGTCGAGGCTTTCGCTCGTCTCGGTCAGAAACTCTCGGAGCAGGTCTTCCATGGCGGCCGCGCATATCCCAAAAGCGGGCCTGGGCTCGTTCGAAAGCCCGGTCCGCAAAAGCGCGGCCAGTATCGATTCGCGAGGGTTAAGATTGATTAAAACGGCGGCCGGCTGCAGCTAACCGGATACCGTCGTAATGCCTGATTTTATTGGCTTATTGGGCGCTCAGGGTGGCGCCGGCAGGTTCCACCGCAAGCGTGATCTTCATGCCCTGCTCGCGGGCCAGCACACCGGCATAGAACGGTTGAATGGTCTGAGCCGTAACCGGCTCCGCCGGGGTGCCGGCAAGGAGCGCCTCCGTGCCCGGCTGCAGCCGCACCCGCTCCGCCTCGACCCTTACCGTGAAGCCCATCGTTTCTCCCGCACCGATCGGGGTCACTTTCATGACGCCGCCGCGAGGCACGGCGCCCGCCGCAATCAGCATGAGGTTCAAGAGAAGCTTCACCCGGTTCTTGGCGAGCAGCGTCTTCGGAATCCCGAACTCGAGCTTCACCTCGGGCTCGAACAGCTGCCTGCCGAGTTCGCCGGCATCGCCGACATCGACTTGCGCCGTGGGCGACCCGGAAGAGCCGAAGGCGATCCGGGCGTATTTCAGCTTGGCCGTGGCCTGCACCGCGCTGTGACGGATGAGTTTCATGGCTTCTTCGCGCGACTCCGGCTTCTGATCCATTTCCAGAAGCTGGAAACCGTTCTCCATGGCCGCCACCGGATTGATGACGTCGTGGCAGACTTTCGAGCAAAGCATGGCCGAAAGGTCGAGGGCGGACAGTTCGATGGGAGCGCTCATACTCCAAGCCCTATGCGATTCGCCGCACTTTGGTCGAGCGACGGCAGCAACGCGGCATGATAGAGCCCTGCCCGGCAAGGAAGGCATCCGTGAACCGCACCGAACGCACCCGCATCCTCAACGGCATGATCGCCGCCGCCGCCGAAGCCGGCACCAAGATCCGCCAGATGGCGGCGACCGGCGTGGTTGCCCGCTCCAAGTCCGATGCGAGCCCGGTTACCGACGCCGACGAGGCGGCCGAAGCCATTATCGAAGCGCATCTCTCGGCGCTCCTGCCGGACGTGCCGATGATCGGCGAGGAAGCGGTCGCCAACGGCACGCATCGTAACCACGGCAGCACCTTCTTTCTGGTCGATCCGATCGACGGCACGCGCGATTTCATCTCCGGGCGCGACGGCTATACGGTCAACATCGCGCTCCTGATCGACGGCACGCCGGCGCTCGGAGTGATCTATGCGCCGGCGATGGGCGAACTTTTCGCCGGCGGCGCCGACGGGGCTTGGCGCTGGCCGCTGGTGCCGGGGATCAATATCGAGAACGTACCCGAGGAGAAGATCCGCGTGCGCGCGCCCGGCAAGGATCTGGTCGCCTGCGTCAGCCATTCGCATCTCGACAGCGATACGGTCGCCTGGCTGAAGCAGCGCAACATCCGCGAGACGATCAAGGTCGGCTCCTCGATCAAGTTCTGTCGCGTGGCGGAGGGCAAGGCCGACGTTTACCCGCGACTCGCGCCGGTGAGCGAATGGGACATCGCGGCGGGCCACGCGATCCTGATGGCGGCGGGCGGCTCGGTGCGCGCGCCCGACGGCACGACGCTCCACTACGGGAAAAAGCAGGACGACTACCTGGTGCCGAAATTCGTCGCCACCGGCGGCGGGCGATTCTAGGGCACGAGCTTCTTCTGCACCGCGGGCCAGGCGCCCGCCGCGGCGTCGAGCAGATTCTTCGGATTGGCGAGAAACCTGGCGAGACTTTCCTCGCGTGCGAACAAGAACAATTTCTGTTCGTGAACGGCAAAGAACGCCGGGTTGCCTTCGAGCGGCACGCCGGTGCTCACGGCGAGCGGATCGTAGCCGCCGAACGCGGGCACATAGTTCTCGGGGGCGCGGATGAAGGCGGCCCGGTTCGCCTCGGAGCGGAACCGCCAGATCAGTCCCGCGAAACGGAACTCGTATTCCTTCTCGCCGGGGCGCGCGGCCTTTTCGATGAAGTAGGCGACCGGGTCGTAGCCGTAGAGCGCAAGCCCGGTCAGCGGGTCGTTCACGATGCGCTCGCTGGTCGCGGCTTTGGTCGCGAATGCGGCTATCGTCGCCACCAGCCAGACCGCCAGCAATCCGGCCAAAATGCGCCTTGGCATGCTCACGCTTTCCTTACCGGCCCCGGGCGATCAAGATTCCGTATGCCGGGCTTTGATTCGGAAGCTAGAGCCCGCGGGTATGCGTCGGGTTAAGGCCGCCGTCCGGGCCTGAAAACGGCACAATTCCTGCGCCATCTACGCGCAAGCCCCGCCGGAGATGACCATGAGATTCCGCACCACCGTTCTTGCCATCGCAACCCTCTTTGCGACGCTCGCCGCGGCGCAGGCCCAGCAGCCCCAGCCGAACAACTACCGGCAGCAGTATTCAAACAACGAGATCATCGATGCCGGTCACCGCTTCTTCGGCACCACCTCGCGCGAGCTTGCGCTACTCGTCGAGCGCGCAACCAGCCGCTGGGGTCAGCCGAACGGCTATATTCTCGGCGAGGAGGCTGGCGGCGCCATCACCATCGGCCTGCGCTACGGCGAAGGCACGCTTTACACCCGCAACGCCGGCGACCGCCGCGTTTACTGGCAGGGCCCGTCGATCGGATTCGACGTCGGCGGCGAAGGCGCGCGCGTGATGATGCTGGTCTACAATCTTCCGTCGCTGGAAACCCTTTACAACCGCTATGTCGGAATTTCCGGCTCGGCCTATTTCATCGGCGGCTTCGGCATGACCGCGGTAACCTGGGACCGGGTGGTCATCGTCCCGATCCGCACCGGCGTGGGCTTGAGGCTCGGCGCCAACGTCGGCTACCTGAAATTTACGCCGACCGCGACCTGGTTCCCGCTCTAGGGCCGCGCCTTTAACCGTTCCAGTGCCGCGGCGCCGGTGCGCCGTGGCGAAGCGCAACGCCTTCCTTTAAGGTGAGGGCGTCGGGTGGCGTTTGGCGTGGGGTCTGCGTTGGTTTGCTTCGAGCATAAGGTCCGCGAAGCATGATCGAGGCGATCATGTTCTTTGCGCTCGGCTTTCTGGGTGCGACCCTGCTCGCGCTCGTGACGCTGTCCGCGGTCTGGCACCGCGCAGTGCGGCTAACCACCAAGCGCATCGAAGGCGCGATCCCCGTCTCCATGACGGAAATCCAGGCCGACAAGGACCAGTTGCGCGCGGAATTTGCGATGTCGACGCGCAGGCTCGAGAACAGCGTCGAGCAGTTGAAGCTGAAAACCTCTGAACAGCTCGCCGAGATCGGCCGCAAAGGCGAGGCGGTCCGGCTTCTGAAGCAGGAGGTCGAAGAAAAGACCGCCCGCGTCACCGCGCTGGAGGCGCAGGAACGCACGCTTCGCGACAAGCTGAACTCGACCGAGGAAGAGCTCTCCGCAAAATCGCGGATGCTGCACGACGCCGAAGCCGCGCTTGCCGCGAAAGAGAAGGAAATCGCGGACGCCGGGCGCAGGCTGAGCGCGCTTGCGACCGAATCCGGAAGCCGCCAGGTCGAAATCGCGACGCTGCAGACCCAGCGCGAGGCGCTCAAAAGCCGTGTCGAGACGCTGGAGCGCGAGATTGCAGAAGCCGAAACGCGTCTGGCGGAGGAGCGCGACGCTGCCGCGCGGACCGAGGATTCGCTCCGGCAGGAACGGGATACCGCCGAGGAAATGAAGTCTCGTCTGCGCGAAATGGAGACGCTGTTCTCGAACACAAGGCGCGAAGCCGAAGCGCTTGCAGCTACGATCGAGGAGATGAAGCAGGAGCAGCAGCGCGCAGCCGAACTGGCTGACCGGCGCGAGCAGGAATTGCAAGCGCGGCTTTCAGCGCGCGAGCGCGAACTCGCCGCGCATCTGTCGAAACGCGAAGGCGAGCTGCTCGCAGCCGCTGAAAAGCGCGAAAGCGAGATGCAGCGGGAAGCGGCGGCCGCTTCGCAAAAACTCAGCGCGGCAACGGCGGAGGCCGAACGCAGCCGCGCCGAGGCGCAGCTTGCGCAAGACGAGATACGCGAGAAGACCGCGGCGTTTCAGGCCACCCTCGAAATTCTCCGCGGCGAGAAGGCGCAGCTCGAAGGTGCGCTGGCGCAGCTTCGCGACGAGCGCGACCGGCTCGCGGCCGAATCCGCGTCGCTTCGCACGCAGGCAGAGAAAGCCTGGGCGGAGGAGCGCATGGAAAGCGCGCTCCTGCGCGAGCGCATCAACGACGTCGCCGCCGAGGTCGCCCGCCTTGCCATGAATCTTGAGGGTGCGGGCTCCCCGATCGAGCAACTGCTCGCCGAAGACGCGGCACGCGGCAACGGCCATGCAAACGGCGCGCCCGCTGCAGCCGGCGAGACGCGCCTTTCGCTCGCGCAACGGATCCGCAACCTGCAAAGCCGGGCGCGGTGAAACGCTTGCCGCTTTCTCCGCTTTCCGCCTAGACTTGAGCCGTCGCTAAACGCGACCCGCCGGAGAAGGCGGCCCTCGCCCGTTTGCCGCTTGATGAAGCGGAAAGCTGCGGCGCTTCCCAAGACAACAACAGGCACCCTTCTTGGGTACCGCCGGAGGACTTGTCATGAAGCGACGGCTTCTGATCGGTGCTGCGCTGTCGGCGCTTGCACTCACTTTTACTTTCCCGCTTACCATGCCCCTCAAGGCGCAGGACCAGCCCATAGTCGTGTTCGCGGCAGCGAGCCTGAAGAATGCGCTCGATCAAATTGCCGCGGAATGGATGAAGGAAAGCGGAAATCGGGTGAAGTTCAGTTATGCGGCCAGCGGCGTGCTTGCCAAGCAAGTCGAGAACGGTGCGCCGGCGGATATTTTCATTTCCGCTGATCTGCGCTGGATGGACTATGTCGCTGAAAAGAAACTGGTGAGAACGGGTACGCGCGTGAACATCGCGAGCAACGAGCTCGTGGTCATTGCCAAGAAAGGTAGCAAGAGCGAGAAACTGGAATTCAAGCCGGGTTTCGATTTTGCCGCACGACTAGGCAATGAGCGGGTTGCTGTTGGTGCCATCGCCACGACTCCAGCGGGCCAGTACACCAAGGAGGCACTGACGGCTATCGGAAATTGGCAGGCGGTCGAGAACAAACTCGCGGAAGGAGAGACGGTTTGGGCGGCCTTAGCGTTTGTACAAAAGGGCGAAGTTCCTTACGGCATACTCTTTCGCACCGATGCGATAACCGCCGCGGACATAGAAATTGTCGCGGCGATTCCAACGAATCTACATAAGCCGATCATTTATCCGGCAGCGATCGTCGAGACATCGAAGAATCCGAAAGCCGCGAGTTTCATAAGCATGCTCCAAAGCAAGAAATCCTTGGATATTCTTCAGAAACACGGCTTCGTAACGTTAGTCACGACACCCTCGAACTGATGTTCGAATTCACCGCAGAAGAAATCGACGCGATCCGCCTGAGCTTGTGGGTTGCGTCGATCGGCATTGCTGCGAGCCTGCCTTTCGGCATGTTCGTCGCCTATGCGCTGGCGCGCTGGCGTTTTCCGGGAAAGATTTTTCTCGATGCGCTCGTACACATGCCTCTCGTGTTGCCGCCGGTTGTCACCGGCTACATTCTACTGATCCTGTTTGGCCGCAGGGGACCAATCGGCGAGTGGCTCGAACAGACCTTCGGCATCGTGTTTTCGTTCCGCTGGACCGGCGCGGCACTCGCCGCCGCCGTCATGGGATTTCCGCTGATGGTGCGCGCGATCCGGCTGTCGCTCGAAAGTACCGACCGCAGGCTGGAAGACGCCTCGCGCACGCTCGGGGCCAGCCGGCTGACCACGTTCTTTCTCGTGACCTTGCCGCTGGCGCTTCCCGGCATCATCGCCGGTCTCGTGCTCGCTTTCGCCAAGGCGCTCGGCGAATTCGGCGCAACGATTACGTTCGTGTCGAACATTCCCGGCGAGACCCGCACGCTACCCACCGCGATCTATACGTTTACGCAAGTGCCGGGCGGCGACGCAGGCGCGTTCCGGCTCGCCGCTGTGGCGATGGTGATTGCACTGGGCGCGCTTGTAATCTCGGAGTTGCTCGCGCGCAGGACCGCGGCGCGGATCGAAGGCTAAGCGATGTTCGACGTATCGGTGTCAGTCACGCTTGGCGAATTCAATCTCGATGCTGCGTTCAGAAGCGAGAGCATGGTGACGGCGCTTTCCGGCCCTTCCGGCTCCGGCAAGTCGAGCATCGTTGCCGCCATCGCTGGCCTGCTGAAGCCGAAGCAGGGCAGGATCGCAGTCAATGGCCATACACTCTTCGATAGCGAGAAAGGCATCGACATTCGCGTGAACAGACGCGGCATGCGTATCGTGTTTCAGGAAAGCCGCCTTTTTCCGCATTTCACGGTCGCGCAAAACCTCATGTTCGGCCGCTGGCTTGCTGGCAAGAAGCGCGACAAGCAATTCGACGAGGTCGTTTCACTGCTCGGCATCGAACCGTTGCTCGCGCGCCGACCGCGCAAGCTCTCCGGCGGTGAACGCCAGCGCGTCGCCATCGGCCGCGCGCTCCTTGCCGAACCGCAGGCGCTGCTGCTCGACGAGCCGCTCGCTTCCCTCGACGCCGGCCGCAAAGACGAGATCATTCCTTATCTCACGCGGCTCGTGTCGAGCGCGAAGACCCCTGTACTCTATGTCAGCCACGCCCGCGACGAGATCGAGCGGCTGGCGCAGACCATCGTGAAGATCGACGGCGGGCACATCACTGATATCGAGACGCGCTAGGCGATCTTTACCAGAAGCTTGCCGAAGTTCTTGCCCTTCAGAAGCCCCATGAAGGCCTCCGGCGCGTTCTCGAGGCCGTTGACGACATCCTCGCGATATTTGATCCGCCCTTCCCGCACCCAGGCGGTCGCCTCGCGATAGAAGTCCGGCGCCTGCGCGGCGAAGTCCCACACGATGAAACCGCGCACGGTCAGGCTGCGGCGCAGGATACCGCCGAGGATCATGCCGGTACGGTCCGGGCCCGGCGGCAGCGCCGTGTCGTTGTAATGGGCTACGATCCCGCATACCGGCACCCGCGCGAACTGGTTGAGCAGCGGAAACACGGCATCGAACACCTTGCCGCCGACATTCTCGAAGTAGATGTCGATGCCCTTCGGGCAGGCGGCGGCGAGCTTTGCCGGCATATCCGGATCGCGGTGATCGATGCAGGCGTCGAAGCCGAGTTCCTCCACGACGTATTTGCATTTGTCGGCGCCACCCGCGACGCCGACCGCGCGGCAGCCCTTGAGCTTCGCGTATTGCCCGACGAAGGAACCGACCGGACCGGAGGCGGCGGCAACCACGACCGTCTCGCCCTCCTTCGGCATGCCGATATTGCGCATGCCGACATAGGCGGTCATGCCCGGCATGCCGAGCACGCCGAGCGCGGTCTGCACCGGCGCGAGCTTCGGGTCGAGCTTGCGCAAGTCCGAGCCGTTCGAAATCGCGTAGTCCATCCAGCCGGTATAGGAGAGCACGATGTCGCCCGGCACATATTCCGGCCGGTTGGATTTGACGACCTCGCTCACCGTGCCCGCCACCATCGGCGCGCCGACCTCCACGGGCTTGGCGTAGGACTTCGCCGCGCTCATGCGCCCGCGCATATAGGGGTCGAGTGACATCCAGAGATTGCGCAGAAGCACCTCGCCGTCCTTGGGCGCGGGGATCTCCGCCGTTTCCAGGCGGAAGTGTTCGGGCTTCGGCTCGCCTTCGGGGCGCGCGGCGAGCACGATGCGGCGGTTCTGGTTTGCGGACATGGCGTTCTCGTCAAGGCTCCCTGCGGACTGCTTTTATGGTGATGCGCGGGAGTATGCTCTAGCGCTCCCGCAATGCCAAACCTTCACCGACTTGGGGGAAGCAGGCAGGACCCCATTGACGAAAGAATCGTCACAACCGCTAATGGCAGGCATTCGATTTTTTGCGGCAACCGAGAAGGGGAAACCGATATGGCAAAGAAGCGGAAGAAGGCGAAAAAGGCGAAAGCCAAGAAGAAAACCAAGAAAAAAGCGAAGAAGAGAAAAGCAAAGCGCAAGAAGGGCCGTCGCACGATCCTCTACAGCTCCAAGGGCAAGAAGCTCTACGCGGTGCGCGACAAGACCGGCAAGTTCAAGGACATCCAGTCCTACAAGCGTGCGCACACCATGGACATGAAGCGCAAGTCGAAGTCGGAAACCAAGCCGGATCCGATGCCCGGCATGTAGCTCGGCCTGACCGCTCCAGGAAAACGCCGGCCGAAAGGCCGGCGTTTTTGTTGATCTTCGTGGCCGGGCTTGTCCCGGCCATCGACGTCTTTACTGCGTCGATAATCCGCGAAGGCGCGGGTGCCAGGCACAAGACTTGTGTCCGGGCCGGCGTGCCGGGCATGACGAAATATTAGATGGCAGAGAGTTTATACGCCGAACCGTAGCGTCCGAAATCGTGGCTCTTCACGTTGTTGCGGATGCTGCCCTGATACCGCGAAGGCGGCGCCACGACCGTGACTTTTACGACCTTGGCGTCTCCGGGCTTCACGAGCCCGGCATGAACCGCCGCGACCGACAGGAGCGAGTCGCCGGTATAGACGCCGGTACCCCAGACCTGCCCTTCGGTTTCCCCACGCACGCGGAAATAATAATTAGCGCCGATATCGTGGCCGAGTTCCAGCATGTTCTGCGGCGCTTCGGCCGCGAGATAGCCCCGATCCAGAAGCGAGCGAAGCTGCTTTTGCGAAAGCGCCCCGCGCCGGTCGAAATAGCTCACAAGTTCCTGCACGACTTTCATACGTGGCCTCCCTGCATGCGGACGATCCGCCCATAGGGCGGACTGAAATTCCGGGTAACGCCCGGTGTCACCACCCAGAGCACGTCATAGGGCATCTCCTCCGGCGGATAGGCGATGTCGCCGTCGGTAATCACGATTGCCGCGTTGACGCGCGCGTCCTCGGCGAGCAGCCGCAGCGCGGGCGAAAGATCGCTGCCGCCGAAGCCCGTGACCTGATAATTGGCGAGCGCATCGGGCGAGAGCATTTCGTCGTTCGTGACCGCCGCGTCGCATTGCATGAGGCGGATTTCGCCGACCGCAACCTTCTCGCAGAAATCGGCGATCGCACCGAGGGCGCGCGGAATGTCTTCGGTCATGGAGCCCGACGTATCGAGCACGACGTTGAGCATCCGGGATTCGCGCTTGCGGCCCGCGAGCACGATGTCCCCGTCCGCGATCTCGCGGCGCGAGGGCCGCAGATAGGTCCGTTCGCCGGGCGCCGCGGATTCGATCCACTTCTGCAGCGCCGCTTCCCACGGCGTCCCGTACATGCCGCGCATCGCCATGACCGTTTGCGTAATGTCGCCGCCGCCGATGCCGCGGCCGCGCAACGAGCCCATCGCCGCGCCGAGCTTTTCCGATTTCGCCGCTTCCCGTTCGATCTCGCATTTGCGCAGCACCTGCTCGCCGTTCCGGCATTCCGGAAACAGCTCGCGCTCTTTCGCATCGTCCATGACGTCGCCGGCCTCATTGGTGTCGCGCGGCCCCTGCCCTGGCGGATTCAGGGCGCCGCGCGCCGACGTTTCCTGGCCGTCCCAGACCTGCGTCTTCGATTGCATGCGGTCGCCGTGCTTGCGCATCTCGAGCACGATCTGCTCGGCGGATTTCTCCTTCGCCCCCGGCATGTCGAGGCCGCCCGCCGGCACATGCGTGAAGCCGAGCTCGCTGCGCAGGATGTCGTTGATGATGTAGTCGTGCGCGTAGTTGAACTCGAGCCGGCCCGAACCCTTGGCACGGTCGTGCGTTTTCAGGGCAAGGTGCAGGAGTTCATGCGCGAGCACGAAGATCAGTTCGCTCTCTTTCAGCTTCGCCACGAATTGCCGGTTCGCGACCATACGGCCGGAGGCGAATACGCCCATCGTGGGCACGCGATCGTCGATCGAGCAGCGCACGGCCGCGGCGAGGCCTGCGAGATGCGGCAAGGGCACCGTCACCATGCGAAGCCCGCGCTCGATGCGCGCGAGCGTATCCGCGGCGGAAGGTACAGGCTTCATATCGACGTCACTTCCTTGAGCAACTTCAACATCGACTTGTCAGCGCCGAGCGCACCCCACGGCTCCACGAGCTCGGAGAGCAGCGTGAGCTGGTTCTCGTGCGTGAGGCTGCCGAGGAAGCGGTTCACCGCGCGCGGCTTCAGGTGCGAAAGCTTGCCGTCGCGCACGTTCTGGCGGATGCAGTGGAGAATGAACCAGCGCGCGGCGTCGGTCTTTGGAAGCAGATCCGGCGCGGAAATGTAATCCTCGATCGGACGCATCTTGCCGATCGCTTCCTCCGCGAGCGCGCAGAACACGGCGGCGTCTTCCGCGGACAGCCGCCCGAACGCGAGCGCACGGCGCGTCTCGTTATTCAGGATGCCCGACGCTTCCGCCTTGTCGAGCGCGTTCGAGAGCAGCGACCACGCACGCGGCGTCGAGAACGGCACCGGCTCCGAAGGCACGGGCCGCATCAAGGCGTCCGGCATGTAGGAGATGAAGGCCCGCACATCCTCGCGGATCGCGTTCTTCGCAGCCCAGGCGAGCCACTCCGCAGCGTCCACGCGCAGATGCAGGATCGTGACGCGGTTCACGAGCGCGGAACTGAGCGCGCGAACCAGCGCCCGATCCTGCATGCGGTTGCCGGCTGCGACGACCCACGTGCCTTGGGGTAACGCATGCTCGCCGAGCCGGCGCTCCAAGAGCAGCGAATAGAACGCCTTCTGCACATCCGGTGCGCAGGCCGGAAGCTCGTCGAGGAAAAGGCAGAACGGCTCGGGATTTTCGGGCAAGAGCACGCGCGGCGGACAAAAGACGGAGCGCTCGCCGATGATGCGTGGGATTCCGCTCACATCCTCCGGCGCGATCTGGGTGCCGAGGAGCGAGCGGCACGGCAGGCCCGCTTCGGCGGCAGCCTGATAGACCATTTCGGATTTGCCGACGCCCGGCGGCGACAGCAGGAGAAAGCTCTGCTCGCCCGCCATGCACTGCACGAGCTTCTTGGCCTGGTTCAGCGTGATCGTTTCTTCGCGCGGATTGACGGCGACGTTCATGGAGCGCTCTCCCGGCCCGGAATCGGGCGAAGGCGCGATCTAGGAGCGGCGGGGCGCGAGCGCTAGTGCGGCTCGCGAAGATTCAGGCGCCGGTTGCATTCAGTAAGTAGAAATTTTTGCACACAACCTGAGGGTAGCCGGAATGTGCGGCCGGTCCGGCAACAGCTCTTACGGATTACCAGTACAGAATCGCGCGGCCAGATGGCAGTCGGGGCCGCGGTTTTCCCGAAAGGTTTGGAGCGCATTGCGGTCGTCCTGCCCGCGTCCAAAGCCCCAGGACCAGCCCATGGCGCCGTTCGAGGCCTTGGCGACGGAAACGCAGACGTTCCGGAAGGTCTGCTTCAGTTCGCACGCGCTTGAATACCTGCGGCATTCCTGAAGCGCACGGTCGATCGCGTCGTCTTCGTAATCGTAGTTATAGGAATAGCCGAAATCGGCATTCGGACTCGTCGCCAGCGCGCCATAGGGGCCAGCCAGACCATACGAGGTTGTCCCGGCAAGAAAGAGAGTTGCCCATAGCATGATCCGGAAACTGCACATCGAAATCCCCCGACAGATGCCTGCGCGATCATTGCGCGGCCCCGGAACTTGTCAACCTGAGGAGCCGGGAGGAGAAGCCAGCGAAGTTATTTGCGCTCCGGCGACCATGGGAAGTCAGACAAGCCGCGAGTTGCGCCGGATCTTGCCGCTCATCCTAGGGCAAGCGCGGCAATGCCTCAGGCGAGCAACCACCACGACCGCATCGGCAACCTGATCAATTCGTAATAAAGCGGGAAAAGCCTGGCGCTCCCTACGGGAATCGAACCCGTGTTTCAGCCTTGAGAGGGCCGCGTCCTAACCGCTAGACGAAGGGAGCGTGACGGCGGTTCTAGCAGCGGGCGGGTCGCGCGAGCAAGAAGAAGGTAGCGAACCTTTTCCAACCCCTCACCCTGAGGAGGAGCGAAGGCCCGTCTCAAAAGGTCAGGAACACGGCATGCATCCTCCGCCCCCTAAAGCCGCATCAATACGATGCCCGCGAGGATGAGACCTGCCGCCAGCCAGCGCTGGGGACTCGCCTTCTCGCCAAGCCAGAATACCGCGATCAGCATGGCGAACAGCACGCTGGTCTCGCGCAGTGCCGCCACCAGCGCGATCGGTGTGAGCGTGAACGCCCAGATCGCGATCCAGTAGGAGCCGAGCGAAAGCGCTCCCGCGGCGGTGCCGCGCAGAAGGTTGCCGCGCGCAGCCGCGAACAGCCCTCGTCCGCGCATCAAAAGCGCGTAGATCGTCATGAGCACGCCGTCGCCAACGAACATCCAGAGCGTGAAGCCGGATGCGGTGCCCGAAAGCTGCGCGCCGACGCCGTCGACCAGCGTGTAGCTCGCCGTGAACAGCGCCGTGCCGAGCGCGAACAGCAGCGCTTTTCTCGGCATGGCTTCGCCCGATCCAAACCTCGACGACATCATCATGACGCCGAGGCCGATGATGCAGACCGCCGCGAACTTCGTCGCGGTCAGGTTTTCCTGAAGCAGGAAGATACCGGCGAGCGCGACGATCAGCGGGGCCGCGCCTCGCGCCAGCGGATAGACCTGGCTCATGTCGCCATGCGCGTAGGCGCGGATCAGAAAGATCTTGTAGCCGCTGTGCAGCAGTGCCGAGACCGCGATGAAGGGCCAGCTCAAGGCGGAAGGAGCCGCGAAGAACGGCAAGAGCGCGAGCGAGATCGCGCCCTGGATCAGCGCGAGCATAAAGATCGAGGTGGTGCGGTCGAGGCCGGTCTTGACCAGCGCATTCCATCCCGCGTGCATCGCGGCGCCCGCGAGCACGGCAAGGAAGACCATGAGGTCCATGCGCTATTGCGGCTCGAGCCGGAGCGTGCCGCGCAATTGCAGCGTCGAGAGGTCGAACACACGCATTTCGGTAATGCCCTCGCGCTCGATAGTCACCACGATGCGCCCGTCGCTGACTGCGGTGGAAACCACGCGCGAGCCCTTGGGCAGCGCATTGGCGAGGGCCGGAATTGCGGACGCCTGCGGCGACGGAGCATTCGAGAGCCGGTAAGCGATCACGCCGAAAATCGCGAGAAAGCCGCCGATCATCAGGATCGAGGAGAATACCGCCATCCGCCTGAGCTTGCGGACCATGGCCTGCTGCTGCGGATCGAGCGGGACTTCGGTATCCTGCGTTTCGGGGTTCTTTTTCTTGGCGGCCATGGCGGAAGCAAACAACCGGCGTTTTCAGGTTTTCGCGGGCGCGGACGATAAAGGCGCACGCCTCGACCGCTTTCTCGCAGACAGGATCAAGGAACTGAGCCGCACAAGGCTGAAAGCCCTGATCCTCGAAGGGGCGGTCGAAGTGAGCGGCCGGACAGTAAGAGACCCCGAATACAGGGTCAACGCGGGCGACGAAATCGCGCTCGCTATTCCTGAAGCGGAGCCTGCCAGACCGGCCGCCGAGAAAATCCCGCTCAATATCGTTTACGAAGACGGAGACGTCGTGGTGATCGACAAGCCCGCGGGGCTGGTCGTGCATCCGGCGGCAGGAAACCGGACGGGCACGCTCGTGAATGCGCTGATCGCCCATTGCGGCGCGTCGCTTTCGGGCATCGGCGGCGAAAAACGTCCCGGCATCGTGCACCGCCTCGACAAGGATACGAGCGGGCTGCTTGTCGTCGCGAAGAACGACCGCGCACACCGCTCGCTCTCCGCGCAGTTCGCCGATCACGGCCGCACCAACGATCTCTCGCGCGGCTATCTGGCGTTTGCCTGGGGCGTGCCGAAGCCCGAGCGCGGCATCATCGATGCGCCGATCGCGCGCGACCCGCGCTCGCGCGTGAAGATGGCGGTGAGAAAAGGCGGCAAGGAAGCGGTCACGCATTATGAAGTGCTGCGGAAATACGCGGGCAGCGACGGCAAGCCGGCCGCCTCCATGATCGCCTGCGAACTGGAGACCGGCCGCACGCACCAGATCCGCGTGCATCTCGCCAAAGCCGGCCATCCGCTGCTCGGCGACGCCGTCTATGGCGCGGGCTTCCGCTCGAAGACGGCGCTCCTGCCGCAAAAGGCGCAAACGGCGCTCGCCGCGCTGAACCGGCAGGCGCTGCACGCTTACCGCCTCGCCTTTTCACATCCCGCTACGGGCAAATTGCTCGCTTTCGAAAGCAAATTACCCGCAGAACTCGCGGCGCTGGAGAAATCTTTCAAAAAGGCGTAACGCTCGCCCCACCGCGACGGCAGGCGAATTAAAAATATTTCACTTGCGGCACCTTAAAGCTGCCTCCTGCGTTCTTATATCTGTCTGTTGCCGTCGGCTCATCGCGAGCGGCGGCCGAACGGCCCGCCGAACCGGGGGCCGAGAAGAAAGGGACTTCAATGGCCCGCACCTCGACCGGCAATCTCCCCGCCATCGCCGAAGGCGGCCTGTCGCACTATCTCGCCGAAATCCGCAAATTCCCGATGCTCGAGCCCCAGCAGGAATACATGCTGGCCAAGCGCTGGCGCGAGCACGGCGACCGCGACGCCGCGCATCAGCTCGTCACCTCCCATCTTCGCCTGGTTGCGAAAATCGCCATGGGCTACCGCGGCTATGGCCTGCCGATCGGCGAGGTCATTTCCGAGGGCAATGTCGGCCTGATGCAGGCGGTGAAGCGCTTCGAGCCCGACAAGGGCTTCCGGCTTGCCACCTACGCCATGTGGTGGATCCGCGCCTCGATTCAGGAATACATCCTGCGCTCGTGGTCGCTCGTGAAGATGGGCACCACCGCCGCGCAGAAGCGGCTGTTCTTCAACCTGCGCAAGACCAAGAGCCAGATTTCCGCGCTCGAGGAAGGCGAGCTGAAGCCCGAGCATGTGAAGCAGATCGCGACCAAGCTCGGCGTCACCGAAGACGAAGTGATCTCGATGAACCGCCGTCTCGGCGGCGATACCTCGCTGAACGCACCGATCCGCACCGATTCCGAATCGGGCGAATGGCAGGACTGGCTCGTAGACGAGAGCGAAAGCCAGGAAGAAAAGCTCGCCGACTTCGAGGAAAAATCGAACCGCCATCAGGCGCTGGAAGGCGCGCTCACGGTCCTGAACGACCGCGAGCGCCGCATCTTCGAGGCCAGGCGTCTCGCCGACGATCCCGTCACCCTCGAGGAACTCGCCTCGGAATTCGGCGTCTCGCGTGAGCGCGTGCGCCAGATCGAGGTCCGCGCCTTCGAGAAGGTACAGAAGGCGGTGGTCGAAAGAATGCAGAAGATCGAAGCGCCGGCGGCGCTGCCCGCCCGCTGATTGCCTACATGCCCCAGGCTGCGAATGCCTCGGAGAGCACCTTCTCGCCGTTGGGGCCCTTTTCGAACGCGATCACGCTGCGCCGGCCGTTCTCGTAGACGAACGCCACATCGATCCACGGCTGCGTTTTCAGCGCGGTGAGATTCCGCCCGCGGTCGGCGTCGATCGCGGACAGCCCGAGCAGAAAGAACCCCGGCATCACGCGGTGACTGATCGCGACCAGCGGCGCGCCCTGCGCGGATTCGTTCGGCTTCATGCGGATGAACGGCACCTGCGCGATGCCGCCGAAGGCGTCGTCGCCGGAGAAGCGGATGTAGATGTAGTGGCTGGCGGAACTCGCCGCCTCGGGATTGCGCCGCATCGAGAAGGAAACTTTGAGCTTGCGGTCGGGCACTTCGATGTCGGCGTGAATCATGAGCTCCGGAGGCCGGTCCGACCCGGGACTGATCGTCTCCGCGCGCCACGAAACAGTACCGTTGATCGCGGTGAACTGCTGCGTGCCGGGATTCTCCTCGAAGAGCACCGCGCGCTGGCCCGCGCCCGCAGGCGGCGCAGTCTGCGTGACCGGACCGTTCTGCTGCTGGGTCTGCTGCTGAATGCGGTCGTCGGACTTCGGCGAACGCGCCGGCGGGGTTTCGCTCTGCTCGAGTCCGAGCGGAATCATGCCCGAGACGACCGAGAAGATGCGGTCGCGATTGACGTAGCCGATGGCGGCGGCGATCAGCAGCAACAGCGCAATGATGCCGAAGACGACAAGCCGGGTGCGCGTGGCTTTCCGCGCATCCTCGCGGGCATAGTCCGCCGGACTCCTGCCGCGCATTCCGCGCGGACGCAGCGATGCATCGGGCCGCGGCGGAGGACCCGCCTCACGCGGACCGGGGCGGCCGTTACCGCGCATCGCGCGCGGATCGCGCGACGGCGCAGCGTCGTCCGCATACTCCGGCGGCGCCTCATCGGGACGCTCATGCCCGCGCGGCGGCGGCGCATTGCGCATCGGGGGTGCGTTGCGCGGCGGCTCGTTGCTCAGGGAAGAATCCGGGCGTGGCGGGCGCTCGGCGCGGGGCGTCGCGCCTGTCGGCGGAACTGCGGCCGCCTCACCTTCCACCTTGCGGATTGCATCTTCGAGCGCAAGACGCTCGCGGGTGATATCGGCCTCGGCAAGCGGCGGATTCATGCCGCGGAGCTGGTTGACGAGCGCCGTGCGCGCGCGGTCATAGATGGCTCGCCGCGCCTCGCCCGTATTCGGGTCGAGCGCCGAGATCGCACGCGCTAGCAGAGGACGGTAATCGGTCATTGGCCCCGGTTATCTCAACGCAATACCCAAGAAATCGTTGCCTTATGATTGAAACGGATTTTGGACCAGAATCGTATCCTCGCGCTCGGGGCTGGTCGAAACCAGCGCCACCGGGCAGTCGATCAATTCCTCGATTCTCCGCACATATTTGACCGCCGCCGCAGGCAAATCCGCCCAGGACCGCGCGCCGCGGGTGGACGAGTCCCAGCCCTCGATTTCCTCGTAGACCGGCTCGACCTGCGCCTGCGCGCCCTGGCTCGCCGGCAAGTAATCCATATCGTGGCCCTTTAGGCGATACCCCACGCAAACTTTCAGCGGATGCAGGCCGTCGAGCACGTCGAGCTTGGTGAGCGCGATGCCCTGAATACCTCCCGTGCGAACCGCCTGCCGTACAAGTACCGCGTCGAACCAGCCGCAGCGGCGCGGACGTCCGGTTACGGTCCCGAATTCGTGACCGCGTTCGCCGAGCCGCCTGCCGGTCTCGTCCTTCAGTTCCGTCGGAAACGGCCCTTCGCCGACGCGCGTGGTGTAGGCCTTGGTGATACCGAGCACATAGCCGACCGCGTTCGGTCCCATGCCCGCGCCGGTCGCCGCCTGCGCCGCCACCGTGTTCGACGAGGTGACGAACGGATAGGTGCCGTGATCGACGTCGAGCAGCGCCCCTTGCGCGCCTTCGAACAGGATCCGGTCGCCGCGGCGGCGCGCCTCGTCGAGCAAATGCCAGACCCGGTCCATGAACGGCAGCACGCGCGGCGCGACCGCAAGCAATTCGTCGCGCAGGCTTGCGCGCTCGATCTCCTCGAGCTTCAGCCCGCGGCGGATTGCGTTGTGATGATCGAGCAGACGGTCGAGCTTGGCGTCGAGTTGCGCAGGTTCGGCGAGATCCATGAGCCGGACCGCACGGCGGCCGACCTTGTCTTCGTAGGCGGGCCCGATGCCGCGCTTGGTGGTGCCGATCTTCAAGCCCGGGCCGGCGCCCTCGCGCAGACCGTCAAGCTCGCGGTGCAGCGAAAGAATGAGAGATGTGTTTTCGGCAATCCGCAGATTCTTCGGCGAGATCTCGACCCCCTGCCCCATGAGCCGGTCAATCTCGGTGACCAGCGCATGCGGATCGAGCACCACGCCGTTGCCGATGATCGCAAGCTTGTTCGGACGCACGACGCCGGACGGCAGCAGCGAGAGCTTGTAGGTTTTTCCGCCGATGACGAGGGTATGGCCGGCATTGTGGCCGCCCTGGAAGCGGACCACGACGTCGGCCTGCTCCGAGAGCCAGTCGACGATCTTGCCTTTGCCCTCGTCGCCCCACTGGGAGCCGACGACCACCACATTCGACACCGATTTACTCCACGCCGCTCAATAGAAACCCCGGCACAGAGAGATGGCCGGGGTGTGCGCAATTTCGTAGCCAATCGGCCCCTGCGAGGCAAGAAAAACGGCCCTCAGGCTTCCACAGACGCCGTGGATGTTGCTTGTTTGCAAGGGGTTACATGCGCGGCGAGCCTTGCGTCCTGCGCTCGAGAACCCGATTTGTCCCGGCAAAGGAGCCCGCCATGACCGAACTGCTGCCGGACGGATTTCAGCTTGGGCTCGCCGCGCTTCGCGTATCCGACGCCGACCGCGCGCTCGATTTCTACGTGAACAGGATCGGGTTCGTGTTGCGGGCGCAGAGCGATCGATCCGCGATGCTGGGCACCAATGATGCCGACGTGCTGCGGCTTGATTTCCGGCCGGGCATTGCGCCGCGCAATTACAAAGAAACCGGGCTCTATCACGTCGCGATCCTCGTACCCGACCGTCCCTCGCTCGGCGCAGCCATTGCGCGGCTCGCCGCGCACAACGTGAGGCTTGGCGCCGCCGACCATCTGGTCTCGGAAGCGATCTACATCTGGGACCCTGACAACAACGGCATTGAGATCTACCGCGACCGCCCGCGCGCAGAATGGAGCTGGCGCGGCGAGCAGGTGCAGATGGCGAACAAGCCGCTCGATTTCAAAGGACTGCTCTCCGAGCACGGCGTTGAAACGCTCGCATTGCAGCCGATGAAGAACGGCACGCGCGTCGGCCACATCCATCTTCAGGCCGACGATCTCGCGAAGGCGCGAAAGTTTTACGGAGAGATCGTCGGATTCGCGCCGACCGCGACGCTGCCCGGTGCGCAGTTTCTCGCTGCCGGCGGCTATCACCATCACCTCGGCACGAACATCTGGGACAGCCGAAACGGCCCGCCGCCCTCGCCGGACAACGCTGGACTTTCGCTGATGACGTTCGAGATGCCGGATAAAAAATCCGCGCACGCACTCAAGGCGCGGCTGGAAAAAGCGAATATCGCAACCAGCGCACGCGGCGCAGGCTTCGATTTCACCGATCCCTGGCTGACGCCGGTATCGGTGCGCGTCCGCGGCTGACCGCAGAGCGAAACTTCAACACTCGTCATGGCCGGGCTTGTCACCCAAGTCGGATTTATCCGACTTGGGCTCTGTGTATTTTGCGCAACTCGGGCAAGCCCGAGTTGCGCTAGCCATCCACGCCTTGCAGACTGTCAGTTCAGAAAGACGTGGATGCCCGGCACAAGGCTTGTGCTCGGGCCGGCGAAGCCGGACCCGAGTGCCGGGCATGACGCTGTTTGGTATCCGGGAGGCTTCTCATGTTCGAAAATCTGTTCTCGCTCAAAGGCCGCATCGCCGTCGTCACCGGCGGCTCGCGCGGCATCGGCAAGATGATCGCGAGCGGTTATCTTGCCTACGGCGCGAGCAAGGTTTACATCACCGCCCGCAAGGCCGGGCCGCTCGACCAGACTGCGAAGGAACTCACTGCAAAATATGGCGGCGAATGCATCGCATTGCCGATCGACATGTCCACGGTCGAAGGCTGCAACCAGCTTGCCGCCGAACTCACGAAGCGCGAGCCGAAGATCGACATTCTCGTCAATAACGCGGGCGCCGCCTGGGGCGCGAACTTCGACGAGTTTCCCGAGTCAGGCTGGGACAAGGTAATGAACCTCAACGTCAAGTCGCTGTTCTTTCTGACCAAGGCGCTCGCGAAACCGCTGCGAGCCGCCGCCACGAAAGAGCGCCCCGGCAAGGTCATCAACATCGCCTCGATCGACGGTCTTTCCGTAAATCCGCTCGAAACCTATTCCTATCAGGCGAGCAAGGCCGCGGTGATTCATCTCACGCGGCGCCTCGCCGCGAAGCTGATCCGCGACAACATCTGCGTCACCGCGATCTGCCCCGGCGCCTTCGCCTCCGAGATGAACAAGGCCGCGCGCGATCACGGCGACGAAATCTCGAAGCGCATCCCCGCGCGCCGCATCGGCAGCGACGAGGACATGGCGGGCATTGCGATTTTCCTCGCCTCGCGCGCCGGCGATTACGTCATCGGCAACTCCATCGCGGTCGACGGCGGCATCGTCTACGCCAACACGAGCCTGCCGGTGGCGGGGGAGTAAGAATCCTCATGGCGAGGAGCTCGCGTCTCGAACCATGAGGACAACCGCCTCATCCTTCGAGACGGCGGCTTCGCCGCCTCCTCAGGATGAGGCTGGTGCATAGCCACCCCTCACCCGCGCGCATTGACCGTCCAAAACCCGTTTCGTAAGAGCCGCCTTCCCTTCAATGGCGGCTTACGAATGCAATCTCTCGCCCGCAGTTTTTTCGGCCGCCCTTATCTGCTGCTGTCGTTGACCTCGGTGTTCTGGGCGGGCAACATCGTGCTCGGCCGTTACGCCGCCGGCCATGTGCCGCCGATCGCGCTTTCCTTCATTCGCTGGACCGGCGCATTCCTGATCGTGATCGCCTTCGCCTGGCCGTTCCTGAAGCGCGACTGGCCGGCGATCAGAAAACACCTGCCGGTGATGCTGATCCTCACGCTCGCGGGGATCACGGTATACAACTCGCTGGCCTATTGGGGACTGGAGCATACCCAGGCGATCAACGCGCTATTGATCACGTCCGCGCATCCGCTCTTGGTCGCGGGCTGGAGCTTCATCCTCTATCGGGAACGGCTGACGGTCTGGCAGGTGGTCGGCATCGTGCTTTCTCTTGGCGGCGTGCTGATCGTGCTGACGCGCGGCGATCTCGCGGCCCTGCAAGCGGTCCGCTTCAACATCGGCGACATCATCTTCTTCTCGGCGCAGATCGTCTATTCGTTCTACGCGACGCTGATCAAAAGCCGCCCGAACGTTCACCCGATTTCTTTTCTGGCATTCACCATCGGCGCAGGGGCGCTGATGCTGTCGCCGGCCTATGCCGCAGAGATCGCGATCGGGCGGACCTTCGTACTGGACTTGAAGGCGATCCTGATCCTCGCCTACATCACGATCTTCCCGTCGCTCTTGGCCTATCTCTTCTTCAATCGCGGCATCGAACTGATCGGCCCGAACCGCGCGGCACCGTTCTATCACCTGATTCCGATTTTCGGCTCGGCGCTCGCAATCCTCTTTCTCGGCGAGCGGCCGGAAGTCTTCCACGGCGTCGGCTATGTGCTCGTGCTCTCAGGCATCTTCATCGGGACGCGCGGGCGGATCGTCTGACTGTCATTCCGGACGCGGCCAAGGGGCCGCGCTTGCGCGCGCCCGATGACAGGCTCCGCCGCGATCCGGAATGACAAGAGCAACTAGAACGTCAGCGGTTTCGCGCGCTGCACCAGCGGCAGCTTCTTGATTTTCTCGACCACTTCCGGCGGCGCCACGCTGTCGATCTCGACCAGTGCGATCGCGTTGCCGCCCGGCGCCTCGCGGCCGAAATGCATGGTCGCGATATTGATGCCGGCGTCGCCGAGCGTGGAGGCGAAACGGCCGATGAAGCCAGGCTTGTCCTGGTTGGTGACGTAGATCATCGACTTGCCGAACTCGGCGTCCATGCGGATGCCCTTGATGTTCACGATGCGCGGGCGGCCGTCGGCATAGACCGTGCCGGAGATGGCGCGGGTCTGCGTCTCGGTCGTCACCGAAACCGTGATCAGGCTGTCGTAGTCGCCGACCTGCTCGCGGGTTGTCTCCTCGACGACGATGCCGCGTTCTTTGGCGATGATCGGCGCGGAGACGACGTTGATGTCGCGCAGATTCGGGCGCAGCAGGCCCGCGATTGCGGCGGACGTCATTGCCTTGATCTTCATGGTCGCGACCGTGCCGGCATAGGTGATCTGCACGCGCTTGATGCCGGTCTCGGTGAGCTGGCCCGCGAACGAGCCGAGCTTCTCGGCAAGCTCGATATAGGGCCTTAGCCGCGGCGCCTCTTCCGCGGTTATCGACGGGAAGTTGACGGCGTTCGAGATCGCGCCGCGGACGAGATAGTCCGACATCTGCTCGGCAACCTGAATCGCGACATTTTCCTGCGCTTCCGAAGTGGAGGCGCCGAGATGCGGCGTGCAGACCACGTTCGGGTGCCCGAACAGCGGATTCTCTGTCGCAGGCTCGGTGACGAAGACGTCGAAGCCCGCACCCGCGACATGACCGCTATCCAGCGCCGCGCGCAGCGCCTTTTCGTCGACGAGCCCGCCGCGCGCGCAATTGATGATGCGCACGCCCTTCTTGGTTTTCGCGAGCGCGGCCGCGTCCAGTAGATTCCTGGTCTTGTCGGTCAGCGGCGTGTGGAAGGTGATGAAGTCGGCACGCGCAAGAAGGTCGTCGAGTTCGACTTTCTCCACACCGAGATCGAGCGCCCTTTCAGGAGAAAGAAACGGATCGAACGCGATTACCTTCATGCGCAGCCCGATCGCGCGGTCGGCCACGATCGAGCCGATGTTGCCGCAACCGATGATGCCGAGCGTCTTGTTGGTGATTTCGACGCCGTTGAAGCGGTTCTTCTCCCATTTTCCCGCCTGCGTCGACGCATCCGCCGCCGGAATCTGGCGCGCGAGCGCGAACATCAGCGCGATCGCGTGTTCTGCGGTCGTGATCGAATTGCCGAACGGCGTGTTCATCACGATCACGCCCTTGGCGGTCGCAGCCGGTATTTCGACGTTGTCGACGCCGATGCCGGCGCGGCCGACGACCTTCAGCTTCTTCGCCGCTTCCAGCACCTTGGCGGTGACCTTGGTCGCGGAGCGGATGGCGATGCCGTCATAGTCGCCGATGATCTTGATGAGTTCGTCGCGATCGAGGCCGGTTTTCACGTCGGTTTCGACGCCGCGGTCCTTGAAGATCTGCACGGCGGTCGGGGAAAGTTTGTCTGCGATCAGAACGCGGGGTGCCATGATGGTCGCTCGCTATGTCTGTGAATGTTTGAACGAGCCCCTCACCCCACCCCTCTCCCCGCTTGCGGGGAGAGGGAGACCGCGCGCGAAAGCGCGCGGCGGGTGAGAGGTGAAGTTTTCAGGCCGCCTTCGCCTGCGCGGCCTTGGCCTGCATAAACGCCCAGTCGAGCCAGGGCGTGAGCAGCTCGAGGTCGGAGGCCTCAATGGTGGCGCCGGTCCAGATGCGAAGGCCCGGAGGCGCATCGCGATAATGGCCAATGTCGAGCGCCACGTTTTCTTTTTCGAGCAACGACGCAAGCTGCTTCGCGAACGCATTCTGCGCGTCGGCGGGCAACGCCTTGATCGCGGGATCGACGACCTCGAAGCACACGGAAGTGTTCGAACGCTCGGCTTCCTTCTTCGCGAGGAAAGCGATCCACGGGGTCTTTGCGACCCAGTTGGCGAGCACAGCGAAGTTTTTATCCGCCCTCGTCTGCAAGCCCTTGAGGCCGCCGACCGACTTCGCCCACTCCAGTGCGTCGATGTAGTCCTCGACGCAAAGCATGGACGGCGTGTTGATGGTCTCGCCTTCGAAGATGCCTTCGATCAGCTTGCCGCCCTTGGTCATGCGGAAGATTTTCGGCAACGGCCACGCGGGCGTATAGCTTTCGAGGCGTTCGACCGCGCGGGGCGAGAGAATGAGCATACCGTGCGCGGCTTCGCCGCCGAGTACTTTCTGCCAGCTATAGGTGACGACATCGAGCTTCAAAAAATCGAGGTTCTGCGCAAACGCAGCCGAGGTCGCGTCGCAGATCGTGAGGCCTTCGCGGTTTGCCGGAATCCAGTCCGCGTTCGGCACGCGCACGCCCGAGGTCGTGCCGTTCCAGGTGAAAATCACATCGTTCGTAAAATCGACCTTTGCGAGATCGGGCAGTTCGCCGTAAGGCGCCTTGGTGATCTTCGCGTCTTTCAGCTTCAGTTGCTTCACGACGTCGGTCGCCCAGCCTTCGCCGAACGATTCCCACGCCAATACCTCGACTCCGCGCGCACCCAGGAGCGACCACAGCGCCATTTCCACGGCGCCGGTATCGGAGGCCGGCACAATGCCGATCTTGTAGGTGGCGGGCACGCCGAGCACTTCGCGCGTGAGCTCGATCGCGTATTTCAAACGCGCCTTGCCCGGCTTCGAGCGGTGCGAGCGGCCGACCAGTGCTTTTTCGAGGTTTTGGAGATTCCACCCCGGGCGCTTGGCGCAGGGGCCGGAGGAAAAATGGTTTACGCGCGGGCGCGCGGCAGGCTGTGTCATCTGACCTATCCTTCCAGATAGAAGCCCCTCGTTGGGGAGGGGTGTCCCGCCGCCGCCAATAGCAGAAGTTTCTGGCCGGTCAAGTGCGCTGCAGCAATTTTCCGGAATGGAAGGGATGCAAACGAAAAAGGCCCGGCTCTTTCGAGCCGGGCCAGTCTTACCGCGAGAGCCAACCCGCGTTCTTCAAAACTCAGTCGAGCTTGTAGCGGAAGCCCACCCTGAACTCGTGTGCAGTGACATCGACCAGCGCGCCGGTGAGCGCAACCGCGCTGCCGAGGTCGGCGTAGCGATAGCCGAAATCGACCGAGAGATTGGTCGAGAGGTGATAGGCCGCGCCCAGCATTGCCGCCCAGGCGAAATTCCAGCGGCCTTCGTCGAGATAGTTGTAAGCCGCGCCGACGCCGGCGCCGACATAAGGTGTCACGCCATACCAGGTGCCGAGATCGACATAGCCGTTGGCAAAGAGCGCCGAGGACCACAGCTTCTGTCCGGCCACGATCGGATTGTCGAGCACCGAGAAACGGCTGCCGAACTGGTAGTCGAGCGTGACGTCGCCGCGCAGCCAGTTCGAGAAGTTGTAACCTACACCGACGCCGAGCGCGGCGGCGTCTTCCGGCCCGGCCGCGCCGGAGACGTCGAACATGCGATAGCTGAAGTCGCCGCGCAGATACCAGTCGGAGCCGAGTTCGACCCAGGGGACCGGCGGCGCCTGCACGATCGGCGGCGGCGCATCGGCCGCGTTGGCGGGACCGGAAGAGATCGAAAGCGAAATCGCAGCAGCGACAGCGAGAGCGAACTTTTTCATACGAGATACCTTTCTACACACCGCGCGCTCGCGGGAACCTTGTCATTCCTGGAAACCGGCGAAGCGATCGAGCGCGCCGGCTTCGAATCGCGTTGGTCAGAACCGGCGCATCAGCGGTTGGAACACCTGCTGCACCTGGTACTGCTGGGTCGGCGCTGTCGCGAAGAGGTAGCGAACGCCGAGCTTCAAATCGTGGGAGTCAATGCCTTTGAACAGCATCGGATTGCGGATCGCATTGGTGCCGTCATAGGCGATGATGTCGCCGCTCTGGCCGTCGCCGAGATAGGTATAGCGATACGCGAACTCGATCGTGAGATTCTTCGTCACCTCGTAAGCGAGGCCTGCATGCAGCGCCCAGGCGAAATTCCATTTGTAGTCGGACTCCGCGAACGCAAGCGTTGCGTTGCCCGTGCCCGGATCGATACCGGCGTCGCGGAAGCTGTGAATGCCAATGCGGGCAAAGCCGATGCCCACACCGACGAAGGGCGTGACACCGCTCCAGGTGCCGAGATCGGCATAGATGTTGGCGAGATAAAGCCACTCGGACTTCTTGGCGGTGTAATTGTTGAAAGCGGGACCGCCGAAATCATAAGTGTCCATGCCGTGGAAGCCGGTCTCGCCGCGATACTCGGCGGTGACGTCAAAACGAAGCCAGCTATTCCATTTGTAGCCGACGCCTAGACCGAACAGCATTCCCGACTCGAAGTTCTTGTCGATGATACGCAGATCGGTTGCGCTCGCATAAAGCGCGTTATCGAGCGCATTCACGGCCTGATTGGTCATGCCGATATCGCCGCGGATGTACCAGCCGCCGAACTCATGGATCACCGGAGGCGGCGGAGGCGGCGGCGTGTAGCAGTGCGGCGGCGGAGGCGGGCCGTAGGGGTTGTGCGGAGGACAGGGTTGCGGCGGCGGCGGAGAATAGTCGGCCGCAAGCGCAACACCGGCGCTGAAGGTAACCGCCGCAACGGCGGCAAGAGCGGCAATACGAACGCTGCCCATCTCACAGAATCCTTTTCTCGAAGGCGTGAGCGGACTCAGGTTCGTGCTCGCGCCTGTTACTGACGGCGCGAATATCGCAGCGACTATTTAAAGAGCGCTTAACCTTAACTCTTAACCGTGATTTTTAATGATCGTTGCGCGCGGCCGCCGGCGGAACAGCAAACACAATGCGTTGCGCGCGCGTTTGTTAACGCGCGTTAGCTAAGCAGTTAACGCCGCTTAAACGTGGTTACTGAACGATGAAGAAGAAGTTGCCGTGCAGTTAAGACCGCACGGCGCGCTTACGCCGCAGCCTTCGCAACCGCCGCGACGATCACATCGACGACTTCCTCGACGAGCTCGCGGTCGTCGCCTTCCGCCATGACCCGGATCACAGGCTCGGTGCCCGAGGGTCGAATCACGAGGCGCCCGGTCTTGCCGAGACGGCGCTGCGCCGCGTCGATCACGCTGGTCACCGAGGCGTTCTCCAGCGGCTTGCCGGAGGAATAGCGCACGTTCTTCATCACCTGCGGCAACGGATCGAAACGGTGACAGACTTCGGAAACCGGCTGGCCCGATTTTTTCACCATCGCGAGCACCTGGAGGGCCGCGACGAAGCCGTCGCCGGTGGTGGCATAATCGGAGAGAATAATGTGTCCGGAGGGCTCGCCGCCCACGTTGTAGCCGGTCTCCCGCATTTTCTCGAGCACATAGCGGTCGCCGACCGGCGTGCGCACGAACCCGATGCCGAGACTCTCGAAATAGCGCTCGAGCCCGAGATTGGACATCACGGTCGCGACCACGCCGTCACGGGCAAGCAGGCCCTCGGCGCGAAAACGCTCCGCGATCAGTGCGAGCAGCTGGTCGCCGTCGACGAGATGGCCCTTTTCGTCGACGATCACGACGCGGTCGGCGTCGCCGTCGAGCGCAATCCCGATGTCGGCGCGCATCTCGCGCACCTTGGCCGAAAGCGCTTCCGGCGCGGTCGAGCCGACGTCGCGGTTGATATTGAAGCCGTCGGGATCGACGCCGATCGAAATGACCTCCGCACCGAGTTCCCACAGCCCCGCTGGCGCGACCTTGTAGGCCGCACCGTTCGCGCAATCGACCACGATGCGCAGGCCCTCGAGCGAGAGATTCCGCGGCAGCGTGCGCTTGGCGAATTCGATATAGCGGTCCTGCACGCCGTCGATGCGCTTGGCGCGGCCGAGACTGGCGGGCTGCGCAAGCCGCTTCGTAAGATCGCTTTCGATCAGGTTTTCGATTTCCTGCTCGATCGCGTCGGTGAGCTTGTAGCCGTCCGGTCCGAACAGTTTGATGCCGTTGTCGTCATAGGGGTTGTGCGAGGCCGAGATCATCACGCCGAGGTCGGCGCGCATGGAGCGCGTGAGCATCGCAACCGCCGGCGTCGGCATCGGACCGAGCTGGAACACGTCCATGCCGACCGAGGTGAAGCCCGCGACCAGCGCGGTCTCGATCATGTAGCCGGAAAGCCGCGTGTCCTTGCCTATCACGACGCGGTGACGGTGTTCGCCGTTCAGGAACATGAGACCTGCGGCCTGCCCGACCTTCAGGGCCAGTTCGGGCGTGATCACGCGGTTCGCGCGGCCGCGAATGCCGTCTGTTCCGAAATGCTTTTTCGCCATTAACCTTGCCCGTTCAGGGCCTCTGCCAGCCGGGACGAGATACGCTCCTCCGCGAGCGAAAGCCAGTGCGGCCTATATCCACATACCTTCAAAAATTGTGAGCGATGTTAACGCTGCGCCGGCAGCCTTCTTTTCGGCTAGGGTTCGGCGGGGTACCGCTTCAGAAAATAAGAGAATAACCATGCCGATCGCAAAGCTTGCCGTCCTCGCTGCAGTCCTGCTCGCCTCGGCGGCAAGCGGCAGCGCGCAGGAAAGCAAGCCTCCGCTCCCCGACCATTTCCCGGCCGGCAAGGAAGCCTGTTTCGGCCGTGTCTACGGCGACATGCATTTGAATCTTCGCCCCAAGCAATCGGTCGCATCGCTGCACATTTTCCGCGACCTCGACCCCGATCAGAACACGGAAGAAGAGCCGCTCACGCGCGAAGAGATTCTCAGGCGCGACGGCGAGAGCGGCAGCGTTAACGTCAGCGCCTTCGTGCGTTTCAGGAACCGCAAGGGACTCTTCTGGAATACGCTGAACTGCAGCAGGTCTGCGGACGGGCATGTCACGCGCTGTGGGATCGACTGCGACGGCGGCTCCTTCGACCTGCAGCCGCGCCAGCAGAGCCTGCTTCTGACGAACAACGGCTTCGTGCTGATCGGTGGCTGCGGCGCATCGGAGGAAGAGTCCGAGAACCCGGTGTTCTTCTCGCCCGGTGCGGACGACAGGGTCTTCCGGCTCGAGCCGCTTCCGCTCGTGCAATGCGCGGCGCTGCGTGAAGCCGTGAAGCCGTCTTTTGCGAAGATGGGCAAGGCGCTCCGTGTACGCTTCGCGACGGAAGATGCCGTTTGCTACTTACGCGCCTATGACGACGCGCATCTGAAGAAGCATCCGCAGCAGACCGTGAGGCGGATCGCGCTGTTGAAGGCGGCAGGCGGCAGGCGGCAAGGACGTACACAAGGATGCGCCCGGCTACGATCTGACGTTCAGAGTCGAAACCAAGGACGGCAAGAAATTCACGCAGACCGCGAAGTGCTATCCGGATCGCTATGCCTATACCTGTCCGGTAAAGGCCGAGCACGACACCGCAAAGGATTTCTACATCACCCGATCGGGCGACAATGCGCTGACGATCCGCGATCGGGCCGGCAAGCTTTCGGAGTTCTTCGGCGCGAAGCTCGGCAGCGACGACCGGATCTTTAGACTCGAGGCGAGCGACGTCGCAGGCTGCGCGTTCTAGTCAACGTACCCGCCCCTGCCACGCTGGCGGCTTGCCGATCAGTAGCGGCCCGTAGACGAGCGCAAAACCGCCGAAGGCCGCGATCCAGGCCAGCGCCGAGAAATAAAGCAGGAACAGGCCGCCTTCGAAGGCGGCTGAGATACGCGCAGCGGCAGCCAGTACCGCGAAGACGTAGATGACCTGCGTCGCCCGGGAAGCCGCAAGCGGCCGTCCGCTGTGGCCCAGACTTGCGCGCGTCATCACCGCAAGCGTCATCAGGCCGACGGCGCCCGCGGTCCACGCGTGGATGCCGGCGCTCGCCGGCACAGCGTCGGAGAATGCAGATGTGCCGATCAGGAGGAACCCCGCAGGTACGAATGCGTAGGCGACATGCAGCACGAAGACGAGCGGATCGGCGAGCGTGCGGTCGCCGGCCCAGCGCAGAAGCCGCAGCAGATGGAGCGCTCCGGCAACGAGCAAGGCACCGCCGCTCAGCGGCTGGCCGGGAGCCGCGATCCAGCAGGCCAGCGCGACGGCTGCGACAAGCGTTGCCGCGGCATCGAATGTCGAGAACGGCTTCGGCAGCCGCCCGGACCGGTTCTTTGCGAGCCAGTTATGGGTGAAACTCGGCACGATGCGGCCGCCGATCAGCATGATCAGTCCGATTACCGATGCAATCGCGACTCGCACGCCGTAATCGGCCCGTCCGGCGCTGAGCGTTTCATAGTGAAAGACGACATTGCCTGCGATCAAGACGCCCACGATCGCAAGCACACGCAGGTTGCGCCAGTTTTTCCCGGCAAAGACTTCGCGGGCAGCGAGCGCGAACAGCGACGCCAGAAACGCGATGTCGATCGCCGCCGCCGCCACCGTTCCCGCGACGGGCGGCGCCAGCATCGCGATTCTTCCTGCGAGCCAGATAGCCGCGAGCGCAGCGAGCGGCATTCCGTTCACCGGCAGTCTTCCGGTCCAGTTCGGAATCGCGGTCAGCAGAAAGCCGGCGATCGCGGCCGCGGTATAGCCGTAGAGCATTTCGTGGATGTGCCACTCTAGCGGGCTTAGCCGCGCAGGCAGCGCGATCATTCCCAAGTAAACGGGAACCCAAAGCGCCACGCCAAAGGCCGCCCATATGGACGCCGCGAGAAAGAACGGACGGAACCCGGCGGAAAGCAGCACCGGGCCTTCATAATCGCGGCGGCGTGATAGCGCGGCGGGAATGGCCATGGGGGACTCCAAGCAAAATATCGTCGCCCGCTTGCCGCGCCTGTACCTTGATGCAGATCAGCGCCGCTCAAAAATTCTCGCCAGCCGGCAGGCAAGCATGTCCTGCCGACGATGCCGGGGTTCGCGGCATCGAAAAAATGGCAACTCACAACCGGTCAACGCCGGCCTTGCGTACCCGGAAGCACCGTATTCGCGGCTTGAAAACGGACCTATTGCGCCGCCTGTTTCAGACAGGTGCCCGCCGCCTCCGCGGCCGGCCGCGCGTTGCCGCGGCTGAGCTTGCCCGCCATCACGAGATCGCGCGTCTTTGCCGTTACGACCGCGGTAAGATCGACGCCCGGCTTCACCGAACCGATGGTCGCGGCATAAACGGCTTTTGCATCCGGCGAGAGCTTGGCGGCGCAGGCATCGGCGGCAGCGCGGTTGGCGAATGACGGCTCACTGGAATTGAGAAGTACGGCGGCAGCAAGCGCCGGGATTGCGAACGGCGATGAGCGGAATGACATCGTCTGGTCCTCCCAGTTTTATCCAGCCTAGGAACAGCGCTAGCTTCCAACCCACGCCGCACGCTGGCAACCCGCGCACCAGTACCGGCCTACCGCAAACAAGAAAAAACCCGGCGCGAGCCGGGTATTTTCCTTCTTTCATGCTGAGCGCGCGTCACGACTGCGGCTGCGGCTCCATCGGCCCGCTCGCATCGCCGCGGCGCGGGCGGCTGCCCTTCGGCACGGCGGTCGAGCGCGGCGCGGGCGCTTCCGCCGCTTCGCCGCGCACCGGCGGCTTGCCTGCAAGCAGATCCTTGATCTCGTCGCCTGTAAGCGTTTCGTATTCGATCAGACCCTTGGCGAGGACTTCAAGCTGGTCGCGCTTCTCCTCGATGATCTTCTTCGCCTCAACATAACCGGCTTCGACCAGGCGGCGCACTTCCGAGTCGATCTTTTGCGCAGTCGCCTCCGAGATGTTCTGCTGGCGCGAGACGGAGTGACCGAGGAAGACTTCCTCCTGGTTCTCGCCGTAGGCCACCGTGCCGAGTTCCTTCGAGAAGCCCCACCGCGTGACCATCATGCGGGCGAGGCGGGTCGCCTGCTCGATGTCGGACTGCGCGCCGGACGTGACCTTGTCGTGGCCGAAGATCAGTTCCTCGGCGACGCGGCCGCCCATCATGATCGCAAGGCGCGAGGTCATCTGCTCATAAGACATGGAAAGTTTGTCGCGCTCCGGCAACTGCATGACCATGCCGAGGGCGCGGCCGCGCGGGATCACGGTCGCTTTATGCACCGGATCGGTCGCTTTGACGTTGAGCGCGACCAGCGCGTGACCGCCTTCGTGATAGGCGGTGAGCAGCTTCTCTTCCTCGGTCATAACCAGCGAGCGGCGCTCCGCGCCCATCATCACCTTGTCTTTCGCGTCTTCGAACTCGTGCTGCGTGACCATGCGTTTGTTGCGGCGCGCGGCCATGAGCGCCGCTTCGTTGACGAGGTTCGCAAGATCGGCGCCGGAGAAACCGGGCGTGCCGCGCGCGACCGTCTTGAGATTGACGTCGGGCGCGATGGGCACCTTGCGGACATGAACCTTCAGGATCTGCTCGCGGCCGGTGACGTCCGGATTCGGCACTACGACCTGACGGTCGAAGCGGCCCGGACGCAAGAGCGCTGGGTCGAGCACGTCGGGACGGTTGGTCGCGGCGATCAGGATGATACCTTCGTTCGCCTCGAAGCCATCCATCTCGACCAGCAACTGGTTCAATGTCTGCTCGCGCTCGTCGTTGCCGCCGCCTAAGCCAGCACCGCGATGGCGGCCCACCGCGTCGATTTCGTCGATGAAAATGATGCACGGCGCGTTCTTCTTCGCCTGCTCGAACATGTCGCGCACGCGCGACGCACCGACGCCCACGAACATTTCGACGAAGTCGGAGCCGGAGATCGTGAAGAAGGGAACGTTGGCCTCGCCCGCGACCGCGCGCGCGATCAGGGTCTTGCCGGTGCCCGGAGGCCCGACCAGCAACACGCCGCGGGGAATGCGTCCGCCGAGGCGCTGGAACTTGCCGGGGTCGCGCAGAAACTCGACGATCTCCTCGAGATCGGACTTCGCTTCGTCCACGCCGGCGACGTCTTCGAACGTCACGCGGCCATGCGCTTCGGTGAGCATCTTGGCGCGCGACTTGCCGAAGCCCATCGCCTTGCCGCCCGCGCCCTGCATCTGGCGCGAGAGGAAAATCCACACCGCGATCAGCGCGATGAACGGGAGCCAGGAAATCAGCAAGGATACGAACCACGGCACCTGCTCGCCCTGCGGCTTCGCGGTGATCGCGACATTCTTGCCGTATAGGCGCGAGATCAGCGACGGGTCGTTCGGCGCATAGGTCTGGAACGTGCGGCCATCGGTAAAGGTGCCGGTGATCTCGTGACCCTGGATCACGACATCCCGGACCTTCCCGGCATCCACCTCGGTCAGAAGCTGGGAAAACGAAATATCGTTCGTCGCCTGCCGCTGCTGTGGGTTCTGAAACAGCGAGAACAATGCCAGCAGCAAGAGAACGATGATCACCCAGAGGGCGAAATTCCGCAGGTTGGTATTCATGAAAGACCTTTCGCGGAGCCTTGGGCAGGAATTTTCAAGACGCCGATCCTAGCCGAGGCCGATTAAAGCCGGTTTACGTTGGAATGTAGGCGCGACCCCCCGCATTGCCAAGGGAACACCAGGGTTAAAGACCGGGAAATGCGCCTTTGGTTTCAGGCGGTTCGGGCTTTTCTTGCCTTGCCGGAAGCCGGTTTTCGCGGCGGTGCGGCTGCGACATCGAGTGCCGCCTTCGAAAGCGTCACAAGCGCGCCCGCGAGCGTCCGCTTCATGTCCGCTCCGGAAAGGTGGGCCTCAGCCAGCGCCTCATAAAGCGCTTCGACCTTGGCAAGCTCCGCCGGTCCCTCGGTGCCTTCTGCATCGACGGCTGCACGCAGCATTCGGATCGAAAGCTCTTGCGGCATCAGGAAGAAGCCGCGCGCCTCGAAGGCGCGGCCCTCGAGCCGGTCCATGCGGAGTGCGAAAGCCGCCTCATCCGCGAGGCGATGGAGCGCGGCGTTGGCCCGGGCGAGGCGCTTGGCCATCAGCGCGAGATTGGCCGACGAAATCCCTTCCTCCGCGAGCAGCGGCGCGAGCTTTCGCAGCCGCGCGCGCAGGTATTTTGCATCCTTGTTGGTGGGATCGCTCGCAAATGGAATACGCAACTTCTTGAGCGTCGCGACCAGCCGCGCTTTCGGCAGATCCAGAAAGGGCCGCACGAGGAAAATTCCGTCGCGCTGGTGCACGCGCCGAATGCCGGCAAGCCCGCCGATGCCGGAGCCGCGGCCCATGCGGTGCAGGACTGTTTCCGCCTGATCGTCGCGTGTGTGCGCGGTCATCAGGGTGTCGGCGCCGATTTCCTTGGCGAGCGCGGAAAACATTGCAAAGCGTGCCTCGCGCGCCGCCTCCTGCACGCCGGTCGCCGGCTTTCTGCCTTTCCATTCGAGAATGCGATGGGGAATGCCGAGTTTTCCCGCGAGCTTCGCGACCGCTTTCGCTTCGGCCTTTGCAGCCGCACGCAACTTGTGATCGATCGTCGCCGCGATCAGGTCCGGGCCGTTCGCCCGTTTCGCGCGCCAGCGCGCGGCAAGCACGAGGAGCGCGGTCGAATCCGGCCCGCCGGAAACGGCGAGCAGCGTCTTTCTGGAATTTGCGAAATCGTCGAACAGCGCGGGGAGTTCGCTCTCCGCGACCGGGGCGTTGTCAGCAACGGAGCCTTTTTTGCTCATCCTCGGCGTTCTTCTTCACGCTGGCCGACGCTTTCGGATACTTCGAAAGCACCGCGCCGAGCGAACCGCAAGCGCCGTCCCGATTGCCCAGCTGTGCGAGCGACTGACCGAGGCGCAGGAGCGAATCCGGCGCACGCTGACTCTGCGGATATTGCTTGTAGATGTCGAGGAAGACGTTCGCGGCCTCGTTGTACTTTTTCTGCTGATAGAGGCTCTCGCCGTACCAGTAGGTCGCAAGCGGCACATTGCGGTCGCCCTGATGCTGGTCGAGGAAAGCCCGGAAGCTCTGCTCCGCCAGTGCATAATCGCGGCGCAGCACATAGCCGTAGGCGAGGTCGTAGGCGTCCTTGGGGCTGTTCGAAGGCGGCAGCACGGCCTGCTGCTGTTGCGGCGGCCCCGGGTTCTGCTGCGGCGGCGGCAAGTTCTGATCTGGGGGCTGATGCGGGGAGAGCACCATCGGACCCTGCGGGCCTTGCGGCGCGTTCTGCTGGTACTGCTGCTGCGGCGGAATCTGGCCGAGGTTACGCGGCCGGCCGGGCGCATTGGGATCGCTGCTCGGATCGAACGCATCGCCCGTGCGGCTCGGATTCTGCTGCTGCACCGGCGGCACATTCTGCTGCTGCAAAGGAGGCGGCATCACGCTCTGCTGCTGCGGACGTACCGGACGCTGCGGCGGCTGTGCCGGGTTGTTGCCGCCCAAGGCCTGCAGTTGTTGCTGCAGTTGCTGATTCTGGAACTGGAGCTGTTCGAGTTGTCCGGTCAGCTGGCGAAGCTGCGCCTCCAGCCGCTCGACCCGGATCGACAGATCGCTGTCGCCCTGCATGTTGGCGGGCGGCACCGGCTGTTCCTGCCGGTTGCCGAACGGAAATATCTGCGCCTGTGCCTGCTGCACCGCGAGCAGGGCGGCGAGCGCGACCGGGAACAGGCTGCGTAGCAGGATCATGCCAGACCGATGGAACCCGTTTTGGCCCAAAGTAGGGCCGGCCGCAAAACGCAAAAACCGGCGCTCCAAGGAACGCCGGTTTTGTTATGCGCAGAGACAGAAAGCGGTATTCGTCAGCTGCCCGGCGCGCTGTTCAGCACCGTCACCGCGCGGCGGTTCTGCGACCAGCAGGAGATGTCGTTACAGACCGCGACCGGACGCTCCTTGCCGTAGGAGATCGTTCGCATCCGGGCGGCATTGATGCCGCGCGAGGCCAGATAATCGCGGACCGTCTGCGCGCGGCGCGCGCCGAGCGCGATGTTGTATTCGCGAGTGCCGCGCTCGTCGGCGTGCCCTTCGATCGTGAAGGTATATTGCGGATACTGCTGCAGCCACTGCACCTGCTTGTCGAGCGTCGCGCGCGCCTGCGGCGTCAGATCCGACTGGTCGCTTTCGAAGAACACGCGGTCGCCCACGTTGACGACGAAATCCTGGGCGCTGCCCGGAGGCGCGGCCGCATTCGGATTGTTCGGGTCGTTCGCATTCTGGTTCGTCGAACAGGCCGCGACCGCGAGCATCAGCGCAAAGAGCGACGCCAGGCGCGCACCGCGAACGAGCCGCATCACACTCGTCATACCGCTTACTCCTAAATTCCCACTGGAGACCGGCCGCTCAGCCTCGACCGGTCGAAAACCCCTCGAATTTCGAATATTCCATCAACCTTGACGAAATCTTTGCGGCGCCGTCAGGGCGCGCAAACAAGGAATTTTCGGGCCGATTCCGCCGACCGTGGTTAGCGGGAGGTAAACGGGAACCGGGTTCCCTCGTCATGCCCGGCACTCGGGTCCGGCTTCGCCGGCCCGAGCACAAGCCTTGTGCCGGGCATCCACGCCTTACAAATTTTCAACGCCGTCAAGACGTGGATGGCCGGGACGAGCCCGGCCATGACGAATGAAAGAAATTACGACAGCGGCGGCGACCAGGCCGGATCCGAAGCATAGGCCGGGGTCGGAACCTGCAACTCGTTGTAGCCGGTGAGATCGACCGTATAGAGCTTCGGGCCTGCGTTGCCGCCCGGATCGCGGAAGAACATCAAGACGCGGCCGTTCGGCGACCAGGTCGGCCCTTCGTTGTGGAACCCCTCGGTGAGAATGCGCTCGCCGGAGCCGTCGGGACGCATGACCCCGATCGCGAACGAGCCGCCGCCCTGCTTCGTGAACGCAATCACGTCGCCGCGCGGCGACCACACCGGCGTCGAGAAGCGGCCTTCGCCAGGCGGCGAAATGCGGCGCTGGTTCGAGCCGTCGGCGTTCATCACATAGAGCTGCTGCGAACCGCCGCGGTCCGACTCGAATACGATCTGCTGCCCGTCCGGGGAGTAGGACGGCGCGGTGTCGATGGCGGGCGTTGTCGTCAGGCGGACGATGCGCTTGTTGCGGACGTCCATCGAATAGATGTTCGACGCCCCCTGCTGCTGCAAGCTCATGATCACGGACTGGCCGTTCGGCGAGAAGCGCGGGCTGAACGCCATGTTCGGGAAATCGCCGAGCACTTCGCGCTGACCGGTTTCGATGTTCATCAGCACCACGCGCGGCGGCTGGTCGCCGCGGCCGTAGGACATGTAGGCGATGTCCTGATTGGTCGGGCTGAAGCGCGGCGTCAGCACGAGTTCCTCGCCGCGCGTTAGGTAGCGCACGTTCGCGCCGTCCTGATCCATGATTGCGAGGCGCTTGCGGCGCTGATCCTTGGGGCCGGTCTCGTCGATAAAGACGATGCGGGTGTCGAAATAGCCCTTCTCGCCGGTGAGACGCTGATAGATCTGGTCGGAAATGATGTGCGCGATACGCCGCCAGTTTTCCGGCTGGGTGAGATATTGCTGGCCGATCAGGTACTGGCCGGCGGAAATATCCCAGAGCCGGAACGCGACCTGAAAGCGGCCGTCGCCCTGCCGTTGCACGCGGCCCATGACCAGCGTCTGCGCGTTGATCACGCGCCAGTCCTGAAACCTCGGCGCGACGTCGATGCTGGCGATGCGTTCGATGAAGGCGCCGGGATCGATCGGCGCGAACAGGCCGGAGCGGCGCAGGTTATTCGTAATCACGCCCGTGATGTTGCGGCCGGTCTCCTGATCGCCGACGAAGTCCGTGATCGCGATCGGCAGCGGCTGCACGGTGCCCCGGGTGATGTCGATGCGCGTCTGCGCGGACGCGAGCCGGGGACCCGCGAGCGCGATCGCCGCAGTGCTGCCGGCTCCCAGCAAAAGTTTGCGACGGGAAAATGCGAACGTCATCGGCGTTCTGTCCTCTTCAATCCAACCTAATCAGTAGCTGCCGGAATTCGGCTCGAAGCCGACGATCATGTCCTTCCAGCTGGCGTAAGTCTGGGGTCTGAACATCTTATACGGCCCGCAGTTGAGCACTGCACGAACCGCGCTTTCCGATGTCGCCTGCGCATTGGGCCCGGTCGCCGCCTTGTAAACCTGCGGCTGCGAAGCCAGCGTGCCGTCCGGATTCAACGTGATCCGCAGTTCCACACGCGACCGGTCCAGATTGCCCGCGCCCGGCAGGACGTTCCAGCACTTCTCGACCTGCCGCCGGAAAGCGTCGAGTTCGCTCATCGAAAGCGTCTGGTCCTGCCCCTTCGGGGTGCCCAGATTCGAGACCGATTTCTGCTCGCCGGTATTTTCCTTCCGCGACGGCGCGCGGCGGTCCAGGAGTTCGGCGATCCGGTCGGGATCGAATTTGTGCTTCGTCTTCACCGGCGGCGCCTTTTCCTTGACGACCTTTTTCGGCGTCTCTTTCTTCTTCTCGACTTTCTTCTGCTCTTCGAGCTTCTTCGCGATCGCGTCCTCGGACGGAGCCGGATCGGGCTTGGCCTGCTCCTCCTTCTTCGGCTCTTCTTTCTTTTCGCTCTGCTCGGCGGGTGCCGGCGGCGGGGTCGACTTCACTTCCTTCTGCTTCACCGGCAGGCTCGGATCCACCTTCTCTTTAGGCTCGGCTTTTTTCTCGACCTGCTTCTCCGGCTCGGGCTGCTTCTCGGCCTTGAGGCTGCCCTGCTTCGATTTCGTGATGTCGGAGATCGAAACCAGATCGATCGGCAGCGAGTCGACCGGCGGCGCCTCGGCCGGCTTCACGGAGGCGAAGTGAATCAGGCCCCAGCCGAGAATGACGGCGTGAAATGCAGTCGAGATCGTGAAGCCGGGGCGCATGTCTCGAGATCAGGATCCTTCCACTTCGGTGACGAGCGCGACCTTGCGGTAGCCCGCGGCCTGCAGGCGGCCCATCACCCGCATCACCGTTCCGTAATCGACCTTCTTGTCGCCGCGCACATAGATGCGCTCCTCGGTGCCCTGCTTGGCCACCGCCTTCAGTTTATCGACCAGTTCCTCGATTTTGATCTCGGTGTTCTGCAAGAACACCTGGCCCTTGTCGTTCACCGAAAGCGTGAGCGGCTCGCGCTCCTGGTCGAGCGATTTCGCCTGGCTCTGCGGCAGATCGATCGGCACGCCGACCGTGAGCAGCGGCGCCGAAATCATGAACACGATCAGCAGCACCAGCATGACGTCGACGAAGGGCGTCACGTTGATCTCCGCGTTCACGCCGCGGCCGCGCAGCCGCGACGACTGCCTGCCCGATCCGGAGCCGAAAGACCCGCTAGCACCCATCATCGACCCTCAGGAATTCTCGTCCACCTGCCGCGACAGGATCGCGGAGAACTCATCGGCGAAGCCTTCCATGCGCTGCGCGAGACGGTTCACCTCGGAGATGTACTTATTGTAGAAAATGGTCGCCGGTATGGCGGCGATCAGCCCCATGGCGGTGGCAAAAAGCGCTTCCGCGATGCCGGGCGCGACCACCGCGAGGCTCGTATTTTTAGACGCCGCGATCGACTGGAAGCTCGTCATGATGCCCCAGACCGTGCCGAACAGGCCGATGAAGGGACCGGCCGAGCCGACGGTCGCGAGCACCAGGAGCCTGCGCTCGAGCCGGTCGACCTCGCGGGTGATGGTGACGTTCATCACCTTCTCGATGCGCTGGGTCAGCGTGCCGATCGCCTTGCCCCCGCCCTCATAAGTGCGCTTCCACTCGCGCATCGCCGCTACAAAAAGCGCGGCCATGGCATGCGCGGGCTTGGCGGAGAGATTGCGGTAAAGATCCTCGAGGCTTTCGCCCGACCAGAACGCCTGCTCGAAGCGGTCCATCTGGTGCCGCGTACGGGCGTAGAGAATGGTCTTGTCGATCACGATGGCCCAGACCCACACCGAGGCGATCAGGAGCCCGATCATCACCGCCTTGACGACGAGATGCGCCTGCCAGAACAGCGCCCAAAGCGAGATGTTCACCGGCGCGGAAATGTTCTCCTGCGTGACCGGCGGCGTCGGCGCGGCCTGCGCAACGAAATCCGGCAATCCGAATGTGAGCCAGAGCGAGAGCTCGCTCAGGAATTGATTGAGAAGGTCGGCCATCGAACGTCCTTTGCGTTGCGGCGATCAGGATCGCGTCGCGCAGCGCGCATTCGGGATTGGGGTGAAGCGTGCGGAACTTCTCGCGCAGAGGACGGCAATTCGGCTTGCCCTGCACCCGCTCTCGCCTGGTCCCGTCAATACGGCACTGAATCTGTCCAAACTGGGGCGCGGCCTCGCGGGTCGCGCCACAGAGAGAAGGGCTTACACGGTTAACAATAGGTTAGCGAGACGACAGGCCTTCCGGCGACATGGCTTTCCGGAGCGCCTCGGGAATGCGCCGCGCGCGGCCGCCCGACACGAATGCGGCCTTGACCATGGCTTCCAAGAGCAGCGTGTCGCCTCGGAACACTTCCTGTTTCAGCGTCAGCGACGCCCCTGCGATTTCGGCGGGAGACGTGACAATCGTCAGCACGTCGTCCATGTGCGCGGGCTTCAAGTATTCGATCTGCATCGAGCGCACCACGAAGGCGAAGCCCGGCGCCTCCTTGCCTGCTTCCTCGAACAGCGCGCGGTGATCGACGCCGAGAAGCCGCAGGAAATCCGTGCGGCCGCGCTCCATGAAGCGCAGATAGCTTGCGTGATAGACCACGCCGGAAAA
>JBGFSD010000065.1:0-24576 GCA_041694745.1 Pseudomonadota bacterium
AGCATCGCAATAATATAGCTAAGCAGCCATAGCGTCGCTTCGCTTGGCATCAAAGCGACAAATAGGGATTCGATCAGGGCCCAGTCCATGGCGCTTTGCCGCGGCAAACACAGAAACGAACGCGAAAAGGCATTAAGTTATTCTATCTTTTCTAACTAGCAAGCTGTCTGATACTATTCGTCTCGCGGCTTCTAGGGAGGATACTTTATGATTAGGTCTAAACTTGCTGTCGTCGCTGTCGCTGTGACGCTGGCGTTCTCTTCAATCAATGCCAATGCTGCGATCGTCGCCACCCCGGCGGCTGCCGGCAGCGCGGGCGTCGGGACGTTCGGACTTGTGGGCTGCGTTGCAGGCATCATGCTTGCCGCGGTTAACAAGGGCAACATGGGTAAAGGCCAGCTTACCGGGCAGGAAGCCGCGAGTTGCGGTCTGTTGTATTGGCTCAGCGTACGATAAGTCATTTAGCCCAAGACTAAAGCGACCCCGGCGCTTGCGCCGGGGTTTTTAATTTTCGTGCTTCGCACAGACGGGACAGCAGACGCGATCAGCGCGCTTCCAGCGCCGCCTTGATCGCGGGACCGGCGGTCGCCTTCATGGCTTCGCCGAGCGCCATGACGCCGGTTGCGGGACGGACCATGACCTCGAACTCGACGATCCTGCCGTCCGCGCCGAACTTCACAAGGTCGATGCCCTTGAGCCGCTTGTCGCCGACGCGCGCCGCGAATTCGAGGCAGACGCTGTTGGCGTCGTCGTAAAGCTCGCGGTGATAGACGAAATCCTGAAATACCTTCATCGCGCCGCGCAGCACGATGCAGACGACCTGCTTGCCGGGATAAGGCGTGTTCGCCACCGGCGAGCGGAATACCGCATCCTCGGCGACGATGCTTTCGAGTTCGGACAGATCGGCTTTCGCGATCATGTCGTGCCATTTTTTCAGCGAAGCGGCGGCGGCGGGAGCGAGCGCTGGCGATGTATGCATCTGGCGTCCTGTGTTTCGTTCCGGTGCAGCGCGTATGCGCGGCAAGGCGGAAGATGATTAACACGGGGCCATTTAAGGTTACCAGACGATAAAGCCCGTGCACCTCGACGCTACGGAAATGCGGTGCGGTACTTCTTCCTGCGCAACAACTCCAGGGAGTAGTGCATGAAGACGTCAAAACTGACTGCCGCCGTTCTGGCGGTTGCGATCGGACTTGCGCCGGTCGCGGCGAGCGCGCAGCGCATCCCCGTTCCGGTTCCGGTAGGAAGCTCAAGCTCCGCCGGCGCGGCGTACGGGCTGATCGGCTGCGTGCTTTCGATCATGCTGGCCGCAACCGACAAGGGCAACAAGTACAAGAAAGAGCTGACCACGGACGAGGCGCTGACCTGCGGTCTGCTCTACTGGTTCAAGGAAGCCAGCAAGAACCGCTAAGTCTTCTTTTGTCGATTGAAACTGCAACCCCGGCGCGAGCGCCGGGGTTTTTATTTTCTTCAGGTCCGCCGCCGAGACCGCGGGAAGCGCGGTCGCGCCGATTGTCCGCGCAGCGCCTATTTTCTGTTGCCCTTGCGCGGGTCGGGCATGGATTTGGTTTTTTGCTTCTTCTTCTGCCCGTCCTGCGCTTCGGCGGTCTGGCTGATCCCGGTGAAGAGAACCGGCGTCGCGAACGAGATTGCGGTAACGACGGCAACCGCTGCCAGAATCGTCCTGAACATGGTGCGCTCCCTATTTGGTTTTTGCGTTTGCTCCGATCCCCCGGACCGATACCGCTACGCCGTCAGATGTGCGTCAGAGGTGCGTCAGCTTCTGCAAAATGCGCAGGAAATACTTGTGCTTGCGCGCGGGAGCAGCTTAATCGCCGATCATGAGGCGGGCGAGAAAACGCGGAACCAGGCGCAGAGACACCCGGCTGCTGTGGCGGCAGGCGCTCGATCTCGACGTCATGCGCAAGCTGCCGTTCTGGATGCTGGCGTTCGCGACCGTGCTTATCGCCTATCACGCGCCCTACGGCCGCAAACCGTTCGAGTTCGATACCCGCCTGAGCTGGGAGGCGATCGAGTTCTCGCTCTACAAGCCGCTGCACATTCTCGCCTGCGCGGCGCTGATGGTGCTCGGCGTGCTCGCCTATAAATGGAAGCGCTGGTGGTTAGCCGCCCTGCTCACGATGCTCGTCGGCCTAAGCTGGGAGGTCGCGCAGACGACCGTGATCGGTCACTATGCGCGGCTTGCCGATCTCGCGCCGAATTTTCTCGGCGTCGTGCTGGGCTGGCTGATCGTCGAAGGCATCCGCCACGCCATGAAGCCGGAGGATTATCTGTTCGGGTAGGCGCGTAAACGCAAACACCCTTCTCGTCATTGCCGGGCTTGACCCGCAATCCATGCGAAAGCGCGTCAATCGTTGAACGTCATCATGGATCGCCGGGTCGCGCAGCGGCATTCCGCGCTTCGCGCGGGCCGCTGCGGCCCGGCGATGACGAAATATGCGGGATGGTTTGCGCGTCGCGGCGACAATTACATATTCGGATAGTTCGGGCCGCCGCCGCCTTCGGGCGTTGTCCAGTTGATGTTCTGGTTCGGATCCTTGATGTCGCAGGTCTTGCAGTGGACGCAGTTCTGCGCGTTGATCTGGAAACGCGGACCTGACGGCTCCTCGATCCACTCATAGACACCGGCGGGGCAATAGCGGCTGGACGGGCCGGCATAGACATCGTGCTCCGATTTTTTCTGAAGCTCCATGTCCTTGACCTTGAGATGGACCGGCTGGTTCTCCTCGTGGTTCGTATTCGAGATGAAAACGGAGCCGAGCTTGTCGAACGAGATCACGCCGTCCGGCTTCGGATAATCGATCTTCCGGTGCTTCGAGGCCGGCTCCAGCGATTGCGCGTCGGTCTTGCCGTGGCCCAGCGTGCCGAAGAACGAGAAACCGAGCAGCGTGTTCGTCCACATGTCGAAGCCGCCGAGCATCATGCCGAGGTAGAGGCCGAACTTCGACCACAGCGGCTTGACGTTGCGGACTTTCTTCAGGTCAGCGCCGACCTGCGAGCCGCGCCAGCCCTGTTCGTAGCCTGCGAGTTCGTCGCGCTGGCGGCCGCTCTGCAGCGCCTTCGCGACTTCTTCCGCAGCCAGAATGCCGGTGAGCACCGCGTTGTGAGAACCCTTGATGCGCGGCACGTTCATGAAGCCCGCCGCGCAGCCGACCAGCGCGCCGCCCGGAAATACGAGCTTCGGCACCGACTGGAAGCCGCCCTCCGTCAGCGCGCGCGCGCCATAGGAGAGCCGCTTGCCGCCCTCGAAAGTGCCGCGCACCGAGGGATGCGTCTTGAAGCGCTGGAATTCCTCGAACGGCGCGATGTAGGGGTTCTTGTAGTTCAGATGGACGACGAAGCCGACCATCACCTGCTCGTCTTCCATGTGATAGAGGAACGAGCCGCCGCCGGTTGCGTTGTCGAGCGGCCAGCCGAAAGAGTGCTGCACGAGCCCCGGCTGATGTTTCTCCTTTGCCACCTTCCAGAGTTCTTTCAGGCCGATGCCGTATTTCTGCGGCTCGGCGTTCTTGTCGAGGCCGAACTTCGCGATCAGCTGCTTCGAGAGCGAGCCGCGCGCGCCCTCGGCGAACAGCGTGTACTTGCCGTGCAGTTCGATGCCGCGCTCATAATGCGAGGTCGGCTTGCCGTCGCGGCCGATGCCTTTGTCTCCCGTCGCGACACCTTTCACCGCGCCCTGCTCGTCGAACAGAACTTCCGCCGCGGCAAAGGTCGGATAAATTTCGACACCGAGCGCCTCGGCCCGCGCCGCCAGCCAGCGGCAGACGTTGCCGAGCGAGGTAATGTAGTTGCCGTGATTGTTCATCAAGGGCGGCATGATGAAATTCGGCACGCGGATCGCGCGCGATTTCGTCATGTAATAGAAGCGGTCGTCCTTCACCTGGGTCTTCAGGGGCGCGGTGTCGTCCGAGCGCCAGTCGGGAATGAGGCGGTCGATGCCGACCGGATCGATCACCGCGCCGGAGAGAATATGCGCGCCGACTTCGGAGCCCTTCTCCAGCACCACGACCGTCGTATCGGGCGAAAGCTGCTTCAGCTTGATCGCGGCGGCGAGACCCGACGGGCCCGCGCCGACGATCACCACGTCGAATTCCATTGCCTCGCGGGCGGGGAGTTCCTGATTTTCCTCGGCCATTCTTCTTCCTCTGACCTCATCCTGAGGAGGCTGGCGAAGCCAGCCGTCTCGAAGGATGGAAACCGTTTCTCACCCTTCGAGACGCCGCGCGTTCCGCGCGGCTCCTCAGGGTGAGGACTGAATTTGATGGGTTTTCCCTGTTTTTTGGACCGATTACAACGTGCTTCTCATTGACGTAAGGGCCAATTGGACTTCACCTCCAAACCATGAGCGAGCCGCGCCCGCACCCTATCGACGTGATCCGCTTCTATGCCGAGAACGGCGTGGATATCGCGCTCGACGAGACGGCGCCGAACCGGCTGGCGGAACCGGCGCCTGTCGTTGAAGCGCCGCGGCGCGAAGCCCCGAAACCTTTCGGCGCGCCGGCTGCGTCCGTTCGCGCTCCGGCAGCGCTACGCAACACTGCGCCGCCTGCCCTGCCTGAAGCCGCGATCCGCGATGCGGGACAGTTGGCGGCGGGCGCCAACACGCTCGACGAACTGCGCGCGGCGATCGAGAGTTTCAACGGCTGCGCGCTGAAAGCGACCGCGATGCGGACCGTGTTCGCGGACGGCAATCCGCAGGCGCGGATCATGTTCGTCGGCGAAGGCCCGGGCGCGGACGAGGACCGCGAGGGGCTACCGTTCGTCGGGCGCTCGGGGAAACTGCTGGATCGCATGATCGGCGCAATCGGGCTCGATCGAAAGAGCGCCTATATTGCGAACATCATTCCCTGGCGGCCGCCGGGAAACCGCACGCCGACGCCGCAGGAATCCGCGATCTGCCTGCCCTTCATCAAACGCCAGATCGAGCTTGCCGACCCCGACATTCTGGTCTGCCTCGGCGGGCCTTCGGCGACGACGCTTTTAGAACTCAAAGAAGGCATCACGCGCACGCGCGGGCGCTGGTTCGAATACGACACCGGCAAGCGGAAGATAAAGGCCATCGCCCTCTTCCACCCGGCCTATCTGCTGCGCTCGCCCGCGCACAAGAAGGCGGCGTGGCAGGATCTGCTTGCGATCAGGAAGGCGCTGAACGCCTGATTGTCATTCCGGGTCCGATGCTTCGCATCGTCCCGGAATGACAGAGAGAACGCCGATCAAGTAAACGCGAACTTCAGCGCGAACAGGATCGCAAGCACCGCGATTGCGGGCGAGACGTCCTTCTCCTTGCCGGCCAGCACCTTGATCAGCACGAAGGTGATGAAGCCGAGGCCGATGCCGGTCGCGATCGAGTAGGTGAGCGGCATCGCAACCGCGCAGACGATGGCCGGCGCATAGTCGGTGACATCGTCCCAGCTCATTTCTGCAAGCCCGCGCGCCATGATCGCGGCGACGAACAGGAGTGCCGCCGCCGAGGCATAGGCCGGCACCGAAGCCGCAAGCGGCGAGAAGAACAGCGCGAGCAGGAACAGGATCGAAACCACGACCGCCGTCAGCCCCGTGCGCCCGCCGGCGGCGACGCCGGCGCTGCTTTCGATGTAGCTCGTGGTGGTCGAGGTGCCGACCGCGGAGCCGAACATCGCGGCGAAGCTGTCGGAGATCAGCGCCTGCTTCATGCGCGGGAGCTTGCCCTTCTTGTCGAGGAGCCCCGAGCGATGCGTGACGCCGATCAGGGTCCCCGCATTGTCGAACACGTCGATCAGGAACAGCGTCAGCACCACGATGATGAAGGTGAGCTCGAAGGTGCGCGACCAGTCGAACGCAAGCAAGGTCGGCGAGATGTCCGGCGGCAGCGAGACGACGCCGGCGAACTTGGTCAAGCCCAGCGGAATGCCGATCGCGGCTACGATGAACATGCCCAAAATCGTGGCGCCAGGTATGTTCCGGTAGTTCAGCGCCGCGATCAGGATGAAGCCGAGGATCGCCAGGATGGCGGGCCAGGACGCAATCAGCCGCGGATCGAGCTTGCCCAAGGTCACCAGCGTCGCCGGATGGTCGACCACGATGCCGGAATTCTCGAGCGCGATGATCGCGAGAAACAGGCCGACGCCTGCCGAGATCGCGAGCTTCAGGTTCATCGGGATCGAATCGATGATGTATTCGCGGATACGGAATACGGAGACGAGGAAGAACAAGACGCCGGAGAGGAACACCGCCCACAGCGCCTGCTGCCATGTGTATTTGTAGGTGAGCACGATGGTGAAGGCGAAGAAGGCGTTAAGGCCCATGCCGGGCGCAAGCGCGATCGGATATTTGGCGTAAAGTCCCATGACCGCGGTTGCGACCGCCGCCGCGAGACAGGTCGCGACGAAGACCGCGCCCTGCGGCATGCCCGCCTTGGCGAGAATTTGCGGGTTGACGACGATGATGTAGGCCATCGTCAGAAACGTGGTAACGCCCGCAATGATCTCGGTGCGGATGGTCGAGCCGTGCGCGCCGATGCCGAAATAGCTGTCGAGCCAATTCTCGAAGCCGGACGGCTTCGTACTCGACGCAGCTTTCGCTGCCCGTTTAGCCTTTGCCATGGAAACCCCCTCGTAGAATCCGGAATCGAATCCGGACACACGGCTGTGCAGAATAGCCTTTCGTCGAATGGACGGACCGGGGTACGGGAACTTGTCCACCGCTCTGAGAATCAATTCCGCGTTGCGGCGCAGAATCGAAAACCCTTTAAGCCGCAGAGACATGGCGGCGGCGAAGGGCTAAAGTGCCGCAAAGATAGTCAGCAATCGACCGCGGGGCCCCGCTCATGGACATCGATCCGCTGCTGCTTGCGCGAATCCAGTTCGCCTTCACGATCACGTTTCACATCATCTTCCCGACCTTCACCATCGGTTTGTCGGCCTATATCGCGACGCTGGAAGTGATGTGGCTCTATTCGGGCCGCGAGCACTATCACCGGCTCGCGCGCTACTGGACCAAGATCTTCGCGGTCTCGTTCGCGATGGGCGTCGTCTCCGGCATCGTGCTGTCCTACCAGTTCGGCACCAACTGGAGCCGCTTCTCGGAATTCGCAGGCAACGTGATCGGCCCGCTGATGGGCTACGAGGTGCTGACGGCGTTCTTCCTGGAGGCCACGTTTCTCGGCATCATGCTGTTCGGCTGGGACCGGGTGCCGAAGCCCCTGCATGTGTTCTCCTGCATCGCGGTCGCCGCCGGCACGCTGATGTCGGCGTTCTGGATTCTCGCGGCGAATAGCTGGATGCATACGCCGCAGGGCCACGCGATCCAGAACGGCATCGCGGTGCCGGTGGACTGGCTCCAGATCATCTTCAATCCGAGCTTCCCCTATCGCTTCGCGCACATGACGACGGCGGCCTATCTCACGACCTCCTTCGTCGTGCTCGCGGTGGGTGCGCGCTATCTGCTTGCGGGCAAGTTTCCCGACGAAGCGAAGACCATGCTGCGCATGGGCGTGGGCTTCGCTGCGATCGTCGCGCCCTTGCAGCTCTTCATCGGCGACCAGCACGGGCTGAATACGCTCAAGCACCAGCCGATCAAGGTCGCGGCGATGGAAGCCCACTGGGACGGCTCGAAGCCCGGCGCGCTCGTGCTGTTCGCATGGCCCGACGAGAAGAACGAAAGAAATCTCTACGAGATTTCGATTCCCTACGGCGCTTCGCTCATTCTCACGCATTCGACGACCGGGTTGTTTCCCGGCTTGAAGAGCGTGCCGCCGGAGGAACGGCCGCCGGTGAAGAGCGTGTTCTTTTCTTTCCGCATCATGGTCGGCATCGGCCTGTTCATGATTGCGTCGTCGATCCTCGGCGCGTTCCTGTGGTGGCGCAGAAAACTTTTCGACACGCGCTGGTACCTGCTTCCGATGCAGCACACCTGGCCGCTCGGGTTCATCGCGGTCGTGGCCGGCTGGTTCGTGACCGAACAGGGACGCCAGCCGTGGCTGGTGCAGGGCATCTTCAGGACCGCGGAAGGCATTTCGCCGGTGGCGGGCGGGCTCGTGCTCTCGACGCTGATCGCCTATGTCGTGGTCTACGCCATCGTTTTCTCGATGGGCATCTATTACATCAACCGTCTGATCGTGAAGGGGCCGGTCGTCGGCGAAGGCGGCAAGGTGAGCACCGGTGTTCCGAACCGGCCGATGAGCGCGGCCTCGGAAAGCCGGTCATGATCTCGTTCGAACGCACGGGAGTTTGAACATGGAATGGTATCTCCCGCTGATCTGGGCGCTGGTGATCGGTTTCGCGGTCGCGATGTATGTCGTGCTCGACGGTTTCGATCTCGGCATCGGCATTCTGTTTCCGTTCGCGGAATCGGAAAAGGAACGCGACCAGATGATGAACACGGTGGCGCCGTTCTGGGACGGCAACGAAACCTGGCTCGTGCTCGGCGGCGCGGGATTGCTGGTCGCATTTCCGGTCGCCTACGCGATCCTGATGCCGGCATTCTATTTGCCGGTGACGCTGATGCTGCTCGGGCTGGTGCTGCGCGGCGTGTCGTTCGAATTCCGATGGATCGCGAAGTCGAGCAAGTATTTCTGGAACGCCGCCTTTGCCGGCGGCTCGGCGACCGCAGGCTTCATGCAGGGCGTGATCGTCGGCGGCATGGTGAGCGGCGTCGCGGTACAGGGCACGCAATATGCCGGCGGCTCGTTCGACTGGTTCACGCCGTTCAACCTGATGTGCGGCGTCGCGATGCTCGCGGGATACGCGCTTCTGGGCGCGACCTGGCTCGTCATGAAGACCGAAGGCCCGGTCGCGGAGCACGCGCGCAAACAGGCGATGCTCGCGCTCTATGCCGTGCTGTTCTTCATGGCGGCAGTTTCGCTCTGGACGCCGATCGAACATCCGCGCATCGCGGAGCGCTGGTTCAAGCTGCCGAACTTTTTCTTCTTCTGGCCGGTACCCTTCGTCACGGCGCTGCTATCGTTCCTGTGCTGGCACTGGCTGCGAGCGCGCAACGACTATCTGCCGTTTCTTTCCGCGATCGGGCTGTTCTTCATGGGCTATTCGGGGCTGGTGATATCGAACTTTCCCTATCTCGTGCCACCCGTGCTCGACATCTGGCAGACGGCGGGCGTGCCCGCGTCGCAACTCTTTGCCCTGATGGGCGCGCTGCTCATGTTGCCGGTGCTGATCGGCTACACGGTTTTCATCTACTGGGTCTTCCGCGGGAAGCTGAAGGAAGGCGAAGGCTATCACTAGTTTTCGGAGCCGCTGTCGCACCGCGGCGGGAACTCACTTGAGGTGAGAAGTGAAGCGGCGCAACTGCAACGCTCGCCTTGCGGTTGAGAAAAAAGCCGAGTCTTTTCAGACTGCTGCAACCTGCTGCTGCAAGCGAGATTCCGGGCCTTCTCCTGAAGTTTCGATTCCGATTACCGCGCGGGCGGCACGATCGCCCAGCCGATCCGGACGGGGTCGCCGCCGCCGCGCGCCCAGGGCAAACGCAGCGGCGCCTCCTCGACGAAGGCCGGCAGCCGCGCGACCAATTCCGCGGGCGGCGAAGCGTCCGCGCCGCGAATTTGCCAGAACACCACCCCGCCCTTGTTCCTGAAATCCGCACTACCGATCCACGGTGCGTGCGCGGGATCGGCACCGATGAACACATGCGGCCGATCCGCGCTCATCACCGCGATCTGCGCGGCAGCCACGCGTTCGCCGGCGATGTATTCGAGCGGGCGGCCGGTGCGGGTGTGATAGATTTCCGTGAAGGTCCTTGCTGCGGCGGCCGCCGGCCAGTTCGACGCCCTGTTGTCACCGAACCATCCGGGCACGAAGCTGAACACGATCTGCATTGCGACCGGCGCGATGAGATAGATCGCGGCAATCACGCCGACGAGACGCTGGCGCCGGATCGTCAGCCGCTCGCCGCCGAGCAGCACCGCGGCGATGCCGGAGAGCATCAAAAGCGGCGAGAGCAGTTGCACCCGCGCCGCCTGCCCGGCCCCGTAGAGACCAAGCAGTGCCAGCAGCGCAGGCGCGGCCGCGAGCGCAAGCACGCTTCCGCGCACGAACGGTACAGCCGGCTCGCGCACAAAGACCGGCGCGTTCTCCTTCGCCCGGGCCGCGTAGGCGGTGGCAAGAAACAGAATGAGCGCGAACCCGAAATGTCCCGCAAACGCGACGAACGCGAGACGCAACGGGAAAAGCAGTTCGTCCGGCGCAATCCCCGCGCCCGTGCCGGCGAAGAACTGCGCGAAGCCGTGCTGCCAGAGCCAGATGAAGCGCGGGCCGGCGATGAATGCAAAAACGAGCAGCGCCAGCAGAACCGCAAGTACCGCGTCGAACCGCGCGACAGCCACGCGGCCGTGCGGGCTGAACAAGGTCACGGCGGCAAGCACGAGAAGCAGCGCCGGAGCCTGCGGCCCGGCATACATCATGACGCCGGCAACGAGGCCGAGTACGGTCCATGCGTTCGGCATACGCTCGCCGACCGCATACCACCACGCCAGCACGGCGGCGGCCGCAAGCGGCATCTGCAGAAGATCGCCCGTCAGCGCGCTTCCCGGAAACGCGACCGGAAATACGCCGACCATGACGAGCACGCCGATTGCCGCGTGCCGGTCGCCGGCGATGCGGCGCGCAAACAGGAACAGCATCCACCCCGCGGCCGCGACACAGAACGAAGCCGCAAGCCTCACCGCAAAGAGCGAGCCGGTGACATGATGGATCGCCGCCGAGACCCAGGCCGCGAGCGGCGGCATCCCCTCGTACCCAAGCATCCATTCCCGGCCGAGCGCAATCGCAACCGCCATCTGCGGCGGCGGCGAAGGCTCCGCGATCTGCGTTGCAATCGCCCACAGCAGCGCGTGCGCGATCAGCCCGATGGCGAGCAGCGCCGCGGGAGCCGCACGCAGCGCCTCGACGAGAATCGAAGCCTCAAGCGGTCCCGAGCTTTCCTGCAGTTCGCGCATCAGATCTTGCCGGAAGCGGCTTCGGCGACTGCCGCCGCAGGCGGCGCAGCGCCGATACACGCCCGGACCGGGGCGAAGGAAGTCCGGTGGTGCGAGGTGGGCCCGTGCGCGCGCAACCGCTCGCAATGCAGGCGTGTGCCGTAGCCCATGTGTTGCTCAAATCCGAATTCGGGATGGGCGAGGCCGAGCTGCGTCATCAACCTGTCGCGCGTCACCTTCGCGACGATCGAAGCCGCGGCGATGGACGCGACGGCGCCGTCGCCGCCGATCACGGCGCGCACCTCGCAATCGAGCGGAAGCACATCGCGGCCGTCGACGAAGACGAGCTGCGGCGCCCTTGGCAAGGCACGGCAAGCCTGCGCCAGCGCCCATAGGCTTGCGCGCAGGATATTGTCGCGGTCGATGCGTGCGGGCGGTGCGATTGCGACCGCCACTTCGGCGCTCGCGCAGATTTCCTCGAACAGCCGCGCGCGGCGCAAGGCCGTGAGCTTTTTGGAATCGTTCAGCCCGTCGGGAATGCGCGCGGGGTCGAGGATCACTGCCGCCGCGACCACCGGCCCGGCCAACGGCCCTCTGCCCGCTTCGTCGCAGCCTGCGACCGGCGCAAAGCCGCCGCGGTAGGCGTCGGCTTCGCGGGCGAAAGTCGGACCACGGCGCGCGGGAATCATGACGGGAACTTTACGGGCGCTCGATTGTTCGGGTGCGCCGGACCATGACACGCGAATCCGGCGTCTTCCACTTACAGGAACAAAGATTTGCGGCAAACTCACAGGTCGGCCACAATCGCGATCACACTTGGATGCAAGCGCGGAGCGTGAACCCGCGCGGGCTGGAGGCACAGAAGATGCGTTGGGACGATTTCCGGAGCAGCGAGAACGTCGAAGACCGCCGCGGCGACGGTCCGCTTGCGGGACCCGGCTTTCCGCTTCCCACCGGGCGCGGCGGCATGGGTATCGGCACGCTCATCATTCTCGGCCTGCTCGCCTGGGCGGTCGGCATCGACCCGCGCGTCATTCTCGGCGGAATCGAAATGACGCAAGGCCCCGGCGGCTACGAGCGGCAAATACCGCAGCAGCAGTCGCCGCGTCCGCAAGGCGCGCCGAAAGACGATCTCGGCCGCTTCGTCGCGAACGTGCTCGGCTCGACCGAAGACCGCTGGGCCGAAATCTTTGCGGAGTCGGGCCAGCGCTATCGTGCGCCGCGGCTCGTGATCTTCAGCCGCGCGACCAATTCCGCCTGCGGCTACGCGCAATCGGCGATGGGTCCGTTCTATTGCCCGCCGGAGCGCGCGGTCTATCTCGACACTTCGTTCTTTCAGGATCTGCAGCGGCGGCTCGGCGCCTGCCCGGTCGGCTCCAAGACCTGCGAGTTTTCGCAGGCCTATGTGATCGCGCACGAAGTCGGCCATCACGTGCAGAACATCACCGGCATCCTGCCGAAAGTGCAGCAGGCGCAGCGCGGCGTGAGCGCTCGCGAACGCAACGCGCTGCAGGTGCGCGTCGAATTGCAGGCCGATTGCTTCGCCGGCGTCTGGGCGAACCGCGAACAGAAGCGCAAGCCGTTCCTCGATCCGGGCGATGTCGACGCGGCCTTGCAGACCGCAAGCGCGATCGGCGACGACACCTTGCAGCGGCGCTCGCAGGGCGTGGTGGTGCCGGACAGCTTCACGCACGGCTCGGCCGCGCAGCGCAAGCAGTGGTTCCAGACCGGATTCCAGACCGGCGACGTGAACCGCTGCAACACCTTCGCGGCCGGCGCGATCTAGCGGTCCCGCCGCCGTGAGCGAAAAGCCGTTCGTTCCGGTCCGCTTCGCGGTGTTGACGGTCTCCGACACGCGCAGTCTTGCCGAAGACAGGTCGGGATCGACGCTCGCCGAGCGGATCGAAGCGGCAGGGCACACGCTCGCCGCGCGCGCAATCGTGAAAGACGACATCCGCGCGATCCGCGCGAAGGTGCGCGGATGGATCAAGGACCGGAAGATCGATGCGGTAATCACCACCGGCGGCACCGGCTTTACCGGCCGCGACGTGACGCCGGAGGCGGTGGAGCCTTTGCTCGAAAAACGGATGGACGGGTTTTCCGCCGTCTTCCACCGCATTTCCTACGAGAAGATCAAATCATCCACCATCCAGAGCCGCGCGACGGCGGGCGTCGCCAACTCGACGTTTATTTTCTGCGTGCCGGGTTCGCCCGGCGCCTGCCGCGACGCCTGGGACGAGATTCTCGTCCATCAGTTCGATCTCAGGCACCGGCCCTGCAACTTCGTCGAGATCATGCCGCGGCTTGACGAGCATCTGCGGCGCGCGAAACTAAAGAAGAAATAGTCTCCGCGCCGCGCAGACGCGTTTCCAGTTCAGAGCTTCAGCTCCCACGTCTCGCCGACGAGTTTCTTACCGAAATCCGCGTGCGGCTTCGTCGCCACAAGCTGGAAGCCCGCGCGTGCGTAGAGTTTGCGGGCTGCGATCAGCTCGCTCTGCGTCCACAGCACGATCTTCTCGTAGCGGCATTTTTTTGCGAACGCGACGCATTCATCGACAAGGCGCTGCGCGATGCCCTTGCCGCGCGCCCACGGCTCCAGAAACATCAGGCGGAGTTTTGCGGTCTTCGCATCGGCGCGAACAAGGGAGCATGAGCCGGCGGGAACACCGTCGATCTCCGCGATCCAGCACCGCTCCATTTTCGGCTGATAGGTCTTCAGGAACTGCGCGCAGATGTCAGCGACCAGGGCCTCGAACCGCGGCCCGTAGCCGTATTCCTCGGCATAGAGCGCGCCGTGGCGCATGACGATCCAGCCCATGTCGCCCGCGCGGTGCGTGCGCAGCGAGATTCTCGGCGGCTCCGCATTCGCCTGCGTCAACGCGCTTACGAGCTTCATGGCATCGAGCAGCTGCGCCTGCGCGCCCGGCGGCAGCGGAGCGATCATCGCGCCGACGCTTTCCCGCGAGCGCGCCTCCAGCGGCGCATAGGCCGAATAGCCGAGCCTCGTCAGCGAGACGAGAATGCTGCGGCGATCCTCTGCGGAACTGCCTCGCGAGATCAGCCTTGCCTTCGCGAAGCGGTCCAGCATCCGGCTCAGATAGCCGGCATCGAGGCCGAGCCGGCTCGCGATTTCGCTCGCGGTTTTCTCGCCCTCGGATAATTCGTGCAGCACACGTGCTTCGGTGAGCGAGAAGCGGGTGTCCAGGAAACTCTCGTCCAGTATGCCGAGTCTGCGCGTATAGGCGCGGTTGAATCGGCGGATTTCGTCGATCTGCTTTCGGCTGGCCTGCGGCATTCCGCAAGCATCGGCGTAATACTTGACGGAGTCAACTATTCGCCGGCGCGGGCCAGCAAGACCCGCGTGCGCAGCTTGACGATCCGCATGCGGCCGAGCTTCGCGATCAGGCGGCGGTGCGCGTGTGCGCCTTTCTGATGGCCGCCGAGCTTCTGGTAGAGCAGCTTCGAGATCAGAAGCCCCTGCTCCGCGCACGGGCGGCCGGTGAGCGCGAGCCTTGCGCTCGCGGCTGCCTCCGCGAGCCGCGGCCTCATGCCGAAACCTTCATAAGCGAGCCTGAAGGTCGCCGCCCGCCGGTCGGCGTGACCGGCGCGGGAGATGGTGTCGAGGAATTTCCGAACCTCGCGGGTCCAGCCGTCTTCGAGCATCCCGCCGGGATCGAGAAAGAGCAGCCACTCGCCGCGCGCGGCGGCCCGTGCGCCTTCGCGCAGCCGCACGCCGAGATCCCTTTCCGACTTTACGAAGATGCAGCCGGCGGCGTCCGCAACCGCTTCGGTCTCGTCTTCCGATCCGCCGTCGGCAAGCACCACGTCGCGCACGATACCGGCTGCGGCGCCGGAAACCAGGGCTGCCAGCGTCGGAACGATCGCGCGCTCCGAATCAAGCGTGGGAATCACGACGCTGATCAAATGAACTTTTGCGCCCCCGGCGCGGTTATCAGGCGACCGCGTTGTTACCGGCCTCTCCCAGTCGCCTCAAGAGTTTGGCGTGAGCGAAGTTTCGCCACTATATATTGTTCTTGTTTTGTTCTCATTTTGGGACTAGGATTTCATTCCATCCGGAGTAACCGCCGTGGCCGACCGACTCGAAATCGACCGTTCCGAAACCGACCGCGCGCCTGCAGGTGCAGACGGACTGCTGCCCACGACCGTCGGCGGCGAGCGCCGCCGCGGCCGTGGCGCCGTATCCAATGCAAGCGGCCGCTACGAGCCTTCGGCACGCATTCCCTTCGACGACGGCTGGCAGTCGCTCGACGACCTGCCGCCGTTCAGGACCGTCGAGCGCGAGGAACGCGCGCGGAAGATCATCAACCGCAACCAGTCGCCGGATCTCGGTTTCGACCGCTCGATCAACCCCTATCGCGGCTGCGAGCACGGCTGCATCTATTGCTTCGCGCGGCCCACGCACGCCTATCACGGCATGTCGGCAGGGCTCGATTTCGAGACGCAGCTGTTCGTGAAGCCCGACGCGCCGGAATTGCTGCGCAAAGAACTCGCAGCACCCGGCTACAGCCCGCGCACGATCGCGATGGGAACGAACACCGACCCCTATCAGCCGATCGAGCGCAAGTGGAAGCTCACGCGCCGCATTCTCGAAGTATTGAGGGACGCGAACCACCCGGTCGGCATCGTCACAAAATCGATTTTAGTCCTTCGCGATCTCGACATTCTCTCCGAGATGGCGGCGAAAGGTCTTGCGAAGGTGGCGCTCTCCGTCACCACGCTCGACCCGAAACTCGCGCGGGCGATGGAGCCGCGCGCCTCGACGCCATCGAAGCGGCTCGAAGCTATCCGCGAGCTTTCGCGCGCAGGCGTGCCGGCCGCGATCATGACCGCTCCCATCGTGCCTGCAATCAACGACTCCGAAATCGAGCGGCTCCTGGATGCAGGCGCCGCCAACGGCGCGGTCGAAGCGGGCTTCGTGATGCTGAAGATGCCGTTCGAGATCAAGGACCTGTTCCGCGAATGGCTGCGCGAGCACTTCCCCGACAAGGAAAAGCACGTGATCTCGCTCATCCGCGACATTCACGGCGGCAAGGATTACGATTCGACCTGGGGCCTCCGCCAGACCGGCACCGGACCCTATGCCTGGTCGATCGGGCGGCGCTTCGAGCTTGCCTGCAACAGGCTCGGGCTCAACCGACGCAGCTACCGGCTCACCACCGCGCTTTTCAGGAAACCGCAGCTGCGCAGCGGCCAGATGGATCTGTTCGCGGCTTAAGAACGCGCGACTGCGAGCCAATCCCTAACAGCCGTTAACACTCTGCATTTACTGCGCTTTTACCCTGTACCCCGCATGGTGCCGGCCGTGTTTCGTTGCGTCACGAGTACCGGTATTGCGTATGCGAGTCTCGCGTATCGGGGCGCCCAGTAGGGCGCCCCGTTCAGCTTCCAAACCGGACCTTCCCGGGCTCGAACACAATCGCATCATCGTCGGCGATTGCATCGAGGAATTGAAAAAGCTGCCCGAGGCTTCGGTCGATCTCGTATTCGCGGACCCGCCTTACAACCTCCAGCTTCGCGGCGATCTCTCGCGCCCCGATCAGTCCAAGGTCGATGCGGTCGACGACGAATGGGACCGGTTCTCGAGCTTCGAGGCCTACGACCAATTCACGCGCGAATGGCTCAAAGCCGCACGCCGCGCCATGAAGCCGAACGCGACGCTCTGGGTGATCGGGTCGTACCACAACATCTTTCGCGTCGGCACCGCGCTGCAGGACATCGGCTTCTGGATTCTCAACGACGTGGTGTGGCGCAAGGTGAACCCGATGCCGAACTTCCGCGGCCGCCGCTTCACCAACGCGCACGAAACCCTGATCTGGGCCGCGCGCGACGAGAAGGCGCGCAAGTACGTGTTCAACTACGAGGCGCTGAAAGCCGGCAACGAAGACGTGCAGGTGCGCTCCGACTGGACGCTGCCGCTCTGCACCGGCGCCGAGCGCCTGAAAGACAAAGACGGCGACAAGGTGCACCCGACGCAGAAACCGGAGTCGCTTTTGGCGCGCGTGCTGCTCTCCTCCACCAGGCCCGGCGACGTCGTGCTCGACCCGTTCTTCGGCTCCGGCACCACCGGCGCGGTCGCGAAGAAACTCTCGCGCCGCTTTATCGGCATCGAGCGCGAGAAGACTTACGCACAGGCGGCCGAAGCGCGCATCGCCGAAGTCGTGCCCTATCCGGAAGCGACGCTGGTGCCGTTCATGACCGCGCGCGAGGCGCCGCGCGTGGCCTTTGCAAGCGTGGTCGAGCGCGGATTGATCGGCGCCGGCGCCGTGCTGACGGACTCGAAGGGCAAAGTCCGCGCGACCGTGCGGCCCGACGGTTCCATTCAACTGGGTGGCAACGTCGGATCGATTCACAAGATCGGCGCGCTCGCGCAGAACCTGGAAGCCTGCAACGGCTGGACCTACTGGCACTTCGAAGACGGCAAGGCGAAGAAGCCGATCGACGCGCTGCGCACGATTGTCCGCGGCGAATTGCAGGCGGCGGAGTAATCACGACGCCAGTTTGCGTATGGCCGCCGGGCTGTTGACAGCGTGCCGTGGCGCGCGTCCGGCGAAAACGTCTCCTATGTTCTCAGCGGCCTGCAACTCGATCTCCTGCCTGACCCTTGCGACAGCCGAACCGAGATGCGGCGTGAATAGCGTGTTTGCGTTCGTCCGCAGCCGTAGCTCGACTTCACGCGGACGGCTCGGAAGAGCCCAGTCCTCGAACTCGAATACGTCGGCGGCGTAGCCGCCAAGCATACCGGCCTCCAGCGCGTCCGCGACCGCCGCTTCGCTCACCACCGAACCGCGGCCGACATTGACGAGGAGCGCGCAGCGCTTCATTCGCGCAATCGCATCGGCTCCGATCATGTGGCGGCTCGCGGCGCTTAGCGGGGCCGCAAGCAGAACGAAGTCGCTCAATGCCAGCGCGTCGTGTAGCTTTGCCTGCTGAACGTTCGCAGGCATTTCGGCGCCGGGATCCACGCCGAGCAGGCGACAGCCAAAACCGGAAAGACGCCGGACGATCGCCCGCCCCACCGCACCCATGCCGACGACCGTCACGGTCGAACCATCAAGTCCTGTTCCGTACAGCGCCGGCCGCCAGCCCTCGAAACGGTTGGACCGGACGATTTCGTCACCGTCGCGAATCTTTCGCGCGAGCGCAATTGCAAGTCCGACCGCGAGTTCGGCGGTCGGATTGGTCAAAAGATCGGGTACCGCGGATACCCAGACGCCTGCGCACGCAGCGGCTGCGAGGTCGAAGTTATCGAATCCTTTCAGCGCGCAGGCGACGATCTTGAGTTTCGGCGCGGCCGCGAGAAAGGCCGCGTCCACCCGGTCCGGCATGAAGGCGAGCATGGCATCCGCATCCGCAGCGCGCGCCCTTGCGCTTTTGTAGTCGAGCGGTGTCGTCGAATCGTTCGCGTCGACTTCGCCAAACTCACGCAGCCGCGCGAGCGTTTCGGCAAACACCCTGCTGGTGACGAGAATGCGTGGCACGTCTATTTCAACCGGGCGCGCAGCCATGCGCCGATGGTGTCGACCACGATTACGCAAAGCAGAATACAGATCAGAATCGCGAGCACCTGATCGTAGCGGATCACGCGCAGCGCGGCGATCAGCTCGAAGCCGATGCCACCAGCACCGACGATTCCGAGCACTGCCGACGCTCTGAAATGATATTCCCAACGGTAGATGGTGATGTCGGCAAGTTGCGGCATAACCTGTGGCAAGACGGAATGCGAGATAACCTGAAACGGACTCGCGCCTGCCGCGCGGGCAGCCTCGAGCGGCTTTGGATCGACGTGCTCGATCGCTTCGGCATAGAATTTTCCCATCATGCCGACGGAATGCAAAGCGAGCGCGAGCACGCCCGGCAGCGCGCCAAAGCCAACCGCCGCCACAAAGATGATCCCCATGATAATTTCGGGCACCGAACGCAGGAAGCTGAGCACGACGCGGCACAGCCGATAGACCAACGCACTCGGCGACGTATTGGGAGCGGCAAGTAGGGCAAGCGGAAGCGACAGCACGACGGCGAGCGCCGTGCCCGCGATCGACATCGCCAACGTGTCGAGAAGCGGCCGGAGCCAGGCGCGCCAGCGGCTGAAGTCGGGCGGCACCATCTCGGAGAACACCTGCGCAAGCGCGGGTCCGCCTTCGATGAACCGCTGGGCATCGAAGAACCCGGTGACCCAGAGCGAAGCTGCGCAAACCGCGAGCAGAACGCCTGCAAGCCCGGCGTGCCGCAAAGCGGCACGCCTTTCGTCGGCGAGAATGGCGGCGTGGGAAGACGATGCCATCGTCATCCCATGCGCGTCAGGTCGAGTTCGAGGATTTTCGCGGTCTCGCGAAGGACGTCGTAGGCCTTGTCGTCGGTCGCGGCGAAGCCCTCAGCACGGAAGGTCTTTAGGACTTCCTTGTCTTTCATCTCAAGGAACGCTTTCCGGATCGATTCCTTCAGCTCCGGCGCGAGACTGCCCTGCATCACCATTGGGTAGTTGGGGATCGGCGGCGTGATCGCTACGGTCTGCAGTTTGTCGCCGTCGATGGATTTGCGAGCGAGCAGGTTCTCGTAGATCGCCTTCGACAACGCTCCGGCATGGACCTGGCCGTTCTGCACGGCACGCGCGACTGCGTCGTGAGTGCCGAGATGCACCGGGCGATAGTCCTTGTTGCCGTCGAGACCGTTCTTCAGCAAGAATGCGCGTGGGATCAGGTGGCTCGAAGTAGAGGCCTGATCCCCGTATCCGAAGTTCTTGCCTCTGATGTCTTCGAGTTTCGCGACCGGGCCACCGGCCGCTGCGATGATGATCGAATTGTAGGTCGGGGAGCCGCGCTCGATGCCGACGGCAAAAGGCTCGATCTGCGGCGCGCGGGACTTGGCAAGCACATAGGAGAACGGGCCGAAATAGGCGATCTCGATGCGGTTGAAGCGCATCGCCTCGATCATCGACGAGTAGTCGGTTGTGACGACGAGATCGATGTCCTTCTTGAGCGTGGCCTCAAGATAGTTCTTTAGCGGCTGCGCGTTCTGAATAAGTGTCGCTGCGTTCTCATCGGGCAACAGGGCGACACGCAGTTTCGCAGGGTTGCTGGCGAATGCGCGGGTGGCAAGTGGCGCCGACAGCGCAAGCGCTGCAGTACCGCCAAGGAACGTGCGTCGGTGCATGGTCATGCGTAAGTTCCCGTTTTGAGCTGGATTTCGGAATCGCCGGTGTCTTCGACCGCGGCGGGCGGAACGTCGCCGTAGATCAGGGCGACTTCTTTCTTTCCGAGCCGCGCAGGCGGCCCGTCGAACACGACTTCGCCGCGCGCAAGACCGACGATGTGGTCGGCGTAGCGGCGCGCGAAGTCGAGCTGGTGCAGGCTGACAATCGCCGCAATAGCGTCTGCCTTGCAGATGGAATGCAGAAGACCCAGCACACGCTCGGCGGTCGCGGGATCGAGACTGGCGACAGGCTCGTCGGCGAGAATGAGGCGCGGCTTCTGGACAAGCGCGCGTGCGATACCGACGCGCTGCTGCTGCCCGCCGGAGAGTTGATCCGCGCGCCGCAGCGCATATTCGATCAATCCAACCCGCTCGATCGCATCCAGCGCGTCGTGTTTTTCCTGCCCGGGAAACGGCAAAAGCGTGCGAAGCGGGGAGTGAAAGCCGAGACGGCCGATCAGCACGTTTTCAAGCACGCTGAGCCGCCCAATCAACTGATGCTGCTGGAAGATCATTCCGGTTGCGCGCCGATGGGTGCGCAAGCTGCCGGGCGTAGAGATATCGCCGAGGCCGTCGACGAGGACGCGACCCGCGGTCGGACGGACGAGATGATTCAGGCTGCGCAGCAGGGTCGATTTCCCTGCCCCCGACGCGCCAAGCAAAACCGTGAACGCGCCCCTCTCGAAGGCCAGGCCAGTAGGCTGTAGCGCGGCCGTCCCGTTCGGATAGACGACGGCGAGATTTTCAACGCGGAGCATTACCGGACCTTCCCCAATCCTAGGGAAGTCAGTCACCATGACGGAATGTCAGCGGGATGAAGCGGGGATGAAGTTTGCGTGACAATCCAAGGCGACGACGCAGCGGTCCGTTCACGCCGGCTTCTTCACCATAAAGTCGATCATGCCCTGCGCGATTTCGCGCTCGCCCATTACGGTGTAATTCGCGCCGAGCCTGTTGAGGTTGCTCTGCTCGGCGTCGGAATGGGCGCGTGCGATGATTTCGAGCGAAGGGTTCGCCTTGCGTGCCTGCTCCACGATCTGTCCGGCTTCAAAGCTCTCGGGAATCGCCACGAACAGCGTTCTTGCCGCGGCAAGGTTCGCAGCCGCTATCAGCTGCGGCGATGCGGCATTCCCGAAGAACACCTCGATGCCGCGCGCGCGAAGCTGTTTCACGACGTCGGCGCGATCCTCGATCACCAGATACGGGATGTTCTGCCGGTGCAGGCTGTCGCCGATATGCGAACCGACGCGGCCATAACCGACGACCACGACATGATTTGTCAGCTTGGTCGGCTCAAGCACGACGGTGGATTCTTCGGGCGGTTCGGCAGGCGTTGCGATCGCTTCCTCGGGCTTCGCCTTGCGCTTCTCCAGTTTCGGCTTGATCCAGTCGATCGCCTGGAACACGAAAGGATTCGCCATGATCGAGAGGATCGCGCCCGCGAGAATGAGATCGAGCCCGGTCTGCGGCATCAGCTTCAGCTGCACGCCGAGGCCCGCGAGAATGAAGGAGAACTCGCCGATCTGCGCGAGCGATGCCGAAATAATAAGCGCGGTCGAGACCGGATATTTGAACGCGCGCACGATCATGTAGGCGGCGACCGATTTTCCGAACATGATGATGAAGATCGTGCCGGCGAGCAGCCACGGATGCTTCAAGACGATCCCCGGGTCGAACAGCATCCCGACCGAGACGAAGAACAGCACCGCGAAAGCGTCGCGCAGCGGCAGGGTTTCTTCCGCCGCGCGCTGCGACAGCGCCGACTCGCTCATCACCATTCCGGCAAAGAACGCGCCGAGCGCGAAGGACGCGCCGAACAATTTCGAGGCCGCAAAGGCAATGCCGATCGCGATCGAGAGCACCGCAAGGCGGAACAATTCGCGCGAGCCGGTATGGGCGACCGAATGCAGCACCCAGGGAATCACGCGCTGGCCGACCACGAGCATCACAATGACGAAGGCCACGACCTTGCCGAACGTGATCGCGATCGGCTGCCACACCGCCGGGTTGGAGACGTCGTCCCGCGCCAGCATGATTCCGGCAAGCGTCGGCAGCAGCACCAGCGCCAGCACCATGGCAAGATCCTCGACGATCAGCCAGCCGACCGCGATGCGCCCGCGCTCGGTCTCGATCAGGCGGCGCTCCTGCAAGGCGCGCAGCAGCACGACGGTCGACGCGACCGAGAGCGCAAGCCCGAACACGAAGCCCGCGACCCAGCCCCAGCCGAGGAAATAGACCATGGCCATGCCCATCAGCGTGGCCGAGCCGATCTGGACGACGGCACCGGGAATCGCGATGGCGCGAACCGAGAGCAGATCCTTGAGCGAGAAATGCAGGCCGACGCCGAACATCAGAAGAATGACGCCGAGTTCGGCGAGCTCGTTGGCGAGCGCCTGGTCGGCGATGAAGCCCGGCGTATAGGGCCCCACCGCCACGCCGGCGAGCACATAGCCCACGATCGGGGAGACGCGGAGACGATGCGCGATCGAACCGAAGATGAACGCCAGCGCGAAACCCGCGACGATGGTGGCGATCAGTGGCGTATAATGCGGCATCGGCTCTCTTTTGGGCTGCGCGGGATTCTTTCGCGCAGCTAATCAATTAGAGGATGGCATCCGGCTTAGGCAAACAAAAAGGCCCTGGAAGGGTAATCAAATGGCAACGGCAGCCGTGGAAAGGCATGCCATGAAGAACGCGGCGGCGGCTGTGAAGCCGCCGCCGCGCCGATTCTGCCCGCAACGATGCGGGCGCGAAGTCCGACAGTATCAACGGGCCGCGACGACCATGATCTCGACCTTGTAGTCCGGCGAGGCGAGCTTGGCCTCAATCGTCGCCCGCGCGGGCACGTTGCCGGGCGAGACCCATGCTTCCCAGACCTTGTTCATCTCGGCGAAGTTCGAGATATCGGGCAGGAAGATCTGGGTCTGCAAGAGCTTCGACTTGTCGGTGCCGGCCTGCTTCAGGAGATCGTCGATGATCTCAAGCACTTCCTTGGTCTGCTCGGTCACGCTCTTGCCCTTGGTCTGGTCGGCGACCTGGCCGGCGAGATAAACGACGCCGTTGTGCACGACCGCCTGGCTCATGCGCGGGCCCGGCTCGATACGTTGGATGCTCATTTTTTTTCTCCCTTTGGTTTTTCGTTCCGGCGTGAACTCAAGTGCGTGGGCGATAACCTTTCGCATCACACTCGGCAAGGCTTCCTCATCGAGTGCGGCGAGCGGCACGAAGCGCATTCCCTCCGTGGCGCGGGTCTTCTTCGGGACACGCGCCGCATAGACGGTGAGTTCGAGGGGAAAGTGCGTGAAGACGTGGCGGACGGCGCCGGGAAGTTTTTGCCAGTGCTTATTCTCCATCTCGCCTTGGGAGAGAGGCGAAAAGACCGGCGGCGCGGATTTCAGCTCATCCTTCTCTTTATATTCCGCGCTCCACTCGCTGCCCGGCACTTCGGTCATGCTGGCGAGCAGCCCCGTTGCCGGGCGCGTACGCAGGAGTATGCGGTTGTCCTCGCGCAGGACGACGAAGGCTGCGCCCCTGCGCAGCCTGCCTTCGGCTTTTCCGGTCCTGCGAGGAAACGTGCCTTGATCGCCGCGAACGCGCGCGGTGCAGGCGTCCATCCACGGACAGATCGTGCAGGCAGGCTGCTTCGGCGTACAGATCGTGGCGCCGAGATCCATCAGCGCCTGCGCGAAATCGCCGGCGCGATGCGCGGGCGTCATCTCGGCGGCGAGACGGCCGAGCGTCTTTTTCGCGGCGGGCAGCGTTTCTTCTACCGCAAAGAGCCGCGACATCACCCGCTCGATATTGCCGTCGACCGGGGTCGCCTTCTTGCCGAAGGCAATCGCGGAGATCGCGGCGGAAGTATAGGCGCCGATCCCCGGAAGCCTGCGCAGATCGTCTTCCGCCTCGGGAAATTCTCCTGCGAACTCCAAGACGACCGCCTTCGCACAGGCGTGCAGGTTTCGCGCGCGCGCGTAATAGCCGAGGCCGGACCAGGCCGAGAGCACTTCTTCCTGCCGCGCGGAAGCCAGCGCCGTCACATCCGGCCAGCGCGCGAGAAATTTCGCGTAATAGGGCAGTACGGTCTCGACGCGGGTCTGCTGGAGCATAATTTCGGAGAGCCAGACGCGATAGGGATCGGGCTTCTGCCCGCCCCGTGCCCGCCACGGCAGCACGCGGGCGGAAACGTCGTACCAGGCGAGCAGAACCGCCGGGTCCGGTACGGCCTTCGGATTTGCCCGCTCTTCACGCTTTGCCCGGCTTGTCTCGCGCATCCGGAATCTCTACGCCGAAAGGAGCCGGAGTCGCAAAGATGACCCCGCCGAAAAAACGCCCGCGCGCTGCCTCCCCGCTCGCCGATCTCGTCGGCAAGGCGGTGGGCGACGCTTTCGCAAAGCAGGGCTTCGCGGCCGCCGAAATCGTGACGCACTGGCGGGAAATCG
>JBGFSD010000095.1:0-5226 GCA_041694745.1 Pseudomonadota bacterium
GGAAAGGGCGCTTGCCTGGTTTCGCCACTCGACACCGCGGCGATTAGGGCGGGAATCCTGAAGATCATCACGGACGACAAGTACCGCGAGGGCCTTGTCGAGGCTGGATTCCGCAACGTCGAGCGCTTCTCGCCGCACGCCATAGGTGCGAAGTATCTTTCGCTCTATAGGTCCGTTTGCGGCGCATCGGCTGCAGGCATCGAGCCTTGAGTCGGCCTGCGGCCTTGGCGGCGGGCCGAAGCCCGCAACATGATCCACTACCTGGCTTCGACCGCGTGCCCGTGACCGCTTCCTTTTGGCCGCCCGCGCGCGATAGCTTGCCCTTGCCTTACTGCTCTGACGGCCAGAAGTTCGCCCCTGCGGGCGCACGAGCCCTGGCGAGCCGATTCGAGGTCCGGCAGCAACATGGCATCGGGCAAACCGCGAAACTGGTCCTGTCGGTCATCAAGTTACTCTTCCCTTTCTACGGCGGATGCATGGCAATGAAAGTCGTCTTCGTCCAGACCAATCCATCGCAACTAGACGCCCCCTTCTATCAAAGGCTATCCGAGACGTTGCCCGGAGAGACTCTCGTACTCTTCTGGAATGACTTCGGCGCCGTGCGAAGCAGAATCGATCCTGAGCTGGGAGTCGTCCCGCAGTTTCCGGATAGCTACGAGTATCCATCGCTCTGGGTCGACAAGCGCACCCGTGGATTGCTAGCGCTATGGCGCGCGATCGTGAAGCAGAGACCACGCTTGGCGCTGTTCCAGGATCAGTCCTGGCTGGAGCGGATCGTGCTAAGCGTGCTGCTAAGGCTATCCGGAGTCGCCGTCGGACTTCGATCCGACAAGAACTGCTTCTCTGAAACCGCGCGGTCCGGTTGGGGGCGGCGACTCGAAGGACTCTTTGTCAGGAAGTGCTTCAATGTGCTGGCTCCGGTCAGCGCTCTGACATCGTCGTATTACTTCTGGCCGCCAACGCGCGATAGCATGCTCCTGCCTTACTGCTCTGACGGCGAGAAGTTCTCGCCGACGGGCGCACGAGCCCTGGCGAGCAGATTAGAGGTCCGGCAGCGATTTGGGATCGCGGAAACCGCGAAACTCTTCCTGTCGGTCATCAAGTTCGCGGAGCGCGAGGATCCCCGGACCGTGATCGAAGCCTTTGGCGTCCTGAGCGAGCAAGTGCCCGATGCGTGGCTGATCATGGTTGGATCGGGGCCGTTGCTGGAGCGCGAGATGGCCTGGGTGGCGCAGCGAAACATCGCGAATGTCAGATTCACCGGATACATCCCCTACGCGAATCTCGAACAGTACTTCTTTGCTGCGGATGTGCTGGTACACCTTCCCAAAGTCGGTCCATGGGAGGTTTCGGTGCCGGACGCGCTGCTAGCGGGTAAAGGGGTGATCGCGACCGATGTCGTGGGGTCCGCGCGCCTGTTACTTACCGGCGAACTCACCAAATACTTGGTCGAGGTCGGCGACGTCAACGGAACTGCGCGGCGTATGCGCGAGCTTTGCACGATTGTCGATACGGAGGCGCTCTTTGGTCCGGCGAAGGCAAGCGCGAGCGAGTGTTTCTCGGTGTCGGCGACTGCACGCCACTGGGCGTCTTGGCTCCAGGGCCTTGAAGCCCGCGTTTTGAGCTGACGATGAGCCACGTGTGAGTCGCCTTGGTTTCGCTGCCGGATGGGAATGGCTGTTTTCATCTGCTCGTTCGGCAGCCTCGGTCGTGGTAGAGGCGACGCAGTGATCGCGCTCACGCCATCGCGCAAGCGGCTGCTCGGCGAAACCGGCTGGGTGTTCGCCGGGCAAGCCGTCTCCGCGCTCGGCACGCTCGTCGGTTTGCGGCTAGTCACGGAAGTCGTGCCACCGGCCGTGTTCGGCACGGTCGCCCTCGCCGCCGGCGTCGTCGCGCTGGCGCATGGCCTGGCGCTCGGCCCCATGATGCAGGCTGCGCTGCGCTTCTACCCCGAGTATGCGAATGCTGCGGGAGGCGCGGCCGCACTGCGCCTTGCGGTCACGCGCGGTTTGCGCGGACCGTCCTTCGGCGCGCTCCTGCTGCTGTTCGGTTTGCTCGCGGTCTGGTCGCTCGCCGCGGACCAAAACGCGTGGCTTGGTCTGGCATGCGTTCTGCTGTTCGTGGTCGAGGCTGCACGGTCAATCGAAGTGACGTTTCTGAACGCGGCGCGCAAGCAGCGGACGATGACATGGATCATTTCGTCCGACGCCTGGCTGCGGCCGCTCGCGGCGGTCGCGCTGGTGTGGCTCTTAGGCGCCAGTGCCACGGCGGTAGTGCTCGGCTACGTGTTTGGCGCGGCACTCGCGTTGCTCGGCTACTACGCAGGCAGGTGGATCACGGACACTGAAAGCCGTCATCTGCTCCTTGCGCAGGCTGCAGTGCCGGTGGACACCAAGCGGTTGTGGGCCTATGCGGTGCCTCTGACACCGTTGTCATTTGTCGGCTGGGTGAGCGGCCAGTCGGACCGTTACATCCTGGCGGCCGCCGCCGGACTCGCCCCGGCGGGTCTGTATGCGGCGCTCTACGGCCTCGCGAGCCGCCCGTTCATGATGGTCGCGGGGGGCTTCGAGCTCGCTTTGCGGCAGGTCTACTACGGACACGTGAGCAAGGGCGATCGTTCTGCCGAGTGCCGCGTTTTCCGGCTATGGCTTGCGGCGGTGCTGGGCGCTTCGCTGTTCCTGCTGCTCGTCATCGCGCTGTTCCACCGGCCGATTGCGTGGTTGTTGCTGGCCGAGGAGTATCGGACGCACTCGCACCTGATGTTCTGGATCGCCGCCGGCCACCTGCTCGCCGCGTGCACGCAGGTGGTCGAGCGCGTGTGCTATGCGAAGAACGATACGCGCGGAGTGCTGCTCATCCAGGCGGCCGGTGCCGGGCTAAGCGTCGTCGTAGTCGTGCCGCTGTCCTATGTCTACGGCATTTACGGTGCGGCCTGGGCAGTGCCGATCTACTTCGGCCTGCAGCTCGCGCTTGCCGTTTGGCGCGCCCTGTGGGCACAGTCGCTGCACAGTTCAGATTGAGGCAACCCGGTGACGGGTCAATAGGAGGCTGCTTATGGGTGATCAGGTGCAAGGCACGGGCTATCGCGACCGGCTGTACGAGTTCTATGGTGCAGAGTTCCAAAGCGCCCCGGAGCGCTTCGACAGCCGCTCCGCGGCGCGCTTGGGCCGCGCCTACGACCACTACCTTCGCGGCTGGCTGCCCGAGTCGAAGGACGCCCGCATCGTCGATCTCGCCTGCGGTTACGGCAACCTGCTCTACTTCTTCCGCGAACGCGGCTACCGCCAGATCGCCGGCGTCGACATCAGTCCGGACCAGGTCAGGCGCGCAGGCGAAGTCGTGCCCTCGGTTCATCAGGGCGACGTGCTGGAGTATCTAGCTGGCCGCCGCGCCGAGTCAAATCTGATCACCGCGCTCAACCTCATCGAACACCTGACCAAGGACGAAGTGCTGCGATTCATCGGCGGCTGCTTTGGAGCCCTCGCACCCGGCGGCCGCCTGGTCCTGCTGACCCCAAACGCCGACAGCCCGTTCGGGATGGCCTCCCGATACAACGATCTGACGCACGAAGTCTGCTTCAACCCGAACGCGCTGGGCCGCCTGCTGGCGCGGGCAGGCTTCCGGAACATCGAAGCGCGCGAGGCCGGCCCCGTGCCCTTAGGCTACAGCGTCGCATCGACCCTGCGCTGGTGCGTATGGCAGACGATCAGAGCCGGAGCGCTTCTGTGGAACGTGGCGGAGACCGGTGCGGCCGGCAGTCGGGTCCTTACGCGCAATTTCATGGTGTCGGCGGTTGTTTGATCTCGCCGATCTGTTCGCGCTGCCGCCGCACAGTTAGCCGCGGGACTCGTCGGCAATGAAGCGATGAATGCGGGCCGAGCCGTCATAGTCTGCGACCGGGCAGGATGCGCGCCCGACCTCGTCCGGTTGGGCGAGAACGGCTACGTGTTCGAGGGCGGCAACGTTTCGTCGCTGATGGAAGCGCTGAGAAGCCGTGAAGATTTCGTCGCGAGCGGCCCGCTGGCTAGGCGCACGGAGCGCAAGGCCGAGACATATCAAGTGGATAGGCGAGGCCCGAGCACCGCGCAACGACGCCAGCGGGCCGCGCAGCAGAAAGATTCACGGCTTCTGAGTCAGGCCCTGAGTGGAGGGCATCTCGCAGCGATGGGAGAGGCAAGCCGGCGCATCATCTCAACCTGGGACTTCGAGGCCAATGTGCGCGGGCTGCGCCGCGCGCTTGCTGCACTCAGTGTCGAGGCAGGGCTATGTACACGCGCCGCATGAACGTGGCACCTCGCCTCGACCGTCGGGGTCTTTGGCTGATCGGCGTTCTCAACCTCCAGTTGGCCGCCGAGGTCCTGCGCAAGTATGTGATTCACAGCAGTGCGGTGTTGCTGTTCGCGGAAGCCGCCGTTGTCGCTTCTGCGGCGCTCGTGTTGCTGCTGCGCCCTCGAGTCCAGTTGGCGGCGATCGTTCTTTGGTCAGCGCTGGCGACCGCCTGGGCATTGGCGACAGTCCTGTGGACACATCAGAGCTTGCCCTTGGCCGTAGTCGGTCTTCGCGGAGTCGCGATCTCGGTCGCCGTTATCGTCATTTCCATTCATCTGTTTCGCTCACTCGCGGCGCACCTTGTCGCGGACGCCCTGTACTCGATCGCCAAGTTTTGGCTTGTCGTGATCGGAAGCGTCGCGTTGCTGCAACTGGTGCTAGGCCCCGGCCATCCGCTCAATCAGGTTGCGGAGGGGCTGGGTCCAGACGAAGATGCGGGCATGGGAGGCTACGGCACGCAAGATGTCGCCTTGGAGTATATGTTTCGCCCGACCTCCCTATTTCTCCACACAGGCAAGTTTGGTCAGGTCGCGTTTGTTCTTGCTGCGTACTGTCTTTTTTATCGCGCAATACGGGGCGCGTCCTCCGTCCCCAACACCGCTCTGTGGACTTCGCTGGAGATTGTCGTTGTCGCGACGACCGGGCAGAGAGCGGCGATGGCCGCTTACTTTATTGCCCTCGTGTGCCTGAGCTTCCACCCAAGACATTTTCGACCCGCCGCAGCCGCGGCGATGGCACTGCTCGTGATGGGAGCGATTGTCCTGAGCGTTGTCCCGGAAGCTGCGGAGCTTGCCCATCTGGTCGCCGCCCGCGCGTGGGACGGTGTCGTCGATGTGCCCAATCGGTTTGCAGATACTGTGGTCGCGCCGTTTAGCGTCGTGTTCTACGAACTTGGCA
>JBGFSD010000035.1:0-95682 GCA_041694745.1 Pseudomonadota bacterium
CGCGACTTCGACAACACCGTTGCGCTGCATCCTACTGCCGCGGAAGAACTCGTAACATTGCGAAACAAGATCGAAGTTTAATCGGTTCGGGGGTAGTCATGAATTTCCGCAATCCGACGCGACGCGATTTTCTCGCGGGTCTCGGCGCCACCGCCTTCACGCCTTTTGCCGGCAACATCTCGTTCGCGCAGGACATTCCGGCGAATCCGGATGTCGCAATTGTAGGCTCGGGCCCCGCCGGGCTTTCGGCGGCACGTACGCTCGCTGCGGCGGGGAAGACGTTCGTCGTGCTAGAGGCCGACGACCGCCGGGGCGGCCGTGCGAACACGGATACGAATACTTTTCCCGGCATTCCGTTCGATCGCGGCTGCGCCTGGATCCATTCCGCCGACAGAAACCCGATGTTCCCCGTCGCGAAAGCGAACGGCTTCACTTTGCAGCAGCATCACGACAGCATCGATCACGTCTGGTACGGCCGCGAGAAGTTTTCGGATGCGCAGATCAAGAGCGTGAAGCGGATTCAGGATGAGATTGTAAAAGCGAACACCAAGGCGGCAAAAAGCCGGGATGGAGCCGTCTCCGAAATCCGCCCGATCCGCTCGAAGGAAGAGCAGGCGACCGCGACCCTCATGGGCCCGATGGATATGGCGGTCGACTTCAACAACCTTTCGATTCGTGACTACGACGAACAGGCTGAACTCGAGCCGAACTATCTCGTGAAGGAAGGCTTCGGTGCGGTGGTCGCAAAGTTCGGCGAGCAGGTGCCTGTCTCGCTTGAAACGCCGGTGCAGAAGATCACCTACAGCGGACAGGGCGTAAGACTGGAAACTCCCAAGGGCACGGTCAGCGCGAAATATGCGATCGTGACTTGCTCCACCGGCGCATTGCAGTCCGGCTACATCAAGTGGGACCCGATCCTTCCGGAGTGGAAGGAAACCGCAATCCACAACATCCCGATGGGCTTGCTCGCGAAGATCCCGCTGCTTCTCGACGGCGAGCGCTTCGGGCTGAAGCCGTTCGAGGACATTCTCCTCGAGATGCCCGGCAAGCAGGATATCTATTTCATTGCGCATCCCTTCGAGTTTCCGATGATGATAGGTTTTGTCGGCGGAGACTTTGCATGGAATCTGAGCGCGCAGGGGCGCGAGGCAGCCGTCGATTTCGCGTCCCAGGCGCTGAACCGCGTGTTCGGCGAAAAGGCATCCAGGCATATCGTCAAGTCGGACTTCACCCAGTGGCCGCGTAATCCGTGGGTGCGCGGCGCCTATTCCGCAGCGTTGCCCGGACAGTTCGCTGCGCGTGCGGCGCTCAAGCGTCCGCTCGCGGACAAGGTCTATTTTGCGGGCGAGGCGGTGGCCGGCGAATTCACGCAGACCTGCGGCGGCGCGGTGCTGGTCGGAGCGGAAGTCGCGAATACGATCATCAAGCGGCTGAAGTAGCTTCAGCTGCCGGCGAGCCACTCCGCCGCCTCGCGCCATAGTGGCTCGCGCGAGGGTTCGCGGAAGTAGCCGAAGTGGCCGATCTTCTTCTGACCTGCGCTTTCCGGCGTCACCGTGATGTGCTCTGGCGAAGTCCCGGTGTAGCCCTCAAGCAGTCCCGCCACGGCCACCGGCGGCGCCCAGTCATCATCGCTCATACCGATCGCCCGCAATGCGCCCTTGTAGTTCGGAAAATATTTGCGCGCTTCGAGCGTTTCGTCGTCATAGAGATAGCGCGGCTTCATGCACCAGCCGGCCCATTCCCTGAACACGCCCTTCGGCAGATCTTCGCCCATGCCCATTTTGCCGGGTACGTAGCCGAAGATCGTATAGGCGAGGGGGCCGAGCACACGCAGCGAGAGCCAGACGCGATATTTCTCCGGCGCGGGAAACAGTTTCCAGTAGCCGATTTGCGATGCGGCGAAGAGTGCGCGGCTGACTTTGTGGTTGTTCGGCAACTGCCCGAGCGCCTGTCCGCCGAAGGAATGGCCGACATAAAGCAGCGGTTTTCCGCCGGCGAGGCCCTCGGCGTAATCGACCGCTGCCGTAAGATCGAGCGCGGCCCAGTCGCGCATCTTTGCCGGAAACCCGCGCAGGCCCTCTTTCGGCTTCGAGCCGCCGATCCCGCGATAATCGAAGGTGACCGCCTTGAAGCCCTGCTCGGCGAGGTAGCGGGCGAACCTAGAATAGTATCCGCGCGGCACCGCGGTTGCGGCCGCGATCAGGACCACGGCGCGAAAGGGTCCCGACGGCTCGAACACCGTCGCGGCAAGCTTGTAGCCGTCGGCGGCAGGAAACTCGGTGCGGTGCTCGAGGACCGGTGTGCTCATTCGCATATCCTTGGCGCAGTATTTTCCACGCGATAACAGGCTCTTCAACCGCGTTAACTTCGACGCTACGGGCCGCTGCGTAAGTCTGGCCGGCGTAAAATCGCGGCCCGCTGCAAAACTGGCATCGCAGGGCCGCCCCCGCTATAACCCCGCCCCTCGGGGTCGAGGAAAGTGCAAGCCCCGCGTAGGAGTGCGTTGTGATGAAAGAGCGTTGGAGCCCGGATTCCTGGCGCAAGAAGCCGATCGTCCAGGTCCCGGATTACCCCGATCAGAAGGCGCTGGAGCAGGTCGAGAAGCAGCTCGCTTCGTTCCCGCCGCTCGTTTTTGCAGGCGAGGCGCGGGCGCTGAAGCGCGCGCTTGGCGCCGTGGCATCCGGGGATGCTTTTCTGCTCCAGGGCGGCGACTGCGCCGAGAGCTTCGCGGAGCATCGCGCCGACAATATCCGCGACTTCTTCCGCGTGTTCCTGCAAATGGCGGTGGTGCTGACCTTCGCGGCCGCTTCGCCGGTGGTGAAGGTCGGGCGCATCGCCGGCCAGTTTGCGAAGCCACGCTCCTCGCCGACGGAAAAGCAGAACGGCAAGGAACTGCCGAGCTATCGCGGCGACATCATCAACGGTCCCGAATTCACCGAGGAAGCGCGCATTCCCGATCCGAAGCGGCAGCTGGAAGCGTACCGCCAGTCGGCGGCGACGCTGAATCTGCTGCGCGCGTTTGCGACTGGCGGCTACGCCAATATCTCGAACGCGCATCAGTGGATGCTGGGCTTCGTCAAGGACAGCCCGCAGTCGAACCGCTACGAGGCGCTCGCCTCGCGCCTCACCGAGACGCTCGACTTCATGCGCGCCTGCGGAATCGACCCGGAAGTGCATCCGGAAATGCGCACGACCGATTTCTATACGTCTCATGAAGCGCTACTGCTCGGCTACGAGCAGGCGATGACGCGCATCGATTCCACCTCGGGCGACTGGTACGACACCTCCGGTCATATGGTCTGGATCGGCGACCGCACGCGTCAGCCGGACCACGCGCATGTCGAATTCTGCCGCGGCATCAGGAATCCGATCGGGATCAAATGTGGGCCGTCCACCACGCCGGACGGATTGCTCAAGCTCCTCGACATTCTCGATCCGGACCGCGAGGAAGGCCGCATCACGCTGATCGCGCGTTTCGGCGCAGGCAAGGTCGGCGAGCATCTGCCGCGGCTCATCCGCGCGGTGAAGCAGGACGGCCGTAAGGTGGTATGGTCCTGCGATCCGATGCACGGCAATACGGTCAGCGCCGGCGGCTACAAGACCCGTCCGTTCGATCTCATCCTGCAGGAGGTGCGCGAATTCTTTGGAGTGCACGCCTCGGAAGGTACGCACGCCGGCGGCGTTCATCTCGAGATGACCGGCCAGAACGTTACCGAATGTACCGGCGGCGCACGCGCGATCTCCGACACCGATCTCAAGGACCGCTATCACACGCATTGTGACCCGCGTCTCAACGCGGAGCAGGCGATCGAGATGGCGTTCCTGGTAGCCGATCTCCTGAAGCGCGAGCGCGTCGAGCGCGCGCGGCCGATCTCGGCGGTCGCGGGCTTCTGAAACAAGAAAATGGCCTGGATAACCCGGCCATTTTATTCTGCGGCTTCCGTCGCTCAGTCCGGTCTCGGCCGGAACGCGAGTGCGTATCCCACCAGCGCTGCGATCGCAGCCTGCCATACGACGAAAAGCGGCGCCGTGCCGTGGATCGGACCGCCCTGGTCGATGAAGTAGAGCAGCATTCCGGCAACCGCGCCGATCACGGCAGCAAGAACGGCATTATTCGGCTTGCGAAAATCCTCGCTCGCTATCCAGAGCGCTGCCGAAGTCAGAATCGCGCCGACCGCGCCGCTGATCGCACCGGTCCAGACCAGCGAAATCTTGTTTTTGTCGTCGTAGAGATGAAGCGCGAGGGTGTAGGCCACCCACCACGCGACCGCGACACCCACGAACACGATCAGCATCGGCACCGGATGCCGCGCTTCCCATGAGTAAATGCCGAGGGCGATCACGATGCCGAAGAAAACCGCCGGAAGCATAGGTGCGCCGAATACTTCGAAGCCGGGCCAATTGACATAGGTTGAAAGCAGCCCAGAGATCACCCCGCAGACGCCGAGAATGATCCCGGCCTCTTTCTGGGTCTGAAACTTGCGCTTTGCCATCGCCGCCGCCTCCGTGATTTGCCGGGTATTCTAACGCAACGGCGGCGCGGCGGAAGGCCGGCATTGCCGCCTGTCCGGGGCGGCGCTAGACCCATGACATGAGTGTAAAAGACCGCCTCGTTCTCGCGATCGCGCAATTGAATCCCGCCGTCGGCGATATTGCCGGCAACGCGGGGAAGGCGCGTGCTGCACGCGCTATCGCTGCCAAAGGCGGCGCCGATCTCCTGGTGCTTTCCGAATTGTTCATTGCGGGCTACCCGCCCGAGGACCTCGTCTTGAAGCCGGCGTTTCAGGCGGCTTGCCGCTCGGCGGTCGAAGCGCTTGCGCGCGAGACCGCCGATGGCGGTCCTGCGGTCTTGATCGGTACGCCCTGGGTCGAGGATCGCAAGCTCTACAACGCCGTGTGCCTGCTCGACGGCGGGAAAATATCCGCCGTGCGCTTCAAGGTTGATCTGCCGAACTACGGCGTTTTCGACGAGAAGCGTGTGTTCGTTGCGGGGCCTCTGCCGGGACCGATGGATTTTCGCGGCGTTCGCATCGGCGCGCCGGTCTGCGAGGATATCTGGACGCCGGACGTGGTCGAGTGCCTCGCCGAAACCGGCGCTGAAATCCTGATCGTACCGAACGGCTCGCCTTATGATCGCACCAAGCAGGATGTGCGGCTTTCGCATGCGGTCGCGCGCGTGACCGAAAGCGGCCTGCCGTTTATCTACGTCAACCAGGTCTGCGGGCAGGACGAACTCGTTTTTGACGGTACTTCCTTCGCGCTCCATGCCGACCGCTCGCTCGCCTTCCAGCTTCCCTCGTTTCAGGAAAGCGTCGTGCTTACGACATGGAAGCGCGAAGGCGGCACCTGGCGCTGTGCCGACGGACTGATCGTTCCCGAGATCGAAGGAGACGAGGCCGACTACACCGCCTGCGTGCTCGGCTTGCGCGATTACGTGAACAAGAACGGCTTCAAGGGCGTGCTGCTTGGGCTTTCCGGCGGCATCGACTCGGCGTTGTGTGCGGCCATGGCTGTCGATGCGCTGGGCGCTGATCGCGTGCACTGCGTGATGCTCCCATACCGCTATACGTCGGAAGATTCGCTCAAGGACGCCGCTGCCTGTGCGAAGGCGCTTGGCGTTCGCTACGACATCGTACCGATCTCGGAAGCCGTCGAAGGTCTGGAGAAGTCGCTTGCGGAGATGTTCAAGGGTACCGACCGCGACATCACCGAGGAAAATCTCCAGTCGCGGGCGCGCGGCACGATTCTGATGTCGATTTCGAACAAGTTCGGACCGATGGTAGTGACGACCGGCAACAAGTCCGAGATGTCGGTCGGCTACGCCACGCTTTACGGCGATATGAACGGCGGCTTCAACCCGATCAAGGATCTCTACAAGACCGAAGTGTTTCGGATCGCGGCGCTGCGCAATCGCTGGAAACCGAAAGACGCCAAGGGGCCTGACGGTGTCGTAATCCCGCCCAATATCCTGACAAAGCCGCCGACCGCGGAACTGAGGGAAAATCAAAAGGATCAGGATTCGCTGCCGCCCTACGACATTCTCGACGGCATTCTCGAACGTCTGGTCGAGCGCGAGGAGCCGGTTGTGCAAATCGTCGAGGCCGGTTTCGAGAAGGAGACCGTGCTGAAGGTCGCGCGGCTTCTCGATATTGCCGAATACAAGCGCCGGCAGGCGGCGCCGGGCGTGAAGGTGACGTTGCGAAACTTCGGCCGCGACCGGCGCTATCCGATTACCAATCGATTCCGCGATCCGGGCACGAAACCCGCGGAGCCGGATGAATCCTTGTCGAAGGGTTCGGTCGCTGCGCGGACGGAAGTGATTGATTTTTAGACAGCAGTTTCTTCATCGTCATAGCCGGGCCAGTCCCGCCATTCACGCCTCACTGAAATCGAAGTCTGTTAAGACGTGGATGCCCGGCACCCGATGCCGGGTTTACCCGACATCGGCAAATCTAACACTCAAGTCGGCTAAAGCCGACTTGAGTAGCCGGGCATGACGAGTTGAGAGATCATCTCACCAGCGCCGCCCCGTCACAGCGCACGCCGTTCACCCAGACATCCGCTTCGCCGAGCCCGATCCCGAGCGTCTTCAGAATATTATTCAGCACACCGTCGATCACGGGCGCGGTCGGCGCCAGGATCGAGCGGATCAGCGCTGTCAGCACCGCGGTCGGCGTCAGCGCCAGCAGGCCGCCAGCATTCACGCTGAGCGACAGGGTGCCAAGGAGGCTTGCGGTCAGCGATTGGGTAAAAGCGGAAGTCTTCACGTTTTTTGCGTTGAGATTAGCAATATCGACATAACGAAAAACGACATTGGTATCGCTCATGTTCGTGATTTCAGCGTTCGCCATGCCGATTGCGGTAATCAGCCCGGCAACATTCGCAATCGTCGCATTGACCATATTCGGCGGGCTGCCGAGCGTTTTCCAGCCCGCCAGCGTCACCGGCTCAGCGATCCAGGCCTTTGCGAGCGATGGCCGCACGGCGAGCGTGACCCGCATGTCGCTCGCGGGGTTGGCGCCGCAGGAAATATCGGCAAGCCGCGCACGGGCGGCAGCGATGTCGAGATAGACCGGCACGCGGAGCGTCACCGCGGACAGCAATCCGGAGCCGCCGACCTGGGCGATCAGCCGTACGCGTGTCTGCGCGGTATAGACTTCGACGCCTTTCTCGCCGAAGCGGATCCACGGCGAAGACTGCGGCCGTTCGCCGATGGTGATGCCGAACTGTGCGCCGAGGAGACCCGGCACTGCAAGACTGGACGCGATATCCACCTGATGGGTTCCGTTCGCGACCTCCGCCGCCGCCTGGATAATCGATAGCGCCGTCGCCTTTGCCTGCAGGGCCGCGCCGCCCTGGCCGATGCCGAGCGAGCTGCTGTGGCCGAAGTCGAACAGCTTGTTCACGTAGAACTGTACGTTGTTCGCGTTCGAATAATTCTTGATCTGTTTCAGCGCGAAATCGACCTGCGCACCGCCGCCGTTTGCTTGCGCGACGGCAATCATCGCGTCCAGAATCTGGCCGACGGAAACGCGCGATGCCGCGAGCTGCTCGTAGGTACCGGCCTGTCCGACTACGCTCGTCCCCAGCGCATTCGTGAACTGGAACAGGTCGATGTTGAAGCCGGCCAGCGCATTGTAATCCATCACGGTCAGCGAGACGTTACCGCCGAGCAGCCCGCTGAGAAATGCGTTTAGGATACCGCCGTCGAGCGAAAGCAGGCGCGAGCCCACCGTAAACGCCGCCTGTGCGGTGGAAACGGCGGTCGCACGGGTAGTGACGTCCATCGTGCCCGCCGGCAGGAAACCGGCTCCGAAATAGGCCCGCGCGCGGCTGTCGAGTTCGACCATGACGGCGTTCGCGGGCGTGCCGTTTGCGACGAAGCGCAGGGCCGCAGGAATCGCCGGGTTTGCCGTATAGGAGCCCTTGGTGATGCGAATGTCCCGCACGCCGAACACGCCGTTGTCGTTGATGGTCGCAGTCGCCGCCTGAAGTGCCTTGTCCGGATCGCGCGCTGCGGCGATGGCCGCGAGATCGACGGCGCTCTGGGCCTTCCTGCGCTCGACAAAGACCGAGGCGACATCGACGCCAATTGCAAGTGCACCGACCCCGCAGATGGCGAAGGCGGCGCCCATGATCGCGATTGCGCCGCGCTCGTCGCGCAGGAAGGCGCGAAGAGAACACCGGCGGGGCATTGTCAGTAACCGCCCCGCCGGACGACGGCGCTGCGCGCGATCGTTTTCGGAGGCATGGGGATCAGGCCTTCGAACGCAAACACGATCGAGCGCGAGGCGTCGTAACTGACGGATACGTTGAAAAGGTTCGCGTCGGTCTGCGATGTCGCGGCAGACACCGCGAGATATGCCGGATCGATCAGCGGATAGCTGCCGACGATGCTGGCGACCTGATTTTTCGCGAGTTCGGCGCGCTCCGTTTCGGTGATGCCCTGCACGCTCGCGCGGGCCGCCTCCGCCGCCAACTGCTGCACCGAATGAACGGTACCGAAGTAGATCGCGAAGATCAGCACGCCGAGCAGCACCAGAAAAAACAGCGGCCCGACAATGGCGAACTCGATGGCAGCGACCCCTGAGCGGTCGCCGATCCAGCGAGGCGGCTTGCGCCGAAGCCGGCGCCATGCCGGGGTCCGCTGAAGTCTTGCAGAGGCCGTACGAAGTAGCCCAGGCATCTTTCGCACCCACAAAACGCTGCTGCGTTCTCGGGGACGATAAAGGCGAAAACTAACGCCAAGGTTAAACTAACGGCTATACTCAACCCATTGGTGTGTTCGTTAACGAGCGGTTACCTGCATACTTTTCGGTTGGCCATGCAGGTGTTTGCTGGCTTAGAGCTTTGCTCGAACAAGGGATTCTGAAAGCGCTTCATGTCCGGCCCCGTCGTCCGTTTCGCGCCGTCACCGACCGGCCTGATCCATATCGGCAATGCGCGAACAGCACTCCTGAACGCGCTGTTTGCCCGAAAACACGGCGGCACGTTCATCCTCCGTCTCGACGACACCGACCGTGCGCGTTCGGAAGACCGCTTCGCCGAAGCGATCAGGCAGGACCTCGCCTGGCTCGGAACCCCTCCAGACGAAACTGAGACGCAGTCCTCACGCATGGCGCGCTACGAGGCGACGCTCGCAAAGCTTGGCGAGGCAGGCCGCGTCTATGCCTGCTACGAGACGGAAGAAGAGCTGGAGCGCAAGCGCCGCCGTCAGCTCGGCCGTGGTCTGCCGCCTGCTTATGATCGCTCCGCGCTAAGTCTGAGCGACGAAGATCGCGCGAGATACGAGCGCGAAGGGCGCAAGCCTTACTACCGCTTCAAGCTCGGCCATCGCGTGATCAAGTGGAACGACCTCGTCCGTGGCGAGATTTCGATCGACACTGCATCGCTGTCTGATCCCGTGGTCCGGCGCGCCGACGGTACCTGGCTTTACTCGCTAGCGTCCGTTGTCGACGACATCGATTTGAAGATCACACATGTCATTCGCGGCGAAGACCACATCACGAACACAGCCGCGCAGCTCGATATGTTTGCAGCACTCGGCGGCGAGCCGCCCGCGTTTGCGCACCACAATCTGCTGACCCTGCCGGGCGGTGAAGGACTGTCGAAGCGTTTGGGCTCGCTTTCGATCCGTTCGCTGCGCGAGGCCGGACAGGAAGCGCTTGCGGTGGCGGCGGTCGCGGTCTTGACCGGTACGTCGCTGACGGTCGAGCCCGTCGAAAGTCTTGACGCGCTCGCGGAAAAAATTGACTTCGGCAGAATCTCGCACGGCCCCGCGCGCTTCGACCCCGCCGATCTCGATGCGCTGACGGCAAAGACTCTGCACGCGGCGCCCTACGCCTCCGTAGCGGTTCGTCTGAAAGCGCTCGATATCGGCGGCGGCGAAGCATTCTGGCTTGCCGTGCGCGGCAATCTCGCGAAGCTGCCCGACGCGAAGGAGTGGTGGGAAGTCGTCTCCGCGCCGCTCGCAACGAAAATTGCGGAAGCAGACAGAGGGTTCTGCAAGCTCGCGGAAACTTTGCTGCCTGACGAGCCGTGGGACGAGAAAGTCTGGGACCGATGGCTCGCGGCGATCAAGCCGGTGGCGAACCGCAAGGGCCGGGAACTGTTTCATCCGCTGCGGATAGCGCTGACCGCGCGCGAAAACGGCCCGGAATTGCGGGCCTTGCTGCCACTGATCGGACGCGCACGCGCAAGCGCGCGGTTGCGTGGCGAGACGGCCTAGCGTCTAGCGAACCGGATAGAACTGCGGGCCGACCACGCGCACCTTGCGTTTGGCGTCGGGCTTCTCCGGCGGCAGCGCATCCGACGAGGACGGTGTCGGCGTCGGCGGTTCGAACACCGGCGTATTGGGATTTTTGGATTGCTGCTTCGGTTGCGCGAGCGGGCCGATCTTCGGCTGCGAAAGCTGCTTCGAACGCTGCTCGGTCACGATGATATCGCCGCGCTGGATGGTCTGGTCCTGGCCGAGCGCGTCTGCCCAGCTTTGGTCGGCGCCGCGGCAGGTGCAACCCGGATTGAATTCGGTGCGGTATTTGAATGCGTTCGGCAGCGAGGAATAGAACTCGCCGGACAGCGACACCGCCTGCTCGATATCCTGACCCGGATTGCCATAGGTGTAGAGCGCGACTTCCGCGCCCGGACACTGACGCTTGCAGAGCGCTTCATCCTCGCCGAAGCGCGACTGCACGGTCGCGAAGCTGATCGGAAAGAAATATCCGTCGCACATGCGCACGCAGACGGTGCGAAAACCGGTGCCTTCAGGCATGTCGTTCGGCGCGATATCCGGGCTCTCGTCGTTGTTGCCGAACAGGCGGTCGAGAAAGCCGCGCGGGCGCGGCGGCGGCACCGCGACATTGCGATACTGCGGACCGCAATTGTTCTGGTTGAGCGAAATAAGCAGCTGCCGGCGTTGCAGGTCGCGGGTGTAGTTCGCGTCGTCGCCGCCGCCGCGGATCTGGGCGACCTCCTGCTGCATGCGGTCGAGATTTGCGCGCATGCGGTCGATTTGCGGCTCCAGCTGATTGCATTGTTCCGGCCGCTGGCTCCCGCCGAAGATGAAAAAGCCCCGGCGATCGCAGCCGAGCCGCCGCGCCGTGCTCATGGCCTGATCTAGTTCCTGCCGCTGCTTGAAGATCGCGTCTTCGTAGCGGGAGATCGTCTCGCTGTTTGCGCTGGATGGGCCGCGGTTCAACTGCGTCAGCGCCGCTTCCAGCCGCTGGCAAGTGGCGCTCGAATTCGCCGGGAACTGCTGGGGCTGCCGCTGCTGCTGCGGGAAGGGTTGCGGCTGGTTGCTCGGGGGCGGGGGCGGAGCGTTCGGGATGTTGGCCGGCGGCAAGGGCTGTGCGGCCGCGGCCCCCATCAGCGCCACGAGAGTCGCGATTGCCAGGCCGTTACGCCGCTCCAGAGCCATGAATCTCGCCGCTTAACCGAAGGATTCGCCGCTAAAACACAGAATAACGTGACCGAATGATGGTGACGAGCCGGGACTACTCGGCGTCCGGCTGCGCGGCCGGAGCCGCGGCGGCGAAGGCGGGATGCTTCCGGCATGCTTCGTCCGCGGCCACGATGTTCGGGAACTTTGCCATGTCGACCTTGTAGCGGCGGGCGTTGAAGACCTGGGGCACGAGGCAGATGTCGGCGAGCGTGGGCTGCGCGCCGAAGCAATAAGGCCCGGGCGAGATCAGTTTTTCGACGGCGGAAAATCCGTCCTCGATCCAGTGCCGTGTCCAGGCATCGACCGTTTCGAGGCCCTGGTTCAGCGTCTTCATCAGGTAGTTGCGCGGCCCCGTGTTGCCGAGCGGATGCACGTCCATCGCAATGATGTGCGAAACCTCGCGCACGCGCGCGCGTTCGAGCGGACCGGAGGGCAGGAACGGCGGGCGCGGATATACTTCGTCGAGATAACCGATGATCGCGAGCGACTGGATCAACACTTCGCCGCTGTCGAGCTTCAGCGCCGGCACGCGCGTCTGCGGATTGACCGCGGCGAACGGCGCCTGCTTGTGCTCGGCCTTGACCAGATGGATCGCGACCGTCTCGTAGGGCAGGCCTTTCAGCGCGAGCGCGATGCGGACGCGATAGCTCGCAGAGGAGCGGAAGTAGGAATAGAGTTGCATCCCCGCTTCATCGCACAAACAGCGAGGGATTCAAGCGGCGGCCCCGTTCAGCCGAAGTACGGCGTATTGTGCGTAGCCGCGAAACGGGCGGGCGAAATGAAGCTCGGCGTGATGACAGTCCGCGAGCGTCTTGAGCTGGATTTCGAGATCGTTGCGCGGCGTGACGTGAAAGAGATTCAGCCAGTTCTGCAAAGTGCGGGCGAACAAGCGCGGCAATCCGCGCTGGTCGCCGAAGTCGACGATATGCAATTCGCCGTTCGGGGCGAGCTTCGCGAGCGCATGCTGCAGAACGACACGCCAAGTTGGGATCATCGACAGGCTGTAGGAAACGAAAATCCGCTCGAAACGTTCGACGCCGAAAAGCGCTTTCGGGTCGAAGTCGGTTGCATCGGCCTGCGCGACCTCTACCGCGTCGTCGAGCATGTCGCGCGCGACGTTCTTGCGCGCGGTCGTCAGCATTTCTTCCGAAATGTCCACGCCGAAAAAATAGGCATCGGGAAAACGCTTCGCCGCGAGAATGAGGTTGCGAGCGGTGCCGCATCCGAGCTCGAGCACGCGCGTTTCGGGGGTAGGATTTAGTCCTCGGATCAGGCCGTCGCGGCCGAGCAGGTAAAACTTGCGCGTGAGGTCGTAGATGCGCCGCTGGTGCCGGTACATCCGGTTCATGTTTGCGGCAGCGATCGCCGTTTTGTCGCGCGTCAGCATGATCTCAGAACGTAAAGATGAAAGCCGCCATAGATCGCGGAGCGGTCGCGCGCGGTGAAGGCGAGCGATTCTTCCTCGCGATAGTCCCAACGATCGAGAATTTCCGGCGCGACACGGCCGGGCAGGGGCGTGGGTTTCGCGGCTGTGCGGAAGATCGCGCGTGCACCGGGCTTCGCGGTGCGCGTGATTTCCTTCCAGAGTGCGTTCAACTGCGCGTCACTCATCCAGTCTTGCGCATCCAGCAGAATGTAGCGGTCTCGCGAAGCGTCTTCCCGCGCTTCCAGATACTCGGTGAAGGCGCTGTTCAGCACCTCGACGCGATCCGCGCGCGAGCGGATTGCTTCAAAGTTGACGCGCTGCAGATAAGGCGGCAGCGGACCCTGCGCGTCCCGCGCATAGCCGCGGCCGAAAGCCTGCCAGGCGAAATAATTGTCGTCCAACCTGAAGCCGCAGGAGAGCCGCTCAAGCCGCTCGTAGATGACTGTCGCCATGTTTCCGTTGCCGGCGCTGGCCAGCGCCTCGTATTGCGCGGGCGGAATGCCGAGGCCGAACAGCGAGAACTGTCGCGCGAACAGCCAGCGGATCAGACGCCGGTCGAACAGCGGCGCAAGCGCAGTCGTGAAATAGCTCTTCTGTTCTTCTAGCGTGTTCGCGCGCAGAAGATCGCGCGGATTCACGCCGTAGGCGCGGGCAACGAAGTGACCGAAGCCGATGCAGCGGCCAAGCAGGCCGTACCGGTAGAAGTTACGCGCGAATATGCCGATGCGACGCTCGCCGAGGCCGAGGCGGCGCTTCTCCCAATATGCGCGCGACTGCTCGTCCAAGTGCGGGGCGATCCAGCGGTCATAGGCGTCGACATTCGCTTTTTCGGTGGCGACGCCGAAGAAGCGGTAGAAGTCATGCCACGACGGCAGGTTCGTCGCGGCAGCAAGTTTCAGCCGATTCAACGCGACGTGCGTGGGGTTCAAATCGAGCGCGGTTACGCGCGCGGGGTTTGCCGTGAGATAGGAGAGGATATTGCAGCCGCCCGAAGCGATCGCCACGACATGGCTGTCCGGCTGGATCGCGAGCGCCTCCATGTCCACCTCCGGGTCCTCCCAGATCTGCGGGTAGACCAGACCCTTGAACAGCGAGGCGAAGACAGCGTTCAGGACATTCGGGGGTGCAAGCGAACGCCGGTAGCCGACGGCGCTCTGCAGGCGTTTGGATACGGTGATTTCGTCGGCCACTTCCCGCCTCACGGAATCGAATACTCGAATTCGAATCCGTGTAGCGGAGCGGCTGTGTCAGTTTGACGACGGCTTTCCGCTCATCCGTTCTCGCATCTGCTTTGCGATCTCGCGATCGCTTGCACGCTGCGATATCGATAGTCCGGCAACCACGCCTTCCTGATCCGCTGCCGCGCGGTTCTGGCTGAGCTTTGCCTTGCCTTCGATGCTTTCGATATGGAGGCGGACGCCGACGATGCCCTTGATCTGGCGCGCAATGAAATCTTCCGGTGCGTCGGAAACTTCCCAAGGGTGCTCGAAGTCCGCTTCAAAACGCCTGGTCAGCGTCTCCACCTGCGCCCGCAGCGTCTCGAAGTCCTCGAAAATCTCGAGCCTTCCGCGCGCCACGATCATCGAGTAATTCCAGGTCGGCACGACCTTGCCATGCTCGCGTTTGGTTTCGTACCAGCCCGGCGAAACATAGGCGTCGGCGCCCATGAACAGCGCGAGTGCGGGCCGGGAAAGATCGCTCTCGCGCCACTGCGGGTTTCCGCGCGCGAGGTGTCCGGCGATGGTGCCATAGGGCGTCGGGCTTGCATCGAACACGATCGGAAGATTGCTCACGATGGGTCCGTTCGCGCCGACCGAAATCAGCGTGGTCAAGCCCGAGGCCGCGATCTGCGCCTGCAGGGTGGGGAGATCGGTCTCCTTGAAGGCGGGCGGATTGTAGATCATTGCTAGTCCGGCAGTTCGGCACCGGTATCGGCAAGTGCAGCCGCGCGTGCAGTCACCGTATCGAGCACGCGCTCGAATGCCGCGCGGTCTTCCGCCGAAACTTCGCCGAACATGCGCTGCGAGAGCGCCTGCGCCGCCGGCGCGATGGATTCATAGATTTCAATGCCGGCGGGACTGAGCGATAGGAAAGCCTCGCGCTTGTCGTCGCGGTTTGCGCGCTTTGCCAGCAGCTTCTTGCGTGTAAGCGTTGCGACCGCGCGCGAGACCTTCGTCTTGTGCATGTGACTGCGCGCGCCGATCTGCTTCGCCGTCATGGTGCCGAACTCGCCGAGCTGCGCGATCACGCGCCATTCCGCGATTCCGATTCCGTATTTGGTGGCGTAGGTCCTGGCGGTCGCCTGGCTGACGAGACTCGCTGCGACTACCAGCCGGTAGGGCAGGAAACTCTCAAGCCGCAGCACGAAGCCGTCGCTGTTTGACATTGGTTTCATTTGTAACTAGTTTACACGATTGGCGGCGCGCAGCAACAGCGCCGCCACAATAATCGAAAGACAAGCGCGAGCAATCGCCGAAGAAACCGACAATGGGAGACCGCCATGGCGAGCGACCGCAGAAGCGCACCCGCAGAAACCCGCAAGGCCGTACCGGAAATCGAGAGCGCGATCTTGCCGGGCTATATGTCCGGCTTCGGCAACAGCTTCGAAACCGAGGCGCTGCCCGGCGCACTGCCGATCGGCCGCAACTCACCGCAGAAGGTGAACTACGGCCTCTATGCCGAGCAGCTTTCCGGCTCGCCCTTCACCGCGCCGCAAGCCACCAACCAGCGCTCGTGGCTCTATCGTGTGCGTCCGGGCGTGCGTCACACCGCGCGTTTTCAGCGCATCGACCGCGGTTATATCCGCACCGCGCCAGAGCGCGACGAAAGCGAGATGCCGATCGGTCAGCTGCGCTGGTCGCCGATGGAAATGCCGAAAGAGGAAACTACTTTCGTCACTGGTCTGCGCACGGTGACCGTTGCCGGCGACTGCGAGTCGATGAACGGCATGGCGGCACATATACTTTTCGTGAACCGGTCGATGGAGCGCGAGCACTTCTTCAATGCCGACGGCGAGCTTCTTATCGTCGCGCAGCAGAATTCGCTTCGCTTCCGCACCGAGTTCGGCGTGATCGATATCTCGCCGGGCGAAATCTGCATCATTCCGCGCGGCGTGATCTTCCGGGTCGAACTGATCGATGGCCCCGCGCGCGCTTATGTCTGCGAAAATTACGGCGGCGCTTTCACGCTTCCCGATCGCGGACCTATCGGCGCCAACTGCCTCGCCAACCCGCGCGACTTCCATACGCCGGTTGCAAACTATGAGGATGTCGAAGGCAAGCACACGCTCTATGTGAAGTGGGGCGGCGAGCTTTACAAAACCGAAACCGGCCATTCGCCGGTCGATGTCGTCGCCTGGCATGGCAACTATTATCCGTACAAATACAATCTCCGGCACTTCTCGCCGGTCGGAGCGATCCTGTTTGATCATCCCGATCCGTCGATCTTCACGGTGCTGACATCGCCGTCGGAAACGCCGGGCACCGCGAACATCGACTTCGTGATTTTCCCGGAGCGCTGGGGCGTCGCCGAGAACACGTTCCGCCCGCCGTGGTATCACAGGAACATCATGTCGGAGTTCATGGGCAACGTGTACGGCGTCTATGACGCCAAGCCCGAAGGCTTCACGCCCGGCGGCATCAGCCTGCACAATACGATGCTTCCGCACGGCCCCGACGTCGATGCCTTCGAGCACGCGAGCAACGTCGAACTGAAGCCGGTGAAACTCAAGGACACGCTCGCCTTCATGTTCGAAACGAGATTCCGCCAGCGCGTCACGAAATATGCGGCTACCTCGCCGGCCTTGCAAGACGATTACATCGACTGCTGGGCGGGCCTGAAGAAGCACTTCGATCCGAACCGCCGCGAGCCCAAGTAAACGGAAAAAGCAATGAAGCTCGCTTCGTTGAAGGAAGGCCGCGATGGGCGGCTGATCGTGGTGTCGCGCGATCTCACGCGCTATGCCGATGCCGCGGCGACCTTGCAGATCGCGCTGGAAAGGTGGGACGAGGCGGAGCCCGAACTTCGCGAAATCGCGGCGGCGCTGGAAGCTGGCAAGGTCGAAGACCATCCGTTCAATCCTGCCGAATGCGCGGCACCCTTGCCGCGCTCCTACGGCTGGGCCGACGGCTCGGCTTACGTCAATCACGTCGAGCTCGTGCGCAAGGCGCGCAATGCCGAGATGCCGCAGAGTTTCTGGACCGACGCGCTGATGTATCGTGGCGGTTCCGACCGTTTTCTCGGGCCGCGCGATCCTTCGCGCTTCGCCGATCAGTCCTGGGGCATCGACTTCGAAGCCGAGGTCGCGGTCATTGTGGACGACGTGCCGATGGGCGTCTCGACGGAAGAAGCGCGGAAGAAGATTCTTCTTGTGCTGCTCGTCAACGACGTAAGCCTGCGCAATCTCATTCCGGCTGAACTCGCGAAAGGCTTCGGCTTCTTCCAGTCGAAAGCGCCGACCGCGTTTTCGCCGGTCGCCGTCACACCGGATGAACTCGGGCCTGCATGGGACGGCGGCACGCTGAACCTTCCGCTCTATTCCTATGTGAACGGCAGGCTGTTCGGAAAGCCGAATGCGAAGACCGATATGACCTTCGATTTCGGAAAACTGATCGCGCATGCCGCCCGCACACGGCCGCTTTCCGCCGGCATGATCGTCGGTTCCGGCACGGTGTCGAACAAGGATACCGACGGCGGGCCGGGCAGAACGATCGAGGAGGGCGGCGTCGGTTATTCCTGCATCGCCGAGATCCGCGCGGTGGAGACCATCCGCAACGGCAAGCCCTCGACGCCGTTTCTTTCCTTTGGCGACAGCGTCAAGATAGAAATGCTCGACGCCGCCGGAAAATCCATTTTCGGCGCGATCGATCACAAAGTGGAAAAGGCGTGATGGCGACATTTGCTTCGACCGGCGACCTCTCGGAAAAGAAAGTCACCTTCGAGGAGATCGGCCGCGATCTTTACGCCTTCACTGCCGAAGGCGATCCGAATTCAGGTATCATCGTCGGCGACGACGGCGTCATGGTGATCGATGCGCAAGCGACACCGGTGATGGCGAAAGACGTGATCGCGCGCGTGAAGAAAGTCACCGACAAACCGATCACGCACGTGCTGCTCACGCACTATCATGCGGTGCGCGTGCTCGGCGCTTCCGCCTATAACGCGAAAGCAATTCTCGCTTCCGATGCGACCCGCGATCTGATCGTCGAGCGCGGGCAGCAGGACATGGATTCGGAGATCGGACGCTTCCCGCGGCTGTTTCGAGCGCGCGAATCGATTCCCGGCCTGACCTGGCCGACAATTACTTTTCCGCGCGAAATGACGGTCTGGCTCGGCCGCCGCGAGGTCAGAATTCGTCACCTTGGGCGTGGGCACACGGCAGGCGACGTGGTCGCCTATGTACCGGATGCGAACGTGGTGTTTTCGGGCGACCTCGTCGAATACCATTCGGCCTGCTACTGCGGCGATGCGCACCTCAAGGACTGGCCCAATACCTTGAACAAGCTTGCCGAATTCAGTGCCAAGGCGCTCGTGCCCGGCCGGGGTGCGGCGCTGAAAAACGCGGCGCAGGTCAGGGATGGAATCGAACTGACGAAAGCATTTCTCTCCGACCTTTACGGCAGCATCGTACCTGTGGCCGCGAGGGGTGGCAGTCTGAAAGATGCCTGGAATGCGGCCCGCGCCGCCATGGACACAAAATACGCAACATTCGCGATCTACGAGCATTGTATGCCGTTCAACGTTTCAAGGGCGTATGACGAGGCGCGGGGGATCGACCATCCGGTGATCTGGACCGCCGACCGCGACCGCGAAATGTGGAAGGCGCTACAGGGATAGAGATGAGACCCATGCGAACGATTGCCGTTTCGATTCTCCTGCTTGCTTCCGTCGCGATGGCCACCGCGCAGACGGCCGCTCCGAAGAAGGGTGATGCCCCGAAGACACGGGAAGAACTCATGCAGCGCGTGCTGCAGACCGCGCTCGCCAATATCACCAAGGTAGCCTGCTCGGAGGGAAAGGCCTGCGAACCCGCGACGGAATCGGAGAAAAAGAATCCGCCGCTGTCGCTTTCCGAAACCAGCCAGGTTTTCGGCCGCGGCATTTTCAGCGGTGGCGCCTCGTACTGCGGCATGAACTGGCAGGCGCGCAACTTCGAGCCGATGATGGCCTATTGGCGCACCGAGAAGAAGAAAAACGACCGCCAACTCGCGCTGATTGCGCTGATTCACGGCATCGCAAAGGACCAGATCGTTTCCGAGTTCTGGGGTCAGGGAAAGTGTCCGGACGAGATCAAGAAGGACTTGGAAAAGAAGCTGGATTTCAAGCCGCAGGGGTAAGAGCGCGAGCGCGATGGGGGAACGAAAGTCGGTCTATCAGTTCGGCTACCGCCGCAGCGCCGATCAGGATTCGAAATCGCCGCTGCGCCATCCCGTCGTAATCGTCGGCGCCGGGCCGGTCGGGCTGACTGCCGCGATCGATCTGGCGCAACGCGGCATCGCTTCCGTCGTTCTCGACGACGCCGACCGTATCGGCGAAGGCTCGCGCGCGATCTGTTTCTCCAAGCGCACGCTTGAAATCATGGACCGGCTGGGATTGGGCGATCGTCTGGTCGGGAAGGGGGTCACCTGGAAGGTCGGCAAGGTCTTTCTCGGGGAGCATCAGGTCTATTCGTTCGATCTCCTGCCGGAGTCCGGTCACCGGATGCCGGCCTTCATCAATCTTCAGCAGTACTATCTTGAAGGCTATCTGGTCGAGCGCGCGACAGAATTGCCGCTTATCGATCTGCGCTGGCGCAATCGCGTGACCGCAGTGGAGCAGCAGAAGGAATTTGCCCGCCTCACCATCGAAACGCCTGAAGGAGAATACCAGCTCGATGCCGGCTGGTGTCTCGCTTGCGACGGCGCGCGCTCCAAGGTGCGCGATTGCCTCGGCCTGAAGTTCGAAGGCCATACCTTCGAAGAACGTTTCCTGATCGCGGACGTGAAGATGTCGGCGGAATATCCGACCGAGCGCTGGTTCTGGTTCGATCCGCCGTTTCATAGCGGGCAATCTGCGCTCCTGCATCGCCAGCCCGACAACGTATGGCGGATCGACCTGCAACTCGGCCCCGATTCCGATCCGGACGAGGAGAAAAAGCCGGAACGCGTATTGCCGCGCCTCAGGCGCATGCTGGGCGAGCGCAAATTCGAACTCGAATGGGTTTCGGTCTATCGCTTCAACTGCGCGCGGCTAAGAAAATTCGTGCATGGCCGGGTGATCTTCGCCGGCGATAGCGCACATCAGGTCTCGCCGTTCGGAGCGCGCGGCGCGAACTCCGGCATTCAGGACGCCGAGAACCTCGTCTGGAAGCTCGCGCTTGTGCTGCAGGGCCAAGCGCCGCAAAGCCTGCTCGACAGCTACGATCTCGAGCGCGGGCAGGCGGCGGACGAGAACATCGGCCATTCCACCCGCTCGACCGATTTCATCGCCCCGCGAACCGTGCCGGAGCGTACTTTGCGAAACGCGGTCTTGCAGTTGGCTCCGCATGCACCGTTTGCGCGCCGCATGGTGAATTCGGGCAGGCTGTCGGTGGCGTCGGAATACGCCTCAACGCTGTCCACCCCGGATCGCGAGGCGTTCGCCGGCAGCGCGAGGCTAGGGCTTCCCGTTCCCGACGCACCGATGGCGGACCGCAATGGCAAGGCGTGTTTTCTGCTGCAATACCTCTCGGACGATTTCGAATTGCTTTATGTGAAGGACGGCGCGAGGCCCAACGTACCGGAAGGCCTGCGCCTCACCGTTATCGGCGAAGACCTCATCGACCGTGAAGGCGCCTTCGCCGCGCGCTTCGATGCGACCCCGGGCTCGGCCTTTCTGCTTCGTCCCGATCATCATCTCTGCGCGCGGATGCGCCACTATGACGGCGCACGCGTCAGCGAGGCGCTTGCCCGCGCGAAAGGAGGGTCGAAATGACCGCCCTCAGAATCGAACCGAACCTGCCTGATCCCGATGCCGCCTATGAGGCGCTCGTGGAGGCCCATCGCGGTCTGCCCGAACCGGAAAGTGCAGCACTGAACGCCCGTCTCGTTCTGATCCTCGCGAATCACATTGGCGATCTGGCGGTGCTGAAAGAGGCGATCGCGCTCGCCAAGAGGACACGCTGAGCCGGCTTGTAGGCGCCTGCGCGGGCGCCGCTTAGCCCGTTCTGACTGGGAAGCCCTTTGCGGGCCGGATTCTTCGATTTCCCGCCAGACTTAACATGTGTCAATTCTGCAACTCCCTACGGAATCCCGCATTTCTACCCCCCGAATGCATAGTGATTAGGCAGGTTGCCTAACCCCTGACGTTGCGAAAAACCCCATGAATATTGGATTTTCAGTGTCGAAATCGAGGTTCGGGGTGCCCCGGAGAGTGTGACCTCACTCACCGGCCGTTCCAGGAAAGGCGCTTCATGATCGAATTTGGGGTCACACGATGAGGGGTAACAAGATGAAGAAAATCCTGGGAACCGGCGTCGCGCTTGCGCTTATGGCCGGTACCGCATTCGCAGCCGACATGCCGGTCTACAAGGCTCCCGTGAAGGCTCCGCTGTGGGATGTCGCGATCAGCGGCTGGGTCGCGTCCGACTACAATTTCCGCGGCGTTTCGCAGTCGGATCGTCACGCTTCGGGCGGCGCGCTTTTCGAATTGCAGTATATGTCGAGCATCGGTCAGCTTTACGTCGGCACCGCCGCAAGCGCGATCGAACTCAACACCGGCACCGAAATGAACTTCTTCGCCGGCGTGCGTAACACCTGGGGCAAGTTCGGCCTCGATATCGGCTACTTCTACTACTGGTATCCGAAGGAGCAGCCCGCGCTCGATACCGACTTCTTCGAAGTCTACGCGAAGGCCTCCTATGAAGTGAACAGCGCACTGACGGTCGGCGCCAGCGTGTTCTATACGCCTGACCTGCTGCACCTCGGCGGCTCGAACGGCCTCAACGGCATCGACGCGATCTACTTCGAAGCGTCTGCCAAGTATGTGCTGCCGTTCTCGACCCCGACCGCCCACGGTCCGCTCGGTGCGTTCCTCTCCGGCGCCGTCGGCTACTGGGACATCAGCCGCGACAACACCGGTGTGGTCTTCGGCGGTCTGGATGCGAGCTACACCTACTGGAACGCGGGTATCGGCTTCACGCTGAGCGCGCTGACCCTCGACCTGCGCTATCACGACACCGACATGAGCCCGGCCGATTGCGTCAACTTCACCGGTTTCGGCGGCGGCGCCAGCCGCTGGTGCTCGGCGACCTTCATTGCGAAGCTGTCGTTCGACACGCTGCTCTCGAAGATCAAGAACTAAGCTTCTCCCTGAAGCTTGCGAAACGGGCGGCGCTACAAACGCCGCCCGTTTTCTTTTTGGCGGTATAAACAGAAAAGCCGGGCGAGCGCCCGGCTTCATGCATTGCAAACTATCGTGCCGGTCAGCGCGTGCAGGTGATGGCGACTTTCTCCGGGCATTTTGCGCCCGCACAGGCCTTGGCCTTGATCCCGCCCGGCACGGAGCCCGTGATCTCGGTCGGGTCCAGCCGTCCGAAATCGACCGCCACGTCAAACTGCTTGGCCTGGCACACGGCGGTCGCCATGGCCTTGCCGCAGGCCTCGCCTTTGACGAGGCAGCTGTCGATGCCGTAGCCGTCCGAACTGTCCAGAATGAAGGTGCGCGTCTCGGCCTTAGCGAGCGCGACGGACGCGAGCAGGCAGGCTGCGAGCGCTGAAAAGCGTAGTGTCGTCATGAAAGAAAAGCCCGTTTCCCCGAGACCCTTGGTCCCCGTACAAAGGTTGCGCCTGTTGGGTTGACGGGCCGTTAACGCGGGAACTTTGACCCTGGCGCACGGGGTAAAGGCCCTGCTGAATCGGGTCAATGGCGGGATTGCCGCATTCTCCCGACGTGCCGGTTTGGCAGATCCGCCCGCCTACACCGCGCCCTTGACGGCCCGCATGGGCCGCAGCATGGTCCCCGTCATGTTCACGGCCCTGAACGTTTTCTTCGGCATTTGCCGCGAGATTATTCGCTCCTGACAGCAGGCGCGGACGGCCGTTTATTCTCGAAAAACTGAGATGAGAACGTTCCGGTCCGCGGGACGGAGATTGCTATGGAGCTTCGGCTCTTCAACACGCTGACCAAGGAGAAGGAGGTCTTCGAGCCTCTCGATCCCGCGCGCGGCGTGCGCATGTACGTCTGCGGGCCGACGGTCTACGACTTCGCGCACATCGGCAACGCGCGCCCGGTCATCGTGTTCGACGTGCTCTACCGGCTGCTGCGGCACCTCTACGGCGAGGGCAAGGTCAAATACGTCCGCAACATCACCGACGTCGACGACAAGATCAACGCCCGCGCGGCGGAGGAGTATCCAAATCTGCCGCTGAACGAGGCGATCCGCCTCGTCACCGAAAAAACCGAAAAGCAGTTTCACGAGGACGTGGCGGCGCTGGGTTGCCTGCTGCCGACTGCCCAACCGCGCGCAACCGAGCACATCGGGGAAATGCGCGAGCTGATCGAGCGGCTTGTCAAGGCGGGCTTCGCCTATGTCGAGCAGGATCATGTGCTGTTCGAGGTCGGCAGAATGCCCGACTACGGCAAGCTCGCGCGCCGCTCGCTCGATGAAATGGAAGCAGGCGCGCGTGTCGAAGTCGCGCCCTACAAGCGCAACCCGATGGACTTCGTGTTGTGGAAGCCATCGAAGCCGAACGAGCCTGGTTGGCCGTCACCTTCCGGCATCAAGACGCCGGGACGGCCCGGCTGGCACATCGAATGCTCCGCGATGTCATGGAAGCATCTCGGCGAGACCTTCGACATTCATGGCGGAGGCATCGATCTCGTCTTCCCGCACCACGAGAACGAAATCGCGCAATCGCGCTGTGCGTTTCACGCGCCGATCATGGCGAAGACCTGGATGCACAATGGCTTCCTGCAGGTCGAAGGCGAGAAGATGAGCAAGTCGCTCGGGAATTTCGTGACGATCCGAGAGTTGCTCGATAGTGAAAAGTTCGGTGAGCAGAAGTGGCCTGGCGAGGTGCTGCGATTTAATATGCTTAAAACGCACTATCGTCAGCCAATAGACTGGACAGTTGAGTCATTGACAGAGTCGCATCGCACTCTGTGGGACACATATCGCAGCGTAAAAGGAATAAGCGCATCGGATAAATTGTCGGAGCCGTTCATCGCTTCGCTATGCGATGATTTAAATACACCAAAAGCTATCGCAGAAATTCATGCGCTGCGTAAATCAGAGAGTAAGCCAGAGCTACTTTCGGCGTTGAATTTCTTAGGCCTGTCTGGAGATCTGGAAAAAATTCCTCTTCCAGCCATCCGGGTACGAGGAAATCTTCAGTCAGACTCTGCCGCTATCAACGCGCTTGTCAGTCAAAGAAATGAAGCAAGGGCGACAAAGAACTGGAAAGAATCCGACCGCATCCGCGACGAACTGAAAGCCATGGGTGTTGTCATCAAGGACAACAAGGACGGCACGACGACCTGGGAGATCGCGCGATGAACTCTCCTTTCGTCATTGTCGGGCTTGACCCGGCAATCCTTACGAAGGGTCAGCGAGCGCTGCGCTTCATCATGGATGCGCGGGTCAAGCCTGCGCATGACGAAGTATGCTTTCTGAGGGGTCGCGCGATGAATCTTAATCGTCATGGCCGGGCTTGTCCCGGCCATCCACGCCTTTGCCGGTGGATCGACTGTCAAGACGTGGATGCCCGGCACGAGGCCGGGCATGACGAGTATGACGTGATCGGGTTGATTCAATCCCCTAGCAATTTAAATCGGAATCGGAGCTTCTTCAGCCTCACGCAAGCGTATGAAGAATCATCGTTTTTCCGGTCTCCCGTGCAGATGAATCTCCGCGCGAAGTCCATGAATCTGAATCAAAAGGTGAGGCCATGAACGAGGACGAAAAGCCGCCGTTCCCGCGTCACCGCGCATATTACGTGGTGCTGAAATACGCGGTCATGCTGCTGGGCGTGCTGCTCGCGATCTACGTATTCGGCCTGCTCTGGAGATAAAGATGGCACGCGAGCGGCTCTATTTGTTCGACACCACGTTGCGCGACGGCGCGCAGATGCATGGCGTCGATTTCACCGTGACCGACAAGCTCCGCGTCGCGAAGATGCTGGACGAACTCGGCGTCGATTACATCGAAGCCGGCATTCCCGGCGCGAACCCGACCGATACCGCACTGTTCGCGGAAGACAACAGGACCAAGGCGAAGTTCACCGCCTTCGGCATGACCAAGCGCGCCGGCCGCTCGGCCTCGAACGATCCGGCGCTCGCGGGGACCTTGGCTGCAAAAGCCGACGCGGTCTGTCTTGTCGCCAAGGCTTCTGCGTTCCAGGTGCGCGTGGCACTCGAAATCAAACCCGAAGAAAATCTCGAAAGCATTCGCGACTCCGTCAAGGCGGTCGTCGGCAGCGGCCGCGAGGCGCTGATCGACTGCGAGCATTTCTTCGACGGCTACAAGGACAACAAGGAGTATGCGCTGGCCTGCGCGAAGGCGGCCTACGACGCCGGCGCACGCTGGGTGGTGCTTTGCGACACCAATGGCGGCACGCTGCCGCACGAGATCGAAGCCATCGTCAAGGATGTCGTAAAGCTCATTCCCGGCGACCATGTCGGCATCCATGCCCACAACGACACCGAGCAGGCGGTGGCGAATTCGCTCGCCGCGGTGCGCGCAGGTGCGCGGCAGATTCAGGGCACGCTGAATGGTCTTGGCGAGCGCACCGGCAACGCGAACCTGTGTTCGATCATCCCGACGCTGCTTTTGAAGGGCGACTTCGCAGAGAAGTTCGAGATCGGCGTGAGGCCCGACCAGCTCACGACGCTGCGCCACTGCGCGCATACGCTCGACGAAATTCTCAATCGCGCGCCGGACAAATACGCGCCCTATGTCGGCGAGAACGCATTTGCCACCAAGGCCGGCATACACGCTTCGGCGATTTTGAAAGACCCGACTACCTACGAGCACATTCCGCCGGAAGCGGTCGGCAACCGCCGCAAGGTCATGGTCTCCGATCAGGCCGGCAAGTCGAACGTGCTTGCCGAACTCGAGCGCCTCGGCATCGTCGCCGACAAGAACGATCCGCGGCTGGTCTACCTTCTGGAAGAAGTGAAACGCCGCGAGGCGATCGGCTATTCCTACGAGTCGGCGGACGCGTCGTTTGCGCTGCTTGCGCGCCGGATGCTCGGCAAGGTGCCGGACTATTTCGATGTCGAGCGCTTTCACGTCAGTGTCGAGCGCCGCTACAACGCCAAGGGCGAATTGATCACCGTCGCCGAGGCGACCGTGAAGGTCCGGATCGGCGGCGAGACGTTCATCTCGGCGGGCGAGGGCAACGGCCCGGTGAATGCGCTCGACGTCGCGCTGCGCAAGGATCTCGGCAAGTACCAGGCCTATATCGCGGGCCTTCAGCTCACGGACTTCCGTGTGCGTATCCTCGACGGCGGCACCGGTGCCGTGACAAGGGTCCTGATCGAATCGACCGACGAAAGCGGCGAGCAGTGGACGACGGTCGGCGTCTCGCCCAATATCATCGACGCTTCGTTTCAGGCGCTGATCGACTCGATTACCTGGAAACTCTTGAAGAGCAACGCGCCGGTGTAGAAGGACAAGACTCGTGATCGATCACATCTCGATCGGCGTCAGCGATCTGAAGGCCGCGACCGCCTTCTACAAAGAAGTGCTCGCGACGCTCGACTACGAGCTGCGCGACGATCGTCCGTTGACCGCCGGTTTCGGCCGCCGCGGGAAGTCTTATTCGGAGTTCTGGCTGAACGCACGGCCCGGCATGGCAAAGGTGCCGGCAGACTCCGGAACCCATATCTGCCTTCGCACGAAAAGCGCGGATGCGGTGAAGGCATTCCATGCGGCTGCAATGAAATTGGGAGCGACCGACGACGGCGCTCCCGGTATCCGCTCGCATTACAGCGAGAATTACTACGCTGCCTTCATCCGCGATTTCGACGGCAACAAGATCGAAGTCGTGACTTTCGTCGCGCTATAGAACCCGCGCTTGCGCGAACTCAACGTTCCTAACGCCCCGGGTCCGGCGCGTCCGGCCTCAGTGCTACATATTCTCCGAGACGGCCTGATCCTCACGCAGTTCCCAGAGCGAAACGGGATCGGTCGCGTTGCGCAGCATCGGAAGAATTTCGCCTACCTTGCCGGCGACCAGCAGATTGTCGATCGCGTGCTGGCCGACGAAGCCCATGTCGCGGAAATTCTCGAGCAGGGTCAGCAGCGGATCCCAGAAGCCTTCGGTATTCAGGATCAGCAAAGGCTTCTTGTGCTGGCCGAGCTGAATCCAGGTCAACTGCTCGATCAGTTCCTCGAGCGTACCGATGCCGCCGGGAAGCGCCACGAACGCGTCCGCCAGTTCGAACATCCTGTGCTTGCGCTCGTGCATGTCCTTGGTGACGATGGTCTCGGTCGAGTGCGCGGCTTCCGGCCGCTCGCGGTTCACGAGGAAGGTCGGAATGATGCCGGTGACTTCGCCGCCGGCGTCCGATGCCGCGCGTGCGACCGCGCCCATGAGACCGACGCCGCCGCCGCCGAATATCAGCCGGATCCGTTCCTTGCCGAGGATCTCGCCGAAGGTTCTGGCATCGTCGATGAATCTGCCGCTGCGGCCGGGCGACGAACCGCAGAAAACGCAAATCGATTTGATTTCAGCCATATGGAAGATGTGGCGGCGCGCGGGTGCCGCGTCAAGCTAGTGGCTGCTGGTCTGCTCGAAACCGCTGCCGTTCCAGCGATAGCGGAATACCCTGAGCCGCTTGCGCCCGCCCGTTACGCTGTCGTGGTTGGCCTCGATCGTGGTGCCGTTGACCGAAACCGGCTGCGACAGATGCACGAAGAGATAGGACTTAGGCGAGCCGGTGTCTTCGGTGAAGGTTACCGGCGTGTATTCACCGGCGCCCGCGTCCCAGCGAAACACGATCAGCACACCGCGCTGCTGCGAGGACGTCCGAACGAAAATCTCATCGATACCGTCGCGGTCGATGTCGAAGGCGATCACCGCACCGGAGCGGTTGCCTGCGCGCAGCGGTACCAGCGCCTCGCCGACGCCGTCGAACACCTGCGGCTCTGCACCCGCGAGGGCGATGGTCAACTGCACGCCGTTCTCGCTCTGCGCGGTCTCGACCGCGGCGGCCCCTTGCGGTGTTCGCGCGACGATCTGCTGGGCGGAAACGGCGGAAACGGACGCGGTCAAAGCGGCCACGGCGACAAGCAAGGCGGAAAGGCGGGGCATGCATAGACTCGAATATGGGGAGAGGAGCACCTAGATAGCACCGCGAAGCCTCCTGCAGGGGCGAAATGCAGGAATTGCGACGATCCGCCCCGGTTCCGGCCGTCATGGTAGCATGAGCCGTATCTGGCGGCGCTTGGGCGACCTCCCGCCTTAACTGGAAGCAAGAAAGCGCCGACGAAAGCCCGAGTATGAAAGAAGCCAATCCCGTAACCCGTCCGACCCTGCTCTCGACCATCGTCGGGCTGTGGCCGCATATGTGGCCGTCGTCGCGGCCGGATTTGAAGCGCCGCGTTTTCATTGCGTTCGTTCTGCTGGTCGCGGGCAAGCTCGTGACCGTGCTGATGCCCTTTACGTTCAAATGGGCGACGGATTCGCTGGTCGCGTTATCGGAGGGCAAGTCGCTGCCCGCGAGCGGATGGCTCTCGATTCTTTCCGCTCCCGTCGCCCTGGTGCTTTTGTATGGCGGCACCCGGATCGGGATTGCGCTGCTCACCCAGCTTCGTGACGGCCTTTTCGCCAGCGTGGCGCTGCATGCCGTTCGCCGTCTTGCCCAGCTTACCTTCGATCACATGCATGCGCTTTCGCTGCGCTTTCATCTTGAGCGCAAGACCGGCGGGCTGACCCGTGTTCTCGAGCGCGGAAGAAACGGCATCGAAGAACTCGTTCGCCTAGTTGTGCTGCAACTCGCGCCGACGATCTTCGAGCTGTCGCTCGTGATCGGCGTATTGCTTGTCGCCTTCGATTGGCGCTACGCCGCGATCGTGGCCGTCACGATGATTCTCTTCCTGGCCTTTACCTATCGCGCGACCGAGTGGCGGATCAAGATTCGCAAGGCGATGAACGAGTCGGACAATGACGCGACGGCGAAGGCGGTCGACAGCCTGCTCAATTTCGAGACGGTCAAGTATTTCGGCGCGGAGAAACGCGAGAGCGAGCGCTACGACCGCTCGATTGCGAAGTACGAGAAGGCGGGCGTGCAGACCTACACCTCGCTCGCCGTCCTGAACGCAGGGCAGGCAACGATCTTCACGATCGGGCTCACGGTGATGATGGCGCTCTGCGTGCTCGACATTCAGGCCGGCCGCCGCACCGTCGGCGATTTCGTCATGATCAACGCCATGCTCATCCAGCTCTACATTCCGCTGAATTTCATGGGCATGCTCTACCGCGAGATCAAGCAGGCGATCATCGACATCGAACAGATGTTCGGAATCCTGCACCGCAATCCCGAGATCAAGGATTCTCCGGACGCGAAACCGCTCGAAGTGCGCGAAGGCCGGCTGCGCTTCGAGGATGTTCGCTTTAGCTACGATCCCGAACGCGAAATTCTGAAGGGCATTTCCTTCGAAGTGCCCGCGGGCCATACGGTCGCCATCGTCGGGCCTTCGGGCGCGGGGAAATCCACGATTTCGCGGCTGATCTATCGCTTCTACGACGTCGCCGGCGGCCGCATCACCATCGATGGGCAGGATATCCGCGATGTGAAGCAGGAGAGCCTGCGTGCTGCGATCGGCATGGTCCCGCAGGACACGGTACTCTTCAACGACAACATCCGCTATAATATCCGCTACGGCCGCTGGGATGCGACCGATGCGGAGATCGAAAGGGCTGCCGAACTCGCGCAGATCGACGGCTTCATCAAGGTGCTCCCGCACGGTTACGAGACCGAGGTCGGCGAGCGCGGCCTGAAGCTTTCCGGTGGCGAGAAGCAGCGTGTCGCAATCGCGCGCACGATCCTGAAAGGTCCGCCGATCCTGTTGCTCGACGAGGCGACTTCGGCGCTCGATTCCTATACCGAGAAGGAAATCCAGGACGCGCTTGAGCGCGTGGCGAAAGGCCGAACCACGCTTGTAATCGCACATCGACTGTCGACGGTAATCAACGCCGACGAGATCATCGTACTCGATGCCGGACAGATCGTGGAGCGCGGTACACACGCGCAGTTGCTTGCCAAGGGCGGCCTCTATGCCGGCATGTGGAATCGCCAGCGCGAGGCCGATGCCGCGCGTGAAAAGCTGCGCGAGGTCGCGGACGAAATTACACCACGCGAAAAGCCGAATGCCGAGCCGCCCAAGGCCGAAGCTGCAGAATAATTCTGGACCGGTAAGCGGGGCCGCATGCTAGAATCTGCCGGGTGATGCGATGACCTCTCCGGAAGATCCCGATCGATCCTACACGCGGCTCGACCTGTGGTTCGAGCGCGTGCTGGGTGACCGCGGTCCTCAGCATTTCGGCTCCGGCTGGTTCTCCGGCCTGATCGGCTTGCTGCTCGGGGCGGGGTCGTTCTTCGCCGTGCTCGTGTTCCATTTCCACGAATGGCTCACCGTCAGCGAGTTGCGTACGCAATATCCGGTCGGCCTGATGCGGGGCCTGCTTACCCTCGCCATCATCGCGGCTTTCTTCTTCTCCGCTTTGAATCTCCTGTTAAGGCCGCGCAAACGCCTCGGCCTCGCCGGTATTGCCATGACCTGCGGCGCGGTGATCCTTGGCGGCGCGGGCGTCGAGATCGAACCGCAACGCCAGGCACCGGTGCACCTCGGTCTCGACTGGCTGGTATTGAATGTCGTGCTGCTCAGCCTCGTGTTCGTGCCGCTGGAGCGCCTGTTTCCGTTGAAGCCAGAGCAGGGCACGTTCCGGCCCGGATGGACCACTGACGGCATCTATTTCATCGTGAGCCATGTCGCGGTCGAGTTGCTCACCTTCTTTACGCTGCTGCCAGCGACGCTCGTCTCGCAGGCCTGGCAGGCCGAAGCGCTGGGAATGCAGGCGAAGAGTCTGCCGATCGTAGTTCAAGTCCTGCTCATTATGGTCGCCGCCGACCTCACGCAGTACTGGGTGCATCGCAGCTTTCACCGGATCGGATGGGCTTGGCCGTTCCACGCCATCCACCATTCCTCGCGCAACATGGATTGGCTCGCCGGCTCGCGGCTGCACGTCGTAGATATCGTCGTGACGCGCGGACTGATCCTCGTGCCGCTATTCGTAATCGGTTTTTCAGAACAGGCGCTCTATATCTGGCTCGGCATCGTCGCCGCACAGGCGACCTTCATTCACGTCAACATGAACTGGCGGCTCAAATGGCTGGAGCAGTTGCTGGTGACCCCGCGCTTTCACCACTGGCACCACGCCGTAAAACCGATCGACAAGAATTTCGCGGTTCACTTTCCGTGGATCGACCGGCTGTTCGGCACCCACCATCTTCCCGCCGACGGCTCCTGGCCTCCCGAGGTCGGGATCAAGGGCGACCCGGTGCCTTCCGAGTTCGGCTCGCAACTGACCTGGCCGTTCAAGTCCTGAGCGCCTGGCACTTCGGCAAAGCCGGAAGTCTGATCCTCTGGCTCGCAAGGAGTGCGGGCCGGACCGGAAACGATTACCAGGCGTAGCTGCCGGAAATTCTGCCGAAGGCGGCGCGCACGCTGTCTAGCCCGACAATGACCCGATAAAGCTCGCGGAGGGTTTTACCCTTCGACTGCGCCTTCGTTTCTTGCAGTTCTTCAGCCGTCGGTTCGCGGCCGAGCAACCGGCCGAACACGGCAAGAATGTCGGCGTCGGTCGCAGGATGGGCGAGGGCAGTGGGATTCAATTCAGCCGTCAGCAACTCTACCATCAGGTCCGGCGAAATCAGCGGCACGCGGGTGAGAAATGCTTCCGCGAGCACGCCTGCGAGTTTGTGGTCTGGATGCGAGGCATCCTCGAGCGCCTTGCGATAGCGCGAAAGCTGGATCGCCTTGTCGAACGGGTTCACCGGCGCTTCGAAGTGGGCGGCGAGCGCGGTTTCTTCCTCGGCGAGATAATAGCGGTTCAGTCCGTCGAAAAAGACGAAGCGGTATTTTTGCGAAAGCAGGAAGGGCTCCCAGCCAGCCCAGTTCGGTTCGGGCGAAGCCGGCATCGTCGCTTCGATGACCACGACGCGCGGGCGATAGCTTTTCCAGTCCGCGCCTTCGAGTACATCCTTCTCCGCGCCTTCGACGTCGATCTTCAGAAAGTCGATCGCCTTAGGCGCGTGTTTTCTGCAAAGCTCCGCGAGCGTGGTGACGGGCAGGATGAGTTCGTTGGACCGCTTGCCGTAGTTCTCGGCAGCCGCCCGGGCGTTCTCGCCGATCGTGGTCGAGAGCCCATGGAAGTCGTCGACCAGAAAGAATTTCGCCGTTCCCGGCGCCGAGCCGACCAGCGTTTCCGCACCGATGTCGCGCGGCCGCACGCTGCGGGAGAGTTTTGCCAGCGCGGGGTTGGGCTCGACCGTGATCCCGTGCCAGCCCTTCAGGTAGAAGGCAAACGAGACATTGTCGACTACGGGATGCCCGGCGCCGACATCGACATAGAAGCCGTCCTTGCGCTCGCGGAAGCAGCGCATCAGGTAGACGTCCTCGAAATGCTGGGCGTAGGAAAGCATTCTGGCTCCGGATTTGACTGGTTTTATGCCACAGAATTGGCCGGAGGAAGGCAGCCAGACCGGGGCCGTTGACGAGGCAGGGCGCGCTCTTTAGCAGTCCCGCGCGGAGGAAGTCTTGATGTCGATCATCGAATCCGTTCGCCGGCAGATGGCGCCGATCCATCCCGAAGGCTACCTGTTCATCGGGATTTTCGCGCTGGTTTCGCTGGTGCTCTTTATCGTCTGGCGGCCGCTGGGCTGGATCGGCGTAGTGCTCACGCTCTGGTGCGTCTATTTCTTCCGCGATCCGGTGCGGGTCACGCCCGTCCGCGACGGCCTCGTGGTCGCGCCCGCCGACGGCAGGATTTCATCCGTAGCGCTCGCTGTGCCGCCGGCCGAGCTCGGCCTTGGCTCGGAATCGGTGCCGCGGGTTTCGATCTTTATGAGCGTGTTCGACGTGCACGTGAACCGGAGCCCGGTCTCGGGCGAGGTCGAACGCATCGTCTATCGCCCCGGCAAGTTCCTGAATGCGGATCTCGACAAGGCCAGCGAAGACAACGAACGTAACGCGCTCGTCGTCCGGACGCCCTCCGGCCGCTTCGGCATAGTGCAGATTGCGGGTCTAGTAGCACGCCGCATCGTCTGCTTCGTAAAGGAAGGTCAGCTCGTTTCCGCAGGCGAGCGCTTCGGCCTGATCCGTTTCGGCTCGCGCGTGGACGTTTACCTTCCGGCAGGCACCAGGCCCCTGGTGTCCGCCGGCCAGTATGCGCTCGGCGGCGAGACGATCATCGCCGATCTTGCGGCCACCGCCGCAGAACCCGCCTTCCGCGCTGCGTAACCAAACGGGCAGCCAGCCCTTCATTTGGCATCATTCCGGGCGTATTCTGATGGCCATGGACAGACTGTTTCCCTCCTTCGAGCCGGGCGACGAGAACCCCCGCAGGCGCTTCCGGAAAATTCCGGTCCGCGCGCTGCTGCCGAACCTCGTGACCCTGCTTGCGCTCTGCCTCGGGCTGACTGCGATCCGCATGGCGATCGAAGGAAGGATGGACCTCGCGATTGCCGGCATCGTGCTGGCCGCGATCCTCGACGGCATCGACGGCCGCCTTGCGCGCTATCTTCAGGCGCAGTCGCGCTTCGGCGCGGAGCTCGACTCGCTTGCCGATTTCATGAACTTCGGCTGCGCGCCGGCGCTGATACTATTCTTCTGGGGCCTCGGCCCGCTGAAGACGCTCGGCTGGGTCATCATGCTGATCTTCGCGCTTTGCGCAGCGCTCCGGCTCGCGCGCTTCAACGTGATGATGGACGATCCCAACCGCCCGGCGTTTGCCGGAAATTTTTTCGTCGGCATACCTGCACCGGCGGCGGCCGTGGTCGTGCTGCTGCCCGTCTATATCGAGATGCTCGGCGTGCCGCGGTTCTCGTTCAGTCCGGTGCTATATCTAATTTTTGCACTCGCCATCGCCCTGCTGATGGTCTCGAAGATTCCAACCTGGTCCGGCAAGAAACTGTCCGCGCGCGTTCCGCGCGAGTATGTGCTGCCGATCCTTGTGCTTGTCGTGCTCGTGGTCGCCATGCTGCTCAGCTATCCGTGGGAATTGCTGACCTTCATGGTTCTGGCCTATCTCAGCACCATTCCGCTCGCCTTCATGCACTACCGCCGTCTCGAACGGGCGCATGTGCTTTCTTCGGAAGGGTTGATGACCGTGCCGGCGGATAACGAACAGCGCCCGGATCGCCTGAACTAGGCGATATGTCCCGGGTGGGGACTATTTGCGCTGCGCGGAAATCGCGTTCAGCCGTTCGTTCAGAGTCGATTGCGGGAAACTCGTGCGCAGGAGCTTCAGCGCCTCCGCGTCGGAGCGCGGCTTCAACGTCGACAGCAGGAGGCTCATCCGTACAACCTGCGGTGAAATACTATCGGGCGCGATTGCAGGTGCGCCATCGATGAATTCCAATTCGGACAGCATCGCCATGCCTTGCCCAATCCCTGGGCGCGAGCCTTGTTCGCACCTGCGAGAAACGCTCGCCCCAAAGCATTAACAGGCCGTTAAGCTGGAAGTTCCAGCTGGAACAAAAGATTGAAACGCCGGTACTTATCGCTCTGCGGCGCGATTCTCCGGCTTTAGGTCGTTGCCAATCTCTCCGGCTGCAAGCTATCGGTCCCACTCTGGCATTGGTCGGTTGGGAGGGGCCGGTGCGAGAGTAGGCGCCCAAAGAGTGCCGCGGGTAAGATAAAGTCCCTACAGGGTGGAGATGCCAAAAAAAGCGAGATCCGAAAGCCGAAACGGGCTTCACGGAATCCTCCACGGTTTAGCTGTCTGGTTCGCCTATGCCGGAGGCGCGGTCGTTGCCGCCATCGGCATCATGTCGGCCGTGCATATCATCGGTCTTTGGCTGTTTTCGTCTCCGGTACGCGGCGATTTCGAACTCGTCGAGTTCGGCATCGCGATCGCCGGCACGCTTTTCATTCCCTATTGCCAGGCTGTGCGCGGCCACATCGTCGTGGATTTTTTCACCCAGCATGCAAGCGCACGCACCATCGAATTGCTCGACAAGTTTGGCGCACTCGTTATGGCGGTAGTGCTGCTGCTGCTCGGCTGGCGATCCGCAATCGCGATCTTCAGCATCTACAATGCCGGCGAGACTACAACGCTCCGCGAACTTCCGATCTGGATCGCCTATACCGCGATGACGCCGGGTATTCTGCTCGCAGGTCTGATTGCGCTCGCGCAGGCGATGGGCCTGATGCCAGCCGTCGCCGTAGAGAACGGAGTCGAAATCAAGTGAGCAATATCGAGTTCGCGCTCGCACTTGTCGGAGGTATGCTTGCGTTGATCGCGATCCGCGTGCCGATCGGCGGCGCCATGTTCGTCGCCGGTGCGGTCGGATACTGGTACAAGGTCGGCGACATCGCGCTCCTGAACTATCTCAAGGGCCTCGCCTGGGGACGCTTCTCCACCTACGACCTTTCCGTCATCCCGCTGTTTCTGTTGATGGGCCAGTTCGCGTCCGCGGCCGGCCTTTCGCGGCGGCTGTTTCAGGCCGCCAATGCCATGATCGGGCACTTCAAGGGCGGCGTCGCGCAGGCCGGGGTGCTGGCCTGCGCGGCCTTCGGTTCGATCTGCGGATCGTCGGTGGCGACGACGGCAACCATGAGCCAGGTCGCGTTGCCGGAGATGAAGCGGCTGAAGTATTCGGACCGCCTGTCGACCGGCACGCTCGCCGTCGGCGGCTCGCTCGGCATTCTGATTCCGCCTTCGGTGATCCTCATCATCTATGCGCTGCTAGCCGAGCAGAACATCGTGAAGCTGTTCGCGGCGGCGTTCATTCCCGGCATTCTCGCGACCTTCGGCTATCTCGCCGTGCTTGCGATCTACGTCCGGCTTGTGCCGGGCCATGCCACCGAACAGCCGCGCTACTCGTGGAAGCGGCGGGCGCACGCACTGCTTGAGGCGGCTCCGATCGGCGCGATCTTCCTTCTCCTGTTTGTCGGCATCTATGGCGGTTTCTTCACCGCGACACAGGGTGCCGCGATCGGCACCGCGGCGACGCTGCTCGTTGCCTTCTGGATGAAATATCGCGCCAAACGGGTCGGCAACCCGGAACTCGGCGGCATCGATCTGCGCGAAATGGTCCGCTGTTTTCTGCCGGCCGCGCAGGCAACCGCCATGATCTTCGTCGTGCTGCTCGGCGCCGCCATGATGAACACGGCGCTTGCGGTGACGCAGGTGCCGAATGCGCTGGCGGAATGGGTTGCGGATTCCGGCTTTCCGCCGCTTCTGATTGTCGCGGGCTTTCTCGTTTTCTTTATCCTGCTTGCGTCGGTGCTCGACGAACTCGCGCTGATGCTTCTGCTCTTGCCGATCCTGCTGCCGACCATTCTCGCGCTCGACCTGTTCGGTCTCACTTCCGAATACAAGGCGATCTGGTTCGGTATTCTGATGCTGACGGTAATCGAAATCGGCCTGATCGCTCCACCGATAGGTCTGAACGTCTATGTCGTTGCGAATATCGCGCGCACCGTTCCCATCGGCGAGATCTACCGCGGCATTCTGCCGTTCCTTGCTTCCGATTTTCTGCGCGTAGTGTTGTTGCTTCTCATACCGCAGATTACGCTGGCCGGCGTCTGGCTCTACGAATGGGCCGACGCCATGCAGAGAGCCGCGCGATGACTTCGCCGGCAGGAAGACTGATGAAGCATCGCGCCATCGCCGCCGACCGCGGCGTAACAAGAACTTTCTGGAGGGAGTAAACAATGAAGATGCTGACGAGAATATGCGCCGCGGCGGTTGTCGTCGCTGCGTTCGCCGCATCGGGCGGCGAAGTCATGGCGCAGCAGATCACGCTGCGCATCCATACGTTCCTGCCGGCGCCCGCCCCGGTGCCGCGCAATTTCATCGTCCCCTGGGCGAAGAAGGTCGAGGAAGAGTCGAAGGGCAAGGTCAAGGTCGAGTTCTATCCTTCGATGCAGCTCGGCGGCACGCCGCCGCAGCTGTTTGACCAGGTGAAGGACGGCGTCGTCGATATCGTGTGGACGCTGCCGGGCTATACCCCGGGCCGCTTCCCGCGGACGGAAGCGCTCGAATTGCCCTTCATCGCCGGTAACGCCGAGCAGACCAGCCAGGCGGCCTGGGAGTTCTACCAGAAGCACCTGAAGGACGAGTTCAAGGACGTGCAGATCATTGCCGTGCATACGCATGGTCCCGGTCTCATCCATGCCAAGGGCAACGGCGTGCGCAAGCTCGAGGACATGAAGGGTCTTCGCGTCCGCGGCCCATCGCGCGTCGTGAACCGCCTGATCGAAACGCTCGGCGCAACTCCGGTCGGCATGCCCGTCCCGGCGATGCCCGAAAACCTTTCGAAGGGCGTGATCGACGGCACCGTCGTGCCGTGGGAAGTCACCACGCCGCTGAAGGTCGCCGAGCTCGTGAACACCCACACGACGTTCTCCGGCAACCGCTCGCTCTATGTCTCCGCCTTCATCTTCGCGATGAACAAGGCGAAGTATGACAGCCTGCCGGCCGACGTGAAGAAAGTGATCGACGACAACTCCGGCCTTGCCACCTCGAAGTGGGTCGGCAAGGTGATGGACGAGGGCGATGCGCCGGGTCTCGCTGCCGCGCAGAAGCGGAACAACACGATCGTGACCCTCGACGCCAAGGAAACCCAGCGCTGGAAGGAGGCCGCCAAGCCTGTCATCGCCGCATGGATCGCGGAAATGAAGGGCAAGGGCATCGACGGCGAAGGTCTCGTCAAGGACGTCGAAGCGCTCGTCGCCAAGTACGCCGGTCCGGTGAAGTAAGCATCGGCCCACTTGCAAAAATCGGAACCCGCCGCATGATCGCGGCGGGTTCTTCCTTTTACGGGTCTAGAATCATGAGGATGAAAGACAGGATCGTCCTGATCACCGGCGCGGCCGGAACGATCGGCAGCGCGATAGCGCAGATGATCGGGCGCGAAGGCGGCAGAGCGATCCGCACCGACCTCGCAAGCCATGGCGGGCAGGACTACGCGCTCGACGTGACCTCGGAGGAAAACTGGAGATCGGTCACGGAAGCGATTGCGAAGGACCACGGCCACCTCGACGGGCTCGTCAATTCGGCGGGCGTTGCCTCGCTCGGCACCATCGAGAGCGAGGACTTCGCAGCCTACCGGAAGACCATGGCGGTCAACGTCGACGGCACCTGGCTCGGCTGCAAATACGCAATGCCGCTTTTGAAAATTCGCGGCGGCTCCATCGTCAATCTCTCTTCCGTCTCGGGCTTGGTCGCAGGGCACAATCTCGCCTCCTACAATGCGTCCAAAGGCGCCGTGCGGCTGCTCTCCAAATCGGTGGCGCTCTACGGCGCGCGGCTGAAGCCTCAGGTACGCTCGAACTCCGTGCATCCCACCTTTGTCGAGGGCGCAATGGTCGAGGCCATGCTCGCCAACGTGAAATCGCGGGAAGCGGCCCGCGAGCGCATGACCGCCGATGTGCCGCTTGCCCGGTTTGCCCAGCCCGAAGAGGTGGCGAACCTTGCGGTATTTCTGCTAAGCGATGAAAGCGCTTTCATCACCGGCGCGGAAATCCCCATCGACGGCGGGCTGACCGCGCGCTGATCCCGGACACGAACAGGCGGAATGGAACCGCCGCTTTGCAGGAGAGGATAACTTATGGCTTCGCAGATGCTCGACCCGAAAACCTTGACCGTGCTCGTGACCGGCGCGACTTCCGGCTTCGGCGCCGCGACCGCACGGCGCTTTGCGCAGGCTGGCGCAAAGGTGATCGGCACCGGCCGCCGCCAGGATCGTCTCGATGCCCTGAAGAAAGAGCTCGGCGCGTGCTGTCATACGCTCAATTTCGACGTTACCGACAACGCGGCGACGATCAAGGCGCTGAACGCGCTGCCCGATGCCTTCAGGAAGATCAATGTCGTGGTCGCCAATGCCGGCGGCGCGATCGGTCTTGAGCCCGCGCATGAAGCCAATATCGAGGACTGGGACCAGATGATCGCGATGAACGTGAATGGTCTCGTCTACACGGTTCGGAACACGCTTCCCGGCATGGTCGAGCGCGACGAAGGCCATGTCGTCGTCGTGAGTTCGGTCGCCGCGAACTACTCCTATCCGGGCGGAAACGTTTACGGCGCGACCAAGGCGTTCGTGACGCGCTTTGCCATGAACCTGCGCTGCGACCTTCTGGGCAAGAACGTGCGCGTGACCTCCGTCGAGCCGGGCCTTGCGGAGACGGAATTTTCCGTGGTGCGCTTCAAGGGCGACAAGGCGAAGGCCGACGCGGTCTACAAGGGCGTGAAGCCCATGGTCGCCGACGACATCGCGGAGCAGATCTTTTTCGTCTGCACCATGCCGCGCCACGTCAACATCAACCGCATCGAGGCGATGGCGTCGATGCAGGCCTGGGCGCCGTTTGCGATCAAGCGCGACTGATCCTGCCGAACGGGCCGGTGCGCCTGCTGCAATTAAAGTTGCAGCGGGTGTCCCGGCATCAGGTCGTAGGGATGTGCCCAGTTCGGCAGGGCCTTGATACGCTCGAGCCAGGCCCCGATGGCCGGGTGGTCCTTCGCGATATCGAAACCGAATTCTTCGGGCGGGTAATACAGATACGCGCACATCGAAATGTCGGCGATCGTAGGCCGTTCGCCGAGCAGGAATTTTCTTCCTTCGAGGCGCTTGTTCACGATCGCCAGATTGTTGTCGAGCCGGCCCTTGAAGAAGGCGAGAATCGCGGGGTCCGCCGAAGGCGCCCAATTTTTCAGGAAGCGATAGGGGCCGAGGAATCCGTTGACCTTCTGATTGTCGAAAATGATCCATCGCAGGGCTTCGAGTTCTTCCTCCTCGCCCTTCGGCAGAAACTTGCCGCTCTTTTTTGCGAGGTACTGCAGAATCACGCCCGACTGGGATAGCTTCCTGTCGCCGTCGACCAGAACCGGCGCTTCGCCCATTTCGTTGACCTCGGCGCGGTACTTTGCCGTTTTCGTTTCGCCGCTCTTGAAGAAATCGACGAAAACCGGTTCCCAGCTGGCGCCGATCAGATTGAGCATCAGCGCCGGGCGGTACGCATTCCCCGACTGCGCAAAGCAATAAAGTTTGTAATCGGCCATGTGCGCTACTTCATCGTCGGAATGGTGAACTCCGCGCCGTCCTTGATGCCGGAGGGCCAGCGCGAGGTGACCGTCTTGGTCTTGGTATAGAAACGGATCGAGTCCGGGCCGTGCTGGTTGAGATCGCCGAAGCCCGAGCGCTTCCAGCCGCCGAAGGTGTGATAGGCGAGCGGAACCGGGATAGCGAAATTGATGCCGACCATGCCGACATTCACCCTGCTCGCGAAGTCGCGCGCGGCGTCGCCGTCGCGGGTAAAGATCGCGACACCGTTGCCGTATTCATGGTCGTTCGCGAGCTTCAGGCCCTCGTCGTAGTCCTTCGCGCGCACGACCGAGAGCACCGGCCCGAAGATTTCTTCCTTGTAGATACGCATGTCCGGCTTCACTTCGTCGAACAGGCAGCCGCCCATGTAGAAGCCCTTCTCATAGCCCTGCATCTTGAAGCCGCGGCCGTCGACCTTAAGCTTCGCGCCTTCCTTGATGCCGATCTCGACGTAGTTCTTCACCTTCTCGAGATGCGCGCGGGTGACCAGCGGTGGAATGTCGGCGCCGGCGTCGGTCGAGGGGCCGATCTTGAGGCTTTCGACGCGCGGGATGAGTTTGTCCACGAGCCTGTCCGCCGTGTCCTTGCCGACCGGCACGGCAACGGAGATTGCCATGCAGCGCTCGCCTGCCGAGCCGTAACCCGCGCCGATCAGCGCGTCGACCGCCTGGTCCATGTCGGCATCCGGCATCACGATCATATGGTTCTTGGCGCCGCCGAAGCACTGCACCCGCTTTCCGCTCGCGGTGCCCCGCGTATAGATGTATTCCGCAATCTGCGTCGAGCCGACGAAGCCGATCGCACGGATATCCGGATCGTCGAGGATCGCATCGACCGCTTCCCTGTCGCCGTTGACGACGTTGAGAATTCCCGCGGGCAGGCCGGCCTCCAGCATCAGTTCCGCGAGCCGCATCGGCACGCCCGGATCGCGCTCGGAAGGCTTCAGGATAAACGCGTTGCCGCAGGCGATTGCCGGCGCGAACTTCCACATCGGGATCATCGCCGGAAAGTTGAACGGCGTGATGCCGGCCACCACGCCAAGCGGCTGTCGCATCGAATACAGGTCGATGCCCGGTCCTGCGCCTTCGGTGAAATCTCCCTTGAGCAGATGCGGAATGCCGCAGGCGAATTCGACCACCTCCACGCCGCGCTGGATGTCGCCCTTGGCGTCGGCAATGGTTTTGCCGTGCTCGCGCGCGAGCATGTCGGCGAGGCTGTCGGTTTCCTTGGCGATGAGTTCCAGAAACTTGAACAGCACGCGCGCGCGGCGCTGCGGATTGGTCGCGGCCCAGCCAGGCTGTGCGGCTTTGGCGTTCTCGACCGCGGCGCGCACCTCGGCCTTGGAGGCAAGCGCCACTTTCGCGATGATGTCGCCGGTCATGGGCTGGAAGACGTCGCCGCTGCGGCCGGATGTCCCTTTGACCTGCTTGCCGCCGATGAAGTGACCGATCTCGCGCATGACGTATTACCTCCCGAAAAATGCAGCGTTTTCCGCCGCTTCTGGCCGTTTTTAACGGACCGTTAGGGCTCTCCTAGCGTAGCGCAAATCCGTGCGAAAGCCCGCAGGCGACAAAGGCTTGTCCTGTAAAATCCGTGACTTAACCCCTTCTTAGGTGCGCCCGGCTAACCATCGCAACCCACGAGTAAAGCGGCCCAGAACCGGGTCCGCGCGTAACGGGAGAACCCTGATGGATCTGGCAACGGGCATAGGCCTGCTTTTCGGCTTTATCGTTGTCCTCGCGCTGATCCTGATGGGCGGCGATCTCGGGACCTTTCTCGATTATCACGCCGTGATCGTCATCTTCGGCGGTTCCGCCGCCGCGACCCTGATCCGCTTTCCGCTGTCCTCGATTGCCCACGGCCTTCCGCTCGGTGCGAAGTACGCCTTCACGATGCGGCGGCTGACGCAGCTCGAGCTTGTCGACGAGATCGCGCGCCTTGCCGAAGTCGCACGCAAGGCCGGTCCGCTCGGACTCGAAAAGGAAGAAGTCGAGGACCCGTTTCTAGCGAAGGGCGTCCGTTATGTCGCCGACGGTTATGACGCCGCTTTCATCCGCGACGCGATGGAGCGCGAGCGCGAAACCTTCTTCATGCATCTCGACGAGGGTCAGAAGATCTATCGCGCCATCGGCGACTGCGCGCCGGCCTTCGGCATGGTCGGCACGCTGATCGGCATGGTGCAGATGTTCGCGAACATGTCCGATCCTTCGAAACTCGGTCCGTTCATGGCGATTGCGCTGCTGGCGACGCTTTACGGGGCGGTGCTCGCGAATCTGGTCTGCCTGCCGATCGCGGACAAGCTGCAAGTGAAGCTGCATGACGAGGAGACCAACCGCACGCTGATCATCGACGGCGTGCTCATGATCCGCGAGGCCAAGAGCCCTGCGATCGTGCGCGAGATGCTCGTCGCCTACTTGCCCGAGAAGCATCATCCGGCACCCGAAGCCGTGCCCGCCTGAGGCGCAGTGAACAGCGAGTACGCGTATGGCGGTTAAGCGCAGGCACGGCGGTCACGCAGGCGGTCACGGCTGGTTCGTGACCTTCGCAGACCTCATGGCGCTCATGATGGCGTTCTTCGTCATGATCGCCGCCTACTCGACCATGGACAAAGAGAAGATGAAGCTGATGACGGGCTCGATGCGCGAGGCCTTCGGCACGCAGCGCGACAATCGCTTCACCGGCATGGTCGAAGTCGACGGATTGCCGGTGCGCCCGAAGTTGCAGAACGCCCGCAAGGACATTCGTCCCGAAGACACCAGCGAAACGCCGGGCAAGGACGAGCAGGACAACGATCTGATCTCGGGTCTGAAGGCGATCAAGGATCGGCAGTTTGCGCTCGCCGCGGCGACGCTGCGGCAGGCCTTGCAAGACCTTCCCGAGATTGCCGAGCTCTCGAAACACATCCTTTTCACGGAAACGAAAGAGGGCCTGAACGTCGAAATCGTCGATCAGGACGGACGCTCGATGTTCCCGGAAGGCGCGAAGGAACCCTACGAGCGTACCCGCAAGCTGATCGTGAAGATCGCGGAATCGATCCGCGCCATGCCGAACCGCGTTGTCGTGACCGGGCACACCGCCGCGCTTCGCACGCCGCCGCGCGGCGACTACGGCGCGTTCGATCTTTCCGCCGACCGCGCGAATGTGGTGCGGCAGATTCTGCAATCCTCAGGCGTGCGCGCGCAGCAGATTTCGATGGTCGCGGGGCGCGCCGACAGCGATCCGCTGTTTCCCGAAGACCCCTATATGGCGGCGAACCGTCGCGTCACCATCACGCTGATGAAGGAAGCGCCGGTCGCGCCGCCGAATATCCGGCCCTGACCGCTTGACCCGCGCGGCGCGGAGACGCATCTAGACGCCCCTACAGCATGCGGAGCGTCAGGATGTCCGACCCGGCGGTCGAAGATCTCACGGTGGAACAGGTGAAGGCGGGGCTGGATAACGGCTCGATCCTGCTTGTCGATGTGCGCGAGCCGAACGAGCTTGCGGCCGAACGCATTCCCGGCGCGATCGACTTTCCGCTTTCGGCCTTCGATCCGGCGGCGCTACCCGATCCCGAAGGCAAAAGAGTGGTGTTCACTTGCCGCTCCGGCAGGCGCTCGATCACCGCATCCAAAGCCGCGCAGGCGGCCGGACTACCGCATGACGCGCACCTGGCAGGCGGTATTCTGGCGTGGAAGGCCGCGGGACTTGAAACCGAAAAGGGTTGATCCTTCGTAGTATCACTGTTGAGAAGTCTTTCGCGGGCGATTAACGTCCCGGCGAGTTCATCCCGCCGGGAGAAGATGATGCTTTTCCGTTTTCTCAAGTCTCTGTTCGTTGCCGCGCTGCTTTTCGGGGGCGCCGCTGGCGCGCAGGAGCGCGTTGTCAACGTCTATAACTGGTCGGACTATATCGATCCGAAGGTGCTGGAAGAGTTCACCAAGGAAACCGGCATCAAGGTCCGCTACGACACTTTCGATTCCAACGAGATCGTCGAAGCGAAGCTGCTGGCGGGCAGGACCGGCTATGACGTCGTCGTGCCGGGCTCGACGGTGCTGCGCCGCCTGATCTCGGTCGGCGTGTTTCAGAAGCTCGACAAGTCCAAGCTCCCGAACCTGCAACATGCCTGGCCGGAGATCACGCGGCGTCTTGCCGCTTACGATCCTGGCAATGAATACGCCGTGAACTACATGTGGGGAACGACCGGCATTGGCTATAATGTTGCGAAAGTGAAAGAGCGTCTCGGTAACGTGCCGCTCGATAGCTGGGACATTTTCTTCAAGCCCGAGAACCTCGCGAAGCTCCGCACATGCGGCGTGCATGTGCTCGATACTGCGGAAGAACTCCTTCCGGCCGCGCTGAAGTATCTCGGCATGGATCCCGACTCGAAGAACGCCGCCGATATCGAGAAAGCAGGCGAGCTTCTCCTGAAGCTGCGTCCGAACATTCAGAAGTTTCATTCTTCGGAATACCTGAACGCGCTTGCCAACGGCGATATCTGCCTTGTCGTCGGCTGGTCGGGCGATGTGTTCCAGGCCAAGGCCCGCGCGAAGGAAGCGGCCGAGAAAACCAAGAAGCCCGCGGTCGAGATCGATTACATCGTCCCGAAAGAAGGCGCGCAGATATGGTTCGACTCGTTCTCGATTCCGAAGGATGCGCCGAATCCCGACGCCGCCTATGCCTTCATCAATTTCATGATGCGTCCCGACATCGCCGCGCGCAATACGAACTTCGTGGCCTATGCGAGCGGCAACCTCTCTGCGCAGAAGTCGGTGGACAAGGAGATTCTCGATAATCCCGCGATCTATCCGCCGGCGGAAGTGTTCACGCGGCTCTACACCGTGACGCCTTATCCGCCGCAATTGCAGCGGACCGTGACGCGGGTCTGGACGCGGGTGAAGACCGGACGCTAGTTCTTTTTCGGCGGCGGTTGATAGAGCCGATCGCGCCAGCGGCGGTGCAGCCACAGCCACTGCGCGGGGTATTCGCGGATCCATCCCTCGAACACGTCCGAGATTTTTTGCGTAGCAAGTGTGATGTCGATCTTACCTTCGGCGTCGCGCGGCAATTGCAGTTCCTCGGTCAACTCCATCCGGAAACGATTGCCCGGAAGCCGGATCGCGCGCACGGCATGCACCGGACACTCGACATGGCGCGCGAGCCGCGCGGGCAGGGGGCTCGCGAGCGCCTTTCTGCCGAACATGGTGACCGGGACGCCGCCCCCGAAATGCTGATCGACGACAAGGCCTAGATGCCGTCCCTGTTGCAGTACGTTGGTCATCGAGAAGACGGAATGCCGCTCTGAACTGATGAGTTCGGCCATGGCGCCGGTGCGGGTTTCGCGCACGAGCTCGGCGAAGCCGCGGTTGGTCGGCGCCTTGTAGACGACCGCAGTGTCGAGGCCGTGCGCGAAGGCCGCTACCGCGGGCAATTCCCAGTTGGCGAGATGCGCAGAGACGAAAATCGCGGGTTTACCGTCGTCGCGCAGGATATTGTAGAGCTCGGCTGTGCGCGGCGAGAATTCGATCCGGCCGGCATTCGGATGCTCAGGATCGTAATCCCACATCTTCGGCAGGTGTACGAACTCGCCCGCGACCCGGCCGAGATTCTCCCAGACTCCCCGGATGATGATTTCGATTTCCTCGTCCGTCTTCTCGGGAAAGGCGGCCTTCAGATTGACCCGCGCGCTCTTCGAGTTGGAGAGTTTCGGGCCGATACGCCGTGCGATCCCTCCGACCAGGTTCGAGGAGCGGTCGGGGCCTAGCACACGAATGCCGGCGACCAGGGTGCGCACGAAAATCCACACGAAGAAATCGCGTATGCGGCCGTAGGGAATCGCCACATAGTTCCAGAAGAACTGGCCGGAACGCGTGCGCTTCACCCAGTAATAAAACTTGACCTTGAAGGGCAGGTTCATCTTCAGAAGCGCACTACGATCTTGCCGAAGACACGGCGGCTCTCGAGACGCTCCAAGCCCTTCTCGAACTCGGCGAGCGGAAGCTCGGTGTCGATGACCGGTGAAATCCCGCTCGCGATCTTGTCGAGCGCATCCCTTACGTTCTTCATCGTGAAGCCGAAGGAACCGAAAATTTTGTACTGCTGCTGGAACAGCTGCATCAGGTTCATCTGCACAGTAGGACCCGAGGTGGAGCCGCAGGTGACAAGGCGGCCGCCCTTCTTCATCGAGAGCAGCGAGCCGTTCCAGGTTTCAGCGCCCGTGTGTTCGAATACGACGTCAACGCCCTTTTTCTTGGTCAGCTTGCGCACGACGCCCTCGAAACGGTCCTTGCGGTAGTTGATGACTTCATCGGCGCCGAGCGCTTTCGCCTTCGCTGCTTTCTCGTCGTCACCGACGGTCGTATAGACGGTGCAGCCGATCGCTTTTGCGAGCTTGATTGCAGCCGAGCCGATGCCGGAGCCGCCGGCCTGTACCAGCACGATTTCGCCGCGCTCGAGTTTCGCATTGTCGAAGAACATGTGTTCAACCGTTGCGAAGGTTAAGGGTGCACAGGAAGCGTAAGCCGGCGACACGCCCTTCGGCACCTTGATTGTGAGGTGTGCGGGCCAGTTATAGAGGTCCTGCGCGTAGCCATCGACATGAAAGCCCGCGAGGCCCTGCACGTTCTCGCAGAGATTGTCGCGGCCCTTCTCGCAGTTCTTGCAGTGTCCGCAGGTCAGCGCGCCATACGGCACGACGGGGTCGCCGGTTTTAAAGTCTGTGACGTCTGCGCCGACCGCCGCAATCTCGCCGGAGGCTTCCGCGCCGACGACCATCGGCATCTTGCGCTTGGCGAAGGCCATGCCGCGCCAGCCCCAGACGTCGATATGGTTTAGCGCGACCGCATGCGTCCTGATCTGGACTTCTCCGGGACCGGGCGCGGCAGGCGCGTCCACCTCGGAGATTTCGAGCTTGCGGTCACCGAGCAAACGCAACGCGCGCATGAGGAATTCCAGTAGGCTGAAGGGATTGAATTAGCGCTGGACGCCTAGGCCAGCGGAGAGGCCGCCGTCAACCGGAAGCACCGCCCCGGTGATATAGGCCGCACCCGGCGACATCAGAAACGCGACCAAGCCCGCGACATCTTCCGGCTTTCCGAGACGGCCGGCAGGAATGCCGCCTTCCAGCTTCTCGCGATACTGCGCATAAGGCGCGAGCATTTCGGTATCGAGGAAGCCCGGTGCGATGTAGTTCACCGTAACGCCGCGGCGGGCGGTTTCGGTTGCGAGCGTGCGGGCGAATGCGAAGAGTGCCGCCTTCGACGCGCCATAGGCGCCGTTCCCGACATTGGCGTGAAGGGCTGCGAGCGAACCGATCACGACAATGCGGCCATCGCGCGCACGGGTCATGGGCCGCACGAGCGATTGCGAAAGCCGCACGAAGGACCAGAAATTCACGCGCATCACTTTCTCGGCTTCGGCAATCTTCATGACCGCGGCGAGCGCGTCGTAGCTCATGCCGGCGTTATGGACGAAGCCGGAAAAGGGCGCTTCGTTTTCCAGCGAGGCGGCGAGGGCCTCGACCGCACTGTCGTCTGCAAGATCGCAGGCTCTGCCTGATACTTTGCCGCCTGCAAGTTCCCCGATCAGCGCGTCGGCCTCCGCCTTCGCGCTGCGATAGGTGAAGACGACTTCGTGTCCGGCGCGCGCCAGTTCGCGCACGATCTGCGCGCCGAGGCCGCGGCCTCCGCCGGTCACGAGAACGCGGCGCGGCTTGCTCAACCCGGTTCTCCGGCAAGCACGAGGCTTACGTTCTGGCCGCCGAAACCGAAGGAGTTGGACAGCACGGTGCGCACTTTCGCGTCGCGTGCCGTATTGCCGACGACGTCGAGCTGAATCGCCGGATCCGGCAGCGTGTAGTTGATCGTGGGCGGAATGCGCTGATGCTGGATCGTGAGCAGCGAAACCACCGCTTCGATCGCACCCGCCGCGGTCAGCGTGTGCCCGATCATCGACTTGTTCGATGTGATCGGAATCTGCTTCGCACGTTCGCCGAACACGGCCATCACGCAGTTGGTTTCCATCTTGTCGTTTTCCGGCGTCGAGGTGCCGTGCGCGTTGATGTGGTCGATGTCCTCGGGCTTCATGCCGGAGTCGGCCAGCGCATGCTGCATGCAGGCGATAACCGGCTTGCCGTCGGGGCTCGATCGCGTGCGGTGGAAGCTGTCGGCGATCTCGCCGCAACCGGCCACCACGCCGAGAATCCTGGCGCCGCGCGCGGTCGCGTGCTCCAGGCTTTCGAGCACTAGCGCGCCTGCGCCTTCGGCCATGACGAAGCCGTCGCGGTTCTTCGAGAACGGCTTGGAGGCCTGCTCCGGCGGATCGTTCTGCGTGGAAAGCGCGGAAAGAAGCGAAAAGCGGATCAGGGCTTCGGCATGTACCGAGCCGTCGGTTGCGATCGTGAGCGCGGCGTCGCATTCGCCGCGTCGGATCGCCTCTAAGCCGAGCTGGATCGCGGTGCCGCCCGACGCGCAGGCAGTCGAGAGCGAAATCGGCAGACCTTTGGTGCCGAACGTATCGGCCAGATGATCGGCGACCGTGCCGTACAGGAACAGCTCGTGCCATTCTGGGTGCTTGCCCCGGGCGGAAATTTCGAGCGCTACCTCGGGCGTGTAGGGAGCCGAAGGATCGGCCTCGGCCGCAAGTGCGCGGCGCTGCGGCCATTCCATTTCGACGGGCGCGACGGCGCAGAAGAGCGGCCCCGGAAAATCGCCCTTCGCGCCAATACCGGACTGCGAGACCGCTTCTTCGGCCGCGAGCGTGCCGAGACGCTCGGAGAGTTCCGGCGCGCTAACGGGCTTGTCGAACAGGAAATCGACGGTGCCCGCGATCGTGGTCTTCAGGTGATCGAGCGGAAAGCGCTTGATGCGGTGGATGCCCGATACGCCCGCGGTCAGTTTCTTCCAGTTGTCTTCCTTGCCCTGGCCGAGCGAACTCACAATGCCCATGCCGGTGACGACGACGACAGGACGGCCTGCCGAATCCTTGAATGCGCTCTTCGTCATGACAGCCTCGCTAGATCGCTTCGACGATTCCGACGCCTTCGCCGCGCCAGTGGCCGACGGTAGAGACCAGAATGGACTTTACGCCATCCACGCCCGGGCTTTCGAGGGGTACGTTCGGCATGGGTGCTGCGAGTTTTCCGCTCGAAACCGCGAGTGCCGCGAATGCAATGCCGAAGGGGAACATGGATTCGAAGGTCTGCCCGATGCGGCTGACGACCGCGCGAACCGGAACTCCGGCGGCCTTTAGCGCTTCGGCCTCTTCCCCGGTGGCGGGTTCGACGCCGGTGGCGCTCGTATAGATCGCGCCTGCGTTCGGCGCGCGTTTCTTCGCTTCCTCGATCAGCGCGGCTATGGATGTCCGCACGCCGCCGGCCTCGCGTCTTGCGCGGGCCGACCCGACGTAAGTGATCTTCGCCATCGGCTTCGCACCGCGCGCTTCGGCGTGCTTGCGCGACTCCAGCACCAGAAAACAGCTGCCGGTGCCCGTTGCCATGCCGGGCTTTCGTCCCGGCGCGAACACGGGTTTGAACTCGTCGCGGTAGTGCATGTGCGCGAATTCCCACAGGCCCAGCATGTCGGAACGCGCGGCGTTATAGGCGCCGCCCACAAGCGCGAGTTCGCTCTGGCCCGCCGCAATACGTGCATGCGCAGTCTGCACCGCCTGAATGCCCGAACCTTCCTCGCCCATGAAGGTGCGCGAGGAGCCGACCACGCCGTGCACGATCGAGATATTGCCCGCGAGCAGATTGGAAAGCTGCGCGAGGAACAATGTCGGGCGCAGTTCGCTGAGCAGACGTTCGTTGAGACGCGCTTCCGGATTGTTGTGCTTGCGCAGTTCGTCCGCGATCGAGGCATCCACCTTCACGTCGCGTTCGCCGCCGGCGGCGGCGACGATCATGTCCATGCGCTTGAGCAATTCCTGGTTGCCGGCGACGCCGGCATGCGTCAGCGCAAGGCCCGCGGTATAGGTGCCGATGCGCTGCCACAGCTCCATCTGGCGCTGGTCGCCCTTCTTCGGAATCTGCTTGTCGAAATCGACCGGCCCGAGCGGGTGAAACAGGAAGCCGGGAAAGGTGTTTGTTTCGGTCACCGGGGCGTCGCAGGAGTTCAGGCGCGACATATGCGTTTCGATGCCTTCGCCGAGTGACGAAAGCAGGCCGATGCCGGTGATCCAGGTTTCGCGGCTCGTATCCATCTTCACTTACGCCGGAATGGTGAAGCCGACCTTGCGCGCGCGCGCGCGCATGGCGTCGGAAAACTCGGGGGAGGGGAACGGCATGATGCGGAGCGTGATCTGCGCGTCGGCGACCGGCGTGCCGTCTTCCTTCGTCACCTTGCAGTTGGTGATGCCGTAGCCGGAGCCCTCGTGCTCGATCACGGCTTCGGCGAGGAGCGCGGTATTGGGCGTTACAAAGTTGCGCATCTTGGCTTCCTTGACCGAAGCCAGAAACGCCATGCGCTCGAAATTCAATTTGCCGAGCAAAAGCCAGCCCGAGGCCTGGGCCATGAACTCGACGAAGAGCACGCCCGGCACCAGCGGATGTCCGGGAAAGTGACCCTCGAATACGGGGCTCGCAGCGGGCACGTTGCCCCGCACGAGAATGCGGCCGGTGACGAGATTCAGCTCTTCGATCTTGTCGACGAGCTCGAAATATTCGAGCCGCATGGACCCCGCCTTACGCGCCCTTGGCGGCGACGAGTCCGTCGATGCGCTCGGCGAGGTTCTTCAGAACGAAATACTGCTCGGTGGTGGCCTTGCCTTCGTTTACTTCCGCGGTCCACTGCTCGAGCGGCAGCTTGATGCCGAAGGCCTTGTCGATGGCGAAAGCGATGTCGAGAAAGTCGAGGCTGTCGATGCCGAGATCGTCGATCGCGTGGCTGTCCGGCGTGATCTGCTCGCGCGGGATGTCGCAGGTTTCGGCGATGATGTTGGCGACCGTATCGAAGGTCGAGGAGGCCATGTTGCAATGCTCCGCTCGGTGCCGGATCGGCGGTGGAAAGGGAAAAAGAGCCGCCGCCAAAGGCTTGCCGGCACTCTACTGTGTCGCGGGTTCGTATAGCGGACGATATGGGGCCTTTCAATGCCGGAGGAAAGCCTCGGAGGCCCGAAAATCCAGCGATTCAACGGGTTTTTAGCGGTCGGTACGCCACCGGACGCTGCGGCCACAAGCGCCTCGCCCGGGGACCGCCGCTCGTCTATTTGTTGTTTATGCCGGTCCGCCGCATAGCCCGAACCTCGCTCTGCCTGCTCATCGCTTATGCGATCGTGCTCGGCAGCGTATTGGGTCCCGCCCTCGGGCACGGCTTCGATCCGGCCGCGCAGTTCTGCGCTCCAGGCTCGGCCCGGACCGCTGGCCAGCCCGCTCCTGAACTCCCGCCATCGGTAGGCAATCTCGACTGCTGTCCTGCGCTCTGTACCCAGGCGGCCGTTCTGCCGCCAGCGCCGGTCGTCGTCACTGCCGTTTCCTATGCGCGGATGGTTCATGCGCCGCTGACGCGCAGTAAAAGCTCGATCCACCTCATACATAGCCGCTCCGCGCGGGCTCCGCCTGCCGGCTGAAACTTCAGAGCTTCAGTCAGCCAGTTTCCGCGCACCGCGCGGACGAAACCTTTTGCGGAGTTATCGAATGCGAATCCTTTCGCTTGTCCTTTCCATGTTCCTTGCCGCGCTCGCGGCGCAGCCTGCTTCCGCCCATGACATCGTCAAGGGCGACATCGTGATCTCGGCGCCGTGGTCGCGGGCGACCCCCGCCAGTGCTTCGGTCGGGGCGGGCTATCTCGTCATCACCAACAAGGGTCCTTCGGCGGATCGACTTCTCTCGTTCAAAACCGATCTTTCCGGGCAGCCCGAAATTCACGAAATGTCGAACGAGGGCGGCGTCATGAAGATGCGCCCGCTCGCGAAAGGCCTCGTCATTCCCGCCGGGGAAACCGTGAAGCTGGAGCCGGGCGGCTATCATCTGATGTTGATGCAGCTGAAGCAGCCGCTCACGGCCGGCCAGCGCTACAAGGCGACGCTCGTGTTCGAAAAGGCCGGTACGGTCGAGGTCGAATTCGAAGTGCGCGCAATGGGCGCTGGGCAGAAGAAGGGCCACGGCCATAATCATTGAGATCGCCGCACGGCGGGCGTTGCTGCAAGGTTCCGTCCGCCGTGCGCGGCCCGATCAAGGCTGCTAGGCTTGCAAACCGCCGGTTCGCCTCGCGCGGGCCAAGAACAACAAACCGAGGAGGAGACGAACGATGAAAAGCAACGCCAGTGCCCATTGGGAAGGTTCGCCGAAGGACGGGACCGGTACGATTTCGGCTGCGACCGGCGTTCTCAAGAGCACGCCTTACAGTTCCAAAGCGCGTTTCGAAGGCGGCACCTCGCAGACCACGCCGGAGGAACTGATCGCTGCTGCGCACGCGGGCTGCTACACCATGGCGCTTGGCTTCGCCTTGATGCGAGCGGGCATCAACCAGAAATCGATTCACACCGACGCCGAAGTCGAGGTTATCCTCGGCGAGAAGGGTGCGAACATTACCGGCATCAAACTGAAAACCGTCGTTGAGGCGCCCGGTGCCGATGCCGCGAAGATCAGGGAAGCGGCGGAAGGCGCGAAAACCGGTTGTCCGGTGTCGAAGGCGCTCGCAGGCGTGCCGTCGATCACGCTCGAAGTCGAGGCAAAAGTCTGAAACGGTTGCCCGCCCGCTCAGCCGCGGTACATCCCCCGATGCATCCCGTATTCGCCAATCTGCCGGTCACGGTTTTCGAGGTGATGTCGCGGCTCGCACGCGAGCACGATGCCATCAATCTGGGGCAGGGCTTTCCGGACGATCCCGGCCCGGAGGATGTGCGCCGGAAGGCCGCGGAAGCCGTCGTCAGCGGCTGGAACCAGTATCCGCCGATGATGGGCCTGCCCGAGCTTCGCGCCGCGGTCGCGAAACATTATGTGCATTGGCAGAACGTCTCGCTCGATCCCGAGAGCGAGATCATGATCACGTCGGGCGCGACCGAAGCGCTCACCGGCGCGATCCTGACCCTGATCGAGCCCGGCGACGAGGTCGTGCTGTTCCAGCCGCTCTATGATTCCTATCTCCCGATGGTGAAGCGGGCGGGCGGCGTTCCGAAGCTCGTGCGGCTCGAACCGCCGCACTGGCGCATCACCGAAGACGCGCTCAAAAAAGTCTTCAGCAAGAAGACGAGGGTGGTGCTCTTCAACAATCCGCACAATCCCGCCGGCGTCGTCTATTCGATGGACGATCTCAGGCTGCTTGCACGGTTCTGCGAGACGTATGACGCGATCGCGATCTGCGACGAGGTGTGGGAGCACGTCGTGTTCGACGGCCGCAAGCATGTCTCGATGCTTTCGGTGCCGGGGATGCGCGAGCGCACGGTGAAGATCGGCTCGGCCGGAAAGATTTTCTGTCTTACCGGATGGAAGGTGGGCTTCGTCTGCGCGGCACCCGCGCTGATGCGCGGGCTTTCCAAGGCGCACCAGTTCATCACCTTCACCACGCCGCCGAACCTGCAGGCCGCGGTCGCCTACGGACTCGGCAAGCAGGACGAGTATTTTCTGAACATGCGAAAAGATCTCGCGCGCTCGCGCGACCGTTTCGCAACCGGCTTGCGCAAGCTCGGCTTCGATCCGCTGGAAAGCCAGGGCACCTATTTCATGAACGTCGATCTCGCGGCGCTGGGCATCAACGAGCGCGACGACGCTTTCTGTCAGCGTCTTGTGACCGAAAATAAGGTCGCGGCGATCCCGGTCTCGGCCTTCTATGCCGAAGACCCGGTGACGAGCGTGGTGCGGTTCTGTTTTGCGAAGCGCGACTCAACACTTGACGGTGCGTTGGAGAGGCTTTCTGCGCTCGCGCGCTAGCGCGGCGGTTCGGTTGGCCACGGCTGTGTCTCCCCTTGGGAAGATTAAGAAATCCGGCTTGCCGACCCCCCGCGATTTTTGCCCGCCGATAGGCTAGCCTTTTGCCGATTGCTGCAGAGGCAGGGGGCGATTGCATGCCGACCGATTCATTCGATCACAATGAAGCTGCCAGTCAGATAACGCGGCACGTTGCGCCGCACGTAAACGTAGGCGGCGTTGGCAACGGTTGGATTCCAGCCTACGGAACAGCGATTACCTTTACCTATGCCTTCCGCAACAGTGCGCCGGACGGGCCGCATCCGCTTCCGAGCCCGCCATACTCCCCAAATAGTCCCGGCTACGACAGATACGTAACGGACATAAACGGCAACCCCATCATGGGAGGGTTTACACGATTTAACGATACACAGATCGCGGCGACCGAGAAGGCACTCATGCTCTGGAGCGATCTTGCCAACATCACCTTCAATCGAGTCAACACCGATATCACAGGAAAGTATGCCGAGGCAGAGCAGGCGGATTTCATTCTAGGCAATTTTACGACCGGTCCTGCAGTTTCCTACTCCGGAGGCTGGGGAAGCTGGCGCTACTATTACAATCCTTTCCCGACTGTTGAACGTCACATGGGCGTTTGGATCGACGGCAGCGAAGCCGATTTGCGCGCGCCCGTGGTCGGCCAGCGCTCGTTCTTTCTCTACGTCCACGAGATCGGCCACGCGCTGACGCTCTCGCATCCTGGTGACTATAACGTCGCGCCCGGCACCACCATTACCTACAGCAAGCACGCCGAGTATATCGAAGACACCTACCAATACACGGTGATGAGTTACTTCGACGAGAAGGCGAATTCGAAAGCCGGCGCCGACTATGGCGGCCTGCGGCCGATGACGCCGATGCTGCACGACATCGCCGCGATCCAGAAGATGTACGGCGCGAACATGACGACGCGCGACACCGACACGGTGTACGGCTTCAACGCAAGCGGCATCGATGCAGACATCGTCGGCATCTACGGCATGACCAAGTCAACCGACAAGCGCGTCTATTCCATTTGGGACGGAGGCGGCGAGGATACGCTTGACTTCTCGAAATACACGACGACCAGCATCATCGACCTGAACGAAGGCGGCTTCTCGTCCGTCGGCGGGCTGAAGAAGAACATCTCCATCGCTTTTGGTGCCGTGATCGAGAACGGGATCGGCGGCTCCGGCGCCGATACCATCATCGGCAATGACGGTAACAACGAGCTCTACGGCAATGCCGGCAACGATACGCTGATCGGCAACGGCGGCGACGATCTGCTCGACGGCGGCATCGGCACCGACACGGCCTCCTACAAGGACGCGACCGCTGGCGTGACCGTAAGTCTCGCCTTGCAACCCGCCGAGCAAGGCACGGGCGGCGACGGCAAGGATACGCTGATCTCGATCGAGAACCTCACCGGTTCCGCGCATGACGACATGCTGACCGGTGATGGGCTTGCGAACCGCATCGAAGGCGGCGAGGGAGACGACCTGATCGAAGGAGGCCTTGACAACGACGTGCTGATCGGCGGCACGCACAGCGGCATCGGGGATATCCTGAGCTATCTCGGCGCCGGCGGCCCCATCACGGTCAGCCTCGCGATTACGACAGCGCAGGATACCAAGGGCGCGGGCAAGGACACGATCTCCCAGTTCGAGAACGTGCTCGGCTCGGTCTTCGCCGACAGGATCACCGGCGACAAGAATGCGAACGAACTGAACGGCGCTGATGGCGACGATGTGCTCGATGGCGGCGCGGGCAACGACACGCTGTTCGGAGAAGGCGGCGATGACACGCTGATCGGCGGTCTGGGCGAGGACGTGCTGCACGGGGGCGGCCAAACCGTCGCGGGTGACACCGCGAGTTATTTCGGCCTGAGCGTCGCGGTCAATGCGAGCCTTCTCACCAACAAGGGGCAATATCTGAACGGGCTCGTCACCGAGACCGACACCTTCATCGACATCGAAAACCTGACCGGTGGCGCAGGCGCGGACACCTTAACGGGCAACGGCGACGACAACCGCCTCGAAGGCGCGGCGGGCAACGACACGCTGGAAGGCGGCGGGGGGAACGACATCCTGATCGGCGGGGCCGGTGCCGACATCATCAACGGCGGCGCCGATACCGACACCGCCTCCTACGAGACCTCGGCTGTGGGTGTGACGGTCGTGCTCAATGGTGTCACGCTCGGGATCGGCGGTGACGCCGCAGGCGACAAGCTCGGCGTAGATATCGAGAATCTTACCGGGTCGTCTAAGGACGACAAGCTCACCGGCAATGGTGATGCGAACACGCTGTACGGCGGCGGCGGCAACGATACGCTCGACGGCGGCGACGACGACGATGAACTGCTGGGCGGGGAGGGTAACGACACTCTGCTTGGCGGCTTCGGCGCCGACAAGATGGATGGCGGCAACGGCATCGACACGGCGAACTACACCGCCGCGACAAATCACATCTACGTCGATCTCAATGCCGGCAAGGGGTACAATAACGAATCCAAGGACGACACGTTCTTCAGCATCGAGAACGTGACGGGAGGACATTTCGGCAATCTCCTGGTCGGCACCGACGGCAGCAACATTCTCACCGGCGGCAATGGAGACGACACGCTTATTGGCAATCCGAACTTTGTCGCGACGAACGACAAACTGTTCGGTCTAGGCGGCGACGACACCATGTACGGCTTTGTCGGCGACACGCTCGACGGCGGGACCGGCATCGACACGCTGATCGCATCCTCGCTCGTGTTCGGCACGGTCACAGTGAATCTCACGACCAACACATTTAGCAACGGCAAGACGACCTCGAAGATCGCGGGCTTCGAAAACGTCATGGGTGACATTGCCCAGAACGTCATTGTCGGCAACGCGCTTGTCAATCGACTGCTCGGTGAGGACAGCGCAGATGTGATCGAAGGCGGCGCGGGCGCCGATACGCTCGACGGCGGCAATGATTTCGATACCGTGGCCTATACCACCTCCAACGCGGCGGTGACGATCGATCTCACCAAGCAGGGCACCAACGCGGGCAACAACGACGCGCCGGAACAATCCGGAGGCCACGCGCAAGGCGACAAGCTCTATCGCTTCGAGAACGTCACAGGGTCGATGTTCAACGACATCATCACCGGCGATGGCGGCGACAACGTCATCGAAGGCGGACTAGGTAACGACATCCTCGAAGGTGGAGCTAACACTGCGCCAGGCGACACCGTTTCGTTCGCGAGCGCGACTGGCGCAATTACATTCGACCTGTCCAAGCAGAGCGATACCGTTGCGGTCAACACCGGCGCAGGACTGGACAAGATCTCCGGCTTTGAGAATGCATATGGCGGCAAAGGTGCCGACTTGCTTACTGGCGACGGTCAGAAGAACACGATCGACGGGCGCGAAGGCAACGACACGATTCAGGGCGGCGCGGAAGCCGATCGTCTGTTCGGCGGTCTCGGCATCGATACTCTTAGTTACTCTTTGTCGGTCAACGGCGTACAGATCCAACTCGATCAGCAGGGCACGTTCGACATGTTCGGCAACGCGCTCGACGGCACAAAGCAGACCGGCGGCGATGCCGCCGACGATCTGATCTGGGGCTTCGAGAATGTGATCGGCACCAGCGTCAACGATATGCTCTTTGGCGACGGCGTCGTGAATGTACTGTCCGGCGGAAAGGGCGGCGACACCATCATGGGTCGCGGCGGCAACGACACGCTCGATGGTGGCGAGGATTTTGATACCGTCGACTACACCTATCTTGCGGCGAACCAGCACATTACGGTCACGCTCGGAACCTTTACGCCCGCAACTGGCGCGTCAGCCGCCACCAAGACTTCGGGTGTTGCAGGCGACATCGATAGCATCAAGAACTTCGAGGGCGTGTTCGGCGGCGCAGGCAATGACAAGCTCACGGGTAATGCCGGCGGTAACAATCTTTTCGGCTTTGGCGGTGACGATACGCTGATCGGCCTCGGCGGCATCGATATTCTGGTCGGCGGCGACGGCAACGACTGGATCGAGGGTGGCGAAGGAGCAGACCAGATCGACGGCGGCGCCCATTCCGACACTGCGAGCTACAAGACTTCGACGCTCGGTGTGACCATCCATTTGCTGAACGACATCGCATCGGGCGGACACGCCGAGGGGGACTCGCTCGACAACATCGAGAACCTGATCGGTTCGGCAAAGAACGACGAACTCACAGGCGACGACAAGGACAACGTAATCGAAGGCGGGCTGGGCGACGATTCTCTCGATGGCGGTACCAATCACGCAGGCGGCGATACCATCTCGTTTGCGAGCGCGACCGGCGCGATCACGTTCTCGCTTGCGCTGCAGGGCACCGCGCAGGTCACCGGCGGCGCAGGCAAGGACACGGCAAGCAACTTCGAAAACATTCTCGGCGGCGCGGGCGCAGACAAGCTCACTGGAGACTCCAGCGCCAACATCATCGACGGCGGCGCCGGCAACGACATCATCGACGGCGGCGACAACAACGACACCCTAATCGGCGGCGCCGGCAACGATACGCTGAATGGTGGCGACGGCGACGATAAGCTGTTCGGTGGCGACGGCAACGACACGCTCTCGGGCGGGGGCGAGAACGACCACCTTTACGGCGGTCTCGGCGCGGATACTCTCACCGGCGGCAATGGCGCGGACACATTCCATATCAAGTGGGGCGAGGGCGCCGACAAGATCACAGATTTTGCGAGCGGCACGGATTTTATCGAGTTCGATTTCGGATTCGCGCCTCCGGGAACGTTCGTTTCGGCAGGCGGCACTGGCATTCCGGCTCATACCGGGCCGGGCGCTGCGATTATATATGACGAGGACGACGGCAGGATTTATTACGACTCGGGGCCGGGAGCGCCTGTGCTGCTTGCGACACTCGCGGGCGCGCCGGTGTTTCTGCAAACCGACTATGTGGTCCTGATGTAGAGGCGCGGAAGCTATCTCACCTTGTGACGGAGTCAGGAACAGGCTTATGCCGCCGGGACCGCCTTACTGATTGAATACAATCGGGCAAGTTCTGCTTATTTATTAAACAGACGGTTCCTTGCTGCTTACAAAGTAGCCTCCCAAGCGCGTACAGCCTTCGCACGGCCCTGAAATTGCTCGCTCCGGCGCGCTGGCATATCCGTTGCAACTGTTTCCCCGGCGTAAGCGTCCGCCAATGTTCGCGCGCCTTCGATCCATCCGGCTCGAACCTCATGGGGAGCTTTCATGTTCACTATCTTCAAAAAGCTTGGCGTAGCGGCGGGAGCTGCCGCGCTGGCTGTTTCGATCTCGGCGGCGCCTGCCGCCGCGCAGGACACCATCAAGGTCGGCATCCTGCATTCTCTCTCGGGCACCATGGCGATCAGCGAAACCACGCTGAAAGACGTGATGCTCATGCTCATCGAGGAGCAGAACAAGAAGGGCGGCCTGCTCGGCAAGAAGCTCGAAGCCGTCGTCGTCGATCCCGCCTCGAACTGGCCGCTGTTCGCCGAAAAGGCGCGCGAACTGATCAACAAGGACAAGGTTTCGGTCGTGTTCGGCTGCTGGACCTCGGTCTCGCGCAAGTCCGTGCTGCCGGTGTTCAAGGAGCTGAACTCGATCCTGTTCTATCCGGTGCAGTACGAGGGCGAGGAATCCGAGCGCAACGTGTTCTACACGGGTGCCGCGCCGAACCAGCAGGCGATCCCGGCGGTCGACTATCTCGCCAAGGAATACAAGATCGAGCGCTGGGTGCTCGCGGGCACCGACTACGTCTATCCGCGCACCACGAACAAGATTCTTGAAGCCTATCTCAAGTCGAAGGGCGTCAAGGACGAGGACATCATGATCAACTACACGCCGTTCGGTCACTCGGACTGGCAGACGATCGTGGCCTCGATCAAGAAGTTCGGCACCGCCGGCAAGAAGACCGCGGTGGTCTCCACCATCAACGGCGACGCGAACGTCCCCTTCTACAAGGAGCTTTCCAACCAGGGCGTCTCCGCGAAGGACATCCCGGTCGTCGCTTTCTCGGTCGGCGAAGAGGAACTCGCCGGCATCGACACCACGAACCTCGTCGGCCATCTCGCGGCCTGGAACTACTTCCAGTCGATCGAGACGCCGGAGAACAAGGAATTCATCGCGAAGTGGAAGGCCTTCACCAAGAATCCGAAACGCGTTTCCAACGACCCGATGGAAGCCCATGTGATCGGCTTCGCCATGTGGGTGAAGGCGGTCGAGAAGGCCGGCACCGTCAACCCCGACAAGGTCATCGACGCGCTGCCTGGCATCAAGGCGAAGAATCTCACGGGCGGCGAGTCCGAGATGCTCGCGAACCACCACATCACCAAGCCCGTGTTCATCGGCGAAGTCCGCGCGGACGGCCAGTTCGACGTGGTGTGGAAGACCGACGGCCTGGTGCCGGGTGCGGCCTGGTCGCCGTATCTCGAAGGTTCGAAGGATCTCGTTGCCGACTGGGTAAAGCTGAAGTGCGGCAACTTCAACACCAAGACCAACAAGTGCGGCTCGTAATTCGCGCTTGATCCGGGACCAGCCGGGCGGGAGTTCGCTCCCGCCCGGAATTCTCCAAACCGAAGGCCGCGCCGCCATGAATTCCATCCGGGCAATTTCCCGCAAGCTCGCGGCTGTCTACGCGGTTCTGTTCGCGCTCGCTTGCGTACATCCCGCCGCTGCCGGCCCGTTCGAAGACGCGCTGCCGAAGCTCGCCGCCGACTCTTTCCCCGATACCGCCGATGCGATCGCCGCGATCGCCGCGAGCGGCCACGCCGACGCCGAAGCCGTGATCTCCGGCATTGCCGCTGGCCGCGTGCTGTTCGATCCTGCAACCAAATCCGTTTACCTGCGCGCTGCTGACGGCAGCACAAAGAATCTTTCGACCGGCGCGGCGGAACCTGCGCCCGCTACCGCACGCGCCGTGCGCCAGAACAACCGCGTCCGCACCACGATCGACGCCGCTCTCGGCTCGCTGCGCTTGATGTCACCCGATCCGCAGAAGCGGCTTGCCGCTGCGAGCGCCGTGTTCAAGTCGCGCGACACCTCCGCGCTTAAGCTCCTGGATGAGGCGCTTTCGAAAGAAACCGAAGCGCGCGTAAAGAAAATTCTGTCCGAAGCCCGCGCCGCGATCCTGATCGCCGCGCCGAATACACCGGACGCCGACCGTATCGCCGCGATCCGGCTGATCGGCGCGAAGGGCGACAACGACGCGCTGGCGCTGCTGCGCGCGGTGCCGGCCAGCGCTTCCGCCGAAGTGAAGGCCGTTACGGCCTCTGCGGTCTCCTCCGTCGAGCGCTCGCTCGCGCTCTGGGAGGTGAGCCAGAACGTCTGGTACGGGCTTTCGCTCGGCTCGGTGCTGCTCTTGGCCGCCATCGGCCTCGCCATCACCTTCGGCGTCATGGGCGTCATCAACATGGCGCACGGCGAGATGGTGATGATCGGTGCCTATGTGACGTTCGTGGTGCAGGAAATCATCCGTCAGCACTATCCCGGCCTGTTCGACTATTCGCTTGCGATTGCGCTGCCGCTCGCGTTTCTGATTGCAGGCTTCGTCGGCGTGCTGATCGAGCGCGGCATCATCCGCTTTCTATACGGGCGGCCGCTGGAAACGCTGCTCGCGACCTGGGGCTTGTCGCTCATTCTCCAGCAGGCGGTGCGCACCGCTTTCGGTCCCGCCAACCGCGAGGTCGGCGCGCCGAGCTGGATGTCGGGCGCGTTCGAACTCGGCGGGCTCTCGATTACCTATAACCGCCTCTGGATCATCGTGTTTTCGATGACCGTTTTCGTGGCGTTGCTGTTCGTGCTGCGGTTCAGCCGCTTCGGGCTCGAAATGCGCGCGGTCACGCAGAACCGGCGCATGGCGTCTTCCATGGGCATCAGGACGAGCCATGTCGATGCGATGACCTTCGGGCTCGGCTCCGGCATCGCCGGTATCGCGGGTGTCGCGCTCTCGCAGATCGACAACGTCTCGCCGAATCTCGGGCAGGGCTACATCATCGACAGCTTCCTCGTCGTCGTTTTCGGCGGCGTCGGCAATCTCTTCGGCACATTGATCGCAGCACTTTCGCTCGGCATCGCGAACAAGTTCCTCGAACCGTTCGCGGGCGCGGTGCTCGGCAAGATCGTGATTTTGGTACTCATCATCATCTTCATCCAGAAGAAGCCGCGCGGCCTGTTCGCGCTCAAGGGCAGGGCGGTGGAAGCGTGATCCAGCAGCCGCTCATCCTCCGCCTGCTCGACGGCCGCGGAAAAACATTCGTAGGCGTCGTGCTGGCGATGGCGATCGTCATTCCGCTGTTGAATCTGCTGCCGCCGTCGAACCCGTTTCACGTTCCGACCTACGTGATGGTGCTGCTCGGCAAATATCTCTGCTATGCGCTTCTCGCGCTCTCGGTCGATCTGGTGTGGGGCTATGCCGGCATTCTCTCGCTCGGCCATGGCGCGTTCTTCGCGCTCGGCGGTTACGCCATGGGCATGTATCTCATGCGTCAGATCGGCTCGCGCGGCGTCTATGCGCATCCCGTTCTGCCCGACTTCATGGTGTTTCTGAACTACAAGGAACTGCCCTGGTTCTGGTACGGCTTCGACTGGTTCATCTTTGCAGCCTTTATGGTCGTCGCCGTGCCAGGCATCCTCGCCTTCGTATTCGGCTGGTTCGCCTTCCGCTCGCGCGTGACCGGCGTCTATCTCTCGATCATCACGCAGGCGCTGACGTTTGCGCTGATGCTCGCATTCTTCCGCAACAATTTCGGCTTCGGCGGCAACAACGGCCTCACCGATTTCAAGGATATACTCGGCTTCAACGTGCAGGCGCAGGGCACGCGCATTGTGCTGTTCATTCTGTCCGCGCTGTTTCTGATCTTCGGCTATCTCGTGTGCCGTTGGATGGTGACCTCCAAATTCGGGAAGGTCCTGATCGCGATACGCGACCAGGAATCGCGTGCGCGTTTCATCGGTTATCGCGTCGAAAATTATAAGCTCGTGGCCTTCGTGGTCTCCGCCTGTCTTGCGGGCATCGCGGGCGCGCTCTACGTGCCGCAGGTCGGCATCATCAATCCGAGCGAGTTCTCTCCGGCGAACTCGATCGAGATCATCATCTGGGTCGCGGTCGGCGGCCGCGGCACGCTGGTGGGCGCCGCGCTCGGCGCTTTCGCCGTGAACTACGCGAAGACGCTCTTCACCGGCGGCCTGATCGCGCCGTTCTGGCTGTTTGGGGTAGGCGTGCTGGCGCTTGCGGCGTTTCTGGTCTGGAAGTCGCGGCTGCCGGCGCTGATCGGTATTGCCGGCGGTGCCGTATTCGCTTTCGCGGGTTCCCTCATACCCGGCCCGGTCGGCGCTTATGCGGGTCTGATCGTGGCTGCGATCGGCGCCGCCACATGGATTTTGAGTACCAGACCGGAAGGTGCCGGAGCCGCCACAGGCGCGCTGCTGGTTCTCTTTTTCGCAACACCCTTCGCGGGCATCTCGCTCGCGCTCTACTGGCTCTTCGCGCTCGGCGCGCTGTTCGTTTTCGTCACGCTCTTGATGCCGAAAGGCATTGTCGGCACCTTCGGCGATCTGTTCGAAAAATATCTGCCGCGCCGCAAGTCCGGAGAAAGTGCGCCGCGCAGTGCCGTGCCGAATCCGGGTCCGGCGGAGTAGGTCATGAAGACAACCTCCGCTTTGCTGTATTTGGATGGCGTTTCGGTCGCGTTCGACGGCTTCAAGGCGCTGAACGGGCTTTCGCTCGTAATCGAGCCCGGCGAGATGCGCGCGATCATCGGCCCGAATGGCGCCGGCAAGACCACGATGATGGACGTGATTACCGGCAAGACCCGGCCCGACTCGGGCGATGTGCTGTTCGAGCAGGGCACGGTGGACCTCACCACGCTGGACGAGGCGAACATCGCAATCTTAGGCATCGGCCGAAAATTCCAGAAGCCGACGGTGTTCGAGCATCACACCGTTTACGACAACCTCGTTCTTGCGCTCGCCGGGCCGCGCGGACCGGCATCGAACCTGTTCTGGAGGGAAAGCGCGCGGGAAACGAAGAGAATTGAGGAACTGCTCGGCGTGACGCGCTTAGGCGATCACCGCAATCGTCTCGCCGGCGGCCTGTCGCACGGCCAGAAGCAGTGGCTCGAGATCGGCATGTTGCTCGCGCAGGAGCCTAAACTCCTGCTGGTCGACGAACCCGCCGCCGGCATGACCGACGCCGAGACGCACCAGACCGCGGAGCTGCTGAAAGAGATCAACAAGGAACGTTCGGTGGTCGTGGTCGAGCACGACATGGTGTTCGTGCGCGAGCTCGGCGTGAAGGTGACCTGCCTGCACGAGGGCTCGGTGCTCGCCGAAGGCACCATCGACGACGTCTCGGCGAACGACCGCGTCATCGAAGTCTATCTGGGGCGCTGAACGATGTTGGAGGTAAACGGCATCGATCTCTACTACGGCGCGGCGCAGGCGCTGCGCGGCGTTTCTTTGAAAGTCGAGCCCGGCAAGGTTGCCTGCGTCCTGGGCAGGAACGGCGTCGGCAAGACTTCGCTTTTGCGCGCGATTGTCGGCCAGCAGCCGGTCGCGAAAGGCAGCATTACCTTCAACGGGAGCGATATCACCAGGACCGCGCCCGCCGAACGCGCGCGCATGGGCATCGCCTTCGTGCCGCAGGGCCGCGAAATCTTCCCGCTCTTGACGGTCGAGGAAAATCTGGAGACCGGATTTGCGCCGCTGAAACGCTCGGATCGTTATGTTCCCGACGACGTCTATTCGCTGTTTCCCGCGCTCAAGAGCATGACCCGCCGCCGCGGCGGCGATCTGTCGGGCGGCCAGCAGCAGCAGTTGGCGATCGGTCGCGCGCTTGTAATGCGCCCGAAGCTGATCGTGTTCGACGAGCCGACCGAGGGCATCCAGCCCTCGATCATCAGGGACATCGGCAACGCCATCAAATACCTGCGCGAGCGCGGCGACATCGCGATCCTGCTGGTGGAGCAGTATTTCGATTTCGCCACCGAACTGGCGGACAGTTTCGCGGTGATGGAGCGCGGCCAGTTCGTTCTCTCGGGGGACCGCGCGATGATGCAGTCGACCGACGTCCGCCGGCGGCTGTCGCTGTGAATCGAAATCGGAATTAACGCCGCGTTAACCATACTCGCGCAGGCTCCTTACCTTCTCCTTACGGAAGGAAGGGAGTCCGGCCATGCCGCACAAACTGAACTACCGCGCTCGCGCGACGCTCACCAGCAAGGGGCAGATCACGCTGCCCGTAGTGCTGCGAAGGCTCTGGGACCTCGACGCCGGCGACGAGATCGACTTCACCTTGCAGGACGACGGCCGTGTCGTGCTGCGCAAGCATCTGAAGCTGCAACCCCAGACCGGCGACAACTGACCGGAACGGCGCGGCTGGCCGCGCCCCGGATCGTTTTCGGCTATAGTGGCGCGGTTCCGGTCTGGGCCGGGACCCCGCAGGAAAGCCGAACATGATCCGCGCCACCGAAGTCCTTCCCAGCGGCCAGTGGGATCGCGCAAAAGAAGCGGATACCATCGAGTTGCCGCACGACGGGCGCTACCGCCGCCGCATCGCCATGCGCGGAGCGAAGGACACCGTATTCCTGCTCGATCCTGCGGACGCAGGGATGCTGCATGACGGCGATGGATTGAAGCTCGAAGACGGCCGCGTGGTGCGCGTAATTGCGGCGATAGAGCCGGTCGCGGAAATTACGGCAGGCGATCCGCAACAGCTCGCACGCATCGCGTGGCATCTCGGCAACCGGCATGTGCCGGTGCAGATCCTGCCGGATCGCATCCGCATCGTCCGCGATGCGGCACTGGCGGAACAGATGGCTAGGCTCGGTGCGACGGTATCGCCGGCCGAGGCTCCCTTCGCGCCGGAAGGCGGAGCCGCAGCCGCGCAGGCAGCGCAAGCGCACGGTCACCATCACCACCACCACCACGATCACGGCCACGCACATGATCACGGCCATGAACACGGGCCCGATTGCGGCTGTGGCCACGATCCTGCACCCGGCCACGGCCGTCACGAACACGCACACAAGCGTTAGCGGCCGGCCCTGAGTCCGGTCCTTGTTCCGCCAACCTCCATATACGGTTTGCAAGCCATCGCCGGTGCAGCCTCGGTATGTCTTCATAGCCTTGAAATTGAAGGGCTTTTGGAAGCGGTGCGGAGCGCCCGGCCGGTAACTCTTACAGCAACTTAATGCCGCTAGACTGGCTAAAATGTTAGAAGTGACGCGCCCGGTTGGCTGACCGGTAGCGGAACAATCACTGCCGGAATACCGATGGCCGCCAAACCCAAATTCAATCGACGAGCCTATGTCATTCTCGCTGCCTGTGCGGCACTTGTCGCCGCGGGCATGTGGTGGACGTTCGGCAGTTCCGGAGCGCAGACCGCGCAGAAGAAAAAAGGGCCGCAGTCCGTTGCGGTTCTCGCCGGCCAGGCGCAGCGCAAGGACGTTCCGTTCCGCGTGGAGTCGCTCGGCACCGTACAGCCACTGGTATCGGTGTCGATCCGCTCGCGTGTTGACAGCCAGGTCGTCAAGGTACACTTCGAGGACGGCGCGAAGGTCAACGAAGGCGATCCGCTGTTCACCCTCGACAGCCGCGCGATCGACGCGCAGATCATGCAGGCCGAAGCGACGCTTAACCGCGACCGGGCGCAACTGGAAAAGGCGCTGCGCGACGTCGAGCGGATTTCGGGGCTCGCCGCCAAAGGCACGCTTTCGCAGGTGCAGGAAGCCGATGCCAGGACCAATGTCGAGGTGCTGAAGGCGACCGTCGCGCAGGGCGAAGCGAACCTGCAGAACCTGCGTGTGCTTCGGACCTATTACGACGTGAAGGCGCCGGTCTCCGGCCGCATCGGAGTCGCCAACGTCCGCCAGGGCGCCATCGTCCGCTCCGCCGACTCCGGCACACCGCTTGCGACAATCAACCAGCTATCGCCGATTTATGTCGCGTTTGGCGTTGCCGAGCGGTTCATTCCCGAGCTTCGCGCTGCCGGAACCAAGGCGACGGTCGAGGTCGCATTCCAGAATGAACTCACGCTTGGCGGCGGCAAGGTCGCCTTCATCGAGAATACGGTCGATCCGCAAACCGGCACAATTCTCGTCCGTGCGATTTTCGAGAACGCCGACGAGAAACTCTGGCCCGGTACGCTTGCATCCGTTCGCGTCACGCTGCGCACGGACGCGAACGTCGTCACGGTTCCCGCCGAGGCGGTGCAAAGCGGGCAGAAGGGAACCTTCGTCTTTGTGATCGAGAACAGCGTCGCAAAGGTGAAGCCCGTGAAAGTGCTTCGGACCATGGACGGCGAATCGATCCTTTCCGAGGGCCTGAACGGCGGCGAAACGGTCGTTACCGACGGTCAGCTTTCGCTCCGTGACGGGATTCGCGTCGAAATCAGATCGCGCCGGGCAGGTTCCTAGCGATGGGTTTTTTCGAGCTTTGCATCCGCCGGCCGGTGCTGACGACGCTCCTGATGGCGTCGATCATCATGGCAGGCCTGTTCGGCTACCGGATGCTGCCCGTTTCGGCGCTGCCGCGGGTCGATTTTCCGACCATCAACATTACCGCGACGCTTTCGGGCGCAAGTCCCGAGATCATGGCAGCGACGGTTGCAACCCCGATCGAGCGGCAGCTTGCTACGATCGCCGGCATTACCTCGATGACTTCTTCGAGCGTTTCGGGTTCCACGCAGATCACCGTTCAGTTCGATCTCGGCCGCGACATCGACGCCGCAGCGCTCGATGTCCAGTCCGCGCTTTCGGTCGCGCAGCGAAACCTGCCGACCGAGATGACCGTGCCGCCGAGCTTCCGCAAGGTGAATCCCGCCGACGCGCCGGTGCTGTTCCTGTCGCTGATGTCCGATACGCTGCCGCTTTCGGTCGTGAACGAATACGCCGAAACGGTCATCGGCCAGCAGATCTCGCAGATTCCTGGGGTCGCGCAGGTCAACGTGTTCGGCGGCCAGAAATATGCGCTGCGCATCCGCATCAATCCGGAGGCGATCGCCGCGCGCGGTATCGGCTTGTCGGAGATCAATCAGGCCATCGCTTCGGCGACTTCGAACACGCCGCTCGGCATTATCGCCGGCCCCAAACAGAATCTGACGCTCGATATGGGCGCGCAGCAGGCCGACGCGAAGAAGTACCAGGAACTGATCGTCGCCTGGCGCAACGGCGCGCCGATCAAGCTTTCCGACGTCGCCATCGTCGAGAACGGCGTCGAGAACGAGCGTATTGCCGGCTGGTATAACGACACCCGCGCCATCAATCTTGCGATCTACCGCCAGCCCGACGCGAATACGATCGACGTCGTCGACAACGTCAAGCGCCGCCTGCCGGAGTTTCGCGCCTCCGTTCCGGGCGCGATCAGCATCGAAGTCCTGATCGACCGCTCGATCTCGATCCGCAATTCGGTGAGCGCCGTGCAGCGGACGCTGGGCGAGGCGGTCGTTCTCGTCGTGCTCGTGATTTTCCTGTTTTTGCGATCCGGCCGCGCGACTTTCATTCCGGCGCTGGCGCTGCCGCTGTCGATCATCGGCACCTTCGCGGCAATGTATGTGCTCGGCTATTCGATCAACAACATGACGCTGCTTGCGCTGGTGCTGTGCGTCGGCTTCGTGGTCGACGACGCGATTGTCGTCCTGGAGAACATCTACCGCTACATCGAACGGGGGATGCCGCCGTTCCAGGCGGCGATCAAGGGCACCCGCGAGATCGGTTTCACCATCATCTCCATCACCGTTTCGCTGGTGTGTGTTTTCATACCGGTATTGTTCATGGGCGGCGTGGTCGGGCGCGTATTCCGGGAGTTCGCGGTCACGATCTCGATCGCGATTCTGATCTCGGGTTTCGTGTCGCTGACGCTGACCCCGATGCTTTGCGCGCGCGTGCTGAAGCCCGCGGACCACGACAGGAAGCCGGGCCGGCTGATACAGGCTTCGGAACGCGTGTTCGACTGGAGTCTTGAGAAGTACAAGCAGTCGCTCGACTTCGTTCTGCGGCACCGCAAAGCGACGCTCGGCGCCACCTTCGCTACGCTTGCGGTCGTGATCGGGCTTTATGCCTGGGTTCCGAAAGGCTTCTTCCCGATCGAGGACACCGGATTTATCTCCGGAACCATCGAGGCGGCGACGGACACCTCCTTTGAGGCGATGGCCGAGCGGCAGCGCGAGGTCGCCGCGATCGTGCGAAAAGACAAGGACGTCGCTTACGTCGTCTCCATCGCGGGTGCGACCGGCATCAGCCGTACCACGAACACAGGGCGTCTGTTCGTGTCGCTGAAGCCCCGTCACCAGCGAACGGAGAGTGCGAACCAGATTATCCAGCGCCTGCGCGGCACGGTTGCGCAGGTCGCCGGCGTCAAGGCGTTCTTCCAGCCGGTGCAGAATATTTCGATCGGCGGCACTTCGGCACGAGCGCTTTATCAATATACCCTGCAGAGTTCGGATACCGATACGCTATATACCGTCGCGCCGCAGATGCTGGACCGGATTGCGCAAATCGGAATGCTGCGCGATGTGAACTCGGATCTGCAGATCACCAATCCCCAGCTCACCATCGACGTCGACAGCGACAAGGCCCGCGCACTCGGCATCGGCGACGACCAGATCCGAAGTGTGCTCTACAGCCAGTACGGATCGAGACAGGTCGCGACGCTCTATACCTCGACCAACCAGTTCCAGGTCATCGTCGAGGTGCAGCGCCGATTCCAGCGAGACGAGACCGATCTTTCGCGCACCTATCTGCGGGCGGCCACCGGACAGCTCGTGCCGCTCGATGCGATCGCCACGGTTCGCCGCACGGTCGGGCCGCTGCAGATTTCGCATCAGCAGCAGCAGCCGTCGGTGACGATTTCCTTCAACCTTGCGCCGGGCGTATCGCTCTCCGAAGCGGTGGAAGCGATCCAGCGCGTCGAGCGCGAGTCCAATCTTCCGGCCAGCATCGCGAGCGGGTTCCAGGGAACCGCGCAGGCGTTCCGCGACTCGCTGTCCAGTCAGCCGCTGCTGATTCTCGCCGCGGTGCTGGTGATCTATATCGTGCTCGGAATCCTTTACGAGAGCTTCATTCATCCGCTGACGATTCTATCCGGCCTGCCTTCGGCCGGCATCGGCGCGCTCTTAACGCTCTTGCTGTTCGGCATGGATCTGTCGGTGATCGCGATCATCGGTATCGTCATGCTGGTCGGCATCGTGAAAAAGAACGCAATTATGATGATCGATTTCGCGATCGAGCGAAGACGCCACGGCATGGGCGCGCAGGAAGCGATCCGCGAAGCGGCGCTCCTGCGTTTCCGCCCGATCATGATGACCACGATGGCCGCGATTTTCGGAACCCTGCCGATCGCGGTCGGCGCGGGCGAGGGCGCGGAGCTGCGCCAGCCGCTCGGCGTCGCGGTCGTCGGCGGCTTGCTGCTGTCGCAGCTCCTGACGCTCTACATCACGCCGGTGATCTACATGTACCTCGACAGGTACGATCAGAAGATTTCCGGAGCGATCAACGAGAAGGAGCCGGAGCTCGCACAGACGCCGTCCGGCAAGCGCGGCGGCAAGGACAAGATCGTCGCGGCGGAATAGCTACGCGGAACCGGGATTGTCCGGCGCGAACACGCGCTCCATTTCGCGGCGGAATTTTACGATATCGTCTTCGGCAATCGCGACATCGGCCCAAGTTACGGCCTTGCCTGCTGCAACCGGTTTCTTCAGTTTTATCTTGTGCGCAAGCCCGATCGGCAGCGCACCGGCTGCAAGCGAATCCTCCGCGCGCATGATCCTGCCGTAAACCGTGTAGCCGCCTTCGCCGTCGAGCGTCTCGCCGGTGGCAAGTTCGCGCTTTGCTACCGCCGCGACGTCGGAGCGGAACCCATCCGGCGTGCCGGTGGCTTCGTTTCGCAACACAGCCGCCGCGGCGGAGATGCCGAGCTCCAGTCCTATCATGTGATAGGGCCGGTAGAGCGCCGAATAGCGTCCGGACTTGTCGGTGATCATGCCGTATTCGGCAAAGCAACGCCGCGTGTATTCGGCCCGCGCATCGTCGGCGCCCGCTTCGAACACGACATAGACGCCCCAGCGCAAGTCGTGCTCGACCGGAGAGCCGTCGCGGTTCAGCGAGGAGACGACTTCGACCATGCCGCTTTCATCGAGCACGCCGCCCGCCGTGCGGGGAATAAGATACCTCGGCAAGTCGTCCGCGCCGCAGGGCGGAAAGGCGAGGCCGCCACGCGGCGCCTTGAGCCCGGTCGCGTTCGAGATCGCCGCCATCTCGATTGCGGATTTCGTGCCATCGAGGAACGAGTTGAACATCTGCGAGTTCATGCCGGCGGCCGCCGCCTGCTCTGCGGTCATGCCGTAATAGTTCCAGACCGTGTCGGGTGTCGATTGCGGATACTCCGGCAGGTACTTGGTGCCCTTGCCGGCGGCGACGACGCGGAAGCCGCAGGCCTCCGCCCAGTCCACCATTTCGCAAACCAGCGCGGGCTGGTCGCCATAGGCAAGGGCATAGACGACGCCTGCCTCCTTTGCTCGCTTAGCGAGCAGCGGGCCTGCGAGCACGTCGGCCTCGACGGTCACGTTCACCACATGGCGTTTTGCAGCAAACGCCGCGAGGCAATGCCGGATCGCGGCGGCGGGGCTGCCGGTCACGTCGAGCACGACGTCGAGCCCGTCGGCGTTGATCAGCGCCATGGCGTCTTCGGTGATCGCCGTTCTGCCGTTCTTCAATGCGTCGGAAAAATCCCGCGCGATCTGCGCCGCGTCCCATCCGGTGCGCTTGAGTGCGTCGCGAATGCGCGAAACCGAAAGGTCGGCGATGCCGAGCACCTGGAGCCCCGGTGTCGTGCGCGCTTGAGCCAGAAACATCGAGCCGAACTTGCCCGCTCCGATCAGGCCGGCGCGAACAGGGCGTCCTTCCGCAGCGCGGGCTTTCAGCATCCGGCCCAGATTCATTGTGGAAACTCCATTCGTTATCGGGTTCAGTTCCGCACGGTGGTCATAGCCGTTCCGCGCCAGGGCTGGCTACCCGTGAAGCCGCTGGCGCTCGCCACGCGGCGGGTCTATAGCCAAGACAAATAAGATGACAGCGCAGGATGGAGCCCGCGCCAGAGGAAGCCGTCATGAACAAGCCGCTCGCGAAAGAATCCGCCAAGCCAGTATCCTCCGCTTTCTCGAACTGGGAAGACCCGTTCGATCTGGAAAGCCAGCTCACGGACGACGAGCGGATGGTGCGCGATACCGCGCGCTCCTATGCCCAGGAAAAGCTGCTCCCGCGCGTGACCGAGGCATTTCTTCAGGAGAAATACGACCGCGCGGTGATGACCGAAATGGGCGCGCTCGGGCTCTTGGGTTCCACGCTGCCGGAGAAATACGGCGGTTCGGGCCTGAACTACGTCAGCTACGGCGTTGCGGTGCGCGAAATCGAGCGCATCGATAGCGGCTATCGCTCCGCGATGAGCGTGCAGTCCTCGCTCGTGATGTATCCGATCTATGCCTACGGCTCCGAAGAGCAGCGCATGAAATATCTGCCGAAGCTGGCGAGCGGCGAGATCGTCGGTGCCTTCGGCCTGACCGAACCCGATCACGGCTCCGATCCCGGCGGCATGCGCACGCGCGCGGAGAAGACTGTGAAGGGCTACAAGCTCACCGGCTCGAAGCTCTGGATCACCAATGCCCCGGTCGCCGATGTCTTCGTGGTTTGGGCGAAGTCGGACGCCGATGGCGGGCGCATCCGGGGCTTCATCCTCGACCGCGGCATGAAGGGACTCTCGACCCCGAAGATCGAGGGCAAACTTAGCTTGCGCGCGTCGATTACCGGCGAAATCGTGATGGAAGGCGTCGAGGTCGGCGAGGATGCGCTGCTCCCCAATGTCTCCGGCCTTGCCGGCCCGTTCGGCTGCCTCACCCGCGCGCGTCTCGGCATCGCCTGGGGTGCGATGGGCGCGGCGGAAGCCTGCTTCGCCGCAGCGCGCGACTATACGCTGAACCGCAAGCAGTTCGGCCGTCCGCTGGCGGCGACCCAGCTCGTGCAGCTGAAGCTCGCGAACATGCAGACCGAGATCGCGCTCGGGCTTCAGGCGGCGCTTCGCGTGACGAGGCTCATGGACGAAAACCGCTGTCCGCCGGAGGCGGTCTCGATCGTGAAACGCAACAACTGCGGCAAGGCGCTCGATATCGCGCGTGTCGCCCGCGATATGCATGGCGGCAACGGCATCACCGCCGAATATCACGTCATGCGCCACGTGATGAATCTGGAAACGGTGAATACCTATGAGGGCACGCACGACGTGCATGCGCTGATCCTCGGCCGCGGCATCACCGGCATCCAGGCTTTCTCGCAGTAAGCTCGCGCTCGATGGCTGCTCCGCTGGACGGCATCAAGGTGCTTGAGCTTGCGCGCGTGCTTGCGGGCCCGTGGGCCGGACAGATTCTGTCCGATCTCGGCGCGGACGTGATCAAGATCGAGCGTCCGGGGCAGGGCGACGAGACCCGTACCTGGGGCCCGCCTTATGTCGAAGGCAAGAACGGCGAAAACCTTTCCGCCGCCTATTACCACGCGATCAACCGCGGCAAGCGCTCCGTGCTTGCGGATTTCAAGAATCCGGATGACATCGCACTGGTCGTCGCGCTGATCAGGGAAGCCGACGTTGTCATCGAGAACTACAAGACCGGCGATCTGAAGAACTACAGCCTCGATTATGAGAGCGTAAGGAAAATCAACCCGAAGATCATCTACTGCTCCGTGACCGGCTTCGGCCAGACCGGCCCCTATGCGCACCGCCCCGGCTACGACCTCATCATTCAGGCGATGGGCGGGATCATGGACATCACCGGCGAGCCGGACCGCGAGCCCATGCGCACCGGTGTGGCCTATGCCGACGTCTTCACCGGCTGCTATTCCGCGATTGCGATTCAGGCCGCACTGATCGCGCGTGCGAAGACCGGCGAAGGCCAGCACATCGACATGAGCCTGATGGACGTGCAGACCAGCGTGCTTGCCAACCAGGCGCTGAACTATCTCGTCTCCGGCAAGGCGCCGCGGCGCATGGGCAACGCGCACCCGAACGTGGTGCCCTATCAGGCGTTCGAGACTTCCGACGGCTACATGATCATCGCGGTCGGCAACGACGGACAGTTCAGGAGTTTCTGCGACGTGCTGGACTTGCCCGACGTGCGCGACGACCCGCGCTATGCGTCGAACGGCAAGCGCAACGAGAACCGCGCGACGTTGATTCCGGCATTGATGGCGAAAACCAAGCAGCGCACCCGCAACGATCTGTTGGCCGCGCTTGAGAAAGCGAACGTCCCTGCCGGCCCGATCCGTTCCATCGACGAGGTCTTCGCAGATCCGCAGGTGATCGCGCGCAAGATGCGCATCGACCTGCCGGACGGCACCGCCAGACACGGCTCGATTCCCGGCGTGCGGACGCCGATCACGATGTCCGGCACGCCGCTACACTATGACAGACCCTCGCCGCGCCACGGCGAGCATTCGGACGAGGTGCGGGCAGCGATCGGGGCCGGCAAGCCGGCATTCCGCGCCACGCGGCCGCGTTCAAGCTGAATCAAAGCTTGAACCGCGCCTGAATCAAGGCGCCGGCGCAAACGATTCAAAAGACTCGATTTTCCGGTTCCGTTGAATCGCGGTCTCATGCCCGCCTGAATCGAAAGTTGAAGCGAAGTGGCGGCGCTGATCCCGGCGCCGCGGCCCATTGATGTTTGCGCGGTAAAACTACCCATGGCGCCCGTTCGGGATTATTTTTTAGTCTGTCCGTACGTCCCGAGCCGTTCGAGCGCCAATGCTGTGTCGTCTTCGAGCGGATTCCTGAAGTCTCACAATTTCCGGAAGCATGCGAGGGAGACAGAGCATGACAATTACCGAGAAAACCTCAAACCGCCTCGTGCTCAATGCCGGCGGCGCGGCGCTGACCCTGGACAAGCCTGCCAAGACGGCGGTGCTTCAGCGCAAAGGCCTGCTCTGGAAACCGAAACCGCTGCAGGCGGATCTTGCGAATGTCGCAAGCGCCACGGTCGACATCGGAATTGACCGTGCTTCGGGTGTCGAGATCGCGAACACCATGCTGGTCTTTAAGTCCGGCGAAGCCTGGGCGCTTCACGCCGATGACAAGAAAGACGCCGAAGCGACCGCGGTTGCGATCCGCGATTTCCTCGGGCTGAAGAAATAGCGCCGTCCTGGCGCGCTGGCGTCGAAAGAAAACGGTGCTGGTTGGGGGACTAGGATTCGAACCTAGATTAACGGAGTCAGAGTCCGCTGTTCTACCGTTGAACTATCCCCCAACGGGCCGCGAAAAGCGTTCGCGGGCAGGGTTTCGGGGGCAGGGCCGCCGAAGCGCGGACCTTCTAGCCGACCCCGCAATGGGCCGCAACCGGGCGATCCGGAGCTTTACTCGGCGGGCTGAACGCTCGTCTCGCCCGTGTCCGCGGGCTGGCGGCTCATCGCGACGCCGGTGATGACGGCGCCGACGGCGAGGATCGGCAGCAGCCGCCGTAGCCCGATCGTGCGTGCGATTTGCAGCCCGGTGAACAGCATCGCGGGGTCCTGCCACCACTCCGGCTTCTGATTGCGTCCGGCTTCCGCCTCGGCGGCTCGGCGTTCGGCGGCCCGTGCAAGCGCGTGGCGCTTGCGGCTGGAAGCGAGCAACGGGATCAGCGCGAACAGCGAAACCACGCCGAAGATCACGGCAATCGCACCCCAGGCGTGGAGCACGCCATAGGTCTGCAACGTCCACAGAAACAGAATAACGAGACCGCAGACGAACGCCGCCATGCCCGCGAACGCGAAGATCGCGCCCGCGATCATGGCTTTCAAGGTGAGGTCGAGCCTCACCTTGAACTCGTCGATCATTCCACCGAACACGGAAATCTCCCCGCGCGGCCTTAACGGCGCCAGATCGCGCCGATCATGAATCCGATGCCCGCGGCCATCGCGAGCGTCGTCACCGGACGCTTGTAGACGGCATCTTCGACGGCGTCGCCGATGGTGGTGGTCACGTCCTTCACCGCATCGACGGCTTCCTGGCCCTTGCCGCTCGCATCGGTGATTACCCCATCGAGGTTTCTGCGGGCGCGGTTATAGGCTGCGCTGCCAGTCGCAGATACGAGGGTTGCGACCTGCTGCGTGAGCTTGGACACGTCGGCCTTGAGATTCTCGAATTCGCGGTCGATCGCTTCTTTCGTGTGCGATCCGTTGCCGCCGGTGCTTGTCGAAGTTGCCATGTAAAAAAGCCCTCTGCATTCTTCCGCGCGGTTCCGCGCAGGAAACGGGTTGAGCCGGATTGGTTCAGGGCGAGAACGCGCGAGCGCGGCAAGGGTTCCGCGTCTAGCCCGGCAGCTTCACTTCTTCTTTCGCGGCGAACTGATTGACGATCACGATGATCACGATGAGGAGCGGGACCGCGAGCAGCGCGCCGAAGGGACCCCACAGCCAGACCCAGAACGCGATCGAAAGGAAGATGAATAGTGGGTTCAGCGTGAGCCGCGCGCCGAGAATGGTCGGCGTCACGAACTGGCCCTCGATCGTCGACATGCCGACGAACAGGAGCGGCGCGATCAGCGCCTGATAGAAGGAATCGAAGGTCACCATGCCGACCCCGAGCAGCGTCACGAACATGGTCGCCGGGCCGATATACGGCACGAAGTTGAGCACGAAGGCGAACACACCCCAGACCCACGGGCTCGGCAGGCCTAGGAAATAGCATGCGGTTCCGACGATGATGCCGACGCCGGCGTTGATGCCGGTGACGGTCGCGATATAGGTCGCAAGGCTCGCCTCGACGGCATTCCAGATGCGGATCACGCGCAGCCGCCCTTCGCGCTCCGAGCCGAAGCGCACGATGCCTTCCTTGAGCCGGTTGCGGTGCGCCAGAAAGAAGAACAGCGTGCCGAAGAAGATCAGAAGCTGTCCGACCGCGGGTGTCAGCGAGGCAAGCGCCGGCTGCACAATGCTGTTGATGTCGAAGCCGAAACCCTTGTTCGCCGAAGGCGCAGCACCGAAGGCCTCGCGCAGCCTGTTCAGTGCCTCCAGCGGCGCATCGAAGATCGAGAGCTTCGTGCGCAGGTTCGCGCCAATTTCCGGCGCGCGGCCGATCCAGTCGCGCACCGGATCCGCCAGATAAACGATGCCGGTCGACAGCAGCCCGATGGTGCCGAGCACGAGGATTGCCGCCGTTCCGGGATGAGGCACGCCATAGCGCGCGCCGAGGCTGGTCAGTGGCGCGAGAATGGTACCGATCACAAGCGCAAGCGTGACCGGCAGGAACACCGCCCGGCCGTAGCTGAGCATGGCCATCAGGAGGATGATGAAGATTCCGACCAGCGCGAACTGCACGGCGGCGCCACGGGTGCCGGCAGGTGCGCGTCCTTCGGCGTCATGCGGGTCGGCTGTGGCGGGATTGTAGGAGCGGTCGTCCATAGCGGCTTTCTGGCCCCGTCGGGCCGGGCTTCGAGTACTTCAAGCCCTTTGCGGCTGCATGGTGGCGCAGCCGTATCGGCGAGAAAAGGGGTGCTTCGCGCTCGCGGTTAACCCGTGAACAAACGCCCCTTTCGGGCGTTAGGACCGCTAGAGCGGCGGTTCTCCGGTCGGGGAGCCGCCGCATGCTGCAAAACGGGAGTTCGGGCGAATGGGCTTGCTGATCAATATTCTGATTACGTTCCTGGTTGTTATTCTGGTACTCTACCTCGTCAACCTGTTGCCGATCGACGGCCGGGCGAAACAGATCGTCCGGATCATCGTCATTATTGTCGGTATCCTCTATCTGCTTCGCTATCTGATGACGGCGGGGCCGGTGCTCTAGGCCCTTCCCCGGCTAGGGTTTCAGTCTCCGGCGTGCCGATGGCTGCCACGGCCGGGTTGCGCTAGCATCATGCGAGCCTGGATCGGAGGCTCACATGCCTGATTCAATTCTCTATCACGAAGCCAATCGCGCACTGCAGGATAGCTTCAGGAGCCGGGCGATTGCCGACCGGCTGGAAGAGCTTGTTCGAACCGAGTTCAGTACCGATGACCGCTCTTATATCGAGAGCGCTTATCTGTTTTTTCTTGCGACCGCCGATGCCCGGGGCAGGCCCGACTGCTCCTTCAAGGGCGGGCCGCGCGGCTTTGTCCGCGTGACCGCGCCGAACGAACTGGTCTTTCCGGATTACGACGGCAACGGCATGTTCAAGAGCCTCGGCAATATCGACGTCAATCCGAACGTCGGCCTTCTCTTCATCGATCTCGAAAAGCCGAGACGCCTCCGCGTGAACGGCACCGCGGTTGTCAAACGGGAAGATCCGCTGCTTGCCCTCACAGCGGGCGCGCAGCTGATCGTGCGCGTGACCGCGACGGCAATCTTCCCGAATTGCCCGCGCTATATTCCGACCATGAGCCTCGTCGCGCCCTCTAAATATGCGCCAGCGCTGGGCGTGGCGCCGGAGGAGCCGGTCTGGAAAAGCTTCCCCGAATTCAAGGATCACGTTCCCCCGCGCCGGCCGACGGCGTGAAACGGATGCCGCATCGCGGTCGCGAAGCGCAGATTTGCGCAACAGCCTCTCGCTGCCTAAACTGGCATCAACGTAAAAATCAGTAGCCGGAACTCCGTCGAGCGCTCGCGATAGCGCTCCGGGCTCCGGGGAAAGGCATGCCATGGCGGACCAGCCGCGCGAGAGCGCGTCCGGACCGCAACCAGCGGCCGGATCCGGCCGGCGCCGCCGCAGGCGCCGTGGACGCGGAGGCAAGGGGACGGCGTTGCAGACGCTTCCGTCCCGGCCGGCGCATTACGGCGCGCTCGATCTGGGCACCAACAACTGCCGCCTGCTCGTGGCGGAGCCCACACGCGACTCCTTTCGCGTGGTCGATGCCTTCTCGCGCATCGTGCGGCTGGGCGAAGGGCTTTCGCGCACCGGAGAACTTTCGGAGGCCGCACAGGACCGGGCGATCGGCGCGCTGAAGATTTGCGCGGCGAAGCTCGATGGCAGGAAGGTTTCGCGCACGCGCCTGATCGCGACCGAGGCTTGCCGCGGGGCGGGCAACGGGGCCGCGTTCCTCGATCGCGTCCAGCGCGAGACCGGGCTGCGGCTCGAGATCGTCAATCGCGAAACCGAGGCCAAGCTCGCAGCCAACTCCTGCGCACCGCTGCTCGACCGCACGGCCGCGGGGGCGATCCTGTTCGACATCGGCGGCGGCTCTTCCGAGCTTGCCTGGCTCGGCAAGGCCGCGGACGTCGACGGCGGGCCGCCGCTTGCGCCCGTGCAGGAATGGGATTCGATGCCGCTCGGCGTGGTCACGCTAGCGGAACGCTTCGGCGGCGAGAACGTCACCCCGGAAGTCTTCAACGCGATGATTGAGGATGTGCTCCCCCGCGTGAAGGCTTTCGCCGAGAAGACGAATGGCGCGACGAATGGCGAAATCTATCTGCTCGGCACCTCCGGCACGGTGACCACGCTCGCGGGCATCCATCTCGAATTGCCGCGCTACGACCGCCGCCGCGTGGACGGCATCTGGCTCTCGCACGACGAGGTGACCAAGGTGGTCGCGAAGCTCTGTGCGACGAGCTACCAGGAGCGCGTCGCCAATCCCTGCATCGGCGCCCAGCGCGCCGATCTGGTGCTCGCGGGCTGCGCCATTCTCGAAGCGATCCGCCGCGTGTTCCCCTGCGAGCGGTTGCGGGTTGCCGACCGCGGCCTGCGCGAAGGCATGCTGGTCGAGCTCATGCGCGCCGACGGCGTATGGAAGCGCTGAATGACCGGCAAAAAAACATTGCCTGAGCGCGGCAAGGTCCGCGTCAAATCGAAGAACAAGCGCTCGCATTCCTCGCATCAGTGGCTGTCGCGGCAGTTGAACGATCCCTATGTCCGCAAGGCCCATGCGGAAGGGTATCGCTCGCGCGCGGCCTTCAAGCTGATCGAGATCGACGACAAACATAAAATCCTCAAGCGCGGCGCGCGCGTGGTCGATCTGGGTGCCGCCCCCGGCGGCTGGTCGCAGGTCGTGGCCGAACGCACCGGCAGCGCGAAGGGACAGGGCAAGGTCGTCGCGATCGATCTTCTCGACATCGAGCCGATTCCGGGCGTCGAATTCGCACAGATGGATTTCAACGACGAGGACGCGCCGGAGCGCCTCAAAGCGATGCTCGGCGGGCAGGCGGATGTGGTGCTCTCCGACATGGCGGCGAACACCATCGGCCACCGCCAGACCGATCACCTGAAAATCGTGGCGCTCGTCGAGATGGCGGTGGATTTTGCGCGCGAGGTACTGGCGCCCGGCGGCAGTTTTGTCGCGAAGGTCTTGCAGGGCGGCACCGAGGGCGAGCTGCTGGCTTCGCTCAAGCGCGACTTCAAGACAGTGAAGCACGTCAAGCCGCCGGCGAGCCGCAAGGATTCCGCGGAGCTTTATGTGATTGCGACGGGGTTTCGGGGCTGATCGGGCCACCTCTTCCCGACGGGGAGAGGGAAGCGTTGCATTCACGCCTGCGGCCCTCTTTCCGTGTTTTCCGCTTCCGGAGGCGGCGCCGAGATCAGCGATGCCCCGGCGTCGATCGGCAGCTTCAGGAGCAGGAAGATCGCGCCGAGCGAGCAGAGCGATACCGCGAAGAACGCAATCGAATAATCGCCGAGCAGGATTTCGTTCGTACCGCGCGAATAGCGCAAAATTTCCAGCACGACCGCCGCGACCGCGACGCCCGCGGAAATCGAAATCTGCTGCGCAACGCTGGTGAAACTCGTGGCCTGGCTCATGGTGCTCTGCCCGAGATCGGCAAAAGCTAGCGAATTGAGGCTGGTGAATTGCAGCGAGCGGAAGAAGCCGCCGACGAACAGCACGGCGATTACGATGAAATAGGGCGTTCCCGGCGTGAAAAGTCCGCAGGCCGCGACAAAGGCCACCGCGATCACCGTGTTGACGACCAGTACGCGCTTGATGCCGAAGCGCCGCAGGATGGGTGCCGCGCTTGCGCGCATCAGGATCGCGCCGGCAGCGCCCGCGAAAGTGAGCAGACCCGATTGCAACGGCGACAGCCCGAAGCCGAGCTGGAACATCAGCGGCAGCAGGAATGGCATCGCGCCGATGCCGATCCGGAACAGCGAGCCGCCGGCCACGCTGGCCCGGAAGGTCTGCACTGAAAGTAACTTCAGGTCGATCAGCGGCGCCGGATGTTTGCGCGCGTGACGCACGTAGAAGTACATGACGACGGCGCCGACCGCGATCATCGAAGCCGACAGCCATACCGGAAGCAGTTCCTGTCCGATGGTGGTGAAGCCGAAGGCGAGACCGGTGAGCCCGATGCCGGAGAGGATGAATCCGGAAACGTCGAGCGGCGGCACGTTTTCTTCGCGGATGTCCTCGATATATTTCGTCGCCAGCCAGAAGCCGGCGATCCCGATCGGGATGTTGATCCAGAAAATCCAGCGCCAGTGGAAGAAGGTGGTGATAAAGCCGCCGAGCGGCGGCCCGATCATCGGGCCGATCAGCGCGGGGATCACGAGCCAGGCCAGCGCGGAGACGAGCTCGTGCTTCGGCACCATGCGCAGGATGACGAGCCGCCCGACCGGCACCATCATGGCGCCGCCCATGCCCTGGATGATGCGATAGAGCACGAGATCGGGCAGCGAGACGGCGAAGCCGCAGGCGAGCGAGCCCAGCGTGAAGACGACGATGGCGGCGCGGAACACGGTGCGGGCGCCGAACTTGTCCGCCATCCAGCCGGAAATCGGGATGAAGACCGCAAGCGAAAGCAGATAGGAGGTGAGTGCGAGCTTCAGCGCGATCGGATCCACCGCGAGATCGCGCGAGATTTCCGGTAGCGAGGTCGCGATCGCGCTCGAGTCCACGTTCTCCATGAAGAGCGCGGTTGCGACGATGAGGGGGACGAGGATTTCGCGGCGCATGATTCTGGGGATGAGATAGACCCGGAACTCATCCGCGTCATCTAAGTTTCTTCGTCATGGCCGGGCTTGTCCCGGCCATCCACGTCTTTACAGCGTCGATCCTTTGCAAGGCGTGGATGCCCGGCACAAGGCTTGTGCTCGGGCCGGCGAAGCCGGACCCGAGAGCCGGGCATGACGAGTTGAATAGCTGCCTTGCAGCATCCGCGAGACTCACTACATCCACGCCGGGACCCGAAGGAGGCCCGCCGCCGATGATCTACTTTCTCGCCTTCTTTCTGCCGCCGCTCGGTCTCTTGCTCAACGGCCAGCCGTTCGCGGCGATCTTCAGCGCGCTTTTGTGGGTGATCTGTTTCTTCGTCGGCTTCTTCTTCTGGCCGGCCTGGCTGATCCCGTCGGGTTACGCGATCCTTGCGATCTGGATGCGGAACGACGACCGCCGCCATCGCGAACTGATCGACGCGATCGAGAAGCACGGGCCGCCGCCGGGGTGGAAGCCGTAACAGCGTCCTCATGCGCGGGCTCGAACCGGTCCTAATTCGTCATGGCCGGGCTTGTCCCGGCCATCCACGCCTTGCAAACTTTCAATATGGCGTGGACTTACATTCTTACGAACAGGCCAGGGTTCACCAACATCGCGTAGGCGAAGTCGCCGGGTTCTCGAAGCGCTATCGCTTGATTCGCTTGGTGTATTACGAAGAGCACGAAACCGTTCTCCTCGCGATACAGCGCGAAAAGAATATGAAGCGCTGGCCGCGCGCATGGAAAGCGCGCCTGATTAACGAGAAGAACCGCGAGTGGCGTGATCTGTACGACGACTTGTTTTGAAGACGCGGATGCCCGGCACAAGGCTTGTGCTCGGGCCGGCGAAGCCGGGCCCGAGTGCCGGGCATGACGAAATTATTTGACGCGCCCTCAGCATGCTCAGTCTTTCAATTTTCAAACAGCCGTCCGCGTTCTCTCACCCCGCAGCGGGTGAAAGTGGAAGCAACTTGCGCCGGCCGTTTCTGTTCGCGCGCTTGGGGCTTGCCCCATTCGCGCAAACAAAGAGGCGGCGGGGACGCCGGGAGAATTCCGTCTCCCACGGCCGTCTGTGCAAGAGAAAAACACAGACGAGGGTCGTCACCGCGAGGTCCGGAGATTCTCCGGCGTCCCGCACACGGCGATGCTCGGCCTGTTTCGCATGACCCCCGGTGGACTCACCGAACTATCCACCGCTGGCGGACCTTCTCGGCTTGCAGTACTTGCGTTGGCACGCGTTCCACACAATGCCGCCAAGGAAGGCCCTGTGACGCGCGGCAGGCGCGCCGGAACCATGCGACTTCAGCCGCCGCACTTCGCCTCTCGCGTAAGAAGCGCAATGCGGCCACCGTTTCCGGCCCACACCGCGCTACGCGCCGCGCGATGCCCTGTATCCGGGCCGGAACGAGCGCAATTTATTTCTGCGCGGAGGGGGTGGGGAAAAGTTTTTTCGAGGATTCGCGGAAGGGGTTGAGCAGGAAGGGGAAAGTAGCGAGTGCGCGGAACGGATTTCCCCGTTTCAATGACTTAGCGTGAGCATGCCCACCTCGTCATTGCGGGCTTGACCCGGCAATCCATGAGGAAGTGCGGCGGATGTCGAGATACCGGGTGGATCACCGGGTCTCGCATCGGCAAGCCGCGTTTCGCGCGGGCCGCTGCGGCCCGGTGATGACGAGAATAGGGATTAAAGCGAGGCGCTCACGCCACCTTCGTGAAGTCCGGCGGGCGGCGTTCGGCGAAGGCGCGGAAAGCCTCCAGCGCCTCCGGCGATTTCAAACGCTCCTTGAAAGCGGCACCCTCGCGCTCCATCACATGCTTGATGACCGAAGGATCGCGCATCAATTGCTTCGTGAGTTTCAAGGCGCCGGCGGGGCGGGTTGCGAGTTTCTTCGCGTAATCCATCGCGCGGGCGCGCACCTGCGAAGCGGGCACAGCCTCGGTCGCAATGCCGATCCCGGCGGCTTCCTTGCCGGTGACCGGCTCGCCCAGGGCGAACATCTTGTAGGCCCGCGCATAACCGATCCGCGCGGGGAGCAGCATGGTCGAGGCCGCTTCCGGCACCAGCGCGAGGTTCACGAAGGGCACCGTCAGCTTTGCGTCTTCGGCCACCACGACCATGTCGCAGTGAAGCAGCATCGTGGTGCCGACGCCGACCGCGTTGCCCTGCACGGCTGCGACATAAGGCTTGGTCGAGGCAGCGAGACACTGGAGGAAGGGGGAGGCCGCGACATTCTCCGGCTGCACCTTGCCCATCGCGACCTCGGTGAAGTCGGCGATGTCGTTCCCGGAGGTGAACATGTCGCCCTCGGCCTGAAACAGCACGGCCCGGATGCCGGCTTCCTCCTCGGCGCGGATCATGCCCTGCACCAGCGCCGCGTACATCGCCTTGTTGAGCGCGTTCTTCTTGTCGGGGCGGTTCAGGGTCATCGAGAGCACGCCGGCTTCCAGCGTGGTGCGGACGAGATCGGTCATGGTTACCTCCGGGCTTTGGCCGGACTATAGCTGATTGTCATTCCGGGGCGCGAGCGGAAGTCGGGTTTACCCGACTTCCGGATTGATTATGCGCAAGTCGGATAAATCCGACTTGCGGAAGCGAGCGAACCCGGAATCCAGAGCTACTAAGCAGGCGCTTGCTGTGCGGCTCCTGGATTCCGGATCGCGCCTTACGGCGCGTCCGGAATGACATAGGGGAATTGACGCTACGGCAGCTTTGCCTTTTGGAACCGCCATGCTAACGACCCTCGCCAACCCATTGCTTTCGGCGATTCCGGCTCGGCTCGGGCGGTTCGCCATATTCCGGCTAAATGTCCGGTGAACAGGAGTTGGCGATGAACCGTCTCACCGACGGCCTCGCGCGGGAAGCGCTCACCTTCGACGATGTGCTCCTGAAGCCCGGCCTCTCCGATGTGCTGCCTTCCGAGGCGGAAGTCCGCACGCGGCTCACCCGCTCCGTCACCCTGAACATCCCGATCCTGTCGGCCGCGATGGACACCATCACCGAGGCGCGGCTCGCGATCGCGATGGCGCAGGCCGGCGGCATCGGCGTCCTTCACCGCAACATGGATCCGGATACGCAAGCCGAGCATGTCCGCCGCGTGAAGAAGTTCGAGAGCGGCATGGTGGTGAATCCGCTCACCATCCACCCCGAGGCGACGCTCGCCGAAGCGCTCGAACTGATGAAGGCGAATTCGATCTCCGGCGTGCCGGTGACCGAGAAGGGCAACGGCGCCGCGCCCGGCAAACTCGCGGGCATTCTCACCCACCGCGACGTGCGCTTCGCCACCAATGCAAAGCAGCGCGTCTCGGAACTCATGACCAAGGACAATCTCGTCACCGTGCGCGAGGGGGTCACGCAGGAAGTCGCGAAGCGGCTCTTGCACCAGCACCGCATCGAGAAGCTCCTGGTGGTCGACGAGAATTACCGCTGCGTCGGTCTGATTACCGTCAAAGACATCGAGAAGGCGGTCGCCAATCCGAACGCCTGCAAGGACGAGCAGGGACGGCTGCGTGTCGCGGCTGCAACGACGGTCGGCGAAGACGGTTTTGCGCGCACCGAAGCGCTGGTCGATGCCGGTGTCGATGTCGTCGTGGTCGATACCGCGCACGGGCACACGCGCCGCGTGCTGGAATCGGTCGCGCGCATCAAGCGGCTCTCGAACGCCGTGCAGGTCGTGGCCGGCAACGTCGCGACCGCGGAAGGGACGAAAGCGCTGATCGACGCGGGCGCGGATGCGATCAAGGTCGGCATCGGCCCGGGCTCGATCTGCACCACGCGCGTGGTCGCGGGCGTCGGCGTGCCGCAGCTGACCGCGATCCTCGACGCCGCCGAGGAAGCGAAGAAATCCGACGTGCCGGTGATCGCGGACGGCGGCGTGAAGTTCTCCGGCGATCTTGCGAAGGCGCTCGCCGCCGGCGCGGAGAGCGCGATGATCGGCAATCTTCTCGCCGGCACCGACGAGAGCCCCGGCGAGGTCTATCTCTATCAGGGCCGCTCCTATAAGTCGTATCGCGGCATGGGCTCGGTCGGCGCCATGGCGCGCGGCTCGGCGGACCGCTACTTCCAGCAGGACATTAAAGACAGTCTCAAGCTCGTGCCGGAAGGCATCGAGGGGCAGGTGCCCTACAAGGGCCCGGTCGCGACCGTGCTGCATCAGCTGGTCGGCGGCCTGCGCGCCTCGATGGGTTATGTCGGCGCGAAAACGATGAAGGACTTCCGCGAGAAAGCGCAGTTCGTCCGCATCTCCGGCGCGGGCCTGCGCGAAAGCCACGTCCACGACGTGACGATCACGCGCGAGAGCCCGAACTACCGGATGTAACAAGCATGCAGTTTCGTTTTCCGATTGCGGCCGTTTCGCTGATGCTTGCGTTCACGGCCTCCGCCCATGCCCAGCCCAAGAAAGAAGAATGCGCGACGCAGAACGGCCAGTTCGCCGAGACGCAGTTCTGTGTGAGCTCGGTGCTGCCGCAAGCCGGAGAAAAGCACGGCCCCGAGGTTTTCCTCGACACCGGGAAGGGCATGGCCTGGTGCGAGGGCGTCACCGGCTACGGCATCGGCGAGAGCGTGACCCTGCGCTTCAAGCCCGCGGTGCGCGTGCAGGAGTTCACGTTCCTGAACGGCTATCCGAAGAGCGACGAGACCTACCGCAACAACAGCCGCGCGAAGCAGCTTCGTATCCAGACCAGCGACGGCCTGGCTGCGGTCGTGACCGTGCCGGATACGAAGGAGCCGCACACCATCAAGCTGCCGCGTATCGTGAAACCGCAGTGGGTGCGCTTTTCGATCGGCGACGTCTATCCCGGCGCGCGCGGTGCGGATACCTGCATCGCCGGCATTCTTCCGAATCTCGAACAATTGAATAACGACTGAGGCGGCCATGAGCCCATTGACCTTTCTCGCGCCGCTGCTTGCCATGGCGGCGATTACGTTCGTGCTGATGTTCGGCATGGTGATCACGCGCCGCCGCGCGGTGATGGAAAAGCTGACCGATCCGAAGGATCTGCTCGTACGCGGCGGGAACAATCCCTGGCCGCCGCAGGCGGCGCAATTCTCGGACGCCTACCAGAACGCGCTGGAACTGCCGGTGCTGTTTTACGCCGTCATCATCCTCGCCTTCATCACGAGGCAGGCGGACTATGTTTTTGTCTTGCTGGCGTGGCTGTTCGTGCTGTGCCGCGCCGTGCAGGCCTATGTGCATACCACCAGCAACACCCGCAAGTACCGCAGCTACGCGTTCCGCGCGGGTGCCCTCGCGCTCGTCGTGATGTGGGCGTGGTTCGCGATCCGTCTTCTCTCTGCCTGAGGAATTGGCAATGACCGTCCCGATGATCCTGCTGCCGGTATTCGTGCTCGTCGCGCTCCATATCGCGCTCGCGCTCATGTTGTTCGTGGAGCGCAATCGCGTGCTCTATTCGGGCAAGCTGAAGATCCGCGACATCGCGCTGACCAGGGAAACCTGGCCGGAGCGCGCGAAGCAGCTCGGCAACGCGTTCCAGAACCAGTTCGAGTTTCCCATTCTGTTCTACATTCTGGTCGGCTTCGCATTGATCACGCGGAAGGCCGATCTCGTCTTCGTCGTGCTGTCCTGGCTGTTCGTGCTGTCGCGCTTCGTGCACGCCTATATTCACGTGACCTCGAACCGCGTGCCGCGCCGCTTCCTTGCTTTCCTCTTCGGAGTGATCGTGCTTGTCATCATGTGGGCAATGTTCGCGATACAGATAATGACCGGCGCATAGCTGATGCGCAGCTGGCGTCTCTGGAAGGTGCGCGATCAATCCGTCCTGTTCGTCATGGCGATTGAACGGGAAAGCGGAGCGGAGACGAGAGAACGCATTCATCCGCTGATTACCGGCGCTGGCCCGGTGGAGGCCACGGCGGTTGAAAGCGGCACATTCTCTCTATAAGCCCGGGCCATGACCCCCGCCGCACGGCTTGCCGCCGCCATCGAAATACTGACCGAAATCGAGGGGAAGAAGCGTCCCGCGCCGGAAGCGCTGCGCGAATGGGGCCAGACGCACCGCTTCGCGGGCTCGGGCGACCGCTCTGCAATCGGCTCGCTCCTGTTCGATGCGCTGCGCCGCCGCGCGTCTTCGGCGTTTCTCATGGGCGCGGAAACGCCGCGCGCCGTCTTGCTCGGAGCGTTGCGCCTCGCGCGTGGTATGAGCGCCGACGAGATTGCAAAGCTCGCGGACGGTTCGCGTTTTGCGCCGGAACCGCTGAGCGACGACGAGAGGAAGCGGCTCGAGACCGGGTCGCTCGGCAAGGCGCCGCCGCATGTCGCCGGCGACTACCCGGAGTGGCTGGACGCGCATCTCGCGCAAGGTTTCGGCGAGGAGCGCTGGCAGGAAGGCATGTCGCTTGCGAACCGCGCGCCGCTCGATCTGCGCGTGAACACGCTGAAAAGCCATCGCGACGACGTTGCGAAGGAACTTTCGCATCTGAACCCGCAGCCGTCGCGCTGGTCGCCGGACGGATTGCGGGTCGAGTTGCCGGCCGACGGCAGGCAGCCGCCGGTGACTTCCGAACCGTCTTTCATCAAGGGCGACCTCGAGGTGCAGGATGAAGGCTCGCAGTTGGCGAGCCTGTTCGCGGGCGCGGAGCCGGGCCAGCAGGTGCTCGATCTTTGCGCGGGCGCAGGCGGCAAGACCTTGGCGCTCGCGGCAGCCATGCAGAACAAAGGGCAGCTGTTCGCATACGATTCCGATCTGCGCCGTCTGAAACCGATCCATGAGCGGCTCTCGCGCGCGGGCGTCCGCAACGTGCAGGTGGTATCCCCCAAGGGAAAGCAGGATGTGCTTTCCAATCTCGCAGGCAAGATGGATGTCGTCGTGATCGACGCGCCGTGCACCGGCACCGGCGTGTGGCGGCGGCATCCGGATGCCAAGTGGCGCATTCGTCCGGGCGCGCTCGGCCTTCGCCTGAAGGAACAGGCGGCGCTGCTCGACGATGCCGCGCGTTTCGTGAAACCGGGGGGCAGGATCGCCTACATCACGTGTTCAATCCTCGACGCCGAGAACGGCGCACAGACCAGAGCATTTCGCGAGCGCAATCCTTCATTCGAAATCGTTTCGCCGAACGAGGTCGTAAAAGCGCTTGGCGAGAGCGCGATGATTTTCTCGCGCGCCGCGAAATTATCGGATGAAGGAATCCAGATGACCCCGCGCCGGACGGGCACGGACGGGTTTTTTGTGAGCGTGTTGCGCATGCAATAAACTCGTCATGGCCGGGCTCGTCCCGGCCGTCCACGCCTTAGCAGCGGATGGTCAGTAAAGGCGTGGATGCCCGGCACAAGGCCGGGCATGACGAAGAACTAAATTGCGTCTGCGACGACACCAGCCGGCATCCACTCCGCAATCGCCTTCAGATCGGTCTCGCATTCCCACCGGCCGGGGCGCGACATCGCCATTGTGCCGCGATCCAGCGCCGCCTGAAGCTCTGCGCGCGGGATCATGCGGAAGTTCATCTCGTTGATCGTCGGCGTCGGGTCCTTGCCGTCGTTCAAGAGGAATCCCCACTTTGCGAGATGCCAGTTGAACAGCGTGAAGCCCATCTTCGAGGTGTTGCTCTCGCGCGAGAACTGTGACTCCGTGAAGAACACGCCGTTCACGGCGACGCCATAACCGCCGCCGGCAAGTCGGCCATCCGCATTCCAGACCTCGAACGAATGTGCATGCCCAGCGTCGTATAAGTCTGCGAAGGCGTGCATGAGCTTCGGGCGCAGCCAGGTCAGATGCCAGCGCCCCGGACGGCGCTCGGCGCAGGCTTTCATCACGCCTTCGAAATCCTTGTCGAACGTGACGCGATATTCGTTCTGCCGCATCTGGCGGCGAAGGCGCTTGGCAATGTGCAGCTCGTTGAAGAACAGCACGCAGCGCTGATCTGTCGAGAGCCACTTGAGCGGTCCGACATGGCCCCACGGATAGAGCGTGCGGCGGTAGGCTTCGAGCAGCGCCGGCACCGACAGATCGCGGGCGATGCCGGCAATTCCGCCGGGGCCAGCCGTGCGCGGATCGGGGAGGCCGCCGCCGCCGAAGGCGTCGCGCAGCCATACACGCGCGACGCTGGGTAGCCGGTCAAGCCGTTTGGGTGCGGCCGCCCAGGCGAGGCCGAGCGCGATCCGCTCCGCGATGTCGCGCGGGGTCTCGCGGAACAGCGCTTCGCGGCGGGCTTTGACGTCGGGGATCGGCGGCACGATGGAGGGCGAGTTCATGGCGCTTTTCTAGCCTGCCGCCGCCTAATGCCCGGTTAGGGCCATGCGTGCCTGCCGGGACGCTCCTTAAGCTGTTGGAAAGCATATCGGCCCGGCAAAGGCTCGCTTGCGGCGGGCAACGGCTTCCCTTACTTCCCTGCCATGAAGAGCCCCGCCAGCGCGGTCCCGCCGCCAACCGCTTCAGCCCAGACCCACGAACACGACAAGATTCTGATCGTCGATTTCGGCTCGCAGGTGACCCAGCTGATCGCGCGCCGCGTGCGCGAGATGGGCGTCTATTCCGAGATCGTGCCGTTCCAGTCGGCGGAATCCGCATTCGAGAAAATGAATCCGAAAGCGGTGATCCTGTCCGGCGGGCCGGCGTCGGTGCTGGATGCGAACGCGCCGTCCGCGCCGCCTGCGATTTTCGAGAGCGGGCTGCCGGTGCTCGGCATCTGCTACGGCGAGCAGACCATGGCGCAGCAGCTTGGCGGCAGGGTCGAAGGCGGCCATCACCGCGAATTCGGCCGCGCCGAGGTCGAGATCACCGAAGACGCGCCGCTCTTTGAAGGCGTGTGGAAGAAGGGCGGCAAATATCCGGTCTGGATGAGCCACGGCGACCGCGTGACCGTCTTGCCGCAAGGCTTCCGCGTGCTTGGCAAGGCCGCGAACTCGCCGATTGCGATCATCGGCGACGACAGGCGCCGCTTCTACGCCATGCAGTTTCATCCGGAAGTCTATCACACGCCGGACGGCGCGAAGCTGCTCGAAAACTTCGTGCGCAAGATCGCGGGCGCCAAGGCCGACTGGACCATGCGCGCGTTCCGCGAAGAAGCCATCGAGCGCATCCGCGCGCAGGTGGGGAAGGGCCGTGTGATCTGCGGGCTTTCGGGCGGTGTCGATAGTTCGGTGGCGGCGCTGCTCATTCACGAAGCGATCGGCGAACAGCTCACCTGTGTCTTCGTCGATCATGGTCTCTTGCGGCTGAACGAAGCCAAGACCGTGGTCGATCTGTTCAGGAATCACTACAACATTCCGCTGGTACATGCCGACGCGAGCGAGACGTTCCTGCGCGAGCTGAAAGGCGTGACCGACCCCGAGCAGAAGCGCAAGATCATCGGCAAACTGTTCATCGACGTGTTCGAGGCGGAAGCGAAGCAGATTGGCGGCGCGGAGTTTCTCGCGCAGGGCACGCTCTATCCCGACGTGATCGAGAGCGTGAGCTTTACCGGCGGACCGTCGGTGACGATCAAGTCGCATCACAATGTCGGCGGCTTGCCCGCGCGCATGAACATGAAGCTCGTCGAGCCCTTGCGCGAATTGTTCAAGGACGAGGTGAGGAAGCTCGGCAGGGAACTCGGCCTGCCGGACGTGTTCGTCGGACGCCATCCGTTCCCGGGGCCGGGGCTTGCGATCCGCTGTCCGGGCGAGGTCACGAAAGAGGCGCTGGATATTCTGCGGCTCGCCGACGCCATCTATCTCGACGAAATCCGGAAAGCCGGCTTGTACGACGAAATCTGGCAGGCGTTTGCGGTGATCCTGCCGGTGAAGACCGTCGGCGTCATGGGCGACGGCCGCACCTACGATCACGTTCTTGGCTTGCGTGCCGTCACTTCCGTGGACGGGATGACCGCGGACTTCTATCCGTTCGACATGAAGTTCCTGGGCAACGTCGCGACCCGCATCATCAACGAGGTGAAGGGCGTCAACCGCGTGGTCTATGACGTGACGAGCAAGCCGCCGGGGACGATCGAGTGGGAGTAGAGGTGCAGACCTAACCATGGCATTTGGGGTTTTCGTACACCGGGCGGATTCAATCTACGACGACAGCCCCGCGGAACGGTATCAGTTCCCCAAGCAATATCTCTCCCGCATCGAGAGGTGCGTTGGCGACTGGATTGTCTATTATGAACCGACCAAAATACTTGAATCGCGCGGTTACTATGCGGTGGCAAAGGTTCAGCAGATAGTTCCCGATCCAAGCAATCCTGATATGTACGTGGCTCTTATCGAGCCAGGAAGTTATCTCGAGTTTTCCAATGCAGTTCCTTTTAGAGACTCTTCAGGTCCTGTCGAGCGCGGCGTTCTGAACGCGGAAGGAAAAATTTCTGGCCGTGCTCAATCGGCGGTGCGGCCTCTGTCTACAGATGATTTTAAGCGGATCGTCGAATTGGGAATTGAAGAAACCGCGCCGCTGCCTCCACGTGTTGACAAGATGCAACCGTCCGGACTTCAGGAAGAACCCATTGCTTTCGTATTTGAGCAGCAGCGCGAACGCTTGAGTTTTACTGTTTCGAGGGTGGTCAGAGATCGCGTTTTTCGACAGGTAGTGCTGCGTGCATACGATCAGCGTTGTGCAATCTCAGGATTGCGATTCATCAATGGGGGTGGCAGGGCGGAAGTAGCGGCAGCTCATATCCGCCCTGTTGAAGCCGGAGGCCCCGACATCGTCAACAACGGAATCGCGCTTTCTGGTACCGCACACTGGATGTTTGATCGTGGTCTAATCAGTTTGTCGGATGACTTAAATATTCTCATATCTCGCCAGGCGAACGACCCGGATGGCATCAAATCATTTATCAACGAATCCGGCCGGGCGCTCGATCCCTTAAAGCCTGCCCAACGACCACACCCCCACTTTCTTCACTGGCATCGTACTAATCGCTTTAAGCAATAGGCTGATCATTTGCTTGCATCAGTGAATCGCAAACTGAGACTTTGTAGGTGCCCGCTTCCTCAAAATCTTCCTCGCCATCATCGCCGGTCTTGTTGCCGGCGAGGCGGTTGCCATCTTTGGCTACATCCTCGCTACGAATTACTTCGGCCTGTTCGACCGCGACGGCGGCGGGGCGATGGGGGCCATCTTTCTGATGGGGCCTTTGTCGGCAATGGTTTGCGCCATCATCTTCGCCGTCATCGTCGCACCGCGGACGAAGCCGGCCTACCGCGCCAAACCTTCGCGATAGCTCCTGTATCGCGGCTGCCATTCCAGCGCCGTCACGGCGCGGGTATTCTTCAGGCGGAAGGACGGAAATCCCGGCGGGCCGCCAGCTTCCGGAGCGTTCGCGCCGACGCTCGTGCAGATGAAGCCGAACAGATCACGCCATTGTACGGGTTCATTGTCGCAGACAGTAAGAACGCTTCGCGACGGCCATTTCTGCACCGCTGCCGCGGTGGCGGACGCCATGTCGGCGATGTGGACGAGGGTGACGTATTCGAGGCCGTCGCCGGGAAGTTTCAGCTTTCCAGCGGTCGCGCGCGCATACCAGCCTTCGTCGAAGCCGGTGCCGGGGCCGTAGAACAACCCGCCGCGCAGGATGAGCCAGTCGAGACCGCTCGCCTTGATCGCGTCTTCCATCGTCAGCGCGGCGGCGATGGCCTTGCCGGAAATGGTTTCGCCCGACGGGCGATAGACGTGGCCCTCGTCCGTCCACGCGTCAGTGCCGGATGCCGCGACCCAGCCGATGCTCTGCTGGACGATTTTCGCAACACCCGCGCTTCGGCACGCTTCGACGAAATTCGGCACGCCTTCGACGCGCAATTTGTCGTTCGCCGCGAAATCGCCGCGTCCGCTCGGGCCGGGGAGCGAGGTCGCAAGATTGATCGCAAGATCGCAGCCTGCGAAGGCCTGCGTCATCGCATCCACATCAAAAATGTCGGCGGTTGCGATGGCAGCGCCACAGGCACGGGCAAATCCCGCCGCTTCCGGCCGCCGCACCACGGCACGGATGTCAAATCCTTCGGCGGCGAGGCGCGGAATCAGGTGCCGCGCATAGACGCCGTTCGCGCCGAGAATCGCGATCTTCTGGTTCATGCGATTTTTTCCAGCGGCGTGCGAGCAATCACTTATTGTATTGCGCGTCGCTGACCGGCTCCAGCCAGTCGACCGTCTTGCCGTCGAGCGCTTCCTGGATCGCGATGTGCGTCATCGCGCTCGTGGCACTTGCGCCGTGCCAGTGCTTCTCGCCGGGTGCAAACCACAGTACGTCGCCGGGACGGATTTCCTCGACCGGACCGCCTTCGGTTTGCGCCCGGCCGACACCTTCCGTCACGATCAGCGTCTGCCCGAGCGGATGGGTGTGCCACGCCGTGCGCGCGCCTGGCTCGAACGAAACGCTTGCCGCGCGCACACGGGCGGGAGCGGGCGCTTCGACCAGCGGCTCCAGCTTCACGGCTCCGGTGAAATAGTTCTCCGGTCCCTTGTTCGCGCCGCGCGTGCCGTTGCGTTTGATTTCCATGCTTCGGTCTCTCCCGATTTCATTTCCGGCGTCATTGAGACAAGATAGGCGCACGAAGGCAGCGGCTGCAATCAGAATCCGGAACCGGACATGGCGAAGGCAATCACGATCTACGGCATCAGGAACTGCGACACCATGAAGAAGGCGCGCGCTTTTCTCGACAAGAACGGCGTGAACTATGTGTTTCACGATTACAAGACGAACGGAGTCGGGAAGGCGAAGCTGGAGAGCTGGGCGAAGCAGGCGGGGTGGGAGGCGCTCTTGAACCGCGCCGGCACCACGTTCCGCAAACTTCCTGAAAAGCAGAAGGAAGGTATCACCGAGAAGAAGGCAATCGCGCTGATGCTCGCGCACCCCTCGTTGATCAAGCGGCCCGTGCTGGAACTGCCGGGTGGCAGGCTGCTCGTCGGCTTCAAGCCGGAGGAGTATCGAAAGGCGATTTGAGCATGTCCAAGGTACGCGTTTGCTGTTTTTCGATTTCGCTCGACGGTTACGGCGCCGGACCGGACCAGAGCCTGAAGGCCCCGCTCGGTGTTGGTGGTGAGTCGCTGCACGGCTGGTTCTTCCCGACGCGGACGTTCCAGAGTTATGTACTCGGCAAGGATCGCGGCACCACCGGAACGGACGACGAATTCGCAAAGCGCGGCATCGAAAACCTCGGTGCGTGGATTTTAGGCCGCAACATGTTCGGGCCGGTGCGCGGGCCGTGGCCGGACGAGGAATGGAAAGGATGGTGGGGCGACGAGCCGCCCTATCGCTGCGAGGTCTTCGTGCTCACGCATCATCCGCGTAAATCGTTCACGATGGACGGCGGCACGACCTTTCATTTCGTGACGGACGGGATCGAGGCAGCGCTCGAACGCGCGAAAGCCGCAGCGAACGGCAAGGACATTCGTATCGGCGGCGGCATTTCGACCGTAAAGCAGTATCTGCAAGCCGGGCTGATCGATGAAGTTCATGTAGCCATGAGCCCGGTCCTGCTCGGCAGCGGTGAGCATTTCTGGAGCGGTGTCGATCTGCCGAAGCTCGGCTACGAACAGAAGGAATATGTGCCGACAGAAGCCGCGGCGCATTACGTCCTCGCGAAACGCTAACGCTTCTCGCGCGGCAGCGGCCGGAACCACTCAGATGTGGGACATGGCCCAATCTGCGCATTAACAGGATCGAAGCAACTTTTGCCCATTGTTGCTGAGGGACCGCCGGGGGCGTCGATGGGAAAGATTGTCCGGAAAGCAGAACCTCTAGGGGCGCTGAGCCGCGCGCTGGACCTGACCGAAGGGCAGCCGGAAGGCCATTGTGTCCGCTGCTGCTGGATCGGCATGAGTATCGGACGGAAGCTCAGTCTTCCTGACGAAATCCTG
>JBGFSD010000033.1:0-21774 GCA_041694745.1 Pseudomonadota bacterium
TCTAGGGGCGCTGAGCCGCGCGCTGGACCTGACCGAAGGGCAGCCGGAAGGCCATTGTGTCCGCTGCTGCTGGATCGGCATGAGTATCGGACGGAAGCTCAGTCTTCCTGACGAAATCCTGCAGGATCTCTACTACACGCTGCTCTTGAAGGATCTCGGCTGCAGCAGCAACGCTGCGCGTATCTGCGCGCTCTATCTTGCCGACGATCTTTCGTTCAAGCGTGACTTCAAGCTTCTGGATGGGAAGCTTCCGGAGGTCCTACGCTTCGTTCTTGCCAAGGTCGGAGCGGGCAGCGACCTTGCGACGCGCTTCAGGGCTACAGTTAACATCCTGAAGAACGGCGGGCGCATCGTAACCGAATTGATCGAGACCCGCTGCCAGCGCGGCGCCGAGATCGCAAGACAACTGCGCTTCTCGCAGGAAGTCTGCAACGGCATTCTCGATCTCGATGAGCACTGGGACGGGTCCGGCAGACCGACGGCAAAGCATGGATCGAACATCTCGCTATTGTCCAGAATCGCGCTGCTCGCGCAGGTCGCTGACGTATTTACGACGGCGTCGGGCAGGCAGGCTGCCTTGACCGAAGTCGCTGCGCGAAAGGGAACCTGGTTCGATCCGACGGTCGTCGAGGCCTTTCTTGCAGTCGCTGATGACGAGGGTTTCTGGAAAACCCTGCTGTGTGACGAACTCGAGGAGACCGTACTCACTATGGAACCGGGCATGTGCGCTGCGGTCGCGGACGAAGCTTATCTGGATGACGTCGCTTTTGCGTTCGCGCAGGTGATCGACGCCAAAAGCCCATACACGGCCGGCCATAGCGAACGGGTCGCGCTCTTTGCCGACCTGATCGCCGAGGAGCTGGGATGGAATGCAGAACGGCGGCGGCACATCCGGCGCGCTGCGCTCCTGCACGATATCGGCAAGCTCGGTGTCAGCAATGCGGTGCTCGACAAGCCGGACAAGCTGAACGACGAGGAATGGCAGCTGATGAAGCGTCACGCCGAACTGTCGGAGGCGATCCTTTCCCGTATCGAGGCCTTTGCCGACCTTGCCGTCATCGGCGGCGCTCACCATGAACAGCTCGACGGCAAGGGATATCCGCGTGGCCTCACCGCCGACGGCATCGATCTGGAGACCAGAGTGGTGTCGACCGCCGACGTATTCGATGCGCTGACGGCAGACCGGCCCTACCGAAAGGCAATGCCGGTGTCGAAGGCGCTAGCGATCATCCATGAAAGTGCCGGTAACGCGCTCGACCCGCTCTGTGTTTCTGCTCTGGAAGCCGCGATCGCAAAGTCGCGCTTTATCGGGGCGGCGGGGAGTTTGCCACCGGTGAAATCCGTTAGATCGGCCTGAGATTGTTGGTAGCGCGGCGAGGCACTCCGATGCCGTGCGCTTATCCGCGCGGCAGCGGCCATAGCCGCGCCGCCCCGCGCACGCCGCTGTCCGGCCCCCATTTGCTTTTCACGATGCTGGTCGCAAGCCGCGGCTTCGAGACACCGGAATGAAACATGTGAGCGCTAACGCGATCCGGTAATTCGCGATAGATCGCGTTGATGCGCGAGACCCCGCCGCCGAGCACGATCACTTCCGGGTCGAGCACGCCGACGACAGTCGCGAGCGCCTGCCCGAGTTTATCGATGTAGGTCGAGAGCACTTCGCGCGCGACCGGGTCGCCTTCGGCCACCATCGCCTCGATCTCGGGAAGCTGCGCGTTTTCGCCTGCGGTGGCGTCGTGATAGGCCGCGACCAGCGCGGGGCCGCTCAGCACGGTTTCGATGCAGTTGTTGCGCCCGCAATAGCAGGGCGAGCCGGTCTGCATGCCGTCGCGGTCGGGGAAGGGATTGTGCCCCCATTCTCCGGCGAGCCGGTTGCTGCCGCGCCACGGCTCGCCATTCACCGCGATACCGCCGCCCACACCCGTGCCGAGGATCACGCCGAAGGCGACGGTGGCGCCAAGTGCCGCGCCGTCATAGACCTCCGACGCGATCAGGCATTGCGCGTCGTTGGCCAGCCGCACCTTTTGTCCGAACACGCGCGCGAGATCGGCCTCCAGATCGTGCCCGATCAGGCAGGTGCTGTTCGCGTTCTTGACCGTATTCGAGACGACGTCGACTTCGCCGGGAATGCCGAGGCCGATCGAGGCGCTTGCCGCTTCGGGCACGGCTTCACGCGCTTGTTTCAGCAATGAAGTCGCGGCTTCCAGAAAGCCCCGATAGTCGTCGCGCGGGGTCGCGCTCTCCGTCTTGAAAACGTAGTTGCCGCGGTCGTCGAGCACGCAGATCGCGATCTTCGTGCCGCCGACGTCGAAGCCGATCCTGAGCCCCCGCCGTTCCGGCATCGTGTTGCTCTTGTTCTCTTCCCCGGCACGGATCATAGCGCGGCGCGCGGTAGAGCCAAGCGTCTAAGCCACCTCGAAGCGGGGCAGGCGCGGATCCGCGGGATCGCTCCACTGTTTTTCTTCGGGGATCCATTCGATGCCGCGATAGCTGCGCTCGACCGGGACCCAATCCTCCGAGCCGCCGGTCACTTCGATATAGCGCACGTCGAAGCCTTTCTCGCCCGCTTCGATGATCGCATAGTTGCCGGCGATGTAGTTGCGGCAGTCTTCCTTGACCCAGACCGGCTTGTCTTTCGGCCGCGCGGAAATCTGCTTATCGAGCACGCCGAGGTTCACGTATTTCGTGGTCTTTACTTCGCGCTGCTCCATGACGTGCGTGTGGCCGTAGAGGTGCAGCGCGAGGCCGGGGAAGTCCTTTTCGATGCCGCGCAGCTCGTAGTGGCACATCAAAATCGTGCGCGAAAAATCCGCGCCGGATTTCTTTAACCGCCCCGCGAACTGCCGCCGCGCGGTGCCGTCCGGCTTGTCGCTGAAGCCCGCGAAGGTGACGCCGCCGAGCGTCACGGAACTGCGATGAAGAATGGTTGCGCGCGGGTGGTACTTCGCATCCGGCGAAAGATCGACGTCCCAGTTCCCATAGACGTAGAAGACGGGGCATTCGAAGCTCGCCAGAATCGCGAAAAACTGTTCCGGGATTTTCCGGCCGATGTCGCCGCCGAACAGGACGGCGTCGAACGTGTTTTCCTCCCGCGCCCGCATCTTGCGCACGCAGGCGAGGTTGTTATGGACGTCGGAGAAAGCCAGAAACCGCATCGATTCGGAATCCTAGCCGCCTTCCGGGCTTGACCCAACCGCCCGGATCGTGGATGCACTCCGCGCCTGAAATAGAGCCATGTCCGACACCTCTCTCGCCCATCCCCGCGCCAACGAAACGCCGATCGAGCGCGAAGTCGCCCGCCGGCGCACATTTGCGATCATCTCGCATCCGGACGCGGGCAAAACCACGCTGACCGAAAAGCTCCTGCTGTTCGGCGGCGCGATCAATCTCGCGGGCGAGGTGAAGGCGAAGAAGAACCGCATCAACACGCGCTCGGACTGGATGGCGATCGAGCGCGAGCGCGGCATCTCGGTCGTGACCTCGGTGATGACCTTCGAGTTCGGCGGGCTGGTGTTTAATCTCCTGGACACGCCGGGCCACGAGGACTTCTCGGAAGACACCTATCGCACGCTGACGGCGGTGGACTCGGCCGTAATGGTGATCGACGCGGCCAAGGGCATCGAGGCGCGGACGCGCAAACTGTTCGAGGTGTGCCGCCTGCGCGACATTCCCATCGTCACCTTCATCAATAAAATGGATCGCGAAAGCCGCGACCCGTTCGAGATCCTCGACGAGATCGAGAAGACGCTGGCACTCGACACCGCGCCGGTGACCTGGCCGATCGGGCGGGGCAGGGACTTCGTCGGCACGGTGGAGTTATCTTCCGGCGGCGTGAGGCGCCTTGAGGCTGACGCCAATGCCGCGCGCGAAAAGATGGATGCGAAAGCGATGGCATCGCTCTCCGCGAACCTCGACGCAGCCGCGCTAGAAGAAGAGCTGATACTTGCCAAGGAAGGCACCAAAAAATTCGAACTTGCGCCGTTCCGCGAAGGGCACCTGACGCCGGTGTTCTTCGGCTCGGCGCTCAAGAATTTCGGCGTGCGCGATCTCTTGGAAGCGCTCGGCGACTACGCGCCGCAGCCGCGCGCGCAGGCCGCGGAAAAGCGCATGGTGGAAGCGGCTGAGAACAAGCTCACCGCGTTCGTTTTCAAGATCCAGGCGAACATGGATCCTAACCATCGCGACCGCATCGCGTTCGCGCGGCTCTGCTCGGGCAAGCTCACGCGCGGCATGAAGGTCAAGGTCGCGCGCACCGGAAAGCAGATGGCGCTGAACACGCCGCAGTTCTTCTTCGCAAAGGACCGCGCGCTGGCGGAAGAGGCTTATGCCGGTGACGTGGTCGGCATTCCGAACCACGGCGTGCTTCGGATCGGCGACACGCTCACCGAAGGCGAGGCACTGAACTTCGTCGGCGTCCCGAGCTTCGCGCCGGAAATCATCCGCCGCGTGAAGCTCTCCGATCCGATGAAGGCGAAGAAGCTAAAAGAGGCGCTCCAGCAATTGGCGGAGGAGGGCGTGGTGCAGGTGTTCCAGCCGATGGACGGCGCGCCTGCACTCGTCGGCGTGGTCGGACCGCTGCAGCTAGACGTGTTGAAGGCGCGGCTGGACGCCGAATACGGGCTGCAGATTTCGCTGGAGCAGTGCGAGTTCGATCTCGCGCGCTGGGTATCGGCCGAAGACCGCGCGAAGCTGGATGCCTTCATCGCCGCCAAGAACTTCTCGATGGCATCTGATCTCGACGGCGATCCGGTGTTCATGGCGAAGTCGAACTTCGACCTCGACTACACCCGCGAGCGCGCGCCGGGCGTGGTGTTCTCGGACATCAAGGACGTGAAGAAGGCGGCCGCTTAACGCGCACGGAAAGTACCGTCCGCGCCCGCGTGCAAACTCCTCTCCGGATGCTAGGCTGAAGGCGGCCTGAAGACAGGGCCGGAAATCGAAGCCGGGAGGACAATGCCATGGCGGAGAGCGTTTATAAGGTCATCGAGATCATCGGAACCCATCCCGATTCCTGGGAGAAAGCCGCCAAGGTGGCGATCGACCGGGCCTCGAAATCGCTGGACGATCTGCGGATCGCCGAAGTGGTCCAGCTCGACGTGCAACTCGACGACGGCAAGATCGAATCCTATCGCGCGAAACTGAAAGTCTCGTTCAAGTACCGCGACGACTAGCGCGCTTCTACAACTATCCCGTCATCACCGGGCCGGACCGGCCCGCGCCTTGGCGCGGCTGCCGGTGCGAGACCCGGTGATCCATACGAAGCCTCCGCGCGCGCCGCGCGTCCTCATGGATTGCCGGGTCAAGCCCGGCAATGACGAGGTAAAAGCGAGATTCGCATCCGCACCCCTTCCGTTGTAAAAACCCGCTCCCTATCTGCTTGCCCGCGCGGAAACCGTTATTCGCGGGAACGATTGGCCAGGGAACGATTGACGAGGAGACCGCTCATGTCGATCCAGAACGCCGCCGACATCCGCCGCAACACCGCGCCGGACATCCGCGCCCGCAAGGGCCGCGAGCCGATTGTGGCTTTGACGAGCTATCACGCGCATACCGCGCGCTGGCTGGACCCGCATGTCGATCTGCTTCTGGTCGGCGACAGCCTCGGCATGGTGATGCACGGCTTCGAGTCGACCGTGCCGGTGACCCTCGACATGATGATTTTGCAGGGCCATGCGGTGATGCGCGGCTCGAAGAAGGCGCTGGTGGTGGTCGATCTGCCGTTCGGCACCTATGAGGCGAGCCCCGAGCAGGCCTTCCACACCGCTGCGCGCGTCCTGAAAGAAACCGGCTGCGGCGCGGTGAAGATGGAAGGCGGTGTCCGCATGGCAGAGCATGTGCGCTTCCTCACCGAGCGCGGCGTGCCGGTGATGGGCCATGTCGGGCTCACGCCGCAGTCGATCAACACGCTCGGCTCGTTCCGCGCGCGCGGGCGCGAAGAGAGCGAGTGGGGCCCGATCCTCGACGACGCGAAGGCGATCGCCGATGCCGGCGCATTCTCGATAGTGCTGGAGGCCATGGCCGAGCCGCTCGCGGTCAAGATCACGAAGGAAGTGGCGGTGCCGACCATCGGCATCGGCGCGTCGGCCGCCTGCGACGGACAGATTCTGGTGCTGGAAGACTTGCTTGGTCTCTCGCCGCGTGTGCCGAAATTCGTGAAGCAGTATGCCGACATGGGTCGGCTCATCGAGGAGGCGGTGTCCTCTTATGCGAACGAGGTCCGCGACCGCTCGTTCCCGGCCGTGGAGCATGTTTACGCCTTGAAAAACAAGGAAAAAACGCCCTCCTGAGGCCGTTGCCACGATACGCCCACATCTCTATTTTACGCCCGCTTTAACGAAAAACGGGCTAAGTGAGGGCTGCGCGCCCGCGCGGCCCTTTTAGGATTTTCAATGTCGGACATCATCCGCGAAGTCGATGAAGAACTGCGCCGGGAACGGCTCGCCAATATCTGGAAGAAGTACGGCGGCCTGATCGTGTTCGCGGTCTTCCTCGTGGTTGCCGCGACCGCCGGCTGGCGCGGCTACGAATATTACGCGGAGAGGCAGGCCGAGGCGGCATCCGAGCGCTACGCCGCGGCACAGAAACTCGCCGCCGACGCCGCCAAGACCGACGAAGCCATTGCCGCCTTCAATGCGATCGCGGCCGACGCTCCCGCAGCCTACCGGCTGCTTGCGCGCTTCTCGGCAGCTGCCGAACTCGGCCAGAAGGATTCCAAGGCGGGGGCCGCCGCCTTCGATGCCATCGCGAACGACACATCGGTCGAGCAATTGATGCGCGAGATCGCGAGCATCCGCGGTGCGGCGCTCGCGGTGGACAGCGCCGGCGTCGCGGAGATGCAGAAGCGGCTTGCGCCCGCGCTTGCCGAAGGCTCGGCGTTCCGCCACTCCGCCAACGAACTCATGGCGCTCGCACACCTGCGCGCCGGTAATCAGGCCGAGGCGCAGAAGCTGTTTCTGCTGCTCGCCTTCGATCCCGAAACGCCGCCGGGCATGCGCAACCGCGCGCAGCGACTGCAGGCCGCACTCTTCAACGAAGCAAAGCCGGCCGCACCGGAGAAGAAGTAGTCCGCCATGCCGCGTTCGCGCGTGAGATCGTCGCTCCGGGTTGCGCTGCTGCTTGCGCCGTTGTCGCTCGGGCTTGCCGCCTGCGAGACGCTCGAGAATCTCAATCCCTTCGACGAGCAGGGCAAGAAGACGCCGCTTTCCGGCGACCGGCGCCCGGTGTTTCCGGAAGGCGTGCCGGGCGTGCAGTACAACGCGCCGCCGACGCAGCCCACCAACTCGAACATCCAGGTCACGCCGCAGGAAATGCAGCAGCAGAATTCCGATGTGCCGAATTCGCCCGCACCGCGCGGCCCGCAGGCTCCGTCCGACGATCCCTGGGCCGGACAGCGCCGCTGATCTCGGCGCTTGCAGGCTGGTCAACACCGCCGATCGCGGCTAAGCCCGAGACATGCTTCCCTCCGTCGCCATCGTGGGCCGGCCGAATGTCGGCAAATCGACGCTGTTCAACCGGCTCGTGGGCCAGCGCGTGGCGCTGGTCGACGACACGCCGGGCGTCACCCGCGACCGCCGCGAAGGCGAGGGCAAACTCGGCGATCTGAAATTCCGCGTCTTCGACACCGCAGGCTTCGAAGAAGCGGGCGCGGAGAGCCTGGCCGGCCGCATGCGCGCCCAGACCGAAAGTGCGATCCGGGATGCCGACGTAATCCTGTTCATGGTCGATGCGAAAGCGGGCCTGCTTCCGGACGACAAGGTGTTCGCGCAGATCGTGCGCAAGGCTGGCAAGCCTGCGGTCGTGGTCGCAAACAAGAGCGAGGGCCGCGCGGGTGCTGCCGGCGCGCTGGAAGCCTATGCGCTGGGGCTCGGCGATCCCGTCAACATTTCCGCCGAGCACGGCGAGGGCTTGAGCGAGCTCTATGAAGCGCTGACCGACCTGTTTCCGGAGAGACCGAAGCGCGGCGAACGGGACGAGGAAGCGCCGGACGCGCCGAGCGAGAAACCCGCCGATACCATCCGCGTCGCGGTTGTCGGCCGGCCGAATGCGGGGAAATCCACGCTCATCAACAAACTCCTGGGCGAGGATCGGCTCGTCACCGGGCCGGAGCCCGGAATCACGCGCGACTCCATCGAAGTCAGGTTCGAATACGGCGGGCGCAAATTCGAAATCCTCGACACCGCAGGCATGAGAAAGCGCGCCAAGGTGCAGGAGAAGCTCGAGAAGCTCTCGGTCGGCGACACGCTCCGCGCGATCCGCTTCGCGGAGGTCGTGATCCTCTTGATGGACGCGACCATGCCGTTCGAGGAGCAGGATCTGCGCATCGCGGATCTGGTGATGCGCGAAGGGCGTGCGCTCGTCATCGGCATGAACAAGCGCGATCTCGCGGCACCCGCGATGACCATGGGCAAGACCCTGCGCGAGGAAGCCGATCACTGGCTGCCGCAGGCCAAGGGCATGCCGATCGTGGCGCTTTCCGGCATGCATGGCGACAATCTCGACAAGCTGATGAAGGCGGTGGTCGAAACCTACGAGGTCTGGAACAAGCGCGTGCCGACCTCGATCATCAACCGCTTTCTGGAGCGTGCGCTTTCGCAGAACCCGCCGCCCGCGGTCTCCGGCGCACGCATCAAGCTGCGCTACATGACGCAGGCCAAGGCGCGCCCGCCGAGCTTCGTTCTGTTCGGCACCCGCACCGACGCGCTCCCCGAATCCTACATGCGCTATCTCGTGAACGGCGTCCGCGAGGCCTTCGAGATGCCGGGCGTGCCGATCCGCTTTACGTTTCGCGAGCCGGAAAATCCGTTCAGGAAGAAGATGGAAAAGAAGGACGCGCGCGGGAAGCGGAAGAAGAAAAATAGGAAGTGACGAACTGACTCTAAATTCGTCATGCCCGGCACTCGGGTCCGGCTTAGCCGGCCCGAGCCTTGTGCCGGGCATCCACGCTTTCCAAAATCTCGACGCTGTAAAGACTTGGATGGCCGGGACAAGCCCGGCCATGATGATTTTCTTATTGTGGCGCCTGATAGCTCAGCCACTTCTTGGTCGGATAATTGTAGAGTTTCCCGTTTTCCGCGACGGACGGAAGGCACAGCTCCACGATCGCTTCCGCGACCGGCTCGGGCGGCGTGAGCGTCTCGGGGTCTTCGCCGGGCATGGCTTTGGCGCGCATCCGCGTGCGCACCGGGCCGGGGTTGAAAAGATTTACTTTCATCTTCGTGGTCGAGACTTCGGCCGCATACGTCCGGACCAGCATGTCGAGGGCAGCTTTCGAGACTGCGTAAGGCCCCCAGTAAGCGGTCGCCTTGTTCGCGGCCCCTGAAGTGATGAAGACGCAGCGCGCGGCATCGGCGGCGCGGAGCAGCATGTCGAGCGAGCGGATCAGACGAAAATTCGCGGTGACGTTCACCGCAATCACCTCGTCCCACGCCTTCTGGTCGACATGGGGGAGCGGCGAGAGCACGCCAAGCTGGCCGGCATTGCCGACCAGAATATCGAGCTTCCTGAACCGCTCGTAGAGCGCCTGACCCATGCGGTCGAGGTCGTCGAATTTGCGGATGTCGGCGGGAACGAGCGTCGCCTGTCCGCCGAGTTTCTGGATCTCGTCGTCGAGTTCTTCGAGCCCGCCGGTGGTGCGCGCAAGCGCGATCACATGCGCGCCTTTGGCGGCGAGCGACTTTGCCACCGCCGCACCGATCCCGCGCGATGCGCCGGTGACGAGCGCGATCTTGCCAGAAAGAGATTTATCCTCGGCCATGTAACAACCCTCATCCTGAGGAGCCGCGAAGCGGCGTCTCAAAGGATGAGGGTTCCTATAGCAAAACCTCATCCTTCGAGACGCGGCCTTCGGCCGCTCCTCAGGACGAGGTTTTAGTCAGCTCGCTTCCGCGAGCAACGACAATTGCCGTGGCGCAATCTCGCCGTTCCTGTCGGTGAGCGGGGTCGGATAGTCGCCCGTGAAGCAGTGGTCGGTGTACTGCGGGCGGTCCGGGTTGCGCCTGTCGTGGCCCATGGCGCGGTAGAGCCCGTCGATCGAAAGGAAGGCGAGGCTGTCGGCGCCGATGTAGTTGCGCATGCCCTCGAGGTCGTGGTTAGCGGCGAGCAACTTGTCCTTGTCCGGCGTGTCGATGCCGTAGAAATCCGGATGCGTGATCGGCGGGCTCGCGATGCGGAAGTGAACTTCCTTCGCGCCGGCTTCTCGCATCATCCGCACGATCTTGACCGAAGTGGTGCCGCGCACCAGCGAATCGTCGATCAGCACGATGCGCTTGCCCGCGACCGCCGCGCGATTCGCCGAGTGCTTCATGCGTACGCCGAGTTCGCGGATCTGCTGGGTCGGCTCGATGAAAGTGCGGCCGACATAGTGGTTGCGGATGATGCCGAGCTCGTAAGGTATTCCCGACGCCTGCGCGAACCCGATCGCGGCCGGCACGCCGGAGTCGGGCACGGGCACCACGACGTCGGCATTCGCGGGTGCCTCGCGCGCAAGCTCGGTGCCGAGGCTGCGGCGCACCTGATAGACGCTTTTTCCCCCGACAATCGAGTCGGGGCGCGCGAAATAGATGTATTCGAAGATGCAGGGCCGCGGCGGCATCGGCGGGAACGGCTTGTGGGACTCCACGCCGTCCTCGCTGATCACGACCACTTCGCCGTTCTCGACGTCACGGACGAACTTCGCGCCGATGATGTCGAGCGCGCAGGTTTCCGAGGTCAGGATCGGCGCGCCGTTCAGTTCGCCCAGCACGAGCGGACGGATGCCCTGCGGGTCGCGCGCGCCGACGAGCTTTTTGTTGGTGAGGCCGACGAACGAATAGGCGCCTTCGATCTCGCGGATCGCATCGACGAAGCGCTCGACGAAACGTGCGCGCTTGGAGCGGGCCAGCAGATGCAGAATGACTTCGGTGTCTGAGGTCGACTGCATGATCGCGCCGTCGCGCACCAGCTGGCGGCGGAGCGAAAGCGCGTTGGTGAGATTGCCGTTATGCGCGACCGCGAAGCCGCCGCCGTCGAGTTCGGCAAACAGCGGCTGCACGTTGCGCAGAATGGTTTCGCCGGTGGTGGAGTAGCGCACATGGCCGACCGCGGCGCTGCCGGGCAGGTGCTCGATCACATGGCGTTTCGAGAAGGTGTCGCCGACCAGACCGAGGCGGCGCTCGGAGTGGAAGCGCTTTTCGCCGGCGTCGTAAGCGACGATGCCGGCCGCTTCCTGACCGCGATGCTGGAGCGCGTGGAGCCCGAGCGCGGTGAGGGCGGTGGCGTCGGGATGTCCGAAGATACCGAACACACCGCACTCCTCACGCAGGGTGTCGCCCATCGCGTGTTTGTCCAGATCGAGTGCCGTCTCGTTCGCCACGCTCATCAGCAAGCCCCTTGCGGCTGGCGCGTCATTGCTGCGACGCGCGGGTGCTTTCGAGTAACTGGTTGAAGCCCGCCCGGTCGTTGCGCTTGTAGGCAGGCTCCGTCGGATTCGTGTTGGCTTGCGAGGGGTTCTGCTTCGCCCCTCTGTCGCTGCGCCCGGGTGGCGTCGGCGCAGGATTGGGTTCCGGCGGCGGCGTGGTTTCGTCGCCGCGCGGTTTTCTTAAGCGCTGCAAGATGGCGTTTTCTGGATCGTCCGGCAGCACGGATTTCAGCCAGTCTCCGGTACTTTGCAGGATCGGCCGCGAGCGCGCGTTCTTGACCCAGTCCGGCTCGGTCTTTTCCGGCACCAGCCAGGTGAAAAACAGGAACGCGACCACCATGATGACGAGGCCGCGGGCGAGCCCGAACAGGAAGCCGAGCGTGCGGTCCAGGGCGCCGATGCGGCTGTCGAGCACGAGGTCGGAAATCTTCACCGTTAACAGCGACACGATCAGAAGCGTGAGCAGGAACACGCCGCCGACCGCGATCCCGGTGGCGAACAGGTCGTTCTGCACATATTGCTTCACATAGGGCAGTACGCGCGAATAGCCATAGAGTGTGACGATGGCGGCGATCACCCAGGAGGCGATCGACAAGATCTCGCGCATGAAGCCGCGGACCATGGCGAGCACGCCGGAAACGAGCATGACCGCGAGCAGCCCGAAATCTAACGCGGTGGGGGTCATCGAGGAACGCTGCTCCGCCTTGAATTTTAAGCCGATTCGGGCGCCGGGGCCTTCGCGGCCATGCATATAGCCCCTGCCGCCGCTCCCGTCACCCGGTGCGGCAAGCCGCTCACGTGCTTAATCAGCGCATGGTGACCGGGAGGTACGGGTTAGCGCCTGAGCCGCAGGCGCCAGCGCCGCGTCAGGGCGGCGATCAGGTCGGTAACGATGCTTAAGAAAAGCGCGGCGATCCCCATCATGACGAAAGGCCTGCCCAGGACCCGCACCCCGGTCCAGTCCTTGGGCCACAGCAGCCGCATATATTCCAGCGCGAGTTCCCGCGACCGCGCGCCTGTGAACCACGCCGGCAGATCGCGGGTGCGTACGAGAAGGTCGATCAGGACGACTGCGATCGCGAAGATCAAAACCCCACGCGCGATGCCAAACAGAAGTCCGAACACGCGGCCGGGCGTCGTGATCCGGGCATCCATGCCGAAATGCGAGACCCAGGCTGCGATTAGGAAGGTGACGAGGGTCGCGCCCACAAAGACATAAGAAGCCATATAGCGGAATGAGGGGCGCACCCATTGCGCGACCCCGGCGTTCACCGCGTAGAGATAGACGATGCCGAGCGCGACGGCGAAGCAGAGCAGACCGATCGCTTCGCGCAGCAGGCCGCGCGCCCAGCCGAGGATGGCGGAGAGCAGCACGATGGCTGCGAAGATTCCGTCAAGGAGCGTGACGCTCACTTATTAGCCCGTGTCGCGGTTCGGGATACGGCGGATTTTCTGCGCGGCCGCACCGATGTCCGCGACCAGCGCATCGAGTGCCGCAACCGTGCGGACGCTCAGGCCTTCGGAGCTATCGCCGCGTCCCGCTTCGGGAATCACGGCACGCGCGAAGCCGAGCTTCGCCGCTTCCTTCATGCGCGCGGTCGCCTGCGGCACGGCGCGCACCGCGCCAGTGAGCGAAGCCTCGCCGAAGTAAACGCAGTCCGCGGGCAGCGGCACGTTGTAGAGCGAGGAGATCAGCGCCGCGGCGATCGCCAGATCGGCGGCGGGCTCGGTGATGCGGAGCCCACCCGCGATGTTGAGATAGACGTCCTGCTGGCCGAGGCGCACGCCGCAGCGCGCCTCCAGCACCGCAAGGATCATGGAGAGGCGGCTCTGGTCGGCGCCGACGACCGCGCGTCGCGGCGTGCCGAGCGCAGTCGGCGCGACCAGCGCCTGGATTTCCACGAGCAGCGGCCGCGTGCCCTCAAGGCCCGCGAACACGGCCGTGCCGGGCGAGGAGGTGTCGCGGTCGGAGAGAAACAGCGCGGAAGGATTCTCGACTTCTTTCAGGCCGCCGCCGGTCATTTCGAACACGCCGATCTCGTCGGTCGGACCGAAGCGGTTTTTCATCGCGCGGAGGATTCTGAACTGATGTGCGCCGTCGCCTTCGAAGGAAAGCACGGCATCGACCATGTGCTCGACTACGCGCGGGCCCGCAATCTGGCCGTCTTTCGTAACATGACCGACGAGCACGATGGCGGTGCCGGATTTTTTCGCGAAGCGAAGCAGCTGCTGCGCCGAGCCGCGCACCTGCGTCACGGTGCCCGGCGCGCTTTCGACGGTCTCGGTCCACATGGTCTGGATCGAGTCGATGATCGCGAGTGCGGGCGGGGTGCCTTCCGAAAGCGTGGCCACGATGTCTTCCACGTTCGTTTCGGCGGCGAGCTGAACGGCGGCATCGGTGAGGCCAAGACGCTGCGCGCGCATGCGCACCTGATCGATCGCCTCTTCGCCGGAGACATAGACCACGCGCTTGCCCTTGCGCGCGAGCGCGGCGACGGCTTCGATCAAGAGCGTCGATTTGCCGATGCCGGGATCGCCGCCGAGCAAAATCGCCGAGCCGCGCACAAACCCGCCGCCGGTGACGCGGTCGAGTTCTTTAATTCCAGAGGCGATGCGCGGCGCGTCCTCCGATTTTCCGGTGAGCGGTTCGAGCGCGATCAGCCGGCCCTTGCGAGAGGTGCGCTGGGTTACAGGCACGGAAGCCTGCGCGGCGGTTTCCTCGACAATGCTGTTCCACTCGCCACAGGACTCGCATTTGCCCTGCCAGCGGGGCGTTACCGCGCCGCAGTTCTGGCAGACGAAGGTCGAGCGGGCCTTGGCCATGGGGGAATCTCGTGGAGTGACAAAGGTAGCACAGAACAAAGTTCGTCATGGCCGGGCTTGTCCCGGCCATCCACGCCTTCCTTTGTTGTGACGTCTATAAGGCGTGGATGCCCGCGACGAGCGCGGGCATGACGAACTAAAAAGTTAGTCCTTCTTCGCCGGCAGCAGATTGCCGGCGAGATCGGAGAGCTTCGGGCGGGGCAGTGCCGCGAATGGCAGGGGCCGCGTCACCTCGATCGCGGCGATGCCGAGCCGCGCGGTGAGGAGACCGTTCAAGACGCCTTCGCCGAGGCGTGCGGAGAGTTTCGCGGCAAGGCCGTGGCCCAGCACCTGCTGCACGAGAGAGTCACCGACCGCCATGCCGCCGGTGAGCGCGAGATGTGAAATCACATGGCGCATCAGGCGAAACATCCCGAGCACGCCGGGACGGCCGCCGTAGAGGGTGGCGAGCTTGCGGATGAGAAAGATCGTGTTGAACAAGACGAACAGCATGTCGACCGCCGCGCGTGGTGAGATCGCGGTGACGAGCGACACGCGTTTCGCGGCGCTGCTCACAAGCTGACGCGCTTCGGCGTCGAGAGAGCTAAGCAGCTCGCGCTCGGCTAGCCGCACGTAATCCGCGCCGTCGATGATGTCGTGCGAATAGTTCTCCATCGCCGCGCGGGCTTTCGCGAGCCGCGGCATCGCGCGCGCGAGCGAAACCATTTCGGAAACGACGGCCTTACCCTGCTCGCGGTCGTCGGAAGCGAGCACCTCGGCGGCGCGTTTCTGGAGTCGCTCGATTTTTTCGAGCCGGAAAATCGCGAATAGCTCGCGCATCGCGATCACGAAGAGCGCCAGTCCCGCGAGCGCGGTAAGTGCCAGCGCAAGCCAGCCGAGCCACGGCGCATAGGAGAATAGCGACTGCACGAGATTTGCGACCGCGAGACCGAGCGCGAGCGACACGAGTCCGCCCGCCGCCGACCAGAACAGCTTGCCCCAGAAGCGGCGCGGCTTCTGGGTTTGCTCGGCGACGGCCGGCAGGCGCAAGGCTTCCGCGGCTTCGAGTTCGCGCAGCTCCGCGCGCGTGAAGAGCGGCTCCTCGGGCGAGGCGACCGCGACGCGCGGGTCGTCGGGCCGGAAGGATTCGGGCTTCGTCATGCGAGGCGGTCTCCGGTCAGGAACTGCAGCGCGCGGTCGAGGCGAATGTGAGGCAGCGCGGGTTCGCCGCCGGAGCCCGTTTCGACGGGCGGCGGCCGGAACCTGAGAAAGCGGAAATCGCTCTCGTCATGCGACCCGCTCGCGAGGCCTTTGAATTTCCATTCGCTGCCTTCGCCTTCGAGCAGCTCGGGCAGTTCGCCGGGAAAGACGGCGGTCTCTTTCGCGCCGTCGAACAGCTCGTTGCCGATACGCTCGCCCGCAAGCGGCGTGCCGACGATGGCAGGGAGTTTTTCCGGTCCTCTGGTCACCACCGCCTCACGGGTCGCGCGGATCGCGGCAATCGCAATCGCGTCGGTCTTCGCGCCGGCAAGCTCGGCGCGCTCGGCCGCGCGCTTCACCATGCGCGCGAGAATGTTCTCGAGCCGGTCATGCTGGAGATGATGCAGGTGATCGGCCTTGGTCGCGGCGAATAAAATCCTGTCCGCACGCGGCTTGAAGATGGAGGAGAAGATTGTGCGGCGGCCGGTGTTGAAGCAGGCGGCGATTGCGGTCAGCGTCTGTTCGAGATCGGAAAGCGCCTCGGGACCGGAGTTGATTGCGGAGAGCACGTCCGCGAGCACGATCTGGCGGTCGAGGCGCGCGAAGTGCTCGCGGAAGAACGGCCGCACCACGCGCGCACGATAGGCCTCGTAGCGTTCGGCCATCAGCGACCACAAGGAGCCTCCGGGCGCAGTCTCGCCGCGCGGAAGCTCGAGCGGCGCGAAAGTGACAGCCGGCGAGCCCGCGAGATCGCCCGGCATCAAAAAGCGGCCGGGCGGCAGCAGGTTCATCGCAAAGCGCTCGTCGCGGCAGGCGACGAGATACTCGGTAAAGAGCTTCGCGGCGTTGATGGCGTGCTGCTCGTCGGCGGGCGCCTTCGGGTCGAGCGAGTTGAGATGAATGTGCCACTGGCTCGCGAGCACCGCGCGCGGGCCCTCGCGCGAGCGCGCGATGGTTTCCGCCGACCACTGTTCGTAGGTCTTGTCGAGCAAAAGAAGATCGAGCAGCCACTCGCCGGGATAGTCGACGATGTCGAGGGCGAGCGTTTTCTGGCGGCCGCGCTGGGTCTGGTATTCGAGCTCGACGCGGATTTCGGAGATGGTGCGGGTCGACTCCGGCCAGCGGCGATGTGTCAGCAGATCGCGGAGATGCTTCTCGTACTCGAACCGCGGGATGGCGGCGTCGGGCTGGGGCGACAGCTTCACGCGCGCGATGCGGCCCGAGGTCAGCGCTTCGAACACGGGCAGGCGCGTGCCGTGCAGGAGCGCGTGGATCAGCGCCGTGATGAAGATGGTCTTGCCGGAGCGCGAGAGCCCGGTGACGCCGAGCCGGAGCGTGGGGCGCAGGAGGCCCGCGCCGTAATCCGCGAGCGCGCGGCCGGCGAGGCGGGCTTCTTCCAGATAGTCGTCGAGCGGCATTTCCGGGCTATTCCGCGAACATTCAGGCCGGAATATGGGGAGGGAAGGCGCGGGATGCGAGCCTATATGTGTCGTCCCGGCCAAGGCGCGAAAGCGCCGCGAGCCGGGACCCATAACCATCCGCTTCTCAATTTAACCACAGGGGTTATGGGTCCCCGCTTTCGCGGGGACGACGTGTACTTCACTCCAACCCCGGTATCGCAACCAAGAGCAAGAACCCGTTGATCATCAAAAGCGTCCCGGTGACACCGAGGACTGCGCTGCCAAGAACGAGCCACGCGAGCCCCGAGACGATCGCGACCGACGCCAGCACGATCGCGATCTGCAACAGCACTTCCGCGTAATCGAAATAGGGATCCTGCCTCAGCGCGTGGTCGCGCGATTGCTCCATCGCCTTGGCGCGGACGAGCAGCTCTTTCTTGCCCTCCTGCGTTTCCGGCTCGGATTCGTAGCGCGCGACATTCTTGCGGTAGGCTTCGATCTTCTTCTGGATTTCCGCCTTCGCCTCCGGCGCGATGCCGGCGTTGGTCAGAAGAGAAATCTCCAGCGCATCGGCCGCTAGCGCAAACTCCGTCTGGCGGATGTTCTTCGCCTGATAGAATGCGTAAAGGTTCGACGCGAAGATATTGTTGTTGGTCGCTTCCTTGGCGGCGTTCTGGCCGCCGAGGCCGGTGATCGCGAGCAACATCGCCAGCACCGCGATGAAGACGGCGGTGCGCGTTTTGAATGTGTCGTCGGATTTCTCGGCGTCCATCAGGTCGCCGGCTTCGTCGGCTTTCATGCTAACCCCCTCGCGAAAATTATTCCTTGTAGATGCGCTTCCAGCGCCGCCCCAGGCTGGTGAGCACTTCATATCCGATGGTGCGCGCGTGATCCGCGAGATCGTCGACCGAAATTCCGTCGCCGAGCAATGTCACGAGATCGCCGCGCTTCACGTTGGCCGCAGGCACGTCGGTGACATCCACGGCGAGCAGGTCCATCGAGACGCGGCCCGCGATGTTGCAGCGTGTGCCCGCGACGATGGCCTCGGCGCCCTTCTTGTTGTCGGAGGAGCCCGCGGCGCGGAAGATGCCGTCGGCATAGCCCGCGGAAACGATCGCGAGCCGCGAGTCGCGTGGAAGCTTCAGCCGCGCGCCGTAGCCGACCGTGGTGCCCGCTTTCGCTTCGCGGAGGGTAACGATCCGCGCCTGCAATTTCACGACCGGCTGCATCGGGTTCTCGCTCGCATTCAGCGCGCGGCCGCCATAGAGCGCAACGCCGGGCCGCACCAGATCGAAATGCGCGTCGGGGAAGGCGAGCAGCCCCGCGGAATTGCACAGCGATGCCGGAATGCCGGGAAATTTCCTGATGATCGTGCTGAACGCGTCGATCTGCTGCCGGTTGAGCGGATGCTCCGGCTCGTCGGCGCAGGCGAGGTGGCTCATCACGAGCGCCGGCTTGAACGTGATCTCTTCCGTGACAAGCCGCGGCGCGAGCGCTTCGGCGTCTGCGAGCGATATGCCGTGCCGGTTCATGCCGGTGTCGATGTGAATGGCGGCCGGCGCTTCCTCGCCGGTCTCGTCGGCATGGGCTTCCCATTCCTCGATCTCGGCCATCGAGCCGAGCACCGGGCGCACGTCGATGCCGCAGACGAGTTCGGCGCTGCCGGGATTGAGGCCGTTCAAGAGATAGATCGTGACGGTCGGCAGGATGGTGCGCAGCCGCAGCGCTTCGTCGAAGGTCGCGACAAAAAAGGTGTCGCAGCCGGCTTTTGCGAGCGCCTGCGCCGCCTGCTCCAGCCCCACGCCATAGGCATCGGCCTTCACCACCGCCGCGCATTGCGCGCGTCCCGCGCGCTTGGCAAGCGTCTTCCAGTTGGCTACGAGCGCCGAAAGATCGACGGTGAGCAGACCGGTGGCTTCGGCGGGGAGGGAGTCGGGCATGGTGCGGAACTTATCGAACGGCGAAGAAATTGTCGCCACTCTCCATGTTGTCATGCCCGCGCTTGTCCCGGCCATGACGAATATTTGAAGTCCAACTACCCCCTTCGCTCCGGCAGGCGGTCTTCGCGCGCGAGATTGCCGAAGCGCGTATAGGCCGCCTCGAACGAGAGCTTCGCGGTGCCGGTCGGGCCGTGGCGCTGTTTGCCGATGATGATTTCGGCGCGGCCTTCCGCGGCCTTCAATTCCTGCTCCCACTTGAACCACTCTTCTGAGCCGCGCTTCGGCTCGCGATTCTTCAGGTAATATTCTTCTCGATATACGAACAGAACGACGTCGGCGTCCTGCTCGATCGAGCCGGACTCGCGAAGGTCGGCGAGTTGCGGGCGCTTGTCGTCGCGGCTCTCGACCTGGCGCGAAAGCTGCGAGAGCGCGATGATCGGTACGTTCAATTCCTTGGCGAGCGCCTTCAGGCCGGTGGTGATCTCGGTCACTTCCTGTACGCGGTTGTCGCCGGTGCGTTTCGAGCCGGAAAGAAGCTGCAGATAGTCCACGACCATGACGTCGAGGCCGCGCTGGCGCTTGAGCCGCCGCGCGCGGGCGGTGAGCTGCGCGATCGAAAGGCCGCCGGTGTCGTCGATATAGAGCGGCACCGTCTGCATGTGCTGCGCGGCGGAAGCGAGTTTCGAAAAGTCCTGCTCGGAAATTTCGCCGCGACGGATGCGCGACGACGCAATCTCGGTCTGTTCGGAGATGATGCGGGTCGCCAGCTGCTCCGCCGACATTTCGAGCGAGAAGAAACCGACGATGCCGCCTGACTTGGTCTCGATGGTGCCGTTCGACTGCGGCTCGCCGAAATACTCGGCGGCGATGTTGTAGGCGATGTTGGTGGCGAGCGCGGTCTTGCCCATGGCCGGGCGGCCCGCGACGATGATGAGGTCGGAGCGCTGCAGCCCGCCCATCAGGTGATCGAGATCGGCAAAGCCGGTGGCGACGCCCGAAAGCCCGCCTTCGCGCTGATAGGCTTTGCTCGCGAGATCGACGGCGTCTTTCAGCGCTTCGGAAAAACGCATGAAGCCGCCGTCATAGCGGCCGGTTTCCGCGAGTTCATAGAGACGGCGCTCGGCGTCGTTGATCTGGTCCTGCGGCGAAAGCTCTACCGGCGCGTCGTAGGCGACGTTGACCATGTCCTCGCCGATCTGGATCAGGTCGCGGCGCGTCGCGAGATCGTAGATCGTACGGCCATAGTCTTCCGAGTTGATGACGGTGGTGGCTTCCGCCGCGAGACGCGCAAGATATTGTGCCGGGTTCAGTCCCGCGATGTCGGTTTCGGCGGGAATGAAGGTCTTCAGCGTCACAGGCGAGGCGATCTTGCCGGCGCGGATCAGGCTCGCCGCGACCTCGAAGATCTGCTGGTGGATCGGCTCGAAGAAGTGCTTCGGCTCCAGAAAGTCGGAAACGCGGTAGAACGCCTCGTTGTTGACGAGGATCGCGCCGAGCAGTGCCTGCTCGACTTCGATGTTGTGCGGCGCCTGCCGGAATGCGGGCGCGTCCGGTTCCGGGAAAGCTTTTCTGAGGGCGTTGTCGAGGGCCATCGCGTTCTGCGTTTTCCGATTTGTCTTGGGCCGGCGAGAAACGCGACGCGCAAGGAGAATTGAATTAGCACGCAGCCGCGCCACCGCAAGCGCCAATTCGCAGCCCACAGCAATTCACAGCGTGCGAACGAATCAGGGAAAGATTTTCGTCGGGCTTGACGGCGAAAGTTGGCCGGACGGGCCGGGGAAAATTATTCTCCTGCGAGCCGCAGCGGGCGCTTGACGTTGCGCTCGATGACGCGCAGGCGGCGCTCGGCGTCCTCGATATAACCGCGCGTTAGCGGGACGGCTTCGTGCCGGTGCGCCATCTGGACGTGGAACACCATCAGATGCCGGTGGCGGAAGGCCATTTCCGAGGCGGCGAGGTAGAATTCCCACATCTTGCAGAAGCGCTCGTCGTAAAGCGCCAGCACTTCTTCCCTATGCGCGAGGAAGCGTTCGCGCCAGGCTTTGAGCGTCTCGGCGTAATGCAGCCGCAGAATCTCGATGTCGGTGACGATCAGCTGCGCGCGCTCGATCGCGGGCAAAACCTCGGACAGCGACGGAATATAGCCGCCGGGGAAGATGTATTTGGCGATCCAGGCGCTGGTCGCGGTCGGCCGGTCGGAGCGGCCGATGGAATGCAGGACCGCGACCCCGTCCGGCTTCAGGAGAGTGGCGACCTTCCGGAAGAACTGCCGGTAGTGATCGACACCGACATGCTCGAACATGCCGACCGAAACGATGCGGTCGAAGCGTTCGGGGACGTCGCGGTAATCCTGTAATCTGAATTCGACCTGCCCGCCGAGCCGCTTCTCCGCCGCGCGCTGGCGCGATACCGCATATTGTTCGTCGGAGAGTGTGACGCCCGTCACCTTCGCGCCCGCGACTTCCGCGAGATAGAGCCCGAGCCCGCCCCAGCCCGAGCCGATGTCGAGCGTGGTCAGGCCCGGCCTGTCGTAGAGGAGCTTCGCCGCGAGGTGGCGCTTCTTCGCGAGCTGCGCGTCGTCCAGCGACTGGTCCGGCGTTTCGAAATAGGCGCAGGAATATTGCTTGTCCGCATCGAGAAAGAGCGAATAGAGCCGCCCGTCGAGATCGTAGTGATGATGCACGTTTTTTCGTGCGCGGCCCCTCGGATTGAATTGCGCGAAGCGGCGGAAGAGATAGCGGCTCTTGTCGAAAATCCATGCGGTCGGCGTCGGCGCGGAAGGGCTCGTCTGACGGAGGATCAGATCGAGCAGCGCAGCAATATCGCCGCGCTCGATCACGAAGCCCTCGTTCATGAAGGCTTCGCCGAAGCGAAGCTCCGGGTTGATCAGCGCGCGGACGAGCGCGAGCCGGCTCCTGAAGCGAATGCGGATGGGCTCCCCGGTTCCGTCGCCCACGGCAAAATGAGGCCGGCCGGCGATCGCGATCTCCAGCGATCCCTGCCTGACGATCGAAGAGAAAATGCCCCGTACAACACG
>JBGFSD010000060.1:0-93592 GCA_041694745.1 Pseudomonadota bacterium
GAGGGCGAGCACGGCTCCTAGCGCAGTCGCGCACAACTTCATTGCAGTCCTCCCTTTGTCGCCGGCCGTTCTTGGCGTTGCCGGCTGTGGTTGGCCGGCATGTCGGGCGCCGGCGTGAGATTGTTATATCACGGAACTATTGGTTATTGTCGTTCTCCGCGATGCCCCAAATCAGCTATGACCTTGCAGGCACGAAGAAAGTCCTGCCCGCTGCCAGCTTTTCCAATTGAGCCAAAGACTGCTGGCGTTGTAAAGTGAATTAGTTGGGTACAAAACCAATTTCGGCTGGTACCTTCCGGGGAGCCAGCGGATTTCCTCCGCGCGACAACAGCCTATTGGACCGACAGCGAATGAAACAAGAGCCTCTCTCCCGCAGCGCGGAAACCGAAGCCCCCTCGCCCCGGAAGTACGCCGCAAACGAGAATGTGGACTTCGGCCCGCTGGCAAACTGGGTTGGCTTTCATCTGCGGCTCGCGCAGACCGCGAGTTTTCAGGCGTTCGCCCAGGAAGCGCGTGCGGTCGATCTCAGCCCCGGCCGCTTCGCGACGCTCATGCTCATCGGCCGCAATCCGGGGATCAGCCAGACCGCACTTGCAAGCGCGAACGGCCGCGACAAATCCACCTTGACTCCGATCCTCGAAGATCTTGAGCGCCGCGGATTTATCCTCCGCGAGAAGATGAAAACGGACCGCCGCAGCTATCAGCTCACGCTGACCGAAAGCGGGAAAAAGATGCTCGACCAGCTTACCGTCTGCGCTAGGCGTCACGACGACAACCTCGACCGCATCATCGGCCCGAAAGACCGCGCGAAGTTTCTGAAGATTCTGCAGAAGATCGCTGCCGAAATCGGACGCGACGAGTAAGAACTCGGAAAGAAAAGTCGAATGGCCGAAGTCTCGTTCCATAGCGAGATCAAGAGTCTCACGCTCGGCAAGGGCGACACCTTCCGCGGCGAGGGCATTCTCGGCGTGACCAAGGCGCTCCTGCAATCCGGGGTCGCCTATGTCGGCGGCTATCAGGGCGCGCCGGTGAGCCATCTCCTCGACGTGCTGGTGCAATCCGAAGACCTGCTCGCCGAACTCGGCGTGCATCTGGAAACCTGCACCAACGAAGCGGCGGCCGCGGCCATGCTCGGCGCGTCGATCAACTATCCGCTGCGCGGCGCGGTGACCTGGAAGTCGATCGTCGGCACCAATGTCGCAGCCGACGCGCTTTCGAACCTGGCTTCCGCCGGCGTGATCGGCGGCGCGCTGATCGTGGTCGGCGAGGACTACGGCGAGGGTGCCAGCGTCATTCAGGAACGCACGCACGCCTTCGCGCTCAAATCCTCGCTATGGCTTCTGGACCCGCGCCCGGAACTTCCGACCATCGTGAACATGGTGGAAAAAGGCTTCGCGCTTTCGGAGGCGAGCAACACGCCGGTGATGCTGGAGCTGCGCATCCGCGCCTGTCATGTCTACGGCAGCTTCGATGCAAAGGACAACGTGGCCGCGAAGTTTTCGGCGAAACACAGGATTCCCGCACCGGCTGCGTTCGAATACGACCGCCTCAGCCATCCGCCCGCGACGTTCGCGCAGGAAAAGCACAAGACGGAAGAGCGGTTGCCGCAGGCGCATAAATTCATTCTCGAACACAAGCTCAACGAAATCCTCGGCCCTCCGAGCGGCGATGTCGGCATCATCGTACAGGGAGGGCTGTTCAACGTCCTCAACGGCCGGCTCGCGCTTGCAGGCCTCTCGGATCCGTTTGGAAATACAAAAGTGCCGACGCTGGTCCTGAACGTCACCCATCCGCTCGTGCCGGAGCAGATTGCAAAATTCTGCGCGGGCAAGAAGTCGGTACTGATCGTCGAGGAAGGCAATCCGGAATTCATCGAACAGGCGGTCGGGCAGATCCTGCGCAAGGCCGACCTCAACACGAAGATTTTCGGCAAGGACGTGCTGCCCGCGGCCGGCGAATACACGCCGCTGGTGATCGCGCGCGGGCTTACGAAATTTTTCGAAGCCAACGGAATTAGAACGCCCTTGCTCGATGAATGGCTCGCGCAAACGGATGCACACCAGAAGGAAGTCGCAAGCGCACTCGGCAGCCCGCTGCCGCCGCGTCCGCCGACCTTCTGTACCGGATGCCCCGAGCGCCCCGTGTTCTCGGCGATGAAACTTTTGAAGAAAGAAATGGGCCCGGTGCATGTCGCCGCCGACATCGGCTGTCATGCCTTCGGCACCTTCGCACCCTTCAGCCAGGGCAACTCCATTCTCGGCTACGGCATGTCGCTCGCTTCCGCAGCTGCCGTTTCCGGAACGCAGAAGCAGCGCCCCGTTTCGATCATGGGCGATGGCGGATTCTGGCATAACGGACTGCTCTCCGGTGTCGCGGGCGCCACATTCAACAAGACGGACTCCGTGCTGATCGTCATGAACAACGGCTATTCCAGCGCGACCGGCTTGCAGGACATTCCGTCGAGCGCGCCGGAAGCGGACGGACGCGGCAACGGCCTTGAGATCGAAAGCACGCTGAGGAGCCTCGGCGTCTCCTGGGTGAAACGCCAGCGCACCTACGGTGTCGAAGGCATGATGGACACGCTGCGCGACGCGCTGACCTCCGACGAAAAGGGACTGAAGGTCGTCATCGCAGACGGCGAATGCCAGCTCGCGCGCCAGCGCCGCGTGAAACCCGCGTTCGCGAAGTTGAAGAACGAAGGCAAGCGGGTCGAACGCACGCGCTTCTGGGTCGATCCAGATGTCTGCACCGGGGATCACTCTTGTATTCGTTTGTCCGGCTGCCCGTCGCTCACCATCAAGCCGAACGAAGATCCGCTGCGGACCGATCCGATTGCGTATGTGAACAACGACTGCGTCGGCTGCGGGCTCTGCGGCGAGGTTGCGCATGCCGCGCAGCTCTGCCCGTCGTTTGCGGAAATCAGGGTGATCGAGAACCCGAATTTCCTCGATCGCCTGCGGCACCGGATTACATCTGCGCTGATCCGGCTTCTGGGCGGCAACCGCGCTGCGCCGATGCCGGCCCCGGCGGAGTAAGAAGATGAGCGAAGTCCGCACGGTGCGGCTCCTGATCGCGGCCCTCGGAGGCGAAGGCGGCGGCGTGCTCGCGTCCTGGATCACGAACGCGGCGGTCGCGGCCGGCCATGTCGCGCAGCGCACCTCGATCCCGGGCGTCGCGCAGCGCACCGGCGCCACCACCTATTACCTCGAAATCGTCCCGGACGTCGCAAACGGCAGCAAGCCCGTGCTCGCGCTCAATCCCGCGCCGGGCGAGGTGGACGTGATGCTTGCGAGCGAATTGCTGGAGACCACCCGCGCCGTGCAGGCCGGCAGCGTCACGCCTTCGCGCACGCACCTGATCGCCTCCACACATCGCGTCTTCACGGTGGATGAAAAATCGGCGATGGCCGACGGCCGCGTCGATCCTGCAAAGATGCAGGCTGTCGCAAGACGCTTTGCAAAGACTGCGCTGCTTGCGGACCTTGCCGCAACGGCGCGGGAAGCGAACAGCCAGCTCAACGCCGTCATGCTCGGCGCGCTTGCGGGCTCGAAGGTCCTGCCGATCGGGGACGAATATTTCCGCACCGCGATCCGCGCCGAAGGCAAGGCGGTGGACGCGAACCTGCGCGGCTTCGAAGCAGGCTACGCGCTCGCAACACTCGGAGCCGAATCCGCCGAATTGCAGGCCGCGCCTGCCCCGCGCGCCGAAAACCAGATCGAGGCCCGCGCCGTCCGCGTATTGCCGCGCGACGCCGCCGAAATCGCGATCGAAGGCGTGCGCCGGCTCACCTACTACCAGAACGCGCGCTACGCGGAGCTCTATCTCGACCGGCTCGAGCGCTTCGTGAAGCACAAGGCCGCGGACACCGCGTTCCTGCGCGAGCTTGCACGGTTGCTTGCGGTCCGCATGAGTTTCGAGGACACCATCCGCGTCGCGCAACTGAAAATCCGCGAAGGCCGCATCGAACGGCTTCGCCGCGAATCCGGTACCGGTGCAGACGCCTTGATCCGCGTTTCCGAATTCATGAAGCCGGGACCGGAAGAAATCCTCTCCATGCTGCCGCCGAAGCTCGCGCGGCGCCTGCTCGCCTGGGTCGAGCCCAGGGGCTGGAGCGATCGCTCGATCAAGATGAAAGTCTCGACCACGAGCTTCTTCGGGTTCCTGCGGCTGCGGCTGCTAGCCGGTTTGCGCTGGTGGCGTCCGCGCACGCTGCGCTACGCCGAAGAAAAGGAATGGATCGAGCGCTGGCTCGATCTTGCGGAGCGCTCGCTTGCACGCGACGCGGAGGCGGCAAAGGCAGTGGTCGCAAGTGCCGCCCTCATCAAAGGTTACGGCGAGACCATGAAGCGCGGTCTGAACAACTGGAAACTGATCGCCGATTTCGTGATCGAGCCGTTTCTCGAAGGCAAGCTGCCGCGCGAACACTTTGCAGACGCGGTGACGCAAGCGCGGCTCGCGGCGCTGAAAGACCCCGAGGGCGGCAAACCGCTCGGCGCACTGATCGAAAGCCTGCGCGCGCTTCCGCAGCCTGCGCGGATCGCGGCCGAATAGGCTCAGGCGGTCTCGGAGAGCCGCTTCAACCGCTCGGCCGGCATCGCCTCAGCCTGCATCACGTCCGCGATCTTCCCGACGTCGTTCAGATCGATCAATGGAATGGGCGCGTCCGGAATTGCGGTGTCGGAGGCGATCGCAACGATGTAATTGTCGTCCGGATGCAGAAACGGCTTTCCCACTTCGGCGCGGTAGATCTCGATCTTCGGATGCCGGTGGCGCTTGAAACCCTCGACGATCAGAAGATCGACCGGCGACAGGCGCGGCAGGATTTCGGCGAGGTCCGGCTCCGGCTCGTTGCGTAATTCGTGAATGTGCGCCCAGCGCCTGCCGGAAGCGACAAAGACCTCGGTCGCGCCGGCCATGCGGTGCGTGTGCGAATCCTTGCCGGGGATGTCGATGTCGAAGCCCTTGTGCGCATGTTTCACGGTCGAGACCTTCAGGCCTCTGCCCACGAAAACGGGAATGAGCTTTGCGACCAGCGTGGTCTTTCCGGAGCCGCTCCAACCTGCAAGGCCGATAATGCGCATTTGCAATCTATAACAGGCGGTTGCCGCCCGCTCCTAGCGGCCTCTTGACGCCGCCAACGGCTGCGGCAGTCTTCAGACCGACATCCTTCGGGCGGGGATATTTCCATGCGTGCCTTCTTTCCTGCGATGCGGTGCGCTTCGCGCGCCGCGGCCTTGCTGGCTGCCTTCGTGTTCTCTGTACCTGTCAGCGCGCAGACCGCCTATGACGGGCCGATCTTCGACGCGCATCTGCATTACAACTGGGAGCCGACCCCGCATTACAACGTCGAACAGGTGTTCGAACTTTTGAAGAAGAACAACGTGCGGGGCATTCTCGCGACCAGCCGCCCGAACACCGGCACCGTCGCGCTCATGGAGGCGAAGCAGACCGAAATCTGGGTGGTGCCCTTCATCCGGCAGTACAAGACACGCGCCGACATTCCGACCTGGTTCAAGGACGACACGATCTTCGAGATGACTACGGAGGAGTTCAAGCGCGGCTATTATCGCGGCGTCGGCGAGTTTCACATCTACGGCAAGGCGGCGGCGAGCGAGGGCGCTGCCAAGCTCGTCAAATTCGCGGTCGAGAACGATCTTTACATCCACGCGCATTGCGACGTCGAAGCGTTGGAGCTGCTCTACTCCCACGACAAGCGGGCGAAGATCATCTGGGCGCATACCGGCTTCTCGACTCCGGCCATTGAGCTGAAAGCGCTGTTCGCCAAATATCCTTCGCTGATGGGCGAGCTTTCCTTCCGCGGCGGCATCACCGAGCATGACGGCAAGCTGACCGAAGACTGGAGGGACCTGTTCACGACCCACTCGGACCGCTTCCTGCTCGGCACCGACACCTGGATCACGCCGCGCTGGCTGCAGTATGACGCGCTCATTGCGAACTACCGCGCCTGGCTCGGGCAGTTGCCGAGAGCGCATGCGCAGCGTATCGCTTTCGGGAACGCGGAACGCCTGTTCCGGTCCGAAAAGAAATAGAAGAAAGACATTCGATGACTGCTGCCACCGGGATCTGGCCCCCGGCCGCGACGCCGTTTCGCGAAGACCTGTCGATCGACATGGAGCGCTATATCGCGTTCTGCCACGAGCTGCTGCGCGACGGCGCGCACGGGCTCGCGGTGCTCGGCACCACGAGCGAGGCGAATTCGCTCGATCTCGAGGAGCGCAAAAGCGTGCTCGAAAAGCTCGTGGCCTCCGGCATCAACCCCGCGCAGCTCTTGCCAGGCACGGGCGCTGCTTCGTTCGGCGACGCGGTCCGGCTCACGAAGCACGCCGCCGAGCTCGGCGTGAAGGGATCGCTGCTGCTGCCGCCGTTCTATTACAAAGGCGTTTCCGACGAAGGGCTGTTCGCGTTCGTGTCGGAAGTGATCGCACGCGTGAACACGAAGCGGCTGAAGCTCTATCTCTACAACTTTCCGCAGCAGACCGGGCTGGTCTGGTCGCCGGAGCTGATCGCGAAACTGCGCCAGGCCTTTCCGGAAACCGTCGCCGGCATCAAGGATTCTTCCGGCGATGCGAAGTATCTGAACACGCTGCTCGCGAAGTTTCCGGGCTTTGCGATCTTTCCGTCCTCGGAATCGCTGATGGTTGATGCGCTCAAGAAAGGCGCGGCGGGTTGCATCTCGGCCACCGCGAACACGCATGTGAAGGCAATCCGCAGGCTCTACGACGGCTGGAACTCGCCGGAAGCGGCGGACATGCACAAACGCGCAAGCGCGATCCGCGCGCTGATTGCGTCCTATCCGCTGATCGCGGCGGTGAAGGCAACGCTCGCCGAGCGCTACAAGCACAAGGGCTGGCACCGGCTGCGGCCGCCGCTGACCCCACTCGACGACAAGCAGACCGCGGCACTTCGCGAGAAGCTGGCTGCGATCTGAGCCCGCGCCCTGAAGTGGGCCGCCGGGTGGGCGGCCCAAAACCCGCAAATGCCCCAACCCGACAGTCTTGCGGCGCACGGTTTGCGGCCGGCCGGACTTGGGCTAGAACCGCGGCCAGAAGAAAAACGTAATAGGACATAACTACCATGCAGAGGACCACGCCCCCGTTCCGCGCCGATCAGGTCGGCAGCATTCTGCGCACCGCGCCGCTGAAGGAAGCCCGTGCGAAGCACGAGAAAAAAGAGATCGACGACGCCGCGCTGAAGGCCGTCGAAGACGCCGAAATCAGGAAGATCATCCGCAAGCAGGAAGACGTCGGGCTGAAAAGCATCACCGACGGCGAGTTCCGCCGCTCGTGGTGGCATTTCGACTTCCTGAAGAAACTCGACGGCGTCGAGGGCTACCAGGCGAGCCAGGGCATCCAGTTCGCCGGCGTGCAGACCCGCGCGGAAGGCGTGCGCGTGGTCAGCAAGATCGGCTTCTCGAACCATCCGATGATCGAGCACTTCAAGTTTCTGAAGGCAAATACCAAGGAAACCGCGAAGATGACGATCCCGGCACCCTCGGTGCTGCACTTCCGCGGCGGCCGCAAGGGGATCAACGAGAAGATCTATCCGGATCTCGACCAGTTCTTCAACGACCTCGGCGCCGCCTACAACAAGGCCGTGAAGGCGTTCTACGACGCCGGCTGCCGCTATCTGCAGCTCGACGATACGGTCTGGGCCTATCTCTGTTCCGAGAAGGAACTGAAGCTCGCGAAAGAGCGCGGCGACGATCCGGAAAAGCTGCCGATGTGGTATGCTCGCACGATCAACCAGGCGCTCGCGAACAAACCCGCCGACATGACCGTCACGACCCATGTCTGCCGCGGCAATTTCCGCTCGACCTGGGTTTCCGAAGGCGGCTACGAGCCCGTCGCGGAACGGCTGTTCCAGGAAGTGAACTACGACGGCTACTTCCTCGAATACGACTCCGACCGCGCCGGCGGCTTCGAGCCCTTGCGTTTCGTGCCGAAAGGCAAGAAGCAGATCGTGCTCGGCCTCGTGACCTCGAAATCCGGCGAACTCGAGAACAAAGACGCGATCAAGAAACGCATCGACGAGGCGACCAAGTATGTCGCGCTCGATCAGCTTTGCCTGTCGCCGCAATGCGGCTTCGCCTCTACCGAGGAAGGCAACGTGCTCACCGAGGACGAGCAGTGGGCGAAGTTCAAGATGATCGTCGAAGTTTCCAACGAGGTCTGGAAATAAGAAAAAGGGCGGCGCGGAAACGCCGCCCTTCCCGATTCAGGATAGGCGCGATGGCGAACGGCAGGACAGCCAAGGCGAACGAGAACGAGCCCGAGAAACTCGATCTCGGCGAGTTGCCTTCGCTTTCCGGCTACATGCTGCGCCGCGCGCAGTTCGCGGCGTTCAACGATTTCCTGCGCTATTTCGAGGATCTCGAGGTGAGGCCCGTGCAATACGCGGTGCTGACCGTGATCGACCGCAATCCGGGGTTAAAGCAGTCCCAGGTTTCCGAGGCGCTCGGCATCAAGCGCGCGAACCTCGTTGCGATCCTCGATGCGCTGGAGCGGCGCGGACTTGCCCGCCGCGAGGCGGTTGCGACCGACCGGCGCTCCTATGCACTCAGGCTCACCGACAAGGGCGCGGCGCTGATGAAGGAATTGCGCGCCCGTTCGAATGCGCATGAGAAACGCCTTGCCGCCGTCATCGGCGAGGACGGGCGCCGGGAACTCCTGAAGCTGTTGCACGGCGTGATCGAAGCGGTCGGTCCCGGCAGCGAAGGCGAGGAGGAATAGCTTCAAAAATACAATCGTCATGGCCGGGCTTGTCCCGGCCATCCACGTCTTTACAGCGAGGATAGTTTGCTAAGGCGTGGATGCCCGCGACAAGCGCGGGCATGACGCAGTGGTTTAGACTTCGACAGTCTTCTTGCCGCGTAGTTTGTTCGCGACTTCCTCCGGAATCGGCTTCGACTTGATCTTGGCGGGGTCGTCGGGATGCCTGCCGACCCAGACGCGCTTTTCGTGCGCCTCGATCGCGAGCTGGTCTCCCTTCCAGACCTTGTGCGCGATATTGAAGCTCGACTTGCCGAGTTCCGAGATCGTGGACTCGATCACGATGTCGTCGCCGAACTTCGACGGAATATAGAACTTCGCGCCGGTGTCGATCATCGGGAACCCGACGAAGTCGTAGACCTCACGCATGCGGTACTTGGTGTAGCCGGTCGCGGCCTCCAACAGCATCGCGGTCGAGTGGTCGAACATCGCGAAATAGCGCGGGTAATAGACGATTCCGGCCGGATCGCAGTCGCCCCACTCGATCCGCACCTTGCGGCGATTGACGAACATTCTCCGGGCCGCCTTACTTCGGCGCCATGCGCAGCGCGCCGTCGATGCGGACGACCTCGCCGTTGAGATAGGAATTGCGGATCAATTCCATCGCCAGCGACGCATATTGCTCAGGCTTGCCGAGCAATTTCGGAAACGGCACGGAGGCGGCAAGACTGCGCTGCACTTCTTCCGAAAGCCCGAGCAGCATAGGAGTGAGGAAAATGCCGGGTGCGATCGCAAGCACCCGGATGCCGAACGCTGCCAGTTCGCGCGCGGCCGGCAGCGTCAGGCCGACGATGCCGCCTTTGGAGGCGGCATAGGCCGCCTGCCCGATCTGGCCTTCGTAGGCGGCGACGGAGGCGGTCGAGATGATGACGCCGCGCTCGCCGTCGGCAAGCGCCTCGGCGTTCTGCAAGTCCGCCGCCATGAGCCGCATGAGATTGAACGAGCCGATCAGGTTCACGCGCACGATGCGGTCGAAATCGGCGAGCGGTTGCGGGCCGTCTTTCCCGAGAATTTTCCTCGGCGTGCCGATGCCTGCGCAGTTGATGAGCACGCGGGCGACGCCGTGCTTCTCGCGCGCTTCTTTGACCGCCGCGACCGCGCTGTCGGAATCCGACACGTCGCATTTGATCGCGATGCCGCCGATCTTTGCGGCGTGCGCCTTGGCGGCGTCGAGATTCACATCCAAGAGCGCGACCTTCGCGCCGGCGGCGGCCAGCGCCGTGGCGGTCGCCGCACCCAGACCCGAACCGCCGCCCGTCACCAGCGCGGCATGACCTTTTACGTCCATCTCAATGCTTCCGTTCTAGTGCTTCCGTGCATTCATGTTTTCGACGAGCAGCGCAATGCCCTGCCCGCCGCCAATGCAAGCGGAAGCGATGCCATAACGCAAGCCCGCGCGCGACAGCTCGCGCGAGAGCGTGACCGCAAGACGCAGGCCGGTCGCTCCCAGCGGATGGCCGATCGCAATCGCGCCGCCGTTCACATTCAACTTGTTCTCGTCGAGACCGAGTTCGCGTGCGCAGGCCATGACCTGCGCACCGAACGCCTCGTTGATCTCGAAGCGGTCGATGTCGGAAAGCTGCAGGCCCGCCTTCTCGATCACCGCCCTGATCGCGGGCACCGGACCGATGCCCATGATTTCCGGCGGGCAGCCGACCGCGGCCCCGGCCACGACACGCGAAAGCGGCGTCTTGCCGTGCTTCTTCGCGTATCCGCCGGAAGCCACCAGCGCTGCGGCAGCGCCGTCGACCACGGCGGAAGAATTGCCGCCGGTCTGCACGCCGCCGAAGGCGGGGCGGATTTTCGCGAGCGTCTCGACCGGCGACGGACGGATATGCGTGTCGTCTCTCAGTTCTTCGATTTTGCTCGGCAGTTTAATGCCGCGCGCGTTGTAACCCTCGCGCTCGAACTTTTCGGTCTTCACGGGCGCAATCTCTCCCGCGAGGAAGCCGCTCTTCTGTGCGGCGACCGCGCGCTCGAAAGAACGCGCCGCATAGGCATCTACCTCCGGCCGCGTGATCTGATATTTCTGCGCAAGATTCTCGGCGGTGTCGCCCATGGTCACGCTGGCCGCGGGATCGAGCAGCGCTTCCCAGAGGAAGTCCTTGAATTCGATCTGCCCCATTCGGAAGCCGTTACGCGAGGTATAGCTCGCAACCGGATTACGGCTCATCGATTCCGCGCCGACGCACAGCGCAAGATCGACGCCGCGATGCGTGATCGCGTCCGCCGCCTGCATGATGACTTCGATGCCGGTGCCGCAGACGCGCTGCACCATGTGCGCAGGCACCTCGATCGGCACGCCGGAATAGAGCCCGACATGACGCGGCAGCATGTAGGCGTCGAAGCTCGCCTGCGCCATGTTGCCGGTGACCACGATGCCGACATCCTCCGGCGGGAGTTGCGTCTTCGCGAAGGCCTCGCGCGCAACCTTGATGCCCATGTCGATCGGCGAGACCAGCGACAGCGCGCCGGTGTAATCCGCGAACGGCGTGCGGACGCCATCGACAATGAAAACGTCGTTCCAGCTCGCGGTCAGTGCTTTTGCGTTCGCCATCTTCATTTTCCTTCCGCAACGATGACCCGCGCAGACGGCGGGTTCGCGTAGAGTTCCTTGACGAGTTCGGCGCGGCGCGAAAGCACCGCGCGCTGGTTGATCGAGCCCTTGTCGGTCATCTCTCCGGCATCCATCGACGGCGGCTCATCCATCAGGAGCACGCGCGTGAGGCGGTTCGAGCTGCCGGTACTTTCGCGCATGAAGGCGCCGAGGCGCTCCTTCACTTCCGCGCGCACGGCGCCGGCATTCAGGACCTCCGCGTCGGAAAGATCCTTTGCGAGTTCCGGATGCAGCGCGCGGATCGCGGGCAGGTCGGGAATGCCGAGCGCGGTGACTTCGTTTTCGTTCTCGCCCGCAAGCACCACGTCGCGCATATAGGGCTGAAACCGGTTGATGATCTGCGTCCTGAGCGGCCCGACGCTGACCCAGGTGCCGGTCGAGAGCTTGAAGTCTTCGGTGAGGCGGCCGTCGAACAGGAGACCTTTGCGGGGATCGTTCGGATCTTCGAATTTCAGCGCGTCGCCGAGCTTGTAGAATCCTTCCTCGTCGAAGGCCTTCGCGGTGAGTTCGGGCTGGCGCCAGTAACCCGGCGTAATGTTCGGTCCGCGCAAACGCGCTTCGAGCTTGCCCTGCACCGGCACGAGCTTCAGCTCAATGCCGGGCGCCGGCAGTCCCATGTTGGTCGAGTAATCGCTGTCCCACATCCGGCCCAGCGCCATGGGCGCGGTTTCGGTCGAGCCGAGCCCGGTAAGAAACGGAATGCGCTCGCCGCAGGTTTCCAGCGCGATCTCCTTCATCGCATCGAACACCGGCTGCGAGAGCGCGGCGCCCGCGAACCAGAGCACCTTCAGTCTGCTGAAAAAGTTTTCGCGCAACGCGCGATCGGCGCGCAGGAACGGGATCAGCGCTTCGTAGCCCTTGGGGACGGTAAAGTACCAGGTCGGCGCGACCTCGCGCAGGTTGCGCACGGTCGCTTCGATCGCGCCGGGCGCGGGCTTGCCCTCGTCGATATAAAAGGTGCCGCCGTTGTAGAGCACGAGGCCGACATCGTGATTGCCGCCGGCGGTGTGATGCCACGGCGCCCAATCGAGGATCACGGGCGGCTCGTCCTGAAAGTATTGCAGCGAGGAGCGCAGCATCACCTGGTTCGAGCAAAGCATGCGCTGGGTGTTGATCACACCCTTCGGCACGCCGGTCGATCCCGAGGTGAACAGGAATTTCGCAATCGTATCGCCGGTGATTTTCGCGTTCGCCTGTTCGATCGCGGCAGTCGGCTTTGTCTGCGCAAGGTCCGAAAGCAACGTCGATTTGCGGCTCTTCAGCGGGTTTCTGGCAACGACGACTTCGATGTCGCGGGGGACGACCGCCTCGATCGCCTTTTCGAAAGGCGTACCGTCGGCGACGAAGACCATGCCCGGCGTCAACAGCTTGAAGATGTCGCGCAGCTTGCCGAAGTCGGCCGAAATCAGGGAATAGGCTGGCGAGACCGGTGCATAGGCGATGCCCGCGTACATGGCGCCGAGCGACAGCATCTGGTGATCGACGCTATTGCCGGAAAGAATGACCAGCGGGCGTTCCGCCGAAAGATTGCGCGTGAGCAGCGCCTCGCCATAGCGCTGCGCCAGCGCCAGCGTTTCGGCATAGGTGATCTTGCGCCACGCGCCGCGCTCATCGCGCTCGGCCATATAGACGCGATCCGGCGCTTCCCTCGCCCAGTGCTGGAGCCGTTCGGTGATTTTTTCGGGATAAGGTGCGAGCGTGTCCCGGCACTTCATATAGATCGTGCCATCGGCCCGCTTCTCGACAACCGGCTCGAGCCGGCTCAGGCGAACCTTGCGTACCGGAATTTCCGCGGCAGAATCTTTCTGCCGCATCGCATTGGACATTTCCGCACTCCCGATTTCGAACCGTTGACCGGTTGATTCTTATTGAAGCTGTACTCCCGCGAAACCGCTTTGCGATCTCCGGGAGCGCGCTCTTGCCTAGCGAACGACTTTCGGGCCCCGCTTCTCCAGGAACGCACGCAGGCGCTCCTTCGCCTCCTCATCCGAGGAAGCAACCGACGAGATGATCGATTCCACGACATAGCCGCCCGCGGTATCGAATTCGGCGATGCGCGGCAGCACGTTGGTGATCGCAAAATTCGTGAGCGGCGCGTTCTCGGCAATGCGCCTGGCAAGCGCGATGCCCTTGGCGAGCCCCTCCCCGTTCTCGACGAGATAGTTGGAGACGCCCATCTGCTGGCCTTCCTCGGCACCGAAGATGCGGCCCGTGAGCATCATGTCCATCATCTTGGCGGTGCCGATGAGCCGCGGAATCCGCACGCTGCCGCCGCCGCCGACATAGATGCCGCGGCTGCCCTCTGGCAGCGCGTAATAGGCGGACTTCTCGGCCACGCGGATGTGGGTCGCGCAGGCAAGCTCCAGCCCGCCGCCGACCACGGCGCCGTGCAGCACCGACACCACCGGCGCACGCCCGAACTCGATGCGCTCGAAGGCGTAGTGCCACATGCGAGAGTGGTGGTAGCCCGCGGTGAAGTCGGTTTCCGTCAACGACGACAGGTCAAGACCGGCGGAGAAGTGTTCGCCGTCGCCATGCAGGACGACGGCCTTCACCTCGGCCGGCAGTTCTATGAAGAAATTTTCTAGGCCGCGGACGATCGCGTCGTTCAATGCGTTGCGCTTGTCGGCACGCGAAAGTTTCAGAATCGCGATCTCGCCGTCGAACTGCACGGACAGTTCGCGCGGCAAGGCCTGCGCCAGCCGGCTCTGGGCGGAAGTAGCGGCCATTTCTGCTCCCCAAACTTATTTGTTATACAATATAACTTTCTGACGCCGCCAGCAAGCCATGCTTTTCAGAAGCAAAAACAAAAGGTTAGCGTTCGGCCCGCTAGAGCACCTCGAACAGATCGAGCTTCACCTTCATCTTCTCCCGTGCGCCGATGGCGATCGTGAGCACGCGATTCAGCCAGTCCGCCTGCGGATCGGCAGTTTCGAAGCGGACGCAGGTGCGGAAATAGTACTGCTCGCGCGGCACCGCTTCGCCTTTCGCAAGCCGTGCGATCACCTCGGGCGGGCCGTGACGCAGGCCGGCACTGGTCACGAGCACGAAGCCGCCGCCGTCAATCTGAAACGTATATTTCGCGAAGATGTCGGCGACGCCGTCGGTGCGGATGATCTGCCAGTCCGCTCCGCCGGGAAGAATCTTTCCGCGCAGGCGCGGTCCGGAAACCGTTCCTCCGAGAATGTTGATCACGCGCCGCTCGCCGTAAGGCGTGCTGCCGAAGAGTTGCGGCTCCGCAAGATCGGCTTCGATGCGGATGATCGGATCCTTGGACAGCATTTCTGGCTCCCGAATGGCGCTGCTGCTCACAATTACCGCGCGGAGATGTTGGACGATATCACCGCGGTTTGTTGCGACTCGCTCGCGACTTCGAGCTCGCAATAGACGCAATCTATTATTTTCAGCGAGTCGATTCAAAAGCTCGCACTCGCAGCATGAGGATTCGTGCACTGCATCGACGATTTCCACGACTTCCGTGGAATAATGTATGCACAATTCGCTGGACTCCGTGGAAGTTCGGGTTAGCCTTCCCTAGTCCCAACGCGACGTCAGATCGCGCGGGACCACTCTAGGGAGGACGGGATGATCCGATCAAAAAGAAATTCTTTGTTTGTTGCGGCTACGGCTCTCGGCTTGGCGCTTGGCGCGTCAGCCGCGCAGGCGCAGACCTGGGAGCCGGAGCGTACTGTTGAAATCATCGTACCGGCCGGCACCGGCGGCGGCGCCGACCAGATGGCGCGCGCCATTCAGGGCATCGTCGCCAAACACAACCTGATGAAGCAGTCGATGATCGTCGTGAACAAGGCCGGCGGCGCAGGCTCGGAAGGCTTCCTCGACGTGAAGAATTCCGCCGGCAACCCTCACAAGATCATCATTACGCTGTCGAACCTCTTTACGACCCCGCTCGCGACCAATCAGCCCTTCAGCTACAAGGACTTCACGCCGATCGCGATGCTCGCGCTCGACGAGTTCGTGCTCTGGGTGAACGCCGAGAAGCCCTACAAGAATGTGAAGGAGTTCCTTGAGGCCGCGAAGAAGGGCGGCTTCAAGATGGCCGGCACCGGCTCCCGTCAGGAAGACCAGATCATCACCGCGGCGATCGAAAAGATCGCGGGCGTGAAGTTCACCTATGTTCCGTATCGCGGCGGCGGTGAAGTCGCGGTCCAGCTCGTCGGCAATCACGCCGATGCGACAGTGAACAACCCGATCGAAGCGGTCGCGCACTGGCGCGGCGGCAAGCTCCGTCCGCTGTGCGTCTTCGACTCCAAGCCGATGCCCTACAACGAGAAGGTCGCGGGCGACCTCGCCTGGAGTTCGATTCCGACCTGCAAGTCGCAGGGTCTCGACGTCGAGTACCTCATGCTCCGCGGCTTCTTCATGACGCCGGGCGCCACTCCCGCGCAGGTCAAGTTCTATGTCGACCTGTTCCAGAAGGTTCGCGCCACGCCGGAGTGGAAGGACCTGATGAACAACGGCGCGTTCAACCAGACCTTCATGACCGGCAAGGAGTATGTGGACTGGGTCTCGAAAGAGCACACCCGCCACTACAACCTCATGAAGGAAGCGGGCTTCCTCTCGACCAACTAAACCCTGCGCCGGCGGAGCAATCCGCCGGCGTTTTTTCATTCTTCGCTGACAAGGACAAACGTCATGAGTGGTGACGGAAACGCCGCAAGCAATGGGCCTGCGCATCGCACAGTTGAACTTGCCGTTGCTGCCGGCATCGGACTGTTCGGAATTGTCGTGGTCTTCGGCGCGCTCCAGGCCGGCATCGGCTGGGGCTTCGAAGGGCCGAAGGCGGGATTCTTTCCCTTCATCATGGGATCGATCCTGATCGCCGCCACTGCAATCAATCTGTGGCACGCCTGGCAGGGCAGCAAGACCAAGGTCTTTGCCGAAATGGACCAGCTCAAGCAGGTCTGGCTGGTCACCTGGCCGATTGCGGTCTTCGTCGCACTGGTTCCCTTCATCGGCATCTATGTCTCCGCGATGCTCCTGATCGCATGGTTCATGATGCGCATCAGCGCCTACGGCCTAGTGCGCACCGCGCTGATTTCGATCGGGATTCCGCTCATCACCTTTGTCGTGTTCGAACGCTGGTTCCTGGTGGCGCTGCCCAAGGGCCCGATCGAAAGAATGCTCGGCTACTGATCACCAGTCCTCGCAACCGCAAGAAAACGAAGTATCGTCATGGCTGAATTCGCAAATCTGTTCCACGGCTTCGCGACGGTGCTCGCGTTCCAGGACGTCAACATTTTCGGAACGACGATCAGTCTTCCGTTCAATGTCTTCATCATGATCGTCGGCATCGTGCTCGGCGTGATCATCGGCGTGCTGCCGGGCCTCGGCGGCGCCAACGGGGTTGCGATCCTGCTACCGTTGACGTTCTCGATGCAGCCGACCTCGGCGGTGATCCTGCTCTCCTGCATCTACTGGGGAGCGCTGTTCGGCGGCGCGATCACTTCGATTCTCTTCAATATTCCCGGCGAGCCGTGGTCGGTCGCGACCACCTTCGACGGCTACCCGATGGCGCAGCAGGGCCGCGCCGGCGAAGCGCTGACGGCGGCCTTCACGTCGTCCTTCATCGGCGCGTTCTTCGCGGTCATCATGATCACGCTGCTCGCGCCCTTGGTCGCGGCCTTCGCGCTCAGATTCGGCGCCGCCGAGAAATTCGCGGTCTATTTCCTTGCGTTTGCGAGCTTCGTGGGCCTGTCGAAAGAGCCGCCGTTCAAGACGCTCGCCGCCATGCTGATCGGCTTCGCGCTGGCAACCTTCGGCACCGATCATATGACCGGCACGCTGCGCCTGACCTACGGCACGGAGTATCTCCTGCCCGGCTTCGACTTCCTGATCGCCGTGATCGGCCTGTTCGGGATCGGCGAAATCCTGCTCACGATGGAGGAAGGCCTGAAGTTCAAGGGCAAGGACGCGAAGATCAACCTGGGTATCGTGCTGCAAACCTGGAAGAAGCTGCCGCAATACTGGTGGACCTATATCCGCTCCTGCCTGATCGGCTGCTGGATGGGCATCACGCCCGCGGGCGCGACGCCGGCCTCCTTCATGAGCTACGGCATCGCCAAGCGCGTGTCGAAGAACGGCAAGAACTTCGGCAACGGCGAGATCGAAGGCGTGATCGCGCCGGAAACCGCGGCGCACGCCGCCGGCAAGTCGGCGCTCTTGCCGATGCTCGCGCTCGGCGTGCCCGGCTCGCCGACAGCGGCGGTGCTGCTCGGCGGGCTCCTGATCTGGAATCTGCAGCCCGGCCCCATGCTGTTCGTGGAGAATAAAGAGTTCGTCTGGGGACTGATCGCGTCCATGTATCTCGGCAACGTCGTCGGTCTTGCCATCGTCTTGACCTGCGTGCCGATCCTCGCCGCGATCCTGCGGATCCCGTTCGGCATCATCGCGCCCATCATCCTGATGTTCTGCGCGATCGGCGCCTACACGGTCCGCAACAGCTTCTTCGATGTGGTCATGATGCTTGCGTTCGGCATCCTCGGCTATCTCTTCAAGAAGACGAGCTACCCGCTCGCGCCGCTGGTGCTTGCGATGGTGCTCGGCGACCGCGCGGAGGAAGCGTTCCGTCAGGCGCTGGTCGGCTCGGGCGGCAGTATCGGCGTCTTCTTCTCGAACGGGCTGGTGAGCACGATCATGGCGCTCGGTTTCATCGCCCTGTTCTGGTCGGTGATCTCGGCGGGCATCAGCCGCATCCGGGGTACTCGCCCCGCAACAGCCGGGTAGCGGCAAATAAAACGGCGGAGGCGGCAAAGAAGAGTCGCCTCCGCTGTAATTATGTATTACAGTAAAGGTATCATGCGTTTAGCATGAAGGTTAGCGAGTATGAACACACCGGCTACCGGCGCCAGCGCCACCCAGCAAACGGCCGAGCGGATCACGGCGGAACCGCTCGAAGGCACGGCCACGTTCAAGGACCGCGCCTATAACGCACTGAAGGAAGTTCTGCTTTCGCTCGACATCTACGGCCGGCGCGGAGAAATCCGTCTCGACGAGCGCGCGCTCGCGCTCCAGTTCGGAATCAGCCGCACGCCGGTGCGCGAGGCGATGGCGCAGCTCGAGCGCGAAGGTTTTGTGCGCTCGGTGCCGCGCCGCGGTATCTACATCGTACGCAAGACCAAGCGCGAGGTCGTGCAGCTGATCGAGGCGTGGGCCGCGCTGGAGAGCATGGCGGCCCGGCTGATCACGGAAAACGCGTCGGACGAGGAAATCTCGCACCTGCGCGAGATGTTCGCGAAATTCGAGAACGGCAAGCTGCATGTCAGACTCGACGAATATTCCGAGGTGAACATTCAGTTCCACCAGACCATCATCGCCATGAGCAAGAACGAGGTGCTCATCCGGCTTGCGGAGAACCTCTTCACGCACATGCGGATGATCCGCCGCAAGACCATCGTGGAGAAGAACCGCGCCGACCGTTCGATCCACGATCACCTGAACATCATCGAGGCGATCGAGTCGCGCGACACCGCGCGCGCCGAGACGCTCGTTCGCCAGCACGCGCTCGGCCTCGCCGATCACGTCGCCAAGAACGCCGACTATCTCGACTGACGAACAAGAATTCCTGGAGGAGACGATGGCAGACGCGGCCCTGAAGGCAGCCGGACCGGAAAAAGAACTGACCGACGGCTTCAACCTCATCATCGACGCGCTGAAGCTGAACGGCGTGAAAACGATCTACGGCGTGCCCGGTATTCCGATCACGGATTTCGGCCGCATGGCGCAGGCTTCCGGAATCCGCGTGCTTTCCTTCCGCCACGAGCAGAACGCGGGCTACGCCGCCTCGATCGCGGGATGGCTCACGAAACAGCCCGGCATCTGCCTCACGGTTTCCGCGCCGGGCTTCCTGAACGGCCTCACCGCGCTCGCGCACGCGACCACCAACTGTTTCCCGATGATCCTGATCTCGGGCTCCTCGGAGCGCGAAATCGTCGACCTGCAGCAGGGCGACTACGAAGAGATGGACCAGCTCGCGGTCGCCAAGACCATGTGCAAGGCGGCCTACCGCATCCTGCACGCGCAGGACATCGGCATCGGCATCGCCCGCGCGATCCGTTCGGCGGTCTCGGGCCGCCCCGGCGGCGTCTATCTCGATTTGCCGGCGAAACTGTTCGGCCAGGTGATGGGCGCGGAAGCGGGCAGGAAGTCGCTCGTCAAGGTCATCGACGCAGCACCCGCGCAGATTCCGGCGCCGGACGCGATCAAACGCGCACTCGATGTAATCAAGAGCGCGAAGAAGCCGCTGATCATTCTGGGCAAGGGTGCGGCCTATGCGCAGGCCGACGAGGCAATCAAAACCTTCGTCGAGAAGTCCGGCATTCCGTTCCTGCCGATGTCGATGGCGAAGGGCCTGCTCCCCGACACGCATCCGCAATGCGCGGGCGCGGCGCGCTCGCTCGTACTCAAGGAATCCGACGTCGTCATCATGATGGGTGCGCGCCTGAACTGGCTGCTTTCCCACGGCAAGGGCAAGACCTGGGGCGATGCGCCGAAGAAGTTCGTGCAGCTCGACATCGAGCCGCGCGAAATGGACTCGAATGTCGAGATCGCGGCTCCCGTGGTCGGAGACATGGGCTCCTGTGTGGACGCGCTGCTCGCCGCAATGGGCAGCAACTTCCCCAAGGCCAGCAGCGACTGGATGGCGACCGTCGCCAAAAAACGCGACGAGAACGTCGCCAAGATGGCGCCGAAGCTCATGAACAACAACGTGCCGATGGATTACCACGGTGCGCTCGGCGTCATTAAGAACGTGATCAAGGAGCGCCCGGATACGATCCTCGTCAACGAGGGCGCGAACACGCTCGATCTCGCGCGCGGCATCATCGACATCTACAAGCCGAGGAAGCGCATCGACGTCGGCACCTGGGGCATCATGGGCATCGGCATGGGCTATTCGATCGCCGCCGCGGTCGAAACCGGCTGCAAGGTGCTCGCGGTCGAAGGCGATTCCGCGTTCGGCTTCTCGGGCATGGAGGTCGAAACCATCGCCCGCTACAAGCTCCCGGTCTGCATCGTCATCTTCAACAACGACGGCATCTACCGCGGCACCGATGTGAACCCTGCCGGCGACGACCCGGCGACCACCGTGTTCGTCAAGGGCGCGCGCTACGACAAGATGATGGAAGGCTTCGGCGGCGTTGGCGTGAACGCGACCTCGCCCGACGAGCTCCGTCAGGCGATCAACGCCGCGCTCGACTCCGGCAAGCCCACGCTGATCAACGCAGTGATCGACCCGCAGGCGGGCTCGGAATCCGGGCGCATCGGCAATCTCAATCCGCAAAGCGCACTCAAGAAAAAGTAATTCTCTGAACGAGCGAGAATGGTCATGGCAAAAGCAAAGAAGAAATCGAAACTCAAAGTCGTGAAGAAGGCGAAGAAGGCGGCCGCGAAGAAGGCGAACGGCCTGCCCTCGCCCTCGAAAAAACCGTTCGGCCAGGCCGGCCTCGCGCTCGAAGGCGTGCGTATTCTCGATTTCACCCACGTCCAGTCCGGCCCGACCTGCACACAGCTGCTCGCGTGGTTCGGCGCGGACGTGATCAAGGTCGAGCGTCCGGGCGTCGGCGACATCACGCGCGGACAGCTCGTCGACGTGAAGGGCGCGGACAGCCTCTATTTCACGATGCTGAACCACAACAAGCGCTCGATCACGATCGACAGCAAGCACAAGAAGGGCAAGGAAATCCTCGATCGGCTGATCAAGGAATGCGATGTGCTGGTCGAAAACTTCGCGCCTGGCGCGCTCGACCGCATGGGCCTGACCTGGGAGCACATCCACAAGCTGAACCCGCGCATGATCGTGGCCTCCGTGAAGGGCTTCGGCCCCGGACCCTACGAGGACTGCAAGGTTTACGAGAACGTCGCGCAGTGCACCGGCGGCTCGGCCTCGACCACCGGCTTCCGCGACGGCCCGCCGCTCGTGACCGGCGCGCAGATCGGCGACTCCGGTACCGGTCTCCATCTCGCGCTCGGCATCGTGACCGCGCTCTATCAGCGCAACCGCACCGGCCGCGGCCAGAAGGTGCTCTGCGCTATGCAAGACGGCGTGCTCAACCTCGCGCGCGTGAAGCTGCGCGACCAGCAGCGCCTCAAGCACGGTCCGCTCACCGAGTACTCGCAGTACGGCGAAGGCATTCCATTCGGCGACACGGTGCCGCGCGCGGGCAACGACTCCGGCGGCGGCCAACCGGGGCGGATTCTGAAGTGCAAGGGCGCGCCGGAAGACCCGAACGCCTACATCTACTTCATCACGCAGGCGCCGGTCTGGGAGGCGATCTGCGACGTGATCGGCGAGCCGGCATGGAAGACCGATCCGGAATTCTCGACGCCGAAGGCGCGGCTGCCGAAGCTCAACCAGATCTTCAGCCGCATCGAGCAGTGGACCATGACCAAGACCAAGTTCGAGGCCATGGATATCCTGAACAAGTACGACATTCCGTGCGGACCGATCCTGTCGATGAAGGAACTCGCGGAAGACCCGTCGCTCAGGAAGACCGGCACGGTGGTCGAAGTCGACCACCCGAAGCGCGGCAAATATCTCTCGGTCGGCAACCCGATCAAGATGTCGGACTCCATTTCCAAGGTGAAGCGCTCGCCGCTCCTGGGCGAACATACCGAAGAAATCCTCAAGGACGTGCTCGGGTACTCGGCCAAGGAGATCGCCGACATCAAGCTGTCGGGCGCGATCACCGCGCCGGAGAAGAAAGAGAAAGCGGCTTAACGAAGTTGTGTCGTCCCCGCGAAAGCGGGGACCCGTAACCATCAGTCGTGGTTATGGATCCCGGCTCGCGTTCGGCTATCGCCTCGTTTGGCCGGGATAACGATGCAAAAGGGGATTAGAAAATGCGTATCGTCGTGCACGGCCAGCAGGCTTTCGGTAAAGCCGTTCTCGAAGCGTTGCTCAAGCGCGGCGAGAATGTCGTCGGTGTCTATGTCGCGCCGGAAAAGCCCGGACAGAAGCCGGACCCGCTGAAGGAAGCGGCGCTCGCGGCGAAGCTGCCGGTGTTTCAGCCCGACTCCTACAAGAAGCCGGAAGTCTGGGAACAGTTCAGATCGCTGAAGCCCGACCTTCAGGTCATGGCCTTCGTGACGCTGTTCGTGCCGGAAGAGTTTCTCAACATCCCGACGCACGGCTCGATCCAGTACCACCCGTCGCTCCTGCCGCTCTATCGCGGCGCGTCGGCGATCAACTGGCCGATCATCAAGGGCGAGAAGGAAACCGGCCTTTCGATCTTCTGGCCCGACAACGGGCTGGATACCGGCGACATTCTCCTCCAGAAGAGAACGCCGATCTCCGACAAGGACACGCTCGGCACGGTCTATTTTGACCGGCTGTTTCCCATGGGCGTGGACGCGATGATGGAGTCGGTCGACCTCGTCAAAGCCGGCAAGGCGCCGCGCATCAAGCAGGACGAATCGAAGGCGACCTATGAAGGCCGTTGCGGCCCCGACAACGCGCGGATCGATTTCGGCAAACCATGGGAGCAGATCGACCGCCTGATCCGCGGCTGCAACCCGGCACCCGCCGCCTGGGCCACGATCAACGGCGCGAAGCTGAAGATCCTCGAAGCCACGCCGCTGCCAGCGAAAGATCCGAAAGGCATCGCCGGCAAGATCGGCGAAGTCGTCATCGTCGACAAGGACAGTGTCACGGTCGTCTGCGCCGACGGCCGCATGAAGCTCACACGCGTGCAGGCCGACGGGCCGAAGATCTCCGCGGGCGAGTGGGCGGCCGCCGCGAAGATCGAAAAAGGTGCGCGCTTTACATAACCCCTGCCGCGTCATGGCCGGGCTTGTCCCGGCCATCCACGCCTTGCTGTGCGGCAAAGACGTGGATGCCCTGCACAAGGCCGGGCATGACGAGAAGATAAATCAGCGAATCTGAACTTTCATTGGATCGAAGAACATGCCCGCCTCCCAGCACCAAAATCCGAAATCGGACATCGAAATCGCCCAGGCCGCGAAAATGCGGCCGATCATGGATGTCGCGAAAGAACGCCTCGGTATCGATGCGAAGAACCTCGAGCCTTACGGCCACTACAAGGCCAAGGTCTCGCTCGACTACATCAAGTCGCTGAAGGACAAGAAAGACGGCAAGCTCATCCTCGTCACCGCGATTTCGCCGACGCCGGCGGGCGAAGGCAAGACCACGACGACCGTAGGCCTCACTGACGCGCTCAATCACATCGGCAAGAAGGCGATGTGTGCGCTGCGCGAGCCTTCGCTCGGCCCCTGTTTCGGCGTCAAGGGCGGAGCCGCCGGCGGCGGCTACGCGCAAGTGGTGCCGATGGAAGACATCAATCTCCACTTCACCGGCGACTTCCACGCAATCACCTCTGCGCACAACCTGCTCTCCGCGCTGATCGACAATCACATCTATTGGGGCAATGCCGCGGGTCTCGATTCGCGCCGCGTTGCCTGGCGCCGCGTCATGGACATGAACGACCGCGCGCTGCGCGAGATCGTCTGCTCGCTCGGCGGCGTCGCCAACGGCTACCCGCGCGAAGCCGGCTTCGACATCACGGTCGCCTCCGAAGTCATGGCGATCTTCTGCCTCGCCAAGGATCTCGACGACCTGAGAACGCGCCTCGGCAACATCATCGTGGGCTACACCCGCGAGCGGAAGCCGGTGCGCGCGAAAGAGATGAACGCGCATGGCGCGATGACGGCGCTCCTGAAAGACGCGATCGCGCCGAACCTCGTGCAGACACTCGAGGGCACGCCTGCCTTCATTCACGGCGGCCCGTTCGCCAACATCGCGCATGGCTGCAACTCGGTGTCGGCCACGACCGCGGCGCTGAAGCTCGCCGATTATGTCGTCACCGAAGCCGGTTTCGGCGCCGATCTCGGCGCGGAGAAATTCCTCGACATCAAGTGCCGCAAAGCCGGGCTGAAGCCCGATTGCGTGGTGATCGTCGCGACCATCCGCGCGCTCAAGATGCACGGCGGTGTCGCCAAGAACGATCTGAAGAAGGAAGACCTGAAGGCGCTGGAAGCCGGCATGTCGAACCTGCAGCGTCACATCGAGAATGTGAAGAAGTTCGGCCTGCCGGCGGTCGTCTCGATCAACCGCTTCTCGGCCGACACCGACGCCGAAATCAAGCTCGTCAAGGACAAGTGCAAGGCGCTCGGCGTCGAAGCCTTGATGGCCGATCACTGGGCGGAAGGCGGCGCCGGTGCGGCGGAGGTCGCCAAGGCCGTAGTCAAGATCTGCGACGAAGGCAAGGCGAACCTGAAGCTGCTTTATCCCGACGAGATGCCACTGTTCGACAAGATCCGCACCATCGCCAAGGAAATCTATCGCGCGGACGACGCCACCGCCGACAAATCGGTGAAGGATCAGCTCAAGGCCTGGGAGGAAATGGGCTTCGGCAAGCTGCCGGTCTGCATCGCGAAGACGCAGTATTCGTTCTCCACGAATCCCGACGCGAAAGGCGCGCCGACCGGCTTCAACATTCCGGTGCGCGAGGTCCGGCTCTCGGCGGGTGCGGAGTTCATCGTCGCGATCTGCGGTGAGATCATGACCATGCCGGGCCTGCCCAAGATACCCTCGGCGGACTCAATCGACGTCAACGCCGAAGGCCGGATCGTCGGTCTGTTCTGACGATCCGGAAATGGTGCGCTGGCCGGCGGCACTCATCCCGTCCCCGCTGGCCAGCCACCGTCTTTCCGTCCTAACATCCCGCTCGGGAAATTGATGCAGCCGCGCTCGCGGCTGCTGCGCGTTTGGGGGCGGGATTGCGGGGCGTTTCGAACGGCGGGGCCGCTGAAAGCAAGGGGAGCTTTCCGGGCAGCATTCGCACTCTTCGAACCTTCGCAGCCGCCGCGGGCATCGGCAGCGCGATCCTGTTTGTGTTCGTCGGCGTCTGCTTCCGGTTTCAGCTTTTTGGCGACGCGTCGCTGTTCTCCTATGCGATTGCGGTGCAGGACTCGTGGGCTTTCCACTGGCACAACATCTCCAGCCGTTCGACGGTTTATCTTTACGCCCATGTGCCCGCCGAGCTGTATGGGCGGATCACCGGGGATGCCTCGGGCGCGATACGGATTTACGGCATTCTTTTCTATGGCGTGCAGCTTATCGGGCTCGCGCTTACCTGGCTGTTCGACCGCTCGGCGGAACGGACCGTTTTCATCTTCGCCTGCGCTTCCACCGCCGCTATCTGCCCGCTGATATTCGGCTCGCCGAGCGAGATGTGGGTCGCGCACGCGCTGTTCTGGCCTGCGCTCGCGGCCGCGCATAGTACCGGACCGCGCTGGAACGCCGTTGCCGCCTTCGCAACATTTCTGCCGCTGTCGTTCGCACATGAAGGTGCGCTTGTCTTCATAGCTGCCATTCTGGCGACGATTCTGCTGCGAGACGGCGAACGACGCAGATTCCTGCACGGCCTCGGCGCGGCCGCCGCGGTGCTGTGCATCTGGATTTTCGTGCGCATCACCTTTGTGCCCGACGACTACACGGGCAAGGTGCTTGCCTCCGCAGCAATGAATGTCTTCGACCCGGCAATCCTGGCCAACCGAATGCTGGTTCTCCTTGCCGCGACGGCAGGCGGATTCATGACGCTGTTTCTGGTTCTGCGCAGCGCGAACATGCGTCACGCGCCCGAAACTTCCGCTGCCGCCGCCCTGGCTGCCCTCGTCCTCTACTGGCTATTCGGTGACCCAGCTCTTCACGCCTCGGACCGCTACTATCTCCGGACGGCGCTGATCGTTCTTACTCCCGCGCTGGGCGTCGTCGCCGTCTGTGCCGCCTATGAAGGGCGGCTCATTCGTCTCGCGGAGAAAATTTACGGCGTTGCGCGAGGCCTGTTCGTGAACGTCGGTGTACGAGGCGTGGCTGTCGCGCTCCTGCTGGTCTTGCTCATTCATGGCGCCGAAACGGCGAGATTCGCCGCCGCCTGGGACGATCACCTGGTCATGTTCAAGAAAATCGTCACCGAGCCTCAGCCGCAGTCTCCGGGAATCGTAAACATCGATCCCGAACGGCCCGAGTTCGAGGAGCTGCCGTGGTTCTCGACGCTCCCTTATCTTTCGGTGCTGGTCGCGCCCGGCTTCAGGCCGGCGCGTCTCGCGGTCGACCCCAAGTCCGATTATTTCTGGATTTCCTGCGCGACCGCCACGGCGAGCGTGCGCAAGGCGGGGCCGCACGGCATACCGGCGCAAAGCCGCGCGATGATCCGCGACCTCAACTGCAAGCACCGGCCCTAGCGCGAAGGACTGCGCCGCTTCGAAAGCCGGCGGTATCTACAGATCCAGCACGATCTCGACGCGGCGGTTCTGCGGTTCCCGCACGTTCGGGCCGGTTCTCACCAGCGGCGACGAGGTGCCGTTTGTCAGCACGTTGAACCGTACCCTGCTCAGCGACGGCTTGCGCAGAAAATGTTTCAGCACGGTGTTGCCCCGCGTGTATGAGATCCGGTCGGGATGCGCTTCAGCGGTGTCGGCGTTCCCGGCGAGGATAACGCGCGCATTGGGCAGCATTTGTTGCGCGATCCTGTCGGCGAGTTCGGTTGCGGCTTCGGACATCTCCGTACTCTCGAAATCGAAGAAGATGTTGAACGCGGGCTGCCGGTATCCCGCGAACACAGGGGTCGCGCAGACAAGACCGAAGGCGGCGGCACATTGCAGAACGCTGCGGCGGTTTGGTGCGTGTCGCATGATCCACCTCTGCTGCATCCCGGCCCGTAAGCGGCAAGCAGCCTGCAACCACGCTAGACGCCGCTCTCCGTCAGCTTGCGGGCCTCGATGTCGAGATCGGAGCCGATTCTGCGCGCCTCCGCAACGAGCGCCGCAGCAAGAGGCGTCATCGGCTCCCGCGGCGGCACGACGAGGCCGATGGTATGCACCGCTTCGGGTTCCGTGATCGGAATCGCACGGATGGTCTCGGTGAGGCCGAGCGTCTCCGCGAGTTTCTCCGGCATCACGCTCGCCCATTGTCCCGTTCGCACATGCGCGAACAGCACGATCATGGAGTTCGATTCCAGCATCGGCCGCGGCTCGCCGCCGGCCGCCCGCAGCAAGCCTTCGATGATGCGCCGATTCTGCATGTCCGGCGTGAGCAGGCAGAGCGGAACGCGGGAAACCTCCGCCCAGGTCACGCTGTCGCGGTTGCCGAGCGCCGCGTGCGAGGACGTGAGCAGGCAATAGCGTTCGCGATAGAGCGGCACCATGTTCACGCGGCCCAGCGGCTCGTTGTCGAGGTAGGTGATGCCGGCGTCGATCTCGAGATTCTCGAGCGCGGTCAGAATCTGGATCGAGGTCATCGAGAAGATCGTGAAGCGCACGTCGGGATGCCGCTCGCGGTAGGGGGTGGTGAGTTCGGCGACCATCGCGAGCGCGGTCGGAATCGCGGCAATCCGGATCTGGCCGGCGAGCCCCGATTTCAGCGCGCGCATTTCCTCGTGCAGCGTGCGGCTGTCGGCGAGAATACGCCGCGCCCAATCGAGGGTGCGCTCGCCTTCCGGCGTGAACCCGATGAAGCGAGAGCCGCGCTGGACCAGGAGCACGCCTAGCTGGGCCTCGAGCTGCTTGACGCCCGCCGAAAGCGTCGGCTGGGTCACGCCACAGGCTTCAGCGGCGCGACCGAAATGGCGCTCGCGGGCCAGGGCCATCAGATATTCGAGCTTGTCGATCAACAGCTTACCTCTGGTATACCAGAGTAACCGCTGCAATAGGAATTTTCAATCGTTCTGTGGCGCCGCGCGCCTGCATCGCCTAGGCACTAGCCTGCCATACAATAGAAAAGCCCCGCGCTTTCGCGCGGGGCTTCAAACCTTAGCCTTTTAGAAGTTTACCACCAAAGAAAGGCGGCGCGCTTCGGGCCGACGTACTTGCCGTTCTTGCAGCCCTTGCCCTGGAAAAGGGCATGGAAGCCCGTGCAGGGCGTGGTCAGCGCATGGATGGTGGCGATGGTCGCAACACCGGCGATGAAACCCGCGGTTGCGGCACCCGCGCCCGAGTTGGCAATCGTGTTCGCCTGGATGGAATTGGAGAACCAGCCCTCATAGAGGCCGATGCCGACGAGGGTGCCGACAACCACGCCGGTGACGATCAACGGCTTGTGCGGGTGCTTCTTGAGGATGCCGCCGGCATTGGCCGGCGAGGAAACGGTAAAGGCGACCGCGAGCACGGCCACCAGCGTCAAAATCGTCTTGCGCATTTCTGCACTCCTGAAAGATTGCGTCGCCCTCCCTGTAGGAAAGACGCGCGACAGAGGCGCCATTGGGCTCCAATGGCAAAGTTCCATTTCATGCCGCGTGGGTGAGAAACCTGATTCTTGGGCAGAATGCAAAAGGAAAAGGCGGGACCGCCGTCACGTTTGGTTGACACGCTGAAAGCGTTCCGACTGCGAGGCTGACCAGACACCCGTAGATTCCCGGGGGGCTGTCCGGCCAGGCGTTTCCACCAAGAAATAAGGGCCCCGCGGTATGGCGGGGCCCTTGGGTGCCGTTACGTCAACCGGGTCGCCCGGGTGCTAGCGGCGGTAGACCACACGCTCGCCGACATACTGGCCGTTCACGCAGCCCGAACCGCCGAAGAGGGCATGAAAGCCCTGGCACTTCGCCGTCGCCGCATGAACGAGGGCCAGCGTACCGACGCCGGCGATGCCGCCGGCCGTCGCGGCACCCGCCGTCGAGGTCGCGAGCGTACCGGCCGCGGCGGTCGTCGAAGCGCCGAACCAGCCGTGATAGAGGCCGACGCCCACGACCGTGCCGGTCACCGCGCCTACACCCGGCGCAACCCACGAATGATCGTGGTGATGGTGACGCGGATTGGAGAGCGCCGGAGAGGCCGCCGCGGCAAGCGCGGCAGCAGCCGAAAGCGCGATCAGAGTCTTACGCATTTTGATTTTCCTCACGTTGAGTCGCCCTCCGCCGAAAAGAAAACGCGGGGGTTTTAACTGCGTTCCTGTGAAATGCAGGTGGCCGGACATTGCCGCAAAGCCGGCATCAACGTGATCATTCTGCGGCGAAGCGAACGGACGCGCTCACGAGAGGCGCAATCGAGCAACACTTTTTTACCGGGACCTGTGCAACAAAGCCGCAGCGGCGCGGCGGGCTAGCGAATGCCGGGCGCTTGAACCACACGAACGGTCCTGTCGAGCAGATCGTACAGCGTTTTCAACTCGCGCGAGCCGATCCGTTGCTCGATCGAGGCATAGATCTGTTCGGACTCCTTCGCCACACGCCGGAACAGCACCTTGCCTTTCGCAGTGATCGAAACGATCACGTAGCGCTGATCGTCCCGGCTTGTGCGACGCTCGATGCGGCCTTCGTCCTCGAGGTTGGGCAGCATCCGCGAAAGACTGGCCGGATGAATCTGACACATCTCGCCGAGCGCATTGATATCCATGGAGCCGGCCTCCGCAAGCGCACGCAGCACGCGCCATTGCTGCTCGCTAAGCCCGTGCTTTCTCAAATGCGGGCGAAACTCCTGCATCAGCGCCTCGCGCGCGCGCATGAGCTGCATCGGCAGCGAGCGTGCGAAGGGGCGCATAGCGAGACCGCTGGAGGATTTTCTGTCCGTCATTGCTCGGCCACGACCCTGTTCGAGAGCAGGCCGATGCGGGGCACCTCGACCTCGACGACATCGCCGGCTTTCAGCCATTTCGGGGGATCGAAGCGGGCACCCGCGCCGGTCGGCGTGCCGGTCACGATCATGTCGCCGGGCTTCAGCGTCGTGAAGGTGGTGATGTAGGCGATGAGATCGGCGAAGGCGAAGATCAGATTCTCGGTGGTGTCGTGCTGGCGCACTTCCCCGTTCACGCGCGTCGTGAGCTCGAGCCGATTCGCGGGATCGAGTTCGTCACGCGTCACCATCCAGGGGCCGATGCTGCCGGTAGCGTCGAAATTCTTGCCCTGCGTCACGTTGAACTTTCCGTGCCGCAGCCAGTCGCGGATCGAACCCTCGTTGCAGAGCGTGAGGCCCGCGACGTGGTCGAGCGCGCGCTCGCGCGGGATGCGGCGTCCGCGCTTTCCGATCACGAGCACGATCTCGCCTTCATAGTCGAACTGGTCGGACTCGCGCGGCTTCACAAGCGGCGTATTGTGGCCGACGAAAGAGCCCGGCGTACGCATGAACAGGCTCGGATATTTCGGCCGCTCGGACCCGTCTTTATATTCCTCGTTGCGGTTCGCGTAGTTGACGCCGACGCAGATGATCTTTTCCGGCGCGGTCACGGGCGACAGCAGCGTGACCTCGGCAAGCGGATATTCGGCCCCGCCGGCTTTGAGCGCGCCGAGGGCATTCTCCTCCAGCACGCCGCGCAGCGACGCCCCCTGCCCGCCGCAATCCGCGATCCGGTCTCCGGTGACAATGCCGAAGCTCTCCGTTTCGCCTCTGCGGAAACTCGCGATTTTCAATGCCTGTCCTTTCCGCTTGACGGGAGGCCGCTCCCGCCAGATACTTAACATGTTAAGTTTATCGGCGAGGCGGGTCAACCGCCCGGGAAACGCCATGCCCCATTTCGTGATCGAATACTCCGCCAACTTGGATCCGGACATCGACCCGCGCGCGATCGTCGAAGCCGTGCACAAGTCCGCCGTGGATTCGGGACTGTTCAAGATCGGCGGCATTCGCGTCCGCACACTCAAGCACGACATCTACAAGATCGCGGACGGAAATCCGGAGCATGCCTTCCTGCATGTACGTGCGAACATCCTGGAGGGCCGCTCCGCGGAGGATCGCGAGCGGCTCGGCAACGCAACGCTTGCCGCGGTTGATGCGCTGCTTTCGAGCGCACGAAAAAAGCGCGGCATTGCGCTGTCGGTCGAGATCGGGGAGATCGACCACAACATGAGCTTCAAGAAGAACTCGCTGCACGCGCAGGTCGAGAAAGGCAGCGCGGCATGAGCGCTTTCGACGACGCGCTCGCGCGTGCGCGGCAATATCTTGCGCGCTTTCGCGGCAAGACACTCCATCACTGGATCGACGGCAAGCCGGCAATCGGCAGCGGGGGCACCTTCGAAACGCGCTCGCCGGTGGACGATTCCCTGCTCGCGACGGTCGTGCGGGGCACTGCCGACGACATCGACCAGGCCGCGAAGACCGCGAAGCGCGCCTTCCTGCCCTGGCGCAAGACCAGCGGCGAACAGCGCCGCGAAATCCTGCACCGGATCGCGGATGCGATCGAGGCGCGCGCCGAGGAGATCGCGCTCACCGAGTGCATGGATACCGGCCAGCCGATCCGCTACATGAGCAAGGCGGCGCTCCGGGGCGCGGAAAATTTCCGCTTCTATGCCGACCGCGCACCTTCGGCCGCAGACGGCCTGTCGCTGCCGACCGCGACACATCTGAATTACACGCTCCGCGAGCCGATCGGCCCGGTCGGCGTGATCACGCCGTGGAACACGCCGTTCATGCTTTCGACCTGGAAGATCGCGCCGGCGCTCGCGGCCGGATGCACCGTCGTGCACAAGCCCGCGGAGTGGAGCCCGCTCACGGCAGCGCTGCTCGCGGAAATCGCGCTCGAAGCCGGGCTGCCTGCGGGCGTACTGAATGTCGTGCACGGCTTCGGCGAGGACGCCGGCCGCGCGCTCACCGAGCACCCGGACATCAAGGCGATCGGCTTTGTCGGCGAAACCTCGACCGGCAGCGCGATCATGGCGCAGGGGGCGCAGACGCTGAAGCGCGTGCATTTCGAACTCGGCGGCAAGAACCCGGTGATCGTGTTCGACGACGCCGATCTCGAGCGTTCGCTCGACGCGGTGCTGTTCATGATCTACAGCCTGAACGGCGAACGCTGCACCTCATCGAGCCGCGCGCTCGTGCAGGCCTCCATATATAAAGAGTTCGCGGCCAAAGCCGCCGCGCGCATCAAGAAGATCAAGGTCGGCCACCCGCTCGATCCCGCGACCGAGATCGGCCCGCTCATTCATCAGCGGCATGTGCAGAAGGTGATGTCCTATGTGGATGCCGCGCGCAGCGCGGGTGCCACCGTTGCGGCCGGCGGCGTACGCTCCTCGCTCGGCGAAAACTACGTGGAGCCCACGCTTTACACGGGCGCGAACAACACGATGAAGATCGCGCAGGAAGAAATTTTCGGGCCGGTGCTGACCATGATCCCCTTTGCCGACGAGCAGGAGGCGCTCTCGATCGCAAACGACGTGCGCTACGGGCTGACCGCCTACATCTGGACGCGCGATGTCGGCCGCGCGCATCGCATGGCGCAGGGCGTCGAAGCCGGCATGGTCTGGGTGAACTCGGAGAACGTGCGGCATCTGCCGACGCCGTTCGGCGGCGTGAAGAACTCCGGCATCGGCCGCGACGGCGGCGACTACAGCTTCGATTTCTACATGGAGACGAAGAACATCGCGATCGCGCTCGGCGATCACAAGATTTCCCGTCTCGGCGTCTGAAGGAAAGCCTGCGCCATGCCGATTCCGAAGCCCGTATTCAACCCGCCCTTCAACGTCGTTCGTGTCTCGCATGTCGAGTTCGGCGTCTCCGATCTTTCGCGTTCGCGCGCCTTCTATGTCGATTGCCTCGGCTACACGGTCACCGCGGCCTCCAATGACGCGATCCGCCTGCGCGCGATCGAGGAACGCAATCACCACTCGATCATCCTGAAGAAGGCGGACGCGAAGGCGCGCGTGCTCGGCTTCAAGCTCGCGAGCGAGGAGGATCTGGAGCGCGCAAGGCACTGGTTCAACAAGAAAGGCCTGCCCGCGAAGTTCGTCGAAATCCCGCATCAGGGCCGCACGCTGCATGCGGCCGACATTCACGGCATGCCGCTCGAGTTCTATTTCTCGATGGATCAGGCGCAATCGCTGCTGCAAAAATACGGCGAGCATCGCGGCGCGCGCATCCAGCGCATCGATCACGTCAACTGCTTCACGCCCGACGTGCAGGCGAGCGTCGACTTCTATACCGAGCTCGGCTTCCGCGCGACGGAATACACCGAAACCGAAGACCCGGATCCGAAACTCTGGGCGGTGTGGATGCACCGCAAGGGCAACGTGCACGACCTCGCCTTCACCAACGGCTACGGCCCGCGGCTCCATCACATCGGCGTCTGGACCGCGACACCGATGGACATTCTCAACATCTGCGACGTGATGGCGACGACGGGATTTCTCAAGAACATGGAGCGCGGGCCGGGCCGTCACGGAATCTCCAACGCCTTCTTCCTCTATGTCCGCGATCCTGACGGGCATCGGGTCGAACTCTTCACGAGCGACTACCTGACCGCCGATCCCGATCACGCGCCGATCCGCTGGACGCTGCGCGATCCGCAGCGGCAGACGCTGTGGGGCCATCCGGCACCGCAGTCGTGGTTCGAGGAGGGTTCGGAGTTTCCGGGGGTCGCGGTGCGCGAGCCCGCACTCAAGGCGCAGCCGATCGTCGCGCGGTAATTTCCTAGAAGGAACCGGTTACCTGACAAGCTAAACTCGTCATGGCCGGCACTCGGGTCCGGCTTCGCCGGCCCGAGCACATTCCTTGTGCCGGGCATCCACGCCTTTGCTGCGCGAAAAACCCTAAAGACGTGGATGGCCGGGACAAGTGTTCAGCCCGGCCATAACGATTGAACTTGAGAATACCCCTGCTCAGCGCGCGTTGCGGATCGAGTCTTCCAGAAGATCGATGTTGTTCTGGATGTACTTGTTGCCGGGATCTTTCGCCTTGGCGGCGGCGAGCTTGATGCGCGCGTTCTTGTAGTCCCCGCGCAAAATGTACGAGTAGCCGTGGTTGTTCAGCAGTTCCGGCGTCGGTCCGCGAATTGCCAGGGCCTGCTGGTACGCGCGGTCGGCGAGATCGAAGCGGCGCAGCTTGTCGTAGGAAGCGGCGAGACCCATCCAAGCTTCGGCATTTTGCGGAGCGGCCTCGACGGCGCGGCGGAAGTGGCGCTCCGCAAGGCCGAAGTTCTGCTCGCGATAGTGCTTCTTGCCGAGCTTGATGTCGTCGGCGGGGTTGTTGCCGGTGAGCGCCTCGCCGCGCGGCGTGTTGTTCAGCGGATTGTTGTAGACCGGACGCTCCTCGGCTGCCTGCGGCGGCGGGACTTCCTGCTCGTCGAAGCTGTTTGCCTGCGGAGCCGGCGGATGATCGAACGCCGCATTATTGTTCGCCGGCGCCGGCGGTTCGAACGAGCCGAACAGATCGAACGAGCCGTCGGTCTTGCAGCCGGCAAGCGTCAGCGCCATGAACGCTGCAAGGAGGATCGAACGCGCGGCTACGATACGCATGTGCAAACTACCCGGGTCCTCGAAGCGATACGCACTCCGTGCCTTCGCGCCGCGGTGCGGCGAACTCGAGCGGACCCTCGCCGGAACGAGCCTAAAAGCGGACGGTAAACAAACCATTGCGGGCGCGTTCCTCTCTAGAAGGGGCCGTATTTCACACGAATGTAGGCGGGCAGCATGGTGACGATGACGAGCACCGGGAAGATGCAGAGCACGAGCGGCACCGAGAGCTTCGCAGGCAGGCTGTAGGCCTTCTCTTCCGCGGTGGAGAGCCGCTTGTGACGCATGTCGTCGGAGTAGACGCGGAGTGCCTCGGTGAGACTCGAACCCAGTTCGGCCGACTGCTGCAGGAGGGTCGCGAAGGCCCGCGCCTCCTCGAGGCCGAGGCGGTCCGCGAGATGCTCGAGCGCCTCGCTCAAGGTGCGCCCGGCGCGGATTTCGAGCGTCGCCATGTGGATGTTGGCGCTGAGCGACGGGTAGGAATCCGACAGTTCGCGGCCGACGCGATCGAGCGAGGCCTCCATCGAAAGTCCCGCGTCGGCGCAGACCACCAGCAGATCCATGAAGTCCGGAAAGCCGGCGCGGTGCTCGTGCTGGCGGGTCTTGATGCGCCGGTCGAGATAGAGACTGGGCGCCATGTAGCCCATCATTCCGGAGCAGAGCACGCACATCCAGAACCAGGTCGGCGTCAGTTCGGGCAGCAGCATCGGCACGGCCGGCATCGCGACCGCCGCGAAGACAATGGCGAGCGCGGTCCGCGCGATGAAGAAGAATCCCGGCGCGCGCGGATCGAGCAGCCCCGCCTCGATCAGCTTGCGGCGGAGCATCTTCATATTGGTGTTGTCGGCGGATGCGTAGTGTTTCGTCGTATACTCGATCAGTCTCTGCGCGGCGGCGATGCTTGCATAGCGCAGCGAGCGCTTGTCGGAGGCCTCGTTGACGCGGCCCGGCACGTCCGCCGTGATCGCCGACGCGCGCCGCTTCAGCTCGGCGCGGTTTCTCACGACCGACATGATGCCGAGCGACAAGGCAGCCGTCGCAAAGAAAATCAGCGCGCTCACGAGCGTCACGGGGTTGTTGCCCACCAGCGGCGACAGCGCGGAGTAAAGAGCTTCCATCGCGCTAGATCCTGAAGTTCACGAGACGCCACATGATGTAATTTCCGGTCAGCATCCAGGCTCCGGCACAGGCAAGCACGATCTTCGTCAGGTCGATGTGCCAGACCTTGCCGTAGAAGTCCGGCGTCATGGATTGCAGAATCGCGAACATCGCGATCGGCAGACCGGAGAGAATGATCGCGGAGTATTTGCCCTCGGCGGCGAGCGCCTTGACCTTGCGCCGCATCTTGAAGCGCAGCCGGATGATCGCCGAAAGGTTTTGCAGGATTTCGCTCAGGTTTCCGCCGGTCGAACCCTGAATGGCCACCGCGGTCACGAACAGCGGCAGATCGTCCTGCCCCACACGGAAATAGAGCGAACGCATCGCGGTCTCGAGGTCGGCGCCGTAGGTGACCTCGTCCGACACCATGCCGAACTCGGAGCCTATGGGATCGGGCATTTCACGCGCTACCATCGAGATCGCGACCGGCACGGGATGGCCGGCCTTCAGGCTTCGCACGATGATGTCGATCGCGTCCGGGAACTGCGCACCGAAGGCCTTGTGGCGGCGGCTGCGCCGAATGCGCAGCGCCAGAAGCGGCAGGAAAATCGAGCAGAGCAGCGCCGCGATCGCCGCCTGAAAAAAACTCTCACGCAGCACCCAGACGACGGCGAAGCATGCCACGAAAAGTATCGCACAGATCGCGGCAAGCCTGCCGACCGAGAGCTTCAGTCCTGATTGCAGCACCAGCCGGTTCAGGGACGTGAACGCGCTCGAATAGGTGCCGGCCGCGGTGAGCGAACGCTCGCGCCGGAGCTGCACGAGAATCTGCTCGCGGTTCGGCTGATGCTTCATCAGGCGCAGGCGCCGGTTCAGCGTACTGCGGTACGACGCCTTGTTGTAGAAAAACAGATAGGTCGCCTCCGCGACGAGAATCGCGGAGACCGCCGCCAGAAAATAGAACAGGTGAAGCTGATCGATCTCGAACGGCATCGCGCGTCACAAGTGCTGCGAGGGATCGAAATAGGAGCCCGGGATATTGATCCCGCGCGCGGTCAGTTCCGCGAGGAAGCGCGGCCGCACGCCGGTCGCCTGGAAGTGACCTTCCACCGAACCGTCGGCGGCGGTGCCGGTACGAACATATTTGTAGATTTCCTGCATCTGCAGGATGTCGCCTTCCATGCCGGTGATCTCGGCGATGCTCGTAACCTTGCGCTTGCCGTCGGAGAGGCGCTGCAACTGAACGATCAGCTTCACGGCCGAAGCGATCTGGCCGCGGATGCTCGCGATCGTCATCGGCATTCCGGCCATGCCGATCATCTGCTCCAGACGCGAAATCGCCTCGCGGGGGGCGTTGGCGTGAATGGTCGCCATCGAGCCTTCGTGGCCCGTATTCATCGCCTGCAACATGTCGAAAGCTTCCTCGCCGCGGCACTCGCCGAGGATGATGCGGTCGGGGCGCATACGCAGCGCGTTCTTCACGAGTTCGCGCTGTCGAATCTCGCCTTTGCCTTCGATATTCGGCGGCCGGGTTTCCATGCGGCCGACATGCGGCTGCTGAAGCTGCAATTCGGCGGCGTCCTCGATGGTGACGAGACGCTCCTTCTCCGAAATGAAGGCGGAGAGCGCGTTCAGCATCGTGGTCTTGCCGGAGCCGGTGCCGCCGGAAATGAGAAGCGTCACGCGCGCCTTCACGGCGGCCGCGAGCACTTCCGCCATCTGCGGACGGATCGCACCGATGTCGATCAGCTTGTTCAGATTGAATGGCTTCTTGGAGAATTTGCGGATCGAGACCAGCGGCCCGTCCACCGCGATCGGGCGGATCGCGACGTTGACGCGCGAGCCGTCCAAGAGGCGTGCGTCGCAGAGCGGATGCGACTCGTCGACGCGGCGGCCGACCGCGGACACGATCTTGTTTACGATGCGCAGAAGGTGCGGCTCGTCCTTGAAGCGCACCGGGGTCGCTTCCAGCATGCCCATGCGCTCGACAAAGACGCATTCGGGGCCGTTGATCAGAATGTCGTTGATGGTCGGATCCTTGAGCAGCGGCTCGATAGGACCGAGACCCGTCATCTCGTCGATGATCTCGCTCACGAATTCGTCGAGCTCGTTCCCGTTCAGGGCGATGCGCTCCGCCTTCGTGAACTGGGACACCATGTTGTAGACCTGCCGGCGGACCTCTTCCTCCGGCAATTTTTCCATCGCGGAAAGATTGAACTCCTCGATGACCTTGCGGTGCAGGCGCACCTTGGCATCGAGCATCCGGCTCGTGAGCAGAAGGTTCTGTGCGCCGGCGGGCTCGGGCTCGGGCGAGTTCGCGAGATTGTCGAGCAGCGAAGGCTCGAGCCGCGGCGCTTCGACTTCCGGAAGCGGCGCCGGTGCGGGCTGCGGCGCCGTTCGCGCACTGAAACGTCCGAGCACGGCCATGATCCCTTATCCCGCCTTCCTGAAGAGGCGCGACAGGGCGCCGGTCTGTTTGGATTCTTTCGCCGCCGGAAGGATCAGCTTCTTCAGCGCGAGCACGACGTTGTTTCCGGGCTTCACCTCCTCAAGCGGAATGCCGCGGTCGATCGCTTCGCGAACGATGCGGAAATTGTTGGGTACCGATCCTGCGAAGGCACCGCCAAGGGCGCTTTCGATATCCGCAAGCCGCAGCCCGGGTGCGAACATGCGCGACTCGAAGCGGTTTACGATCACCTGCGGATTCGCACTCTCGCCAAGGCGCTCGTTGATCGCGGACACGAGCTTCTTAGCGTGACGCAGACCGGGGATCGTCATCTCGCTCACGATAAAGAGCTTGTTCGAGCCCAGGAGCACGCTGTCGGTCCACGGAAACCAGGTGCGCGGCATGTCGATCACGACGTAGCGAAAATGCGACGAAACGAGATCGAGCAGGCGCGTGACCATGACCGGGTCGAAGGAGCGCATCTCGGCCGGGCGGTTCGGCGCCGCGATCACGGAAAGTCCGGAGGAATGATGCGTCAGCATCACTTCGAGCAGATGCCGGTCGAGGCGCTCCGGACGCGGCTCGATCTCGCTCAAATCGAGGCGGGGCTCGATATCGAGATAGTCGGCGACCGCGCCGTGCTGGAAATCGAGATCGACCAGACAGGTCGAGGAGCCTCCGCGCGTGGAACCTTGCAAGAGGAGCGCGGCCTGAATTGCGATCGAGGTTACGCCGACGCCTCCGGCCGAAGGCAGGAAGGTGAAAATCTCCGCCTCCGCTGCGTTCTCGCCTTGCGCCGGCTTCTTGGCGGCGCGAGCGCAGGCGCGCACGAGTTCGATCGGCGCGACGGGCTTCACAAGAAAATCCGCGACGCGAATTTGCAGCAGCCGGCGCGCGACGTTCTCGTCGAAGAACTGCGTCACCACCACCGCGGGCGCGCTGCCCGACTTTGCGGTTAGACGCGCCAGCGCGGCAATCTGCGCCTCGTCCGACGCGTCGAGATCGACGATAACGACGGCGGCCCCGCCGACCGGCGCATCATCGACCTGCGTGAGATCGCTTTCCACCATCTCAAGCGAAATCTGCAGCTGCGACGAGAACGTCGTCTCGACCATCTGCCGGAATTGCCGGTCAGACGAGATGGTCACGACATGCGTCGTCCCGCTTTTCCTGCTGTGATCGTTCATCGCTCTCGTCCGCAAGTCCCCATGCTTCCCCGCTCATTCGCGTGGCACTTTGGGTATATTTGTAGCGCCTGCGAGTTTCGTCCGAATGAAATTGCGAGGTTGAATTGAATAGAACTTTACGGATTGCCCTCAGAAACGCGAAAGCAGAACCCGCCCGCATTCGTGCGGGCGGGTCTATGCGACCGGTCTGCTTCGCGGAGCGGAGAGCTTACTTGTTCTCGCCGGAACCCGGGCTCGTCGAAAGCTCGATCGAGCTGGTGCCAAGGCCGCGCGGCGGCGTCACCTTGCCCTCCTTGTAGCGCTGGATCGCCGGCTGGATCTTCTCGCCGTTGGTCAGGATCTCGCGCTGCGCCGCGTGGCGCGGCCAGGGGTCGATGGTCTGCACCGCGATGTTCGTGGCGTTCGCGTTGCTCGCGGAAAGATGGAGCGCATCGCGGCGGTCGTAGTAGATGTCCGAGCACGCGGCGAGCGCAACCGAAAGCGCCGCCGCCGAAAGCAGCCGCAGGGAATTAGTTTGCATTGGCGGAAACCTCCGGGAAATCGAGCTGATGGCCGACATGCGGACGGCGCGCCGCGGGCCCGTACAATTTGCGGATATCCGCCGGCGTCATCTCATGCTTGCCGTAGAGGAACAGATCGCTGTCGTTCGGCGGCGCGTTGGCGTCGAGCGGCGTGCGCAGGAGATCGCCGGGGCGGGCCGGACGCACGAGGCGCGGCGTCACGATGATGACGAGATCGGTCTCGCGCTTCTGAAACGAGGCGGAACGGAACAGCGAGCCGAGCACCGGCACGTCCGCAATCCAGGGGAGCTGGTCGGCGGCCGTGCTGCTGGTCGATTGCAGCAGGCCTGCGATCGCGAAGCTCTGGCCGTCCCGCAATTCGATCGTCGTGCTCGCGCGGCGCACGATCAGGCTCGGCACGGCGATGTTGCCCACCTGCACGACATTGGTCGGGTCGAGCTGGCTGACTTCTGGCTCGATCTTTAGATTGATGAGACCGTGCGAAAGCACCGTCGGCGTGAAGGCGAGACCGACGCCGAACTTCTTGAACTGGATCGTGACCTGGTTGAACTGGGAAGCGACCGGGAACGGAAACTCGCCGCCCGCAAGGAAGCTCGCGGTGTCGCCCGAGAGCGCGACAAGGTTCGGCTCCGCCAGGCGGCGCGCAACACCGCGCTGTTCGAGCGCGTTGATCATCGCGTCTACCTTCACGCCGCGATCGACGAGCCTGCCGAGCACGGCGCCGAACGGCATGGTCCCGGAGATCAGGCCCGCGCTGCCGGCAGCGGCGGCGATATTGTTGCCGACCACATCCCACTGCACGCCGAGTTCGCGGCCCGCGTTGCGCGAGGCTTCGACGAAGCGCACCTCGAGCAGCACCTGCTGCGGGGCGGCGACGCTCACGGAATTGATGACATCGGGGCTGAACTGCTTGGCGAACTGCATCGCCTTGTCGAGGGTCACGGCATCCGGAACGATGCCGGAAAGCATGATGCGGCCGTTCACGGTCGTCACGCGGACCTTCGCCTCCGGATACTGGGCGCGGATCGCCGCGGCGATCGCGTTGGTATCGTGCGAAACCTCGACGTCGAACACACCGACGAGCTGCTTGCCTTCGCCATAGACCGAAATCCGGGTGAGGCCGACCTTGCGGCCGAGCACCGAAAGCGTCTGGTCGGTCAGCGGCATCACGTCGGCAATCTCGGGGTCGCCGACCACGACGTCGATGAAGCTCGCGCTGGTGCGGATGTTTTCGGATTTGCCGAGCGGCACCAGCAGTTGCGAGGTGCGGCTGTCGGGCGAGAGTTTGACCACGCGCAGCTTCGACTGTGCCTGCGCCTGCCCGGAAGCGACGGTCGCAAGCGGGCTCGAGAGCGCAAGCAGCGCCACCAGCCACGAGACCGTCGCGCGCCTGAAGATCGTCCAGCCGATCCCGTTCGAGTGCATGTTGTTCACGACTATCGCCCCTGTTTACCCGTTGCCGTTTTCGGCCTAGCGGGTGACGCCCTGATTTGCCGTGGTGTTGATCGCCGCTTCCACCGGCACGCTGTAATTCTCTTTTTTCGTTCCGCGCGTGACCGTAATGGTCGAGAAATTGCCGAGCGATCCGGTCTTCTTCTGCGGCTTGCCGAGGTCCTCGGCGGTGATCTGCCGCGACGGCTGCGGCGCGGTGTCGCCGGCCTGCCGCAGCGCAAGCGTCAAGGTGCCGAGCGAGGCCGCGAGCGAAAGCTTCTGGCCTTCGGCCATTTCGACTTCCAGCGTCACGGCTTTCACCACGGCGGGCTTGTCCATGCGGTCGTCCGCGATCTGGTCGATCGCCAGCACGCGCACGTTCTGGAGCACGACATCGGAGCTGCTGTTGCCGGGCGTTCCACGTTCGCCGCCGGCGTTGCGGGTCAGGAAAATATCCACGCGGTCGCCAGGAAGCACGAAACCGGCGACGCCCTCGATATCGTTCACGCGAACCGTGACGGCCTTCTTGCCGGGCGTGAGAACCGCCGAAAGGGTCGCGCGCTGGCCGGGTCCGGTGATTTTGGAAGCAAGGATCGGTTCGTTCTCTGCGATCGCCGTCAGGACCATGCGCTTGCCGGCCGAAAGCAGCGACTCGATCGAGACGAAAGCGCCGTCCGGTACCGCGTTGTCGGGCCACGGAATCTCGCGAAGATTGCGCGCGTTGAGTTCGACGCCGAAGCGCAACGGCGAGGTCGCGACCACGATGGTCCGCGTCTTCACCGCGACCGGTGCGGGAACGTTTTTCAGGCGGGCGGCGTTCTGGCTGTTGAGCCAGGACTGCGCCACGAAAACGGCGAGCGCGCCAAAGACGAGCGCGACGACGATCATGAAGACTGCGCTGATACGCAAGACGGTGCACCCCAGGAGCGAGAACGTATTCTTGTTGCCTAATGAGACATCGCCCCCCGTATGGATTCAGTGAAAGAATTCCGCGCATTTGATTTATAATGAAGCGCAACTGAAGCGGTATCGTTGCCGCTTTCTTGCACGCGCGGGGACGCACACCGCGGTACCGCGCTTCGCAAAACATTCACGATAAGGAGCCAGCGTCTGCGCCCGCGCGGCGGGCAGCCGACGCTATGCAGGTCGCCTGCGGCAAGCCGGCCTTATTTCAGCGAGACGGCCGCATTGGTATGGTTAATGCATATTAACCATGCATTGCGAAAGCTCACCATTATGGTGAAGCGGGAGTTAATATGATCGCATACGGCGGCGGGCCCGATGCGGCAATATTCGGCGTTCCGGTTCAAACCGGCCTGATTTTCAGGCGTTTCCTCGCGGCCGGACTTGTACCTGTTGCGTATGGGGATGCGTGACCATGAGTTCGCCGAAATACACTTTGATCTCGAACCCCTGGTTCGTGCCGCCCGAAAACTATGGCAACGCTCTCCCGGCCCTGCCCTCACAGGCACAGTTCCCGAACCAGCATTTCTCCGAATTGCAGGTCGAGTTCGACGATAAGACGCGCGCGTGCTGGGCGTTTATGAAGCCGAACGGCCGGCCGAGCTACACGCCGGGCCTCCTGCGCGATCTCGACACGCTGCAACAGGCGATCAAGAAAGAGAGCATGGAGGCGCGCGCGGCGGGAGAAATGCCCGTGCAGTATTTCGTGCTCGCGTCGCGCATTCCCGGCATCTTCAATCTCGGCGGCGACCTTACGCTGCTCGCGCGTCACATCCGCGCGCAGGACCGGCACGGGCTGATGGCCTATGCGCGGGCCTGCATCGACGTGCTGCACAACAACGCCGTCGGCCTCGACGTGCCGTTAATGACGGTCGCGCTGGTGCAGGGCGACGCGCTCGGCGGCGGGTTCGAATCCGCGCTGGCCTGCGACTTCGTCGTCGCGGAGCGGCATGCGAAGTTCGGATTCCCCGAGATTCTTTTCAATCTTTTCCCCGGCATGGGCGCTTTCAGTCTGTTGAGCCGCAGACTCGATGCCGCGCGCGCCGAACGCATGATCCTGTCCGGCAAGGTTTATGAGGCTGAAGAGCTCTACGAGATGGGGCTGATCAACATGCTCGCCGCTCCCGGACAGGGAGAGGCGATGTTGCGCGACTATCTCGCGAGCCGCGGCCGGCGCTTCACGTCGCAATGCGCGGTTTACGCGGCGCGGCGCAAGGCACAGCCGCTGCCGTTCGAGGAACTGCGCGACATCATCGAGATCTGGGTCGAAACCGCGCTCCGGCTTCAGGAGATCGACCTGCGCAAGATGGAGCGCCTGGTTGCGGCGCAGGACCGGCGCAGGAGTGCCGGCGGCAGCCTGCGCCCGGTGGCCAAAAACGAAGCCTAGGCTTTCTGCGGGACTTCCGTCCGGCGATGCAGCGAGTATGAGTTCAGCGCATCGCGAACGCTGTCGAACTCCGCACCGAGCTTGGCTAGATAGTCGCTGCCGCGCTGGTCGAGTTCGCGCTCGCCGATATGCCGCCACGACAGACACATCTTGTAGATCCGGCGGGCGCCGATATTCGCGGCACCGCTGCGCATGGCGTGGAGCTGTTCCCGGAAAGCGGTGACATCGCCGGACTTTGCCGACTGCTTGAGGTCTCCGAGCAGCGATTCGGTGTCGCGATTGAAGTCCGCGATCAGTTCGTCGACGAACTTCGCTCCGCCCAAAGCCTCGAGATCGGTGAGCGCACGAATATCGATCGAGGAAGCATCCGATGATTTGAACTTCGGATGCGAAGTGATGCGCCTGACGGTTTCGCTTTCCGCGAAGGCCTGCTCGTCGCTGACCGGTTTCTCGCCGACGATGGAATCGATGATGTTGAGAAGGCGAGCGGGCTCGATCGGCTTGATCACGCAGGCATCCATGCCCGCTTCCTCGCAGCGCTGTTTGGTCTCCGGCGTCGCGTCGGCGGTCAGCGCGACGATCGGCAGACGCGCCTTGCCGAGCGAGGCGAAGCGATGCAGCTTGGTCGCCTCGATACCGTTCAGCACCGGCATGTTCACATCCATCAGCGCGATATCGAAGGCTTTTGCCTGCATCGCGTCGAGCGCCTGCTCGCCGTTATTGACGATGCTGACGTCGTGGCCGGCACGCTCGAGAATCTTGCCGATGACCTTCTGATTGGTGCGGTTGTCGTCGGCAACGAGTACGGAGAGCTTCCGCACGGGCCGTTCGGCCGCAGCGTTGCCGTCCTCGTCGATGGCGGCGGCATCGCCCGATTTCGCGACACGCAGCGCCGCGCCGAGCAGCCGCATATCGACCGGCTTGCCGACAGACGCCACGAAATCGAAGCGCGCGGGCAGCGGCAGCATACCGGCGGCGGCATCGGTGGAAAGCAGGATCACGGAAAGATTGGTGCCGCGGGACATCTTGTTCAGCGTCGAGCCGACCGTCTCAAGATCGGGCTGAATCTGATCGCCGTCCACGATCACGATGGTGCGGCGGATACCGCTCGCCTCAGGCAGCGCAATCTGGTCACAGGCCTGGCCGGGCGTGCGCGCGATCTCCAGCGTCGTGTGCGAAGCCTCGAGCATGGGCTCGATGCCGGCCGCGCTGTCGCCGGTGCGGGCAAGCAGAATGACCCGCGCGTCGGAGAGATCGGGAATTCCATCGGCGTTCTCGTTCGCGCAGATGCGATAGTCGAGCTCGAACCAGAACGTGCTGCCCTCACCCAGCTTGCTGTCGACGCCGATGACGCCGCCCTGGCGCTCCACAAGCTGCTTGACGATCGCAAGGCCGAGGCCGGTTCCGCCGAAGCGGTCGACGATGCTTTCGTCGGCCTGCGTGAAACTCTGGAAAATTTTCTCGCGCGCTTGCTCGGCGATGCCGATGCCGGTGTCGGAAACTTCGAAGCGGATACGCGCGCTGCCGTCCTTCTGTTCGATCAATCCGGCGGCAAGCGAGATATTGCCGCGCTCGGTGAACTTCACGGCGTTCGCAGCGAGGTTGGTCAGCACGTCGTGCAGCGCCCGCGCGTTGCCGTGCAGCCTGAACGGCGTTTGGGGAGCTACATGGAGCGACAGGGAAACGCCCTTTTCCTTCGCCTGGGCGACCAGCATGGAGCGGACCTGCCCCATGATGGCGTGCAGATCGAAGTCGGTCGCGTGCTCCGGCATCTGGCCGGCCTCGATGCGCGAGAAGTTGAGGATATCGTTGATCTGCGCAAGCAATGCGCGCGCCGAGCCGCGGATCGTCTGCGTCATGTCGAGCTGCTCGGCGTTGAGCTTGGTATCGCGCAGCATGTCGCTCATGCCGATCACGGCATTCAGCGGCGTGCGGAACTCGTGGCTGATGCTGGCCAGAAACAGGCTTTTCGCCTTGTTCGCCTGCTCGGCCTCGTTCTTCGCAGCCTGCAGCTTCTTGATCAGCGTCGCGGCATAGATCGGCAGAATGACGAGACCGCCGATCAGACCGTAGGCAAGCTTGGGATGATGCGCCCAGTATTCGGTCGTCGCCACGACCGCGGAGAACCCGGCGACCGCGACCAGCATCGAACCGAACAGGTACTTCAGGCCGAAACGGAACCCGTTTCCGAAAATGACCCAGAGATAGATCGGATAAAGCAGCGAAAGCGCCTCGTCGCCCGCGTGAATGCCCCAGGAGAGAAAGCCGAGATCGGACAACATCGCGACCACACGGCGCGGAACGCTTACGCCCGGCCGATACAGCATATGCGCGAGGAACGCGAAGGAAATGCCGAAGAACAGCGTGACCAGAACGACGGCCTCTTGCGGCACCTGCACGCCGAACAGGGAAGTCACGCCGATATAGATCAGGATGAGCGCGCTGATGGCGACGCGATTGATCACCATCTCGTGTTCGCCGTCGGGGCGATTCTTAAGCCGGCTCTTCAGAAATCCGAGCAGCGAGAAACTGGATTTCACAGCTGTGGTCATGGCGTACCCCTCACGCCGTTCGCGCCAGCAAATTCTGCTGGTTGAACAGGAAAGCGAAATCCTCCGCCGGCACCGGCGGGCTGAAATAGAACCCCTGCACCTCGTCGCAACCTTCGTTGCGGACGAAGGCGAGCTGCTCCGCGGTTTCGACGCCTTCGGCCATGATCTTCAGATTCAGGCTGTGGCCGAGATTGATGATCGCACGGACGATGGCGGCATCGTTCGGATCCGTATTGACGTTGCGGATGAAGCCCTGATCGATCTTCAGGCGGTCGACCGGCAGGGTCTTCACATAAGAGAGCGAGGAATAGCCGACGCCGAAATCGTCGATCGAGAAGGTGACGCCTTTTTCCTGCAGGAACCGGACGTCGCTGGCGGCCGATTCCGGGTTCTGCATGAGAATGCTTTCGGTGAGCTCGAGCTCCAGCGCCCGCGGATCGAGGCCGGTTTTCTCCAGCACATCGAGCACATGCTGGCGGATATCCTGCTTGCGAAACTGGACCGGCGACAGGTTCACCGCGATCCGGAACTGGCCGTGTTGCTTTGTCCAGATTTTCGCCTGCTGGCAGGCCTCGAACAGCACCCACTCGTTGATCGGCACGACGAGGCCGTTTTCCTCGGCGAGCGGCAGAAATTCCGCCGGCCGCACGAGGCCGGAACCCGGACGGCGCCAGCGCAGGAGCGCTTCCGCGCCGATAATGCGGCCGGTGCGCAGATCGATCTGCGGCTGGTAGTAGAGCAGGAACTGCTTCTTCGCGAGCGCCTGACGCAGGTCGCTCTCGAGCACGATGGCCTCGCGCGCGTTGGTGTGCATGTCGGAGGCGAACACGCGCCAGGCGTTCCGGCCTTCGGCCTTGGCCTGATACATCGCAAGATCGGCATTCTTCAGCAGAACATCGACGTCGACGCCGTCGGTCGGATGCACGGTGATGCCGACGCTCGCGGTGGTGTTGATCTCCTGACCGTCCAGTTCGAAGGGTTGATCCAGCGTCTTGATGATCTTTTCGGCGAGCGTTACCGCGTCTTCGGTGCGTGAGATTTCGGTCTGCAGGATCGCAAATTCGTCGCCGCCGAGCCGCGCGACGATATCGCTCTCGCGGACCGCGTTGCACAGACGCTGCGCCACCGCCTTGAGCAGCTGGTCGCCCTGGTGATGGCCCAGCACGTCGTTGACGCCCTTGAAACGGTCGAGGTCGAGCAGCAGCAGCGCGAACTGCTTGTCGCCGCGGCGCGTGCGCGCGATCTGCTTGCGGACGCTGTCGTGGAAGAAGGTGCGGTTCGGCAGACCCGTGAGCGGATCGTGATGCGCAAGATGATGGAGATGCTCTTCGGCCTGCTTGCGCTCCGTGATATTGAGCGAGGTCGTCAGCACGTTGATGACCTTGCCGGCGCGATCGCGAAGCGGCGATTTCGTGGTCAGGAAAACGTGACGGTTGCCGGCGCGGTCGACGATCTCTTCCTCGTAGCTCGGCAGACCCTTGCCGTTCTCGAATACGACGCGGTCGAGCCCGGCGCTTTGCGGTCCGAAGTTGGAGCCGAAGATCTCGGCGGCGGTCTTGCCGCTCGCCTGCGCCGCATCGACGCCGTAGAAACTCGCGGTAAAGGCGTTCAGAAACACGCAGCGCCCGTCCCGGTCGGTCGCGGAAATCAGCGCGGGAACGGTGTCGATGACCTGGGCCAGACGCTCGCGGCTGTCGCGCAGCACTTCCTTGCGGAAGCGCTCAGAGTCCATCAGTTCGCGCTCGAGCTCGGTGGCGCGGCTCTTGATGACGAGCTGCTGCTTGCGAAGCTGCAAAAGATTGCGTGCGCGGGTCAGAAACTCGTGGTGGTCGACCGGGCTTTGCAGAAAGTCGGTGGCGCCGGCTTCGAGAGCGTTGATCCGGTGCGAGCGCTCCTCGTACACGGTAATCACGATCGTCGGGATGTCCGCGCATTCGGGCAGTTGCCGGAAGCGGCGCACAAACTCGGCACCGTCCATGCTCGGCATCTTGTAGTCGGTGACGACCAGATCGGGCGTGTTATCCTTCAGCCACGCAAGCGCTTCCACGGGATCGCCGAACGAGCGAACGGCCACGCCTTCTTCGATCGAAGTGGCGAGCTTCGCAAAGATGTTCCGGTTCGTAATCCGGTCATCGACGATGACGATCAGCGACATGACGCGAACGCGGTCCCCTAAACCTGCCGAATTGCCACGGCAAAATCGTTTCTTGGATCGCAATCCGGCTCGCGCGTTCGCACGCGTTGGACGCATTGCGCCAACGCCTTCTGTAACAACGATTGTTGAAGAAGCTGCTAACCGCGCGGCTACGAATTGTTAGCGTTGTTCTTCGGGATTCGGAGAAGTCCGGTAACGATTCCGGGTCCGTTAAGGCTAACGAAGCGTTGCGCGAAAAGAGAAACTCCCCGCCTTTCGGCGGGGAGTCCTTATATATGCAGATCGGCGCAGGGCGCTTAGCTGCCGCGCACTTCTCCGGAGATGATCGGGCCGAAGAATTCCCACTTGCCGCCCTTGAAGCGCATCATCTGGTTCTGCTCGATCGGATAGAAGTCCGTCGGGCTGGTGTTGACCTTGATGCCGGGCAGCAGGAGATCGAGCTCGAGGTCCTTCATGTTGGCCGCGGCTTTCATGACGCCTTCTCGGGTCAGGTTCTTGCCGGCCGCGAGCAGCACCTTGTGCAGGTTCTGCGCGACGGTATAGCCGTAGACGTTGAAGCTCGAGGTCTTGTCGCCTTCCGGATAGTACTTGTCCATGAAGGCAAACCACTTCTTCATGCCGGGATCGTCCTTCCACTGCGGGTCGTTCTGATCCTTCAGATAGCCGGTGGAGAAGATGCCTTCCGCATTCTCGAAGCCGGCCGGCTTCAGCACGCCACCCACCGAGTTCGAAACCTGGTTGAGGAAGTGCGCCGGCTTCCAGCCGATCTCCGCCATCTTCTTGATCGACTGCGCGGCGAATTTCGGCGTGCTCGCATTGAAGAACACGTCGGCGCCGGAAGCCTTCAGTGCGATGATCTGGCTGTCCACGGTCGGGTCCGCGACTTCGTAGGGCTGCTCGGACACGATCATGGTCTTGGCCTTGGCGCCGAGACCGTCCTTCAGGCCCTTGACGTAGTCCTTACCGTAGTCGTCGTTCTGATAGAGAATGCCGATCTTCGCGTTCGGGTAGTTCTTCAGAATGTAGTCCGCATAGATGCGGCCTTCGCTCTGGTAGTTGGGTTGCCAGCCCATGGTCCAGGGGAACTTCTTCGGGTCACCCCACTTGGTGGCGCCGGTCGCGACGAAGAGCTGCGGCACTTTCTTGCCGTTGAGATAGCCCTGGATCGCGGTGTTGCCCGGCGTGCCGAGCGGCTGGAACACCAGAAGCACGTTGTCCTGCTCGACCAGCTTGCGGGTCTGCTCCAGCGCCTTCGGCGGCGAGTAGCTGTCGTCGTAGGAGATGAAGTTGACCATGCGGCCGTGAATGCCGCCTTCGGCGTTCACCATCTTGAAGTAGGCGGCGATCGACTTGCCGATCGTGCCGTAAGCGGAAGCAGGCCCGCTATACGGATTGATGTTGCCGATCTTGATTTCCTTGTCCGTAACGCCCGGCGTCTGCGCGGAGGCGGAGCCGGCCATTGCTACGGCGAAGCCCAGCGCGAGCGCCGGGACCATTCCGTATTTCTTGATCGTCATAGGTACCTCCCTTGGGAAAAGACCGTTCAGCCTCTCGCTTGCGCGAGACGCTGCACGGCCAGTCGAAGCAGCCCGGCCAGGCCGGACGGCATTACGTAGATGAGCAGGATCAGGAACACGCCGTACACGGTGCCGGTGAGTCCCTTGGAGCTCTGCTCGCCGATTGTCGGAAAGAAAGGAATGAAGCCGCGGACGAAGTCGGAGAAGGCCGCAAGGCCGAAGGCGATGTGCTCGGCGATGTTCGGCACGAACAGAATGAACAGCGCGCCTAGGAAAGCGCCCGGGATCCAGCCTACTCCGCCCACGACCATGCCGACGAAAATCGCGACGGCAAGCGTGATCTGGAAGCTGTCGGGCGCCACGAACGCGATCAAGAGCGCACTCAGCGAACCCGCGACACCGGTGAAAAGCGCGCTCACGCCGAAGGTGAGTGTCTTGAACAGCGACAAATTTATGCCGGTGACCTTGGCGGCGATCTGGTTGTCGCGGATCGCCTTCATCGCGCGGCCGGAGCGGCTGTTCACGAGGCTGAAGGCGAGGAAGAACATCAGGATCGTCACCGCGAAGGTGACGTAGAACGTCCACTGATCCTGATCGAGCGGCAGTCCGAACGGCGCCTCCGGCTTCATGTGGAAGAGCGCAAGACCCTGCACGCCGCCGGTAAGGTGCTCGATCGGCTTGAACTTCAGAATCTGCGGCGTGGCGATCGCCAGCGCGAAAGTGGCGAGCGCGAGATAGATGCCCTCCAGCCGCAACGCCGGCAACCCGAACAGGAAGCCGAACACGAAGCAGACCGCCGCCGCGAACGGAATCGTCAGATAGAACGGCATATCGAACTGCGTCATCAGAATCGCGGAAACGTAGGCACCGATCGCATAGAAGGCGCTGTGGCCCAGCGAAAACTGGCCGTTGAATCCGGTGAGCAGATTCAGGCCCGCGATTGCGATCGCGTAGATGAGCAGCTGCGTGATCTGGAACGTGAAGACGCCGGACGCCGTCAGCGGGAAAAGAATCCCGGCGATCAGAATGAAAATGAAGCCGGAAAGTTTCCAGTTCTGGGCAAGCGTAATCACGGTCGCGCCGATGCCGGCGATCAGGATCGTGACGGGCGAAGTGGTTTTCATGGGCTATACCCGGCTCACGATCTTGCGGCCGAACAGGCCGTTCGGCTTCAGGGTCAGCACGAGAATGATTAGCGCGAGCGCAATCGTGAGCTTCATCTCCGCGCCGAAATGCGGGATCAGCGACGCGAGGTTTTCGATCACGCCGACCGCGAAGCCGCCGAACACCGCGCCGCCGGGGCTCGTGAGCCCGCCCACCACCGCGCCGGCAAAACCGTAAAGCAGGATCGTCACCATCATGTTGGGCTCCAGGAACACGACAGGCGCGATCATGATGCCCGCCACCGCGCCGATCGCCGCCGCCATGCCCCAGCCCAGCGCATTCATGAAGCCTACGCGAATGCCGACGAGCCGGGCGGAATCCGGATTGGCGGAGGCCGCGCGCATCGCAAGGCCGATCCGGGTGAAGCGGAAGAAGAGATAAAGCAGAACCAGCATGATGCCCGTGACCGCGATCATGCCGGCGCCGTGCGCGCTGAGAATTCCGCCGCCGAGCACCGGCTTGGTGCCGAACGGGGTCGGGAACGGCTTGATCGTGAACTCCCAGATGAAGCCCGCCATCGAATTGATGATGACGAAGAGTGCGATGAAAATGACGATGTGGCTCAGAACCGGCGCGTTGTGCACCGGCTTGAAGACCGCGCGCTCGATCGCATAGCCGAGCACGAAGGAGATCGCGATGGTGAGGAAGAACGCACCCCAATAGGGCATGCCCCACTGCATCAGTTGCCAGGCGATATAGGTCGAGAACATCGCCATCTCGCCCTGCGCGAAGTTCAGATGGTCAATGGCCTGGTAGATCATGACGATGGCGAGCGCGATGCAGGCGTAGATCGCGCCCGTCGCAAGCCCGCCGACGATCTGCTGTACGACTTGTTCCATCGCTCTTCCTTCAGTATCCGAGATAGGCGCGCCGGATGTTTTCATCCTGGCTGAGTTCTTTGGCCGGGCCGGACATCACAACGCGGCCGGTTTCCAGAAGATAGGCGTGGTCGGCGAGTTCGAGGGCGAGCGACGCGTTCTGCTCGACCAGGAACATCGACACCTTTTCCTTCTCGTTGAGGCGCCGCAGAATCCCGAACATTTCCTGCACGATCAGCGGCGCGAGACCGAAGGAGGGCTCGTCCAAAAGCATCACCTTGGGCCGCAGCATCAGCGCGCGGCCGATCGCGAGCATCTGCTGCTCGCCGCCGGAAAGCGTGCCGGCCTGCTGCCGGAAGCGCTCTTTCAGCCGCGGAAAATACGTGAACACGAGGTCCATGTCGGCGGCGATCTGGCCCGCCGGCTGCGTGATGCCGCCGAGCTGAAGATTTTCCTCGACCGTCTGGCGCACGAAAGTGCCGCGGCCTTCGGGCACGTGGGCCACGCCGAGACGAACGATATCGGCGGTGTCCTTGTTCGAGATCAGCTTGCCGTCGAAGCGGATTTCGCCGGCGGTTTTCACCATGCCGGAGAGAGCGCGCAGGGTCGTCGTTTTTCCGGCGCCGTTCGCGCCGAGGAGCGTCGTAATGCCGCCAGCGTGCATATCGAAGTCGAGGTCATAGAGAATCTGCGTGGGCCCGTAGAAGGCGCGGAGATTCTTCGCGGAAAGCAGCGGCGTGCTCATTTCTTGCCGCTCCCGAGATAGGCCCGGATCACTTCCGGGTCCTTCTGCACCTGCGCGGGCGTGCCCTCGGCGATCTTCTTGCCGAAATCGAGCGCAACCACCTTGTCGGAGATCGACATCACGAGGCTCATGTGATGCTCGACGAGGAGCACCGTGACGCCGCGCTCGTCGCGGATCTGCTTGATGAGACTGCCGAGTTCGCCGACCTCGTGATGGTTCAGGCCGGCGGCCGGTTCGTCGAGCAAAAGCAGTGTCGGTTTTGCCGCGAGTGCGCGGGCAAGCTCGACACGCTTCTGCGTGCCGATCGGAAGTCCGGAGACGAGCGTGTCGGCGACCTTGCGCAACTCGAGATAGTCGACGATCGCGCGCGCCTGCGCGTCGATCTCGCGCTCCTGCCGCTTCACCCAGGGGAGGCGGAAGGAATCGCTGAAATAGTCGCTCTTCGTGACCGGATGAAACCCGACCTTGATGTTGTCGAGCACGGTCATGTTCTTGAACAGCGCGAGGTTCTGGAAGGTGCGCGCGATGCCGAGTCCCGCGATGTGATGCGGCGCGAGCTTGAGAATCGACTTGCCCTGGAAGGCGATATCGCCCGTATTCGGCGTGTAGAGCCGGCTCAGGCAGTTGAACATCGTGGTCTTGCCGGCGCCGTTCGGGCCGATCAGCCCGAGAATCGTGCCTTCGTCCTGGTCGAACGAAACTCCATCCAGCGCAACGATGCCGCCGAAACGAACGCCGACATCCCGCGCCGAAAGAATTGGGCCGGAGAATTTCGACTTAAGCGCTGCACCCGCTGCCGGGGTTGCGATTACGCGCATGTCCATCATCGCCCGTCAAAGCGATGATGCAGTGTCTCCCTGCTGCCCACTTGCCTTCCCCTGTTTCACGCTTCTTCCCTCAGCCGCCGCTTAGCGCGGCTTCTATGTTCTTTGCGAGATTGACGAGACGCGGCCCGATTTCCCCTTCGAGCCGTTCCCGCGACGTCTGGTACACGTTGGCGCCGCAGTTGAATGCGTAGACGCCGGAATCGTCCGGCGGGATCAGCGGCACGCCGACGGCGTAGACGTCCTTCTCCCATTCGCCGAACGAGGTCGTGAAGCCGCGATCCGCGAGATCGCGGATCGCTTTCTCGATGCCGGCCTTCACCTGCGGCCAGTTTTCCGCGGCATGGCGCTTGATGTGGCCCATCAGCCAGTCGCGTTCGTCCTCCGGCAGTGCCGCCACCAGTGCGCGGCCCATCGCCGTCGTCGAAATCGGAATCCGCGAGCCGAGATTGAGACGCAACAATCCGTCGGATTTCGAACGGCAATGCTCGATGTAAATGAGATGCATGCGGTCGCGGCTGCCGAGCGCAACGGAGGCGCCGGCATAGTTCGCGAATTCCTGCATCTGCTTGCGCGCGACCTGGCGGATGCGCAGATTCGCGAGCGTCGAATAGCCGATCGAGAGCGCAGCCGGCGCGAGCGAATATTTTCCGAGCCGCTCGACATGGGTGAGATAGCCGAGCTTGGTCAGCGTGTAGGTGAGCCGCGAGATCGTGGTCTTCGGCAGGCCGGTGCGCTCGGCGATTTCGTTGTTGCCGAGGAGCCATTCGCCGGGTGTGAAGGCGCGCAGCACATCCAGTCCGCGCGCCAGCGCAACTACAAACTTGCGGTCGTTGCCGTCGTCGAGTTCGGAGAACTGACTGTCGGTGCGTTTGGACGCTGCACTCGGACTATGCACGCGTAAACTCCCCGCTCCTGCGCGCGAACTGATTGACTTCAATCGCACCACTTTCTAGCTTTCGCGTCAAGAATGCAGAACAGTGTTCCGCAAAGCGGAATTGCTCTTTGGGCGCTGCATTCGTGTCTTGAGTGGGGAACGGCTCGCAGCAAAGCGAAAATCCGCTACGCTTCAGCCAAGAGGAAACGCCAAGGAAAATAAAGTGAGCGAACCCGTTACGCTGCGCCGCGAAGGCGCAATCGCCGTTATTACCGTCGACAATCCGCCTGTGAATGCGCTGAAGCACGCCGTGCGTGCAGGCTTGCAGAAGCTTTTCAAGGAGGCGGATGCCGACGCAAGCGTGCAGGCGATCGTGCTCGCCTGTGCGGGCCGTACCTTCATCGCGGGGGCCGACATCACCGAATTCGGCAAGCCGCCGATGGCGCCTTCCCTGATCGAGGCGATCACCGACATCGACAACGTATCGAAGCCGACGGTTGCCGCGATCCACGGTACCGCGCTCGGCGGCGGTCTCGAGGTCGCGCTCGGCTGCAATTATCGCGTGGCGAGCAAGGACGCGAAGTTGGGTCTTCCCGAAATCAAGCTCGGTCTCATTCCCGGCGCCGGCGGCACGCAGCGCCTGCCGCGCCTGATTGGGATCGAAAAGGCGCTTCCCATTATTCTTTCCGGCAATCCGGTCAGCGCGAGCCAGGCGCTTCAAGACGGTCTGGTCGACGAAATCATCGAAGGCGACCTTCTCGCCGGCGCGATTGCCTTTGCTAAGCGCCTCGCCAGCGAGCAGCTTTCGCTTAAGCGCGCGAGCCGGATGGAACACAAGCTCACCGAGTTTCGCAAGAACCCGGAGAAGTTCGACGAACTTGCTGCCAAGGCGCTCGGCCGCAACAGAGGCCTGAAAGCGCCGATGGCGGCGGTCGAAGCCGTGAAGATGACGCTCTCCGTTCCGTTCGACGAGGCGGTGAAACGCGAGCGCAACATGTTCATCGAGCTGCTCATGACCGACGAGTCGAAGGCGCAGCGTCACGCCTTCTTCGCCGAGCGCGAAGCGACCAAGGTGCTCGACATGCCGAAGGACACCAAGGCGCGCGACGTGAAACGCGCGGCCGTGATCGGCGGCGGTACCATGGGCGGCGGCATCGCCATGTGCTTCGCCAATGCCGGCATCCCCGTGACGCTGATCGAAACCAGCGACGAGTTCCTGAAAAACGGTCTCGCCAAGATCCGGACGAACTACGAGAACACCGCGAAGCGCGGCGGCTTGAGCGAAGCCGAGGTCGAAAAGCGGATGAACCTGATTACCGGCGCGGTCGGGCTCGAGGCCGCAAAAGACGCCGACATGGTGATCGAGGCGGTGTTCGAGGAAATGGGACTGAAGAAAGAAATCTTCGGCAAGCTGGACAAGATCACCAGGAAGGGCGCGATCCTCGCCACCAACACGTCGACGCTGGACGTAAACGAGATCGCAAACTCGACTTCGCGTCCGCAGGACGTGATCGGGATGCACTTCTTCAGCCCCGCGAACGTCATGAAGCTCTTGGAGATCGTGCGCGGCGAGAAGTCGGCGTTCGACGCGATCCAGACCGCAATCGCGGTCGGACGCAAGATCGCGAAAGTGCCGGTCGTCGTCGGCGTCTGCTACGGTTTCGTCGGCAACCGGATGCTGCACCGGCGCGGCGTGCAGGCCGACCGCCTCGTACTCGAAGGCGCGCTGCCGCAGGAAGTGGACGCCGCCACCACCGAATTTGGCTTCCCCATGGGGCCGTTCGCGATGGGGGATCTCGCCGGCATCGACGTCGGCTGGCGCATTCGCCGCGCACGCGGCGAGAGGAACGAAGTCGCGGATACGCTCGCGGAGGCCGGCCGCTTCGGCCAGAAAACCGGCAAGGGCTACTATATATATGAGAAGGGTTCGCGGACGCCGATTCCGGATCCGGAAGTCGAGAAGATCATTCTCGATGCATCGGCGAAGAAAGGCATCAAGCGCCGGCCGATCTCGAAACAGGAAATCATCGAGCGCACGATCTATCCGATGATCAACGAGGGCGCCCGCATTCTCGAAGAAGGGATCGCCGCGCGTCCGGGCGACATCGACGTGATCTGGCTCTACGGCTACGGCTGGCCGGTGTGGCGCGGCGGGCCGATGCACTACGCCGACACGGTCGGATTGAAACACGTGCGCGACCGGCTTGCGCATTACGCGAAAGAAAGCGGCGACAAGACGCTCGAACCCACGAAGCTGCTGGACCGGCTCGCGAACGAAGGCAAGACCTTCGCGTCGCTGGCTTCCGAAATGAAGAAGGCGTCATGACCTATCGCCGCCCCTACCCCTGGGAGAAATCCTATCCGCCGGGCGTGGACTGGGCGGCACCGATCCGCGCAGGCACGGTCAACGATCTGTTCGACCGTGCCGTCGCAAATTACCCCGAGAACTTTGCGCTCGAATATCGCGACCGGCGCACGACCTATCGCGAGCTGGGCGATCTGGTTTCGCGCGCGGCCAGCGGACTGACCGCGCTCGGCGTGAAACCGGGCACGGCGGTCGGACTCTATCTTCCGAATACGCCCGTGCATCCGATCCTGTTCTTCGCAGTACTCAAATGCGGCGGGCGGGTCGTGCACATGTCGCCGCTGGATGCCGAGCGCGAGCTTGCGCACAAGCTCAAGGACTCCGGTGCGCGCATCATGGTGACGACGAATTTTCCGGGCATGGTGACCCGCGCGCTGAAGCTCGACGCCGAAGGGCTCATCGATCATCTGATCATCGGAGACGACGCGGAGTTTGGGCCCGCGCCGATTCAATATGACGCGATCCCGGCAAACGGCCGTACCATCACACTGAAACACCTGCTCTCGCTGGCCCCGCCTCCGGCTGCGTGGCCGGTGGTGACAGAAGACGACATCGCGCTCCTGCAATATACCGGCGGCACCACCGGCCTGCCGAAAGGCGCGATGCTCCTGCACCGCAATCTCACCTCGACGAACGCGATCTACAGGAACTGGGCGGCAGCCCAGCGCGAGCTCAAGTCCGGCGAGAAGGTCATCGTCTGCCTGCCGCTGTTTCACATCTACGCGCTGAGTTCGGTATTCCTGCGCGCGATCGACCAGGGCAACGAGTGCCTGCTGCGCCCGCGCTTCGATGTCGAAACCACCTTCCGCGACATCGAGGAGAAGAAGGCGAATTATTTTCCCGGCGTGCCGACCATGTGGATCGCACTCGTCTCCTCGCCGGGGCTCGAGAAGCGCGATCTCTCCTCGCTCTCGATGTGCGCGTCGGGCGGCGCGCCGCTGCCGGTCGAAATCTTCGACCGCTTCAAGAAGATCACCGGCATTTCGCTGCGCGGCGGCTGGGGCATGACCGAGACCGCGCCGGCCGGCACCAACCTGCCCTATGACGGCGACGTGCCGCCGGGCACCATCGGCCTGCCGCTGCCGGGACTTTACATGGATATCGTGGCCCTCGACGATCCCACGCGCACGCTTCCCTTCGGCGAGACCGGCGAAATGCGCATCAAGGGGCCGAACGTATTCGCGGGCTACTGGAACAAGCCGGAAGAAACCAGGGCCGCTTTCGTAGACGACGGATATTTCCTGACCGGCGACATCGGCTACATGAACGAGGACGGCTGGCTGTTCCTCGTAGACCGCAAGAAGGACATGATCATCTCGGGCGGCTTCAACGTCTATCCGAGCGTGATCGAACACGCTTTGTTCGAACACCCCGACATCGAAGGCGCGATCGTGATCGGCGTGCCCGACGACTATCGCGGCGAGGCCGCAAAAGCCTTCATCAAGATGAAAAAGGGTGCGGCGCCGCTCACCCTTGATGCCGTTAGGGAATTTCTCGCCGACAAGGTCGGCAGGCACGAAATGCCGGCGGCCGTCGAAATTCGCGATACGCTGCCGATGACTTCGGTCGGCAAGCTTTCCAAGAAAGAGCTTGTCGAGGAAGAGCGCCGCAAATACCAAGCTAGGAAACTTGAGAACTCGTCCGCTCCCGCGGGCGCCGTGAAACAGTGAGGAAATGAACATGCGCGAGGCCGTTATCGTCTCCACCGCCCGCACCCCGATCGGCAAGGCCTATCGCGGCGCCTTCAACAACACCGAGGGCGCGACCCTCTACGGCCATGCCATCGAGCACGCCGTGAAGCGTGCCGGCATCGACGGCGCCGAAGTCGAGGACGTGGTGATGGGCACGGCACTCCAGCAGGGCACGACCGGCGGCAACATCGCGCGCAAGGCGCTCCTGCGCGCAGGCCTGCCGGTTTCGGTCGCGGGCACCACGATCGACCGCCAGTGCGCCTCCGGCCTGCAGGCGATCGCGCTCGCCGCGCGATCGGTGATCTTCGACGGCGTCGAAATCGCGGTCGGCGGCGGCGGCGAGTCGATCAGTCTCGTGCAGAACGAGCACATGAACATTTTTCACGCGGTCGATCCCGAACTGAAGAAGATCAAGGGCGACGTCTACATGCCGATGCTGGACACCGCCGAGGTCGTCGCCAAGCGCTACAACATCTCGCGCGAGGCCCAGGACGAGTATGCGCTGGAAAGCCAGCGCCGCACCGCGAGCGCGCAGCAGGGCGGCCGCTTCAAGGAAGAGATCGCGCCGATGACCACCAAGATGGCGGTCGTCGACAAGGCGACGAAGGAAGTTTCTTACAAGGACATCACGCTTTCGCAGGACGAAGGCCCGCGCCCCGATACCAGCGCCGAGGGCCTGGCATCGCTCAAGCCGGTACGCGAAGGCGGCTCGATCACCGCTGGCAACGCGAGCCAGCTCTCCGACGGCGCGAGTGCCGCCGTCATCATGAGCGCGGAAATGGCCGCGAAGAAGAACCTCAAGCCGATGGGCATCTTCCGCGGCTTCGTCGCCGCCGGCTGCGAGCCGGACGAAATGGGCATCGGACCCGTCTATGCGATCCCGCGCCTCTTGAAGCGTCACGGCCTCAAGATCGACGACATCGACATCTGGGAACTGAACGAAGCCTTCGCGGTGCAGGTGATCTATTGCCGCGACAAGCTCGGCATCGACCCGGAAAAGCTCAACGTCTCGGGCGGCTCGATCGCGGTCGGCCATCCCTATGGCATGACCGGCGCGCGGCTCGCGGGTCACGTGCTGATCGAAGGCAAGCGCCGCAAGGCGAAATACGGCGTCGTCACCATGTGCGTCGGCGGCGGCATGGGTGCCGCGGGCCTGTTCGAAATCCAGTAAGCGGAGCGCGAGCGATGGATCTCAATTTCACCAAGGAAGAACTCGCGTTCCGCGACGAGGTGCGCGACTTCTTCAAAAAGAACGTGCCCGCGGAAACGAAGAAGAAGCTGATCGAAGGCCGCAAGCTGGAGAAAGCCGACATCGTCGACTGGCAGCGGATTCTCAATAAAAAAGGCTGGGCAGTGTACCAGTGGCCGAAGCAGTACGGCGGCACCGGCTGGACGCCGGTGCAGAAGTACATCTTTCTGGAAGAGTTGCAGCGCGCACCCGCGCCCGATCCGCTGCCGTTTGCGGTCAGCATGGTGGGGCCGGTGATCTACACCTTCGGCAGCGAAGAACAGAAGAAGCGTTTCCTGCCGCGCATCGCCAATCTCGACGACTGGTGGTGCCAGGGCTTCTCGGAGCCGGGTGCGGGCTCCGACCTCGCCGGGCTCTCGACGAAAGCCGTGCGCGAAGGCGATCACTGGATCATCAACGGCCAGAAAACCTGGACCACGCTCGCGCAATATGCCGACTGGATTTTCGTGCTCGCGCGCACCGACCCGAAGGCGAAGAAGCAGGAAGGCATTTCCTTCATTCTCGTCGACATGAAGACGCCGGGCATCACCGTGCGGCCGATCCAGCTGATCGACGGCGGCAAGGAAGTGAACGAGGTCTTCTTCGACAACGTGAAGGTGCCCTACGAAAATCTCGTCGGAGAGGAGAACCGCGGCTGGGATTACGCGAAGTTCCTGCTCGGCAACGAGCGCACCGGGATTGCGCGCGTCGGTATCTCGAAGGAACGTATCCGCCGCCTGAAGGAGCTTGCCTCGGTCGAAGTCTCCGGCGGCAGGCCGATGATGGAAGACCCGCGCTTCCGCGCGAAGGTCTCCGAGATCGAGGTCGAACTGAAAGCGCTCGAAATGACCCAGATGCGTGTCGTCGCCGCCGAGGGAAAGCGCCGCGACAACAAGCCGGATCCCGCCTCCTCGATCCTGAAGATCAAGGGCTCGGAGATCCAGCAGAACATCACCAATTTGCTGATGGAAGTGGTCGGGCCGTTCGCGCTGCCCTTTGCGGGCGAGGACGAGGCGGGCTCGAAGGAAATTCCGGTCGCGCCCGACTACGCCGGGCCGCTCGCGCCGATCTATTTCAATTACCGCAAGGTTTCGATCTACGGCGGGTCGAACGAGATTCAGAAGAACATCATCGCAAAAGCGATCCTCGGTCTCTGAGGCCGCGGCGGAAGAAGAAGAAAGACAAGCGTATGGATTTCGAGTTTTCCGAAGAGCAGCAACTTCTCAAGGACAGCATCGAGGGGCTGCTTACCGACAAATACGGCTTCGAACAGCGCAAGAAGATTCTCGATGGCGCGGACGGCTGGAGCCGCGAGATCTGGAAGCAATATGCCGAGCTCGGCATTCTCGGCCTGCCGTTCGCCGAAGAGCATGGCGGTATCGGCGGCGGCCCGGTCGAGACCATGATCGTGATGGAACAGATCGGCAAGGCGCTCGCGCTCGAGCCCTATCTGCCGACGGTCGTGCTCGCGGGCGGCTTCCTCCGCCGCTTCGGCACCGACGCACAGAAGAACAAGTACCTGCCGCAGATCGCCGAAGGCAAGATCACCGGCGCGTTTGCGCATACCGAGCGCCAGTCGCGCTACGACCTGTTCGACGTGAAGACCACCGCGAAACCTTCCGGCAACGGATTTGCGCTCGACGGCCAGAAGAGCGTGGTGCTGAACGGCGATCAGGCGGATTTCGTCGTCGTCACTGCGCGCGTTTCCGGCAACCCGCGCGACCGCGACGGTCTCGGCCTGTTCATCGTCGATGCAAAGGCACCCGGTGTGACGCGCCGCGGCTATCGCACGGTCGACGGGCTCACCGCCGCCGAGATCCAGCTATCCGGCGTCAAGGTTGACGCAGATCAAGCGATCGGCAAGCCGGGCGCGGCATATCCTCTGATCGAGCAGGTCGTGGACGACGGCATCGCGGCGCTGTGCGGCGAGGCGGTCGGCGTGCTCGCCGCGCTCACGGAAGCGACCACCGACTATCTGCGCACGCGCAAGCAGTTCGGCGTCAACATCGGTTCGTTTCAGGTGCTTCAGCATCGCAACGTGGAAATGCTGATCGCAGCAGAACAGGCGAAAAGCATGGCGTTTCTTGCCACCATGATGGTCAACGAGAAGGACGCCGTCGCACGCCGCAAGACGATTTCGGCGGCAAAGACTCAAATCGGCCGCTCGGCGCAATTCGTCGGCGAGCAGGCGATCCAGCTCCACGGCGGCATCGGCATGACCATGGAATTGAAAGTGGGCCACTGGTTCAAGCGCGCGACCGCGATCGACATCCAGTTCGGCGACGCCGATTATCACCTCGAACAATTCGGAAATATGGGCGGGTTTGAAACCGCGGCCTAAGGGAGAGAGAAAAATGTTCATTCCGCTGTCGCCGCGTGCGGCCGAACTCAAGAAGAAAGTCGCCGCCTTCATGGACGAACATGTCTATGCGGCGGAGCCGGTCTATGCGCGTCAGCTCAACGAAGGCGGCGACCGCTGGAAGAGCCCGCCTATCATGGAAGACCTGAAGAAGAAGGCGCGCGCACAGGGACTGTGGAATCTCTTTCTGCCGAAGGCGCACCACGAGGAAGGTCTCACCAATTACGAATACGGCCAGATCTGCGAGATCATGGGCCGCTCGCCGATCGGGCCGGAAGCGTTCAACTGCTCCGCGCCGGACACCGGCAACATGGAAGTGATCCTGAAATACGGTACCAAGGAGCATCAGAAGCAGTGGCTCGAGCCCTTGATGGACGGCAAGATCCGTTCCTGCTTCGCGATGACGGAGCCCGCGGTCGCCTCCTCCGATGCCCTGAACATCCGCGCGGAAATCAAGCGCGACGGCGACAGCTACGTCATCAACGGCCGCAAATGGTGGACCTCGGGTGCGAACGACCACCGCTGCAAGATTTCGATCTTCATGGGCCAGACCGATCCGAACGCGGAACCGCACAAGCGTCAGTCGATGATCCTGGTGCCCATGGACACGCCGGGCGTGAAGGTGCTCCGTCATCTGAACGTCTTCGGCTATGACGACGCGCCGCACGGCCATGCCGAAGTCGTGTTCGAGAACGTGCGCGTGCCGGTCTCGAACATCCTCTTGGGCGAAGGCCGCGGGTTCGAGATCGCGCAGGGCCGCCTCGGACCCGGCCGCATCCATCACTGCATGCGCGCGATCGGCGCCGCGGAACGCGCGCTCGAACTCATGTGCCAGCGCTCGGTTTCGCGCACCGCCTTCGGCAAGAAGCTCGCCGAGCACAGCGTGAACAAGCACTGGATCGCGGAATCGCGCATGGATATCGACCAAGCGCGGCTCTTGACGCTCTATGCCGCGCACAAGATGGACGAACTGGGCAACAAGGAAGCCCGCGCCGAGATCGCGATGATCAAGGTGGTGGCGCCGAACATGACGCAGCGCGTGATCGACCGCGCCATCCAGATGCACGGCGGCGCCGGCGTCTCGCCGGATTTTCCGCTCGCCAAGGCCTGGGCCGGCAACCGCACGCTCAGGCTCGCCGACGGTCCGGACGAAGTGCATCGCGAGACCATCGCCAAGATGGAACTCAAGAAGTACATGGCGACCGGCGGCAACACGCGCTGATCGCAAGTCTCTAGTAACTCAAACTCGTCATGGCCGGGCTCGTCCCGGCCATCTCGATTCCTGCGCCGCCTCCCCCTTGTCATCACCGGACGGCCGCGTCCCGCGCAAATCTGGAACTCGTCCTGGCCGGACTCGTCACGGCCATCCACGCCTTAGTGAATTGCAACGCGGAAAGGCGTGGATGCCCGGCATAAAGCCGGGCATGACGAGAATAATTCGCAGCCTCACAAAATATTCTTGACTCATTCGATTCCTATGATTATATTCGCAGTTATATACTTGACATAGCCACTACCGATTCGTAGTAGGCACGCGACAGGCCGGCGTGCGCGAAATGTCCCGTATATGGCTGCCAACCATAGAAAGGTTGGCCCATGTCGGGCGAATATTTCCGAGAGCCGACAGAAGAAGAAAAAGCGCTTCTTACTCCGCAGGCCCTGTCTGCGGGGGTGTCGGCATATTCGGAGTTTGTGGGGACAATGGCTCCAGAACTTTTAGTGACTCAAATTGTTCTGGCAGTCGTTCGAGTATCCAAGGATGAAACTCAGGCTTTAGGGGCCACGCCCAACCCGCCGTCTCGATCTGACAGCGGAAAATAATTCGTACCAGATCGCGCCCGTAGTTGCCGACCATCAGAATATCGTCTGCGATTTTGCGGAGTCTGTCGCGGTCAACAAAGTATTCGTTGAACTTATGTGGCGTGTCCTTCTTGGGCTTTTGAAGTTTGAGGTGGAAGGTGGTTTCGTTGCCGCTCTCCAGTTTCACGAGCGTAACAATTGAGTGCATCACAATATTTCGATTGTTGTAGGCTTGGCTGAAAGTCTTGGTGAAATGATTGAGCGCTCCAGCAAGCGGCTCAAATGATATTTTGTTTTCGACAAAGCTATTGAAGGTGGCGATTCTCACCTCATTGTTGGCCTTACTGAAAACTATGGCCCCGGTCTTTTCGTCATCGAACCACGTTAGAAAAAGCGTCCGCAGAATATGCTCCATATAGTTGAACTGGAGCGCTATCATGCCTATTGCGTGGATCAATTCCTGGTGGCTGGTGCTATAGCTGCCATGCCAACTTTCAAGCTCGGGTTCGCTCATGGTTAAAGAGACTCGCTCGAAAAAAGAGACTGAAAAGGTACGGGACGCAGCGCTATTGCGAGCGCTAATGAGCCCGCCCGCGCCCCACCAGCCTACCGCCAAAAAGAAGGTGAGTCGCAAGAAGAAAAAGGCTAAAGTCCTCAGAGGGGGATAGCGCTGGATGGCTGACGCAGATCGCGGCGGGATTAGATTCGAACTTAAGAATTCCAAGCCTGTTGATCTGCTCGATCTAACGACGGCACTTTCTGCTTTTGGCGATGCATATCAGGATTACGTTGTCCGGTCCGGGTTCGACGGGGATCGGGGAAACGTTCGTCTTTATGTTCAAGAAATAAGAACCGGCTCCATCATCGCCCAGCTTTCGCAGTTGGCCGATCAAGCATCGTTTGTGCTCGATCATATTGAGGTGGCCGCTGGCTTCATCTCCAATTTGAACGACGTGCTACAATACTTTCTGGGGCTTCCGAAGCCAGCCTCAGCCGAGGCTCCCACGAAGCGTCAGGCGCAACAGGCCATGGCAATTATGGAGCCTGTAGCAAAAGACAATGCTTCACAGCTGTTTTTGAACGTAAACGTGCAGGGTGACGTACACTATCACCAACATATTTACACCTCGCAACAGGCCAATGCGATTCAGAATAGCGCTCGTCGCTATCTCGGGCCTCAATTGCCAACGTCCCAGACCCTGCGCGATCAGTTGCTAACACTGTTCCAGGTTCGAATAGCAAAGGAAAAGGTTGGCTATAGGGGCGTTATTCAAACGGTGTCCTCGCGCCCCGTAATGCTGACGTGGGCGAGCGACGAGGTGAAGCAACAGATTATCGACTACCCAGAGAACCCGCTTCACAAGGTTTTCTTGGTTGATGTTGATATGACGGCAGTGGACGGGAAACCGAGTCTATATCGCGTCCTTGATGTTAAGGACGTTTCCGACCGCTGAACTTTCGCCAGCGCGCAAATCTAAGCGCGTTCTGCCTTCTGCACTTAATTGCTACCAACTTGTCGATACGTGAGGCGCTTACCTTCAGCACCCTGAAGGGCAGTTACCGCACGTTCTCCATCGGTCACGCCGAGAGCGGAGCGGTTGTTGTAGCGAAATTCAAATTCGGTGAGGTAACGCTGTAGGTGCTGCTCCGAGCAGAACCCATAGACGCCCTTCATGCCTTTTTTGAAATTGCCAAAGAAGTTTTCAACGTGGTTCGTGGTCTGGCCGTCTTTGCCGACATACTCACCACGACCGTTCCAGCCGTGGTGTACGGTTTTGTGATCGGCAAACTCTTTGCCGGTCTGGACGTACAGACGGCTTTCGTCCGTATGCAATTCGCTATCACGCGAAGCATTGGTAACAAGAATGTTGCGGACGGTTTCGGCGTTCGCGGTCTTAACGTGGAACACGCGGGCTTTGCCCTTCGGTTCGACAAGAGCAACGATTGAGCGCTTGTGGCGATGGCCTTTCTTGTAGGACTTAGCCCGCTTGGAGTTGCCGTAATAGGTTTCGTCGGCCTGTACGATCTTGCCCTTGCCGCCTAGCGGGTCAGAGCCAGCCATACCCGGTTTCATGGCCTCACGGATGCGGTGAGCCATAAACCACGCGGTCTTGTAGGTAATGCCAAGCTGGCGATGCAGCTGGTGAGCGCTGATACCGCGCTTGCTGGATGCCATGAGGTGGAAGCCAAGCATCCACTTGGTCAGCGGAATTTTAGAGCGCTCAAAAACGCTGCCAACAGTCACAGTGAAGTGCTGGCGGCATGAATTGCACTGGAACAGACCCGGACGGTGAGACTTACCTTCAAGGCGCTTGAGATTAGCGCCATCGGCCTCACCGCAATGCGGGCAGTAAGGACCGTTCGGCCAGCGGATGCCTTCGAGGTGCTCCCGCGCCTTGTTTTCATCGGTGAAGATCGGGTTGGTCAGTGCTGCGCTTGTCATAGCGATTTTATACCCTCGGAAGGGTGGCTATGTCAAGTATATAACTGCGATTATATTCCTATTCATTCCGGCCCATTAAGGGGCACGTCGCGCGGCGTGTTCGATGTGCGGGCCGGAAGCGGTGGCTGCGTGCAAGGCGTAACGCACTTTGCGCGCAGCGGCTGAAGTTGCATGGTTCCGGCGAGCCTGCCGCTCGTCACAGGGCCTTTCTTGGCGGCTTTGCCTGGAACGCGTGCCAACGCAAGTACGGCAAGGCAGAGAAGGCCCGCCAGCGGAGGATAGATCGGTAAGTCCTCCGGGGATCATGCGAAGCAGGCCGTAACCCATCGCGCGCGGGACGCCGGAAGTGCTCCGGCTTTCGCGGTGACGACAACTCATCTGCACTTTCTCTCCTTTCGTGCAGATGGCCGTGGAGGACGGTAAATCCTCCGGCGTCCCCGCCGCCCTTAGCGCGCTTGGCACTTACGCCATTCGCGCAAATAGAAGGCGGCGCGAGCAAAACTCGGTGCTAAATGCGCGCGAGAAGGATTTACGCTGTTTGAAAAACGAACCAGGAAACAACCGTGGCGCTACGGGGCGATCGTGACACCGCCGTCGACCACGATCACCTCGCCGGTGATGTAGCTCGCGGCCGGCGACGCCAGGAACGCGGCGACGCCGCCGATCTCGTGCGGCTCGCCGATGCGCTTAAGCGGCGTCTTGGTCTCGCGGTCCTTGCGCAGCTGCTCGTTCTCCCACAGCGCTCTTGCAAAATCGGTCTTGATCAGGCCGGGCGCGATGCAGTTCACGCGGATGTTCTTGTGGCCCCACTCCTGCGCATAGTTGCGCGCGAGCGCGAAATCGGCCGCTTTCGAGATGCCGTAGGTGCCGATCATCGGCGAGGCGCGCAGGCCCCCGATCGAAGACACGATGATGATCGCGCCGCCGCCCTGCTTCGCCATGTCGGGGATCGTGAGATTGCATAACCACACGTTGCTCTTCACGTTCGAGCCCATGATCTTGTCGAACGCCTCGTCGGAGATTTCGCTCATCGGGCCGAAGGCCGGATTGACCGCCGCATTGCAGACCAGAATGTCGATGCGGCCGTATTTCTCCTTGGTGCCTTTGACCAGCGCCTCGACCTCGTTCTTGCGCGAGATGTTGCAGGGGATGACATGCGCTTCGCCGCCGTCGGCGCGGATCGCCTTCGCGACCTCCTCGCAGGCATCCGCTTTGCGGCTGGACACGACGACCTTCGCGCCGAGCCCAGCCATGGTCTCCGCGATCGAGCGGCCGATGCCGCGGCTCGAACCCGTAATCAGCGCTACCTTGCCCGCGATGTCGAATGGCGATTTCATTCTCCGTTCCTCCATTGTCGCGGGATTCAATCAGTTTCGGTACGCTTGTCCACTTGCTTGGACCGCGTGCCGCACGGCAGAAGGTTGTGATGGCGCGGCTTCGCCGGTACTGTCCGGCACGGCGAAAGCGCTTTCGGGGGAGGGGTTGGAATGCGCAACCTGCGTAACGGTTTTTGCGTGGCTGCGCTCGGCCTCGGTTTCATGGTAACGAACCCGGCCCAGGCTGCCGCCGCCGAGATCAACGGCGCCACGCTCGGGCTGGTCTGGGCGCTGCCGTTTGCCGGCATTCTGCTTTCGATCGCGCTGTTTCCCCTGCTCGCGCATCATTTCTGGGAGCATCACTTCGGGAAGATTTCCGCGTTCTGGGCTGTGCTGGTCCTGGTACCGCTGGCGCTGGTCTATGGCGTGACGCCGGCAATTCACGCGCTCTCGCACACGGCCTTTCTCGAATACATCCCATTTATCCTCTTGTTGCTTGCGCTGTTCACGGTCGCAGGCGGTATCGTGATCTCGGGCAACCTGCACGGCTCGCCCGCGACCAACACCGCGATTCTGGCCATCGGGACGGTGCTCGCGAGCATCATCGGCACCACCGGTGCCTCGATGGTGCTGATCCGTCCGATCATGCGGGCGAACGACGACCGCAAGCACAATGTGCATGTGATTGTCTTCTTCATCTTTCTCGTTTCCAACATCGGCGGCTCGCTCTCGCCGCTCGGCGATCCTCCGCTGTTTCTGGGCTTTCTGCGCGGCGTCGATTTCTTCTGGACCACCACGCATTTGCTTCCGGAAACCATGTTCTGCGCGGGCGTGCTGCTCGCCGGGTTTTTCGTGCTCGACACGATCATTTACCGGCGCGAAGGCCATCTGCCGAAAGACCCGACGCCGGACCGGGCGATCGGGATCAAGGGCGGCATCAATTTCGTGCTGATCTTCGTGATCATCGGCGCTATCCTGCTCAGCGCACGGCTGAAGCTCGGTACCGTCACCATCCTCGGCACCGAAGTCGCGATCCAGAACATCCTGCGCGATCTCACCATGGTCGCCGTCACGCTGGTCTCGCTTTGGCTCACGCCGAAGTCGAGCCACAAGGCGAACGGATTTTCCTGGGGACCGATTCAGGAGGTCGCGAAACTCTTCGCCGGCATCTTCATCACGATCATCCCGGTGCTCGCGATGCTGCAGGCCGGCCGCAACGGCGCGTTCGCGCCGCTCGTGGCACTCGTCTCGAACCCCGACGGCAGCCCGAACAACGTCGCCTATTTCTGGCTCACCGGAATCCTGTCGTCGTTCCTCGACAACGCGCCGACCTATCTCGTGTTCTTCGAGCTGGCCGGCGGCGACCCGCAGCACTTGATGACCAAGGGCGCGCTGACGCTGACCGCGATTTCGGCAGGCGCGGTGTTCATGGGCGCCAACACCTATATCGGCAACGCGCCGAACTTCATGGTCTATGCGATCGCGCGCAACGGCGGCGTGAAGATGCCGAGCTTCTTCGGCTACATGATCTGGTCGTGCTGCATCCTCGTGCCGCTGTTCGTCGTCGCGACGTTCCTGTTCTTCCGCTGATCAGGGCCGCATAATCACGGGCGCATCGCCGCGGCGCGCGGGCCGGGCTTTCTGAGTTTCGCGGCAAGATTCGCGAACTCGCACAAGAGCGGCCTGGTCGCGCGCGGATCGATAATTTCTTCCGCCATGAAAGTTTCGGCGGTACGGAACGGCGATCGGAAGCGGTTGAGCCGCTCTTCAATTTCAGAGAGCAGCTCTTTCGGATCGGAGGATGCTTCAAGTTCGGCGCGATAGGCCGCCTCGATGCCGCCTTCGATCGGGAGCGAACCCCAGTCTCCCGAGGGCCAGCAGTAGCGGTAATGCAGCCGCGTGTGGTTCATGTGACCCGCGCCGGCAACGCCAAAACTTTTCCTGACCATGATCGAGCATTGCGGGACCTCGCTCTGGTACATCGCAGCGAGCGCCTTGGCGCCGTGACGGATTGTGCCCGCCTTCTCCGCTTCCGGTCCGATGATGAAGCCCGGAATATCGACGAAGTTCACGACCGGCAGATGAAAGGTGTTGGCGAGATCGACGAAGCGCTCGGCCTTGCGGGCGGCATCCGCGGTCCAGGCGCCGCCATAGAAGAACGGATCGCTCGCCATCACCGCAACCGGCCAGCCGTCGAGACGCGCGAGCGCCGTGATCACCGGCCCGCCGTACTTGCGGGACATCTCGAAGAGCGAATCCTTGTCCACGACCGCGTTCAGGATCTTGCGCATGTCATAGACCTTGCGGCGGTCGCGCGGCACGGCGGAAAGCAGCGATTCCTCGCGCCGCTCCGGATCGTCCGATGGCTCGGCCCGCGCCGGCAACTCGTCGACCGACGCGGGAAGAAAGGAGAGGAACTTGCGCGCACGGGCGAAGGCTTCGTCTTCGCTGGCCACCACATCGTCGACCGCGCCGGCACGCGCGTGAATTTCCGCGCCGCCGAGTTCTTCCTTGGTCATGGTGACGCCGGTGCGCGCAACCACCGGCGGCCCCGCAATGAACATCTGCGAGATGCCCTGCACCATCACCGAGTAATGGCTCGAGACGAGCCGCGCTGCACCCAGGCCCGCGACCGATCCAAGGCCCAGCGACACCACCGGCACGGTGCCGAGATTCTTCACGACCCAGTCCCAGCCGGGATTGTGCGCCAAATACGTATAGCCGAGCACCTCGATGGTCTTCACCGAACCGCCGCCGCCGGTGCCGTCGATGAGGCGCACGATCGGGAGCCGCAGTTCGTTCGCCATCTGCTCGGCATAGACCTGCTTCTGCATGATCGCGGCGTCGCCCGCCCCGCCCCGCACCGTGAAGTCGTCGCCGCCGACTACGACCGGCTTCGCATCGATCCTGCCACGGCCGAGCACGAAATTCGCCGGCTGGAAATCGATCAGTTCGCCGTTTTCGCCGTATTTGCCCTTGCCCGCGATGGCGCCGACTTCATGAAAACTGTCCTTGTCGAGGAGGCGTCCGATGCGCTCGCGCACCGTGAGCTTGCCGGCGTCGCGATGGCGCTTCACCTTCTCCGCACCGCCCATCTTCTTCGCGAGTTCTTCGCGGCGGCGAAGCTCTTCGAGTTCTTTTTCCCAGCTCATGAATCCTGCCCGTGACGCGGCTTGACAGAAACATTCAGCCGCAAGAATGCTCTGCAAAGCCTACTGCATCCGCTGCGGGAAATCTAAGATGGCCGAGTTTGAAGTCCGTTCCGAAATCGCCGGGATCGTGCGCAAGATCGAAGTCGCGGCCGGCGGCACGGTCGTGCCAGACGGCGAGCTGCTTGTTCTCGAATCAATGAAGATGGAAATTCCCGTGCTCGTTCCGCAGGGCGGGAAAGTGAAGACGCTGCTCGTCGAGGAAGGCGCGACGGTTGCGGAGGGCGAGACGCTCGCGGTGCTGGAGAACTGAGCGGCTGCGCTCAGTGCGCAACGCCGAGATAGGCCTGCCGCACGCCGTCGTCGTGCAATAATTTTTCGCCGGTGCCGGAGAGCACGATGCGGCCGTTCTCGATCACATAGCCGCGGTCGGCGAGCTTGAGCGACATCGCGACATTCTGCTCCACGAGCAGCACCGTCAGGCCGGTTTCGCGCAGCTTGCGGATGGTCTGAAACAGTTCCTGCACCAGTGCCGGCGCCAGACCGAGCGACGGTTCGTCGAACATGATGAGTTCGGGCTGCCCCATCAGGCAGCGGCCGATCGCAAGCATCTGCTGCTCGCCGCCGGACATGGTGCCGGCCAGCTGGTCCCTGCGCTCGGCAAGGCGCGGAAACAATGCGTAGACGCGCTCGATCTCCGCGTTCATTTTCGCACGGGCGCGGGAGAGCAGCGCTCCCATTTCGAGATTTTCCTGCACGGTGAGCGAGGGGAAAATCTGGCGGCCCTCGGCGACCTGACCGATGCCGAGATTGCAGACGAGGTAGCTCGGCTTGCCGGTGATGTCCTCGCCCTTGAAGCGAATCTTTCCGCCACGCGGGCGTTCGATGCCGGCAATCGTGCGAATGAGCGACGACTTGCCGGCCCCATTCGCGCCGACGATTGCGACCAGCTCGCCGTTTCCGACTTCCAGCGAGATGCGATCGAGCGCCTGGGCGTCGCCGTAGTAAAGGTCGAGATTCTCGATCTGGAGGATCACAGCGCCTCCTCCCCGAGATAGCATTCCAACACTTTCGGGTCTTTCGCGATCTGATCCGGCGTTCCTCGCGAAATCAATTCGCCATGGTGCAGCACGATCACGTTGCCGGAAAGCGCCATCACCGCGCGCATCACATGCTCGATCAGAAGGATTGTCAGTCCGCGCTTGTTGAGGTCGTGCAGCACGCCGACCATCTGGTCGACTTCGGTCGGGCGCAGGCCCGCCATCACCTCATCGAGCAGCAGCAGCTTCGGCTGGGTCGCGAGCGCACGCGCGACCTCGAGCCGCTTGCGGTCGGGGAGCGTGAGCGTGGAAGCCGGTTGCGTACGCTTCGCGGCCAGGCCGAGAATTTCGAGCACCTCCTCCGCTTTTCGGCGCGCCTCGATCACCGAAGGCAAAGCGTTGAGTGCGCCGACGACGACATTGTCGAGCACGCTCAGGCCGGCGAACGGCTTCACGATCTGGAAGGTGCGGCCGATCCCTGCCTGGCAAATCTCGTCGGGACGCTTGCCGTCGATACGCGCGCCGTTCAGCGTCACCGTGCCGATGTCCGGCTTGTAGACGCCGGCGATCATGTTGAAGCAGGTGGTCTTGCCCGCGCCGTTCGGCCCGATCAGACCGACGATCTTTCCCTCCGGCACTTCGAACGAGACGTTCTGCACGGCCTTCAGGCCGCTGAAACTTTTCGAGATACCGGAAACCTCGAGGAGCGCCATTCTCAGCTCCCCTTCTTTTCGGTCTCACGGTCGAGGCCGAGCTTCTTTTTCATAGGCGGCCACACGCCGTCGGGAAGAAACATCACGACCACAAGCAGGCAAAGACCGTAGAAGACCTGCTTGACGCCCGGCAGGTCGACGCCGAGACGCAGCATGATCTCGCGCAGGGATTCCGCAAGACCCGTAAGCAGGAATGCGCCGACGATCGGTCCAAATAACGTGCCGACTCCGCCGATGATGGGGCCGAGAATGATCTCGATCGAACGCGAGATGTGAAAGACCTGCTCTGGGAAGAGGTTGTTGTAGAAGAAGGCGAAGAACACGCCGCCGAGCGAGGTGAGCGCCGCCGAAAGCACCACCGCGTACATCTTGTAGCGGAAAATATTGATACCGAGCGCTTCCGCCGCTTCGGGACTTTCGCGGATCGCAAGCCAGTAATATCCCGCGCGGCTCCTGAGCAACAGATGACAGAGGACGAATACCGCCAGCGTCATGGCGAGCAGGATGTAATAGAACATCCGCTGGCTGCCCCTCAGATTGAAGAAATCGTTCTGCGTGTAGTTTGCGACCGGAAGAAAGAAGCCGCCGGCACCGCCGACCCAGGTGAAATGATCGAAGCCGATGCGCGCGAACTCGGCAAACGCGATCGTAAGGATCGCGAAGTAAACGCCGGAGACACCGAAGCGGAACGCAAGGAAGCCGATCACCGCTCCGACCGCGCCTGCAATCGCAAGCGCCGGCAGCAGTCCGATCCACGGGCTTATGCCGAACTTCACATAGAGAGCGGCGGTTATGTAGGCGCCAAGGCCGATATAAAGCGAATGTCCGAGCGATAGCTGGCCCGCGAACCCCATCATGATGTTCCAGCACTGGCCCGCATAGGCAAAATAGAGAATCGTGACGAGCACGACGAGCACATAGTCGTTCGCGAGGATCGGAGCGAACAACAGCCCCGCGAAGAACAATGCGAGCAGAACAAGCGCGGAGCGCGAAACGCCGTCGAAGAGAAGCTTCATGCCGTTCTCTGCCCCATAATGCCCTGCGGGCGGAACAGAAGAACGAGCACGAGAATCGCGAACGAGAACATGGTTTTCGCCGAAGGCGTGAAGAAGAAGCCGCCGAGCGCCTCGGTGAGACCGATCAGCACGCCGCCGACAATCGCTCCTGGCATCGAGCCGAGGCCGCCGGTGATCACGATCACGAAGGCGAGAAGCGTGTAAGCCGGGCCGATTGCAGGTGTCACGTCGGTCACGATCATCAGCATGGTACCGGCAGCACCCACACAGGCCGCGCCGATGCCGAAGGTGAGAGAATAGAGCCGCTTCACATCGAGGCCGACCACGAGCGCGCCGTTATAGTTGTCCGCGCAGGCGCGGATAGCCTTGCCGGTGAGGGTCAGGCGGAAGAATGCGAACAGCGCGACCGCGACGATGAGTGCCGCGATCGCCGCATAGACCTTTCCGGCGTCGATGATGATGCCGCCGAGATCGAAGCTGTCGAAGGAGTAAGCGGTGGTGATGCCCTGGGAATCCGGACCGAAGATCAGTAGCAGGCCGTTCACCATGATGATCGCGATCGCGACCAGCAGCATGAACTGGCTATGCTCGGGACGATTGATGAACGGATTGATGATCGCTCGCTGCATCAGATAGCCGAGCGCGAACAGCACCGCCGAAATCGGCACCAGCATGATCAGCGGATCCAGTCCGAGTACGGAAAAGAACACGATCACGAGATACATCGCGATCGTCATCATCTCGCCGTGAGCGAAGTTGACGACGCGCACGACGCCGAAGATCACCGACAGGCCGAGCGCCATCAGGCCATAAACGAGGCCGGTCAGCACGCCGCTGATCGCGATTTTCAGAATGACTTCTGCGGTCACGGATTTGCCCTGTGCAGCAACGCTCCGGCCGCCGTTAAGCGGCCGGAGCAGACTTGGGACGAGCGCGGGTTAGCGCTTGTCGTAAGGCTTCATCGGATGTTCGGGTTTGGCGTTCGAGGCAGATGCCGGCGCGATCGTGACAAGCTTGCCGCCGCGATTCTGGATCGCCGAGTTCCTGAGCGACGAGTTCTGGCCCTTGGCGTCGAACTGGATGCCCGGACCAGGCGAGACATTGTCCTTGATATTGGTCGTGCGGATCGCGTCTGCGAGCGCCTTCGGATCCGTCGACTTGGCACGGTTATAGGCGTCGGCCGCGACCAGGAGCGCTTCGAAGGTGTAAACATGATTCGTATTCATGTTGATGCCCGGATGCGCCTTGGCAAGCGCGGCTTCGAGCGCCTTCGAGAGTTTCTTGTTCGGGTCGTACCACGGCACGAAGCTCATCGGACCGTCAGAGAGCTTGCCGAGGGTCTTGAGATACTGGTCTTCGTACCAGCCCGGACCCATCGACAGGATCGCCTTCGGCGACCAGCGCTGCTTGATGAGTTCGCGCGTGATCAGGATCGCATCGTTAAGACGGCTGACCATAACCAGCGCCTCGGCATTCGTGGCTTTCGCCTTTGCGACTTCAACCGAAAGATCGCGTGCGGTTCCGTCATAGGCGATGGTCTCGACCACCTTGTAGGGGGTGTCCGGGAACTTGCCCATAATGCCGGTGAAGCCCTTCTGCATCGCTGCGCCGAAGGTATCATTCACGTGCATGAACACCGCGGTCTTCGGCGCGTTGCCGGTCTGCTTGAAGATTTCGATCTGGTTCTCGAAGGCGTTGGCGAGAATCACGGGCGCGGTCGGGAAGTTGCGGAACACGAACTTGTAGCCCTGCTCCGTGATCGGCGGCGCGGCGGCGATGTTGATGACGTAAGGAATGCCGCGCTGTTCGGCGACCTGTGCGATCGCGGTCGACTGACCGGAGTCGAACGCGCCAACGAGTAGCTGAGCGCCCTCGTTGATGAGCCGCTCGGCACGGGCACGGGCGACCTCGACGTTGGTCTCGGTGTCGCCGTTCATGATCTGCAACGCCGGCAGTTTCAGATCCTTCAGAATGCCGGCAGTGATATCGACACCGCGCTGGCAGTCCTGGCCGATGCCGGCCTGTGCGCCCGAGCGCGGCAGGAGCACGCCGACTTTCAGCGGCGCGCCTTGCGCGGAAATGATGTTGAACGGAGCGGTGCCCGCGACGATGCCGGCGGCACCCATGCCGGCGGTGAATGTGCGGCGCGAAATACGCGTCTTCGAAGCCATTTCAATTCCTCCCCTGAACTTCGTTGTTTTTGGCGTCGTTCTTGTCTTCAGTCTGCCCCGCTGCGGAGGCGATTGTCGATCATTATATCATATTACAATCGTCCGTCGCGCCGGAAAATGCGGCCTATGTTGTTATGAATTATAATACATTAGCGCGAGCGCGCTGCAATCCTGCAGCGCACAGTGCCTAGCATACCCACCAACACTGCCATCCCAGACTTCCTTTTTGTCAGACCGATCTGAAACATGCTTGCCGCCAAAGGGCTACGCATTCATACTCCGCGCAGCTGGGATCGAAGAAACGAGACATATGTGCGCGCGCCGGAAGGGACGCCACAACGCGAAACTCGCAGCGATTGCCAGACTGGGAGGAAAAGATATGCACAATAAATCACGAATCTCGCGGCGCCGCGTGCTGCAGATGGCCGGCGTAGGTGCCGCAGCCGCGGCGTTTCCGTTCGCCCGTCCGGCGATTTCGCAGGGCGCGCCGCTCCGCGTCGGACTGCTCCTGCCCTACAGCGGCACATTTGCCGCCCTGGGTACGGCGATCACAAACGCGATGGACCTTTATGTAAAGCAGCAAGGCGGCAAGCTCGCCGGGCGCACCATCGAATGGGTCAAGGTCGACGACGAGTCGGCTCCCCCGAAAGCAACCGAACTGACCTCCAAGCTCGTGCAGGGCGAGAAGGTCGACGTGCTGATCGGCACCGTGCACTCCGGCGTCGCGATGGCGATGGCCAAGATCGCGCGCGAAGCCGGCATTCCGACCCTGATCCCGAACGCGGGAGCGAACGTGCTCACCCGTGCGCAGTGCGCGAAGAACATCTTCCGCACCTCGTTCGGCAACAGCCAGCCTGGCGTCGCGACAGGCATCGCCATGATCAAGGCGGGCATCAAGACCGCGGTCACCTATTCCTGGGGCTATGCGGCAGGCGAAGAATCCGTCGCGGGATTCAAGGAGAGCTTCCTCGCAGGCGGCGGCAAGATCATCAAGGAACTGACGCTGCCGTTCCCGAACGTCGAATTCCAGGCGGGGCTTGCCGAAATCGCTTCGCTGAAGCCGGAAGCGGTCTACTCGTTCTATGCCGGCGGCGGCGCACTGAAATACATGCAGGACTATGCCGCGGCGGGCCTGAAGAACTCGGTGCAGCTCTGGGGGCCGGGCTTCCTCACCGACGGCGTCGAGAAGGCGGCGGGTGCCGCGGGAGAAGGCGTTAAGACCGCGCTGCACTACGTCGAGTCGCTCGACAACGCCGAGAACAAGAAGTTCCGCGCCGACTACAACGAGGCGTTCAAGCGCTTCCCCGACGTCTATGCGGTGCAGGGCTGGGACACCACCATGCTCCTCGACATCGGCCTCAAGGCGGCGGGCGGCGACGTCAAGAAGCAGGACGTGCTGTTCAAGGCGATGCGCGAAGCGAAGTTCAACTCGCCGCGCGGGCCGTTCCGTCTGTCGGCGGCGCAGAACCCGATCCACAACTTCTATCTGCGCGAGCTCAAGGGCGGCGAGAACGTCTACCTCGGCCTTGCCGCGGCCGACGTTTCCGATCCGACCACGGGCTGCTCGCTCGCCTGATCGGTTACGACAAGCTAGCGTGAGCGGGGGCGAAAGCCCCCGCTTGCCGCTTCTTGAGAGGCAAGGCGCCGGGGGACGCCGGGAATGGATCTCGCTCTAATTCAATTGCTGAACGGCATGCAGTACGGGCTGCTTATCTTTCTGGCGGCGTCCGGCCTCACGCTCGTATTCGGCATCATGGGCGTGATCAACCTCTCGCACGGCTCCTTCTACATGCTCGGCGCCTACGGCGCGCTGACGCTGGTCGGTTATACCGGCGACGTTTTCATCGCGCTCGCGATCGGCGTGCCGCTCGCCTTCGCATTCGGCATCGCGATCGAATGGCTTTTCATCCGCCATCTTTACGACCGCGACCATCTGCAGCAGGTGCTGCTGACCTTCGCGCTCATCCTCATCTTCAACGAGGCGCAGAAGCTGATCTGGGGCAGCTACCCGCACAGCGTGCCGGTGCCGGACTATCTGCAGGGCGGCATCAAGATTTCCGCGCTGCTCAGCTACCCTTACTATCGCGTGGCGGTCGCCGCCTTTTGCGTGGCGCTCGCGCTCGCGATGATGTTCGTGATCCAGAAGACGCGGGTCGGCCGCATCATCCGCGCGGGCGAATCCAACCGCGAAATGGTCGAGGCGCTCGGCATCGACTCGCGGCTCCTGTTCCGTTTCGTGTTCGCTTCTGGTGCCGCGCTGGCCGCGACTGCGGGCATCGTCGCTGCGCCGCTCGAAAGCGTCTATCCCGGTATCGGCGAGCCGGTGCTCATCATTTCCTTCGTCGTTGTCGTGATCGGCGGCATCGGCTCGATCAAGGGCGCCTTTGTCGGCGCCATCCTGATCGGCGTCGCCGACGCGCTCGGCAAGGTGTACTTCCCCGCATTCTCGTCGAGCGTGGTTTACGCGGTGATGGCGGCCGTGCTGATTGCGCGGCCGGGCGGGCTGTTCGGGCGGGCGGCCTGAAATGCTTTCGACCCCCCGCCCGCTCGTCATTCTGGTTCTGGTCGCGCTGCTTGCCTATGCGCTCGCGCTGCCGTTTTTCGGCGGCACCTTCGCGCTGAAGTTCGCAAGCCGCATCATGATCATCGGAATCTTCGTGATCAGCCTCGATCTGCTCATCGGCATCACCGGCATGGTGAGTTTCGGTCACGCGCTCTATTTCGGGCTCGGCGCCTACTCGCTCTATTTCATCTCGCCGGAAAGCGCCGCCGCCAACGGATTCCTCGCGATTCCGTTCGCGATACTGCTCGCCGGCGCGGTCGCACTCGTGGTCGGCTCGGTCGCGGTGCTGACCAAGGGCTTCTACTTCATCATGGTCACGCTCGCCTTCGGACAGATGGGATTCTCGCTCTTCTTCGACACCAAGATCGCGGGCGGCACCGACGGCGCCTATATCAACGTGCGGCCGGTCTTCTCGATCGGTTCGCAGCAATTGCTCAATTTCTCGAATCGCACGGCCTTCTTCTACTTCTGTCTTGCCGCGCTCGTATTCTCGTATCTGCTCCTGTTGTGGCTCGTGCGCACGCCGTTCGGCCGCGTGCTGCAAGGCATTCATCACAACGAAGCGCGCATGAGCGCGCTCGGCTTCAACACCTACGCCTACAAACTCGCGATCTATGTGATCTCGGGCGCGATGGCGGGTTTCGCCGGCGTGTTGTTCGCGGCCATCGACGGCTATGTCGCGCCGGAACTCCTGGGCTGGCGCGAGTCCGGGCTTGCCATCATGATGGTTGTGCTCGGCGGCGCAGGCACGATTTACGGCCCCCTGCTCGGCGCGATCGTCTACTCGATGGTCGAGGAAACGCTGAAAAGCGCGACCGAGCTTACCGCGATCTTCTCGCTGGTCATGAGCGGCGCCACCGCCAAGTGGCTCGGCGGCATCGTCGCGAACAGCTGGTCGATGGCGCTCGGCTTCTTCCTGATTGCGGCGGTCCTCGCCGCACCCAAAGGTATCGCAGGCTTCATCGAGAAGTTCGCAGGCGAGCCGAAGCGGGCGAAACCCCGCGAGATCAAGCCTCCCGCGGAACATCGCGAACGCGCCAAGGCGATGCAGCTCGAGGTCGACAACCTTACCCGTGCCTTCGGCGGGCTCGTTGCCGTGGATGGCGTTACGGTGCGGTTTCCGCCTAACCGGGTGCACGGCATCATCGGCCCGAACGGTGCCGGCAAAACCACCTTCATCAACGTGCTGTCCGGCGCGCTCAGGCCCACCCGGGGCAATGTCCGTCTCGAACGCGAGGAAATCGGCGGACAGAAACCGCACAATGTCGCGCGGCGCGGCCTCGGCCGCTCCTACCAGCGCACCAACGTCATTCTGCCGTTCACGGCGCGCGAGAACTGCCTGCTCGCAGCGCAGGCGCAACATCCGTCGCCATTCCGCTTCAGCAATAGCTGGCGGCGCGAGGAAGAAGACGAGGCAGTCGCGAATGCGCTGCGCGCCGCGGGCATCGCACCGGATCGCGCGGATATCAGGGCTTCGAACCTCAGTCACGGCGAGCAGAGACAGCTCGAAATCGCGATGCTGATCGCCTCCGGCGCGAAACTTCTGCTGCTCGACGAGCCGCTCGCAGGCATGGGTCCGGAAGAAACCGGACGTGTCACCGCGCTTCTGCGCGAACTTGCCGCCGATCACACCATCGTACTGATCGAGCACGACATGGACGCGATCTTCGCCGCCGCCGACACGCTGACCGTGCTCGTGGAGGGACGGCTGCTCGCGCACGGCACGCCGGAAGAAATCCGCATGAACGCCGCCGTGCGCGAAGCTTATCTGGGCGAATGGGGACAGGAGGCGAAGCCGTGAGCCAGCCCGCGATCCTCGCCGAGAATATCGATACGCATTACGGCCGCAGCCACATTCTGCGCGGCGTATCGTTCCGTGTTGCGCCCGGCGAGACCGTGAGCCTTCTGGGCAGGAACGGCATGGGCAAGACCACGCTGCTGCGCACGCTCGCCGGTCTCGTGCGGCCTACCTCGGGCAGCATCCGGCTGAACGGCGCGGACGTCACGGCATCGCGCGCTTCGGCGCGCTCGCGCGCGGGCCTCGCCATCGTTCCGGAGGGACGCGGCATTTTTCCGAATCTGACCGTAATCGAGAATCTCACCTTCGCCGCGCGGCCCAACAGCAAGGGCGAACGACCCTGGCCGCTCGAGCGCGTCTACGCGCTGTTTCCGCGGCTTGCCGAACGCAAGCATCACTGGGGCAACGAACTTTCCGGCGGCGAGCAGCAGATGCTTTCGATCGGCCGCGCACTGATGACAAGCCCGTCGATCATCCTGCTCGACGAAGCGACCGAAGGGCTGGCACCGAAACTGCGCGACGAAATCTGGTCGACGGTCAAACAGATCACCGGATCCGGGATTGCCGCGATCATTGTCGACAAGAATCTGAACGATCTACTGGCGCTCGCCGACCGCAACACGATCATGGCCAAGGGCGAGATCGTGTTCGACGGCAGTTCGGCCGCGCTGCGCGCCGACGAGGCGCTGATCCACCGGCATCTGGGGGTTTGACTTCTTCTTCGTCATGGCCGGGCTTGTCACGGGCATCTCATTAGGGAATGCAGTGGGCCAATTGACGATTATTTATGGACCGTCTTGGGTCGTCGAAGCCTGTGAACTGCGTTTTAACTATGCAGAAAGGGCTGGACAGCGTAGAAAGACGTATCATACAGAGCATGAAGGCCCCTCTCATAAAGGGGTGGAAGGCTCCCTCTCATACAGGGATGTACGGCACCCCTCTCAGACAGGGGCGTGTTCCTCTCAAACAGGGGCACGATGCCATCTCCAAAAAAGCAGTTAGACGCATGCGCGACCGCTAACCCCTTTTTGGTCAGCGGCTAGCCGTGACCGGAGATTTTCCATGCGGAGAACTATCCGTGTCACCGTTACAGTACGAATCAATGTCGCGGCTTGTCTTCTCGGCATCGCAGCGATCATCAAGATTCTAAGCTAAGAGAGCGGCGGAAGTTTGCTTGGGCGAACATCCGCCGTTTCTTTTGTAACTGTATGTGCTGTGCGCCTAGCGATTAATGGGCGCGACCTCGAGGTCTAGCATTATGGCGGCGGCCAAGATTGATTGAAGCGGGTTCTGCCGACAATAATTGTCCATCCAGCCAAGAACGGCGCCTGAATCGAATGACTTTGGCGCAGTGTACATTCTTGCAGTACTGCGCCCGCTCATAAAGCCTAAAACCCAAGAAACATACTCCACAGTCTTTAAGGTTACCGGGCCGGATCGTGTCTGCGTCCACGTTCCGCAACTGCTATTGCCAGCCCCGAATGTGAGAACCGGCACGGGTTGAGCTTTCGCTGCAGTGATTGCGATTGGTAGCGCGCCAAGAGTGCTAAGAACCGTTGCGACTAAAATGGGCTTGATGTTTATTATCATGGCATCCGACGCCGTACATTTATTTGTATCGATCATATCCAGCTTAGACCAAGCCGGTCTTTGCAGACAGCCTAGTTGACTGCCTCTTCTCATTGCTATGCACGTTATAAGGCGTGGATGCCCGGCACGAGGCCGGGCATGACGAGTCTAAGGTTCTACGCAATCCTGCGCTCGGTCGCGGGCTTCGGGTAGTCGATCATCGAGACGAGTTCTCGCAGGGACTGCTCCGGCTTCTTGCCTTCCGTATCGATGATGCGGTCAGCCTTGGCGTAAAGCGGCTCGCGGCTCTTCAGAATGGAAACGAGATCGTCCATCGCCTTCGCGTTCTCGGCCATCGGGCGAAGGTCGCCCTGCTCGATCACGCGGTTCATGTGCTGGTCGGGCCCGGTGCGAACCCAGACGGTGAGACACGACGTGAGCAGCAGTTCGTAGGTGGCGGGCTCGGTGACGAGACTGCCGCCGGTCGCGAGCACGAAGCGAGGGTGCTCGGCAAGCGCCTTCTCCAGCGCTTCGCGCTCGAAGCGTCGGAAGGTCTGCTGGCCGAACATCTCGAAAATTTCCGAGAGCGCCATGCCGCTTTGCTTCTCGATTTCGCGGTCGAGTTCGACGAAGGGAACTTCCAGCTTGTCGGCGAGCATCTTGCCGAGCGTGGACTTGCCGCCGCCGCGCAATCCGATCAGCGCCACGCGGCCGCGGCGATCCTCGCTCGACGGCCCGCCGAAATGCGACAGCAGCACGTCGCGCGCTTCCGACCGCTCCGCAGGCGAAAGTCTGTCCAGAAACTGTTCGAGCAGCAGATGTTCGACTTCGCGTTCGGGCCGGTCGTCGACGAGTTCGGCGACCGGTACGCTCATGGCCTTCGCGATCCGGCGCAAAAGCACGATCGAGCAGTTGCCCTTGCCGAGTTCGAGCTGCGCGAGATAGCGCTCGGACACCTTCGACTGTTTGGCAAGTACCTTCCGCGACATGCCGCGGCGGCTGCGGACCGTACGCACGCGCTCCCCGAGCTGGGCGAGAAAGGTGTCGCCGCCCGCCTCTTTCTTCACGCTGTCGCTGCGATGTCTGGCCATGCTGCCCTCAGAGCCCGATTGCAGTATAGTTCATGCTGCCGTAGGATTGAAACAGCGAAAGGCAAAGGAAACAGCGCTTTCGCGCATCTTGGAATTATTATTCATCGAAAGCCGGGCCGCCGAACGAGCCTGCCGCGCGATGAGACCGCCGTTGGCGGACGCAGGGATGGAGCGGAAGGATGGTCAATCTTGGGGCGGTGACGGAGCGCCGGCCGTACAACGCGGCGAGCGACTTCGTCGATGCAAACGTCAGCGCGGGACGCGGCAGCAAGGTCGCGTTCAAGGAAGGCAATCGCACACTGACCTATGGCGACTTGCAGAAGGAGACCTGCCGCTTCGCGAGCGGGCTTGCCGCGCTGGGTTTCGGCCATGAAACCCGCATGGTCATGCTAGCGCTCGATGTCATCGAGTTTCCGATCGCGTTCTGGGGCGCGATTCGCGGGGGTGTCGCGCCGATCCCGCTGAACACACTGCTCTCGACCGAGCAGTACGCCTACATGATCGAGGACAGCCGCGCGGCGGTGCTCTTCGTTTCCGAGGCGCTGGCGAAGACCGTCGAGCCCGCACTGCCTAGAATGCCATGGTTGAAAGCCGTGATTGTCGCCGGCGACAAGAAGGCGATTTCGACGGGAACCATTCCGGCCTATTCGTTCGACGATGTCGTTTCGCGCGGCAAGGCGGATGTCTTCACCGCGCCCACACTCTCCGACGAGGTCGCTTTCTGGCTCTACTCGTCGGGCTCCACCGGCGCGCCGAAAGGAACCAAGCATGTGCATTCGTCGCTGATGTACACGGCGAAGACCTACGCCGAGCAGGTGCTCGGCATGCGCGAAGACGACGTGATCTATTCGGCGGCAAAACTTTTCTTCGCCTATGGGCTCGGCAACGCGATGACGTTCCCGATGTCGGTAGGCGCAAGCACGGTACTGCTGCCCGGGCGCCCGACTCCGGATTCCGTGTTCGACATTCTGAAAAGCGAACAGCCGTCGATCTTCTTCGGCGTGCCAACGCTTTATGCGGCGCTGCTCGCGGACAAGCGCGCGACCAAGGGCGCGGGATCGGCAAGGCTGCGCCTGTGCATCTCCGCGGGCGAGGCGCTGCCCCCGCATGTCGGCGAGAGCTGGAAGAAGCAGGTGGGTCTCGACATTCTCGACGGCATCGGTTCGACCGAGATGCTGCACATTTTTCTCTCGAATACTCCGAAAGAGCTGCGCTACGGCACCTCGGGCAAGCCGGTGCCGGGCTACGACGCGAAGATCGTCGCCGAGGACGGCAGGGAGTGCGGCGTCGACGAGATCGGCGAGTTGATCATCCGCGGCGCTTCCGCCGCCGAAGGCTACTGGAACCAGCGCGAGAAAAGCCGCCGCACCTTCGCCGGCGAATGGACCTACACCGGCGACAAATACGTGCGCGACGCGGATGGTTTCCTGCGCTGCTGCGGCCGCACCGACGACATGTTCAAGGTCAGCGGCATCTGGGTTTCGCCGTTCGAAGTGGAAGCTGCGCTCGTCTCGCACGAGGCCGTGCTGGAGGCCGCAGTCATCGGGCACGAGGATGACGACGGTCTGCTCAAGCCCAAGGCCTACATCGTGCTCAAACAGGGCTTCAGCTCGAGCGATCAGCTGTTCGAAAGCCTGAAGGCGCATGTGAAGGACAAGGCCGGCGCCTGGAAATATCCGCGCTGGATCGACGTGCGGACGGATCTGCCGAAAACCGCGACCGGGAAGATCCAGCGCTTCAAGCTGCGCGAAGAGGATGCCGCCGGGGGCCGCTAACGCCTTGGGATTCAGACGCGAATCGCGATTGTGAATTTTAATTCATAACGCGCTTGCGCCTTTGTAGAAAGCCTACTAGAAATATGCATAATAATTCATGCGCCTGATAGCGACGAGGAAACGCCGATGAAAGCCATCGACTGTCAGACCGAGCCCGGCCGGTACCGGCACTGGAAACTCGAGTTCGACGGCGAGATTGCAAGTCTCATCATGGACGTCGATCCGGCCGGCGGCCTCTCCAGCGACTACGAACTCAAGCTCAATTCCTACGACCTCTCGGTCGATATCGAACTCAACGACGCAATCCAGCGCCTGCGTTTCGAGCATCCCGAAGTGCGCGCGGTCGTGATTAAGTCCGGCAAGGACAACGTGTTCTGTTCCGGCGCAAACATCCGCATGCTCGGCAAGGCCACGCACGGGCACAAGGTCAACTTCTGCAAGTTCACCAACGAAACGCGGCTCTCGATCGAGGACGCCAGCGAGAACTCGAAGCAGCTTTATCTCTGCGCGGTGAACGGCACCGCGGCCGGCGGCGGCTATGAGCTCGCGCTTACCGCCGACTACATTATGCTGATCGACGACCGCCGCTCGGCGGTGTCGCTGCCGGAGACGCCGCTCCTGGCGGTACTGCCCGGCACCGGCGGGATCACGCGCGTGACCGACAAGCGGAAAGTCCGGCGCGATTATGCCGACTTTTTCTGCTCGACCGAGGAAGGCATTCGCGGACAGAAGGCGGTGCAGTGGCGACTCGTGGACGAAACCGTGCCGAAGTCGAAATGGAACGACGCGGTGAAGGAGCGCGCGAAAGAGCTTGCTGCGAAATCCGACCGCCCGAAGGATGCGAAAGGAATCGCGCTCACTGCGCTCGATCGCAAGATCAACGGCGACCAGATTTTCTATCCGCATGTCTCGGTCGAGATCGAACGCGCACGCGGGCTTGCGACCATCACCGTTCGTACCTCGAAGGACAAAGTGCCCGCTTCGGCTGCCGGCGCCCTCGCGCAAGGCGACAAGTTCTGGCCGCTCGCGGTCGCGCGCGAGCTCGAGGATGCCATCCTGCACCTGCGCTTCAACGAGCCTGCGATCGGTCTCCTGCTCTTCAAGACCGAAGGCGATGCGCAGAGCGTGCTCGACTTCGACAAGTTCATCGCCGCGAACCAGAACGACTGGTTCCTCCGCGAGGTGCGCCACTACATCAAGCGCGTGCTGAAGCGCGTCGATGTCACCTCGCGCAGTTTCGTCTCATTAATCGAGCCGGGCACCTGCTTCGCGGGCATGCTCGCCGAGCTGGTGTTTGCGTCCGACCGCGCCCTGATGCTGATCGGCCAGCGCGAGGGCGACAACAGGCCGCCTGCCGCGATCATGCTTTCGGAGGCCAATTTCGGGCTTTACCCGATGGGCAACGGGCTCACGCGGCTCGAGACCCGTTTTCTCGGCGAGCCTTCGAGCGTCGAGAAGGCGAAGGCAAAACAAGGCGAGAAGATCGAAGGCGACGAAGCGGTCGAGCTCGGCCTGGTTACTTTTGCATACGAGAACTTCGACTGGGACGACGAAATCCGCGTGATGCTCGAAGAGCGCGCAAGCTACTCGCCCGATGCGCTTACCGGCATGGAAGCGAATATCCGCTTCGCCGGGCCGGAGACCATGGAGACCAAGATCTTCGGCCGCCTCAGCGCCTGGCAGAACTGGATCTTCCAGCGGCCGAACTCGGTGGGCGAACAGGGCGCGCTCAAACTTTACGGCACCGGCATCCAGCCGACCTACGATCGCGAAAGGGTGTGAAACGATGAACATCATGAACGTCGATTACGACGGCCTCATCCCGAACAATGTGAACCTGAACGGCGACCCGCGCGTGAAAGCCGCGCTCGAGAAGTGGCACCCCGGTTACCTAGACTGGTGGAACGACATGGGTCCGGACGGCTTTCAGGAGTCGCTGGTTTATCTGCGCACCGCGGTCAGCGTCGATCCGAAAGGGTGGGCGAAGTTCGATTACGTCAGGATGCCCGATTACAAGTGGGGCATTCTGCTTGCGCCGCAGGCGGAGGATCGCAAAATTCCGTTCGGCGCGCATGCCGGCGAAAAAGCCTGGCAGGAAGTGCCGGGCGAATACCGCGCGATGCTGCGCCGTCTCATCGTCATTCAGGGCGACACCGAGCCGGCGTCGGTCGAGCAGCAGCGATTCCTGGGCAAGACCGCGCCGTCGCTCTACGACATGCGCAATCTCTTTCAGGTAAACGTCGAGGAAGGCCGTCACCTTTGGGCGATGGTCTACCTGCTCCAAAAGTATTTCGGTGCCGACGGCCGCGAGGAAGCCGAAGCGCTCTTGCAGCGCCGCTCGGGCGACGCGGACACCCCGCGCATGCTCGGCGCCTTCAACGAGGAGACGCCGGACTGGCTCTCGTTCTTCATGTTCACCTTCTTCACCGACCGCGACGGCAAGATGCAGCTCGAGGCGCTGGCGCAATCGGGCTTCGATCCGCTTTCGCGCACCACGCGCTTCATGCTGACCGAGGAAGCGCATCACATGTTCGTCGGCGAGACCGGCGTCGGCCGCACCATCGAGCGCACCTGCCAGGAAATGCAGAAAGCCGGGATCGAGGATCCCTTCGACATCAATGCGGTGCGCAAGCTCGGCGTGATCGACCTGCCGACGCTCCAGAAGAAGGCGAATCTGCACTATTCGCTGACGCTCGACCTGTTCGGCAACGAGATTTCGACGAACGCCGCGAGCGCATTCCACGCCGGCATCAAGGGCCGCTATCGCGAGGACAAGCTCGACGACGATCACAAACTCGAGTCCTCGACCTATCCGGTCACGCGCTTCAAGGACGGCAGGATCGTCACCGAGGAAGTGCCGGCGCTCTCCGCGCTCAACATGCGGCTCCGCGACGACTATGTCGCCGACTGCCAGGGCGGCGTGTCGCGCTGGAATAAGATCATCGAGAAATACAACATTCCGTTCCAGTTGAAGCTTCCGCACGTAGCGTTCCACCGGCATATCGGCGAGTTCTCTTCGATCAAGGCCGATGTCGACGGCAATGTGATCGACGACGCGACATGGGAGAAGAAGAAGGACGAGGTGCTGCCGTCATCGAGCGACCGCGACTACATCGAGAGCCTGATGAACCCGCAGTTCGAGCCGGGCAAATTCGCAAGCTGGATCGTGCCGCCGAAAGTCGGCATCGACAACAAGCCCGGCGATTTCGAGTACGTGAAGATCGCGTGATCCTCCCGCTCATGGCCGGGTTCGCTTGACGGTGTCCCGGCCATGATTTTTACCGGCGAAGAGATATGTCCGCGCCAGTCAAACAGCATCTGATCGATCCCGCGGTTTGCATTCGCTGTAATACCTGCGAGGCGACGTGTCCGGTCGGCGCGGTGACGCATGACGCAAACAACTATGTGGTCGACGCGGCGAAGTGCAACTTCTGCATGGATTGCGTAGCGCCCTGCCCGACCGGCTCGATCAATCACTTCGTGAAGGTCACGACGCCGTTTTCGCTCGAGGAACAGTTCTCTTGGACCGACCTTCCTGACATCGAGGAGTTCTCGGATACCGACGGTGCGATCGGAACGGCCGAAGCGATCGACGACGAGGCGGCGGCACTGCTCGACGATGCGCATAAGGGCGCCGGCGGCCAGATGAAGGCGCCGCGCTCCGCCAGCAAGCCCCGGATCAACCTGTTCGGGCGCCGCGAACCACTTGAGGCAAAAGTCACCGGAAATCTGAAGCTCACGGGCGAAGGCGCCTCCGCCGACATCCATCACATCATTCTCGATTTCGGCACCACTTCGTTTCCCGTGCTCGAAGGACAAAGCATCGGCGTGATCGTCCCCGGCACCGACGAGAACGGGCGCCCGCACAGGATGCGGCTGTTTTCGATCGCAAGCCCGCGCGACGGCGAACGCCCGAACACGAACAACATCTCCCTCACCGTGAAGCGTGTAATCACGGAGAATGCCGACGGCAGCAAACGCAAGGGCGTTGCCTCGAATTACGTCTGCGACCTGAAGCAAGGGGACAAAGTGCAGATCGCCGGGCCTTTCGGCTCGACGTTCCTGATGCCCGACGATTCCGAAGCCGACATCGTGATGATCTGCACCGGCACCGGGTCGGCGCCGTTTCGCGGCTTCACCGAACGCCGCCGCCGCGCGAACCCGAATGCGAAGGGCAAACTCTATTTGTTCTTCGGCGCACGTACGCCGGAGGAACTGCCCTATTTCGGCCCGCTGCAGAAGGTGCCCAAGACTCTCCTGGATCAGGAACTGGTGTTTTCGCGGCTCGCCGACAAGCCCAAGGAATACGTGCAGGACCGCATGAAGAAGCGGTCAAGCGATCTCGCCGCGCTGCTCCAGAAGAGTACGACGCATATATATATGTGCGGTCTGAAAGGCATGGAGGCGGGAGTAGAAGAATCGTTTGCCTCGATCTGCCGCGAGCACAACCTCGACTGGGCCATGATCCGCGCCAAGATGCGCGACGAGGGCCGCTTTCACGTCGAGACTTATTAGTCTATTCGCGGGTCTCCCAACTTCGTCATCACCGGACGGCAACGTCCCGCGAGCGAATGCGAGCGGCTAGACGCTGCCTGACCCGTTGATCCATGCGGGCTGTCAACGAAAACTGTGTTGCATCATGGATGGCCGGGTGCTCAAGTCGGCTCTAGCAGACTTGAGTAATTTAATACGCCGATGTCGGGTAAATCCGACATCGGTCCCGGCAATGCCCGCCCCCCGGACCACATCTGCGAAATGCGATCGGAGGCGCCGACCGCTTCCCGTAATTCAGAACGATCCAATAACGGGATTAAGCCAAGGAAAGCGATAGCCGGGGGCGCAAAACCTTCTCTTCGTCATGCCCGGGCTCGTCCCGGGTATGACGAAATATGAGCTTCGATGAATCACTCCAGCAAATCCGCGACCGCGAGAGCGACGATCTTGGTCGCCGCCTTCAGATCGTTCAGGCGCAAATTCTCGTCGGCATTGTGCGCATTGGCTTCGAGAATCGAACGCGGGCCAGCGCCGTAGAGCACCGCAGGAATGCCTTGTGACGAGTAATGCCGCGCGTCGGTATAGAGCGGCACGCCGTTCGACGGCACCTCGACCTTCAATTCCTCTTTCGCGCGCTTCTGAATGGCGGCGAGGATTCTCTCGAAGCCTTTTTCTTCGGTGAGCGGCAGCGCGAGCAGAATGCGTTTCACATCGGCGCGAATGCCGGGAAATTTCTTCGCTACGTTCTCGATCAGCACGCGCAGGTCGCTCTCGACCTGCGCCGGATTTTCCTCAGGAATCATGCGGCGGTCGAGCCGGAAGGTGACGCGGTCCGGCACCACGTTCGTGTTGATGCCACCCGCGATCAGGCCGATATTCAAGGTCGGCGAGTCGATGCCCTTCACTTTCGACTTCTGCTTCATGAGCGCTTCCCGGCTTGCATAAAGCGCCGAAAGAATTCCGTTCGCGGCTTCAAGCGCATCGTGCCCGGTCGAGGGCATCGCGGCATGCGCCTGCTTGCCGAACACGGTCACTTCGAGGTGCAGGCAGCCGTTATGCGCGGTGACGACGGCGTAGCTAAATCCCGCGGCAATCGCGTAATCGGGCTTGCTGAGCTTCTGTTCTAGCAGCCACCGCGGACCTAGGTCGCCGCCCGCTTCCTCGTCGAAGGTGAAATGCAGTTCGACAGTACCGTCGATCTTTGCACCGTTCTTCTCAGCATCCAACAGCGCCAAGAGCGCGAAGGCGTAGGTCGCAAAGTCCGATTTCGAGACGGCGACGCCGCGGCCGTACATCGCCGGACCGTGTTCCGTTTCAACGATCTTCGCGCCGTAGGGATCCTGCGACCAGCCCATGCCCGGCGGCACGACGTCGCCATGCGCGTTCAGCGCAACCGTCGGGCCGTCACCGAATTTCTGGCGGACGATGAGGTTGGTGACGCTTTTCATGCCGGCAGCAGCGACTGCGCCGGCCGGTACGGCATGAGCCTCTACCGTAAAGCCCAAACCTTCGAGCAGCACCTTCGCGCGTTCCGCAATCGGCGCACATTCGCCCGGCGGATTGTCGCTCGGTACTTTCACGAGCTCGGCGAGAAACTCGATCTCGCGCTGAAAGTTCGCATCGATGAATGCGTCTGTCTGCTGCTTAAGCATTGTATTCTTCGGCCATATTCATCAGGAAATCGAATAACACACGCGCGGAGAAATCCGCATCTTCCTCGGTGATGATTTCGCGCGGCGAGTGACTGACGCCGCCGTTACCGCAGCGGACGAACATCATCGCGCTTTCGGTCAGCCCCGCCATCATCGCGGCGTCGTGGCCTGCACCGGAAGGCAGCATCAAAGGGGTTACCCCGAGCCGCTCGGCGGACGATTTCAGCCGCGCCTGCAAACCGGGCGAGAGCGGGATCGCGGACATACGCAGCACTTCTTCCGCCGTGACTTTTACGCCGCGGGCACGCGCAATCTGGTTGAAGGCGGACAACGCGCCCATCACGGCGACGTCGCGCATTTCATTGGTGGAAGCGCGGATGTCGGTCGAAAACTCGCAGCGGCCGGGAATGACGTTCATCGCCCCGTTCGGGACGAGCAACTGCCCGACGGTGCCGACGAGGCTTGGCGTGCCGCCGCATAGCTTTTCGACCGCAAGAATCATTTCTGCCGCCGCCGCTGCCGCATCGTGGCGGAACTGCATCGCGACAGTGCCGGCGTGACCAGCCTCTCCTTCGACGACAACGCGGTGGCGCACTGCACCCGCGATGCCGGTGACGACCGCGACCGGAATGTTCGCATTGAGAAGCGACGGCCCCTGCTCGATATGCACTTCGACATAGCCAATGAGGTCGTCCTTTTTGCGCGCGAGCGAGGCGATCGATTGTAGATTGACGCCTGCGTCCTCCAGCACCTTGCGCAGCGGAACTCCATTATCGTCGGTTGTATCGAGATTCTTCGGGTCGAATTTTCCGGCGATCACCTGGCTGCCGAGATAACCGATCGGAAAGCGGACGCCCTCTTCTTCGGCGAAACAACAAAGTTCGATATTGAACGGCAGCTTCTGTTTCGTTCCGTTCAGATGTTCGACCAGCACGAGTGGCAGGAGAATCCCGAGACGGCCGTCATACTTTCCGCCGTCGCGCACGGTGTCGTAGTGCGAACCCAGAAGCAGCGTCTTCGCGTTCGGCGCGGGCGCTTCATAGCGGCCGATCACGTTGCCGATGGCGTCGGTGCGGACTTCCATGCCGGCCGCGCGCAGCAGACTGCCGAGTTCGGTTGCGACCTTCCTGTGCGCTTCGGAAAAGTAAGTGACGGTCAGTGCGTCCGGCTGTTCGGACCATTGCGCCAGATGGTCAGCGAGCCGCATGATTCGCGGACCGAAGGTATTGGCGCCTGCAGGTGCTTCCGTTCCGGCCATTTGCTTCGCGTTTCCGGTCTTTGCTGCATTATAGAGTATCTTGAACAGGGTCGCGCACGTCTGTCATTCTGGCCGCGAATAGCACGGAGCCTCGCTGCGTGGACGTCGTTTTCTGGGAGTGGGCCGGGGCGCTCGTGCGCTGGCTGCATATCGTGGCCGGCATCGCCTGGATCGGCTCGTCGTTCTATTTCATCCACCTCGATCTCAGCCTCAAGCCGCGTCGCGGCCTGCCGGCCGGCGCGAAAGGCGACGCCTGGCAGGTGCACGGCGGCGGCTTCTACCACATGGTGAAATATCTGGTGGCGCCCGCGAAGATGCCGGACCACCTCACCTGGTTCAAATGGGAAGCCTATACGACCTGGCTTTCCGGAATCGCGCTGCTCGTGATCGTCTATTACCTCGGCGCGGAGCTTTATCTCGTCGACAAGGCGGTGCACGACATATCGCCCGCGCGCGCCATCGCGGTCAGCGTGCTCGGGCTTGCCGGTGCATGGATTCTTTATGAGATCGTCTGCCGCTCGCCGCTGGGCAAGAGCGAAGCGGGACTCGCATTGTTTCTTTATCTGATGCTGGTTGCGCTCTCTTACGCCTTCGCGCAGACGCTGTCCGGTCGCGGTATGTTCATCCAGATCGGCGCGCTGATCGGCACGATCATGGTCGCGAACGTTTTCGTCGTGATCATGCCGAACCAGCGCAAGACGGTGGCGCGGCTGATCGCGAGGAAGAAGCCCGATCCCGCCTGGGGCGAACAGGCCAAGCAGCGTTCGGTGCACAACAATTATCTGACTTTGCCCGTCGTCTTCCTGATGATGGGCGTTCACTATCCGCTGTTCTACGCCACGAAATACAACTGGCTGATTGTCGCGATCGTGCTCGCGATCGGGCCGCTGATGCGCGTGTTCTTCAACTTCCGCCACGCCAACGAAGGCGCGGACTGGAAGCAGAGTCCCTGGTGGACCTGGGGTCTGGTAGCAGCGGGCGCAATCGCGATCGGCTGGCTCTCCTCGCTCGGGCTTCGCGACAGCCAGCGCAGCGAAGTGCCGCGGAACGCGCCGGCTTTCGCGGTGGTCGAGAACATCGTGACCTCGCGCTGCTCGATGTGCCACGCCGCCGAGCCGGTCTGGCTCGGCATTGCCAAGGCGCCGCATAACGTGCTGCTCGATACGCCCGAAAACATCCGCAAGTTCGCGCACCTGATCGACACGCATTCGGTGCGCTCGATCGCGATGCCGCCCGGCAATATCACCGGCATGACGCCGGAAGAGCGCGCAGCACTCGCCGCTTGGCTTGCCGCGAAGCCTCGCCCAGAATGAGCGGGATGAAGAAATATCCGCGCGATCTCGCAGGCTACGGCCGCAATCCGCCGCATCCGCGCTGGCCGGGCAATGCGCGGGTCGCGGTGCAGTTCGTCGTCAACTACGAGGAAGGCGGCGAGAACAGCATTCTGCACGGCGACGCCGCTTCGGAGGCGTTTCTCTCGGACGTGCTCGGCGCACAGCCCTGGCAGGGCCGCCGGCACATGAACATCGAATCCATGTTCGAATACGGCTCGCGCGCGGGCTACTGGCGGCTGTGGCGCGCCTTCACCGAACGCAACATGCCGGTGACCGTGTTCGCGGTCGCGACCGCGCTGCAGCGCTATCCCGAGATCGCCGCGTCCATGCAGGAAGCGGAATGGGAAATAGCGAGTCACGGGCTGAAGTGGATCGACTACCGCGACGTGCCCGAGAAAGAAGAACGCGCGCATTTCCGCGAGGCGATTGCGATCCACACCGAGATCACCGGCGAACGGCCGCTTGGCTGGTACACCGGCCGGACTTC
>JBGFSD010000108.1:0-5043 GCA_041694745.1 Pseudomonadota bacterium
CGCTGCCGGTAGCCCATGCGCGAATGATTGAGGAGCGACAGCACCTTGATCGACAGCACCGGGAACACGCAGGGCATCAGGTTGAGAATAATGCCGCCGGCAAGCGCAAAGAGGAGCGCGGTCAGCAATCCGATTTCCGTGACCGCGTAGCCGGTCTGTGCGGCGAGCGCGCTGCTGAGCGGCGCTTCGACCGCATAGGCCGTTTGCGCGATCCTGTTGCCGTTCGCTTCGTCGAGCACGAGCACGCCGCGCAGGGTCTGCGGCAGTTTCTGCTCGTAGGGATCGAGGGTGAGCGTGAGCTTGCCGTCTTCGATGCGTAGCGGCTGATCGGCGGCGTGTTTGATCGCACCCCAGTCGGACGCGAAGAAGTGCGCGGCCCTGATTTTCGCGGGCGACAGATCGGATGAAGAGGCAACGAGCTCGATTTTGCCGTCCGCTACGTTTGCCGTGAACGGAAAGGCGTTCTCGACCGGAAGTTTCGCGCGCGCAGCTTCGATCTCGCGGACGCTGATGCCGGTGGAGTAGCCCTTGGCGACGACCGGAAGCGAAACCTCGAGCGTCACCTGCTCGGGAATGCAGATCTCCTCGCAGACCAGCCAGTCGACGACCGCTTTGATCGGGAAGTTGTCGCCCGCGCGCAGGTTTTCCGGAAGCGTGATCGTGGTGAGCAGCGTGACTTCGTCTTCGTAACCGTAGTTTGCGACCGGCCCGACCATGATGCGCTTGGGCGCTGGCCAGAAGATTTCGGAGGCGGTGGCCCCCTGCGGGAGCGTCCAGGCGATCGTGGTGGCAAGACCGCTGTCGCCGGAGTTACGCCAATAGGTGTGCCAGCGCGGCTTGATGGTCTGGTGAATGCCGACCGTGATGGTGGCGCCGGGCTCGACAGAGCGGGCATCGGTCACGAGACGCGCGGTGACGTGCTCGGTCTTCGCAAGCTCCGCGGCAAACGATACCGAAGCGGTTGCACTAGCCCCGAAACAGACAACGAGGGATGCAATGATGAGGCGGGAGAGGCTCATTCCAGGGCTTAGGGCCTTCTGTTTCCGGTTCAAGAGTCTACGCGAGTAGCGCTTCAATTTGGCGAAAGATCAGTCATCGCGACTCTGCATTCACGCAAGTGGGCAAATGCCCTACAACCGGCCTGGATTCCACAGCTCTTTGGAGTGGGCAAGGCAGTATCCCACTCATGATGAAGCTAAGTAGCTATAAAATAACAATAAATATAGTGGGCAGTATGCCCACAAAAATTGCCCATGATTGTGGTGGGCAGATTTGAGGTTGACCGTCACGGCTTGCGGGCGTCTGCTTCACCCGCGCGAAGGGGTGGCAAACGGCCCCGCGCGAAGCGGAAACGAGCAAGGCGGAATCGGACATCCATGCAGGCCGAGGAAATACTTCAGGAAATATCCGACTACTGCCGGCGTGCGGGTCTTGCCGAGTCGACGTTCGGCCGCCGCGCCGTGAACGACGGAAAACTCGTGAGCCGGCTGCGCGACGGCGGACGTATCACGACCGTGACCCTCGACCGCATCCGCACCTTCATGCACGAAAGCGTGCCTTCGCCACGCGGCGCGGTGATCGAGCGGCCGCTTCCTCCCCGGCCGATTTCCTCGATCCCGCCTGCGCCGCCTTCCGGCGAGGAGGGCGAAGACCCGCAAAAGAACTTTCGCTTCTTCGACAACCGGCAGAAATACCTGCTGTTCGTGAACACCTGCGGCGAGAAGTCGGTGATCGCGAACCGCGTCGGCATGGAACTCGGCAACATCCATCCGCGCCCGCCGGCCTTGCGCGTGTTCGACGCCGGCGTCGGCGATGCGACCGTGCTTTCGCGCGTGATGCGCGCGATGCACGAGCGATATTCTACTCTTCCGTTCTACATCGTCGGCAAGGAAATCAGCCTTGAGGATGTGCGGCTCGCGCTCGACAAGATGGCGGACCGCTTTTTCGAGCATCCGTCGACCGTGCTCGTGCTGACGAACATGTACTATTCGGAAGCGCCGTGGCTGACCACGCATTCGCGCGAAGCCGCATCGAGTATGGTCTGGCACGAGCTTGCGCTCACCGGAAATTCCGCATTCTCGTTCGAATCGCAGATCTCGGCATTGCAGCCCTTCCTCGCCGATAACTGGAAGGCGCGCGTCAGCCCCAAAAGCGGCAATCCGGTCTATGAGCGGCCGGTAGTGCTCGTGATCTACCGTCAGGATCACAAATTCCTGCTCGACAACATCATTCCGAAGCGCGGCGCGACCGACGCGAACTACGATCTGGTTATGGCGTCGCAGCCCTACCGGCTGCGCTCCTCGGTCGAGTTCAAGGCCAGGAAGGTGATTGCGCCGCTTGCACGCGCGCTCGGACCCGGCGGGAGGCTGATCGGGATTCATTCGCGCGGCGGCGACCCGGGTCAGGAGATCATCCAGCGGGTCTGGCCGGGCGACAATCCGTTCACGCAGGATCGCCACGCGATCCTGAAAGCGGTGAAACACGAGCTTGGCGCGGCGGGCCGCGATCTGAACTTCAACGCCTACGCCGACAACCGCTCGATCTTCCGCTACGACATGCACACGCTGCCCAGCGAGATTTCGGCGGAAAGCGGATCGTCGATCGGTACCTCGACCTTGTTCGCCGCCTGGAATGCCGCGATCTATGTCGCGCAGGTGGAAGACGACCGCCTTTCAAAAGTCGTGACCGACGGCCGCTATCTGCAGGCGACCCGCGAAGTGCTCCAGCAGCACGGCGGTCTGTGGTTCAACGACGAGTCCTACGTCATCTCGAGAAAACGGGACTAGCCATGCTGAATCCGCACCGTCTTGAAGGAATCAGCGACGCCCCGGATTTCCATGCCGTCCTGAACGACGTGTCGCTCGAAGCGGTCGTGCCGGAGTCTGCCGAGGTACATGAAGCTGCGGCGGTGCTGCCTACCGCCACGGCGATCTATCTCACCGACCTGCCGGATCGGTCGGAGGATAAGTTGTTCCGGGTCGCGACCGGAATCTACATGCGCGGTCTGAAGCCGGTGCCGCATGTCGCCGCGCGCAATGTTGCTTCGGAGAAGAAGCTCGGCGATCTGCTGTCGCGGCTCGCCGCATCGGCGGGCGTGAACAGAGTTATGCTGATCGGCGGCGACCGCGCGCGCGGAGCCGGCGCTTACGAACATGCGATCGAAGTGATCGAAAGCGGTGTCCTGGAAGGAAGCGGCGTCACCGAAGTCGGGATCGCTGCCTATCCCGAAGGGCATCCGCGTATTTCAGAGGATGTGCTGCGGGTATCGCTGCGCGACAAACTCGAAGCGGCGGAACGCGCCGGGCTGAAGGCGCATATCGTGACACAGTTCAGTTTCGATGCCTGGGCGGTGGTAACGTGGCTGCGCGCGTTGCGTGCGAGCGGAATCCGGAACAAGGTCCGGATCGGCATGGCAGGACCCGCCGGCGTTCCTGCGCTGCTGAAGTTCGCGCAACGCTGCGGCGTGCGCGCCTCGGCAAAGGGCCTCGCGCGGAACGTCACAGCTATCGGCAAGCTGCTCTCGCGGGCGACGCCTGCGGAAATGGTCGGCGATCTGGCGGAAGCCGCGGCTTCGGAAAATCTGGGCGAGATCGCCGCACACTTCTATTCGTTCGGCGGGCTCGCGCAGACTTCCAAATGGGTGCGCGACGCGAAGCAGGGAACGCTTGCGTAGCGCGTCGCGCGGCTACTTGTCGAAGCGCTTCCAGCCGTCCTGCGTCAGACGCTCCTGCGGCAGGAAGCGCCGCTTGTAATCCATCTTCCGCGCGCCATCGACCCAATAGCCGAGATAGACGTAGGGCAGGCCCATACGCCGCGCCCGCTCGATGTGATCGAGGATGAGATAGGTGCCGAGCGAGCGCTCGCGCGCAATCTCCGGATCGTAGAACGAATAGACCATCGACAGGCCGTCGGAGAGCACGTCGGTGAGCGCAACCGCGATGAGGGGGCCTTCGCCGCGGCCGGTCAGGAAGGTATCCGGCCCGCGCGGGCGGTATTCGATCAGCCGCGAGCGGACGTGGCTGTCTTCGACCATCATCGAGTAGTCGAGCACGGTCATGTCGACCATGCCGCCGTCGGCGTGGCGGCTGTCGAGATAGTGCCGGAACAGCGAGTATTGCTCCGCGGTCGGGATGTTCTGGCGGACCTGCCCGGCAATGTCGGCATTCGTCTTCTGAACCCGCTTGAATGTCCGGGACGGCGCGAAATCGCCGACGATGACGCGCACCGAAATGCAGGCGCGGCACGCCTCACAAGCGGGGCGATAGGCGATCGACTGCGAGCGGCGGAAGCCGCCATGCGTGAGTATGTCGTTGATCTCCGGCGCGCGCTCGCCGACCAGATGCGTAAAAACCTTGCGCTCTTTCCTGCCGGGCAAATAAGGGCAGGCCGAAGGGCTCGTCAGGAAGAACTGCGGCGTATCGCGCGAATGCTTGGTCACCGGCCTGGAATCGCCTCTTGCGCATTTGCAGGTTGAATCATTGCGCTTTCGCACCGCCCCGTCAAAGGGCGTTTTCATGACACTGTGTTACAGCGCTTAACGGCGGAGCGAGGCCGCGCGCGCCTCGTCGTTGATCACCACGCTGCCCGTCAAAAAGTCGTGCAGCGTCCGGCGGCGCGCATTGAACAGCGTGACCAGCAGGATCAGCGGCGTCAGCGCGGTCGTGAGCACCCAAAAGAAAATCGCATGCACCGCGCCGAGCAGGAAATACATCGGCGCGCCGTACCAGGTACGCATCTGCAGGCCCATCAGCCGCATGCCGTAGGTGGCCGAGTGCGGCGAGCCGAGCGTGATGCCGACATAAAGCACCGCCCAGATTGCGGCGATCGGGCCGAGTACGGCGAACACAAAGATGCCGAGGCCGAGGGTGATCACCGTGAAAATCAGCATGAAAAAGGCGAGGACCAGCACGGGAAAGAGCACAATCACCGCGTCGAACAGGAACGCAACAATGCGGCGCGCAAGCACGCCCTCGAACAGTTCCGGCTGGGTAACCGGATCGTAGGCGTGGGGGCGGGGTTCGTTCGAGGTGCCGATCCGGGCCT
>JBGFSD010000054.1:0-4931 GCA_041694745.1 Pseudomonadota bacterium
ATCGGCCCCATGCTCGGCCAGGCGCACCACTTTCTGAAGTTCAACGAAGGCAAGGCACCCTACGCCGAAGAGCGCTACGGCGCGGAGGCGAAGCGGCTCTACAAGGTGCTGGATACGAGGCTCAAGGACCATGCGTTCATGGCGGGCGACTACTCCATCGCCGATATCGCCACCTGGCCATGGATTGCGCGCTTCGAATGGCAGCGCATCGACATGAACGAGTATCCGAACGTCAAGCGCTGGTACCTCGAAATCGCGAAACGCCCCGCGGTGATCAAAGGCTACGCCGTGCCGAAGGATATGGGACCTATTCCCATGCCGAAATGATCGCGAAGCTGTGGCGCGGCGAGGTTCCCCTCGCCCGCGTCTTCTGGGAATTCATGATCGGCTGGGCGACCCTGCTCAATCTGATTTCGACGGGGCTCGCGCTCGCCGCCTTTCTGAGAGGCGCGCCGGCCTGGCTTGGCCTGCTGATCAATTTCAGCCCGATCCCGCTGAACGCGTTCCTGCTTATCGCGGTCTGGCGGGCCTCGGCCCGCGAGCAGAATTCCGGCCTCGCGAGCTTTGCGCGGATCGCGAGCGTCCTGTGGTTTGCGGTAATGATTGTGTTTTGAAACGCGGGCCTGCGTCTACACCCGCTCAGCAGCAGAAGTACCGCGTGCCGCCGCGGCTACCTTTTTGCAACCAGCACGGCAAAGGCGAAAAACACGATCGCAGGCGCGAGCCAAACCGGTTCGCCGCGAACATAGCTCAGCCAGAAAAACAGGCCCGAAAAGATCGCGAGCACCGCGAAGCGAATCCACTTCGCGGAGCCCATAGCCCTGACCCACCATTTCCGCGGCGCCGTCAGTAGAAGCGTCCCTTCGCCATCCAGGCGGCGAAAAACAGCATCAAGGCAAGCCCGGTGAGTTCGTAATGCATGATCCTGCGCAGCTTCTGAACGGTCGCCGGGGAAACGTCGGGCACCTTTCCTTCCCTCAAACTCTTGCGCCAGCGCATGAACTCCATGGTCGGGATAATCGAGAGAATGCCGACGACGATGAAGATGCCGAACTTGGTGAGGAAGGCGTGACTGGCCCAGTAGTAGGCGAAGCCCTTCTCGAAGAAGAAGACACGCAGCAGGCCGACAACCAGGACGCCGCCGGCGAACGCGCCGTAGAGGCCATCTACGGTCAGCAACCGCTTTCCGTTCTCGACCGTCAGCGGCTGCCGCAACAGCACCATCTCGATCGTCAGCGTCACGAACAGGGCGACGAAGAATATGTGATGCAGGAAGGCGAAGATGATGGTCATACTTGCAGTCCTCTGACACCGGATGCGCCGGTCCCGGCACTGTAGCATTACCCGCCGGGAGTTGTACCGGATTTAGTCTCGAAACTCGTCCCGATAGTCGCAGTCCATCGCCTTCTTCGTGCCGTCGGCGTTGCCCGGAATGGGATCGCGCTTGCCGGGGACCCGAACCGATCTTGCGGCAAGATTGCGCGTCAATTCCTCCATGCTGTGCTGACCCAGCGGATTCCACCCGGCCATGAAATTAAAGCGAACCAGACGCGTGCGCGGCTGGCATACGCGCGGGTTGGAAAATCCGTGAAGGACATACCGTACCGCCTGCAATATCTCCCCAACTTCGTAGACCCGATCGACGGCAAGATATTCTCCTTCCGCAAGCACGCGCGCCCCCTGCTCCCGCCAGGTCGTAACGGGGGAAGAGTCGAATGCAAATACATAGGACGTACGCGGATTGGCGTAGGCGGCCGCCTGCGCAAGCCCGGCGCCGAGCGAATGGCCGACCATGACGACCTTCGGATTGCCGCAACGTCCGCGCTCAACAATGGTGCGGATGCTGTCTTTAACTGAGTCATACTGGTCTTTTGTGCCGGAGAAAGGCAGCAGTCCCCGAAGATTCGCTTTCCAGTCGTGGATATCCCCTGAATCCGTACCCCGAAACGCGACCGCGAGTTCGCAACGCCCGCGGCTTTGTCTCTTCCACAAATAGACGGCGAGCCCGGGCGCCGGATTGTGTGCCACCCTGTCGTACGGAACGGTGCCGAACCAGCCGTCTACGCAACGCCAGCCTGTCGCCGAAAGCGCGCGGAAGTGCGAATCGAGATCGAGGTGCTTCTGATACTGCTCTTCGTTCGAAGCCAGTTCTCGTTTCGTCAGTTTTGAAAGGACGGGACAGCCGCCGTTCGCACGGACCAGATAAGGCTCATCGGCATAGGCAAGCCGGGCCATGCGCGCGTAAGGCAGATAGAATGCCGCGAAGTCCCGCACTTCGTTGCCGTCGGCGGGTGCGCCGTCGTTGGGCATGTTCAACCCGCGGCCGACACTGATTACGACAGAATTCGGATCCTGCGCACACGCCGACAACAGGAAGCCGCTGATCGTCAAAGCCAAAAAAACGAATGAACGGTACACGTTCTGGCGCACCCCACGCCGCAATGGCATTCATGATATTCCGGCATCCCGGTTTGTGGAAGCCCGGGCCGCCCGCAAAATACATGGTTGCCTGGCCGTGCTAGCTTCGCTTCCGTCTCTGGAGGCCCCTGATGCAAGAAGCAAAACCCCGCAGTACGGGACTGGACGTGGATGCCTGGCTCTCGCTCGTTCGCGGCGCGCGCATGATTCAGCTCGATCACCCGCTCCAAAAGGGCATGCCGATCTATCCGACCCACCCGCCCTTCCATATCACGCTCAACAACCGCCACGGCGATATCCACCGCGGCTGCGGCTTCTCCTCGTCCAACGAACTCATCATCACGAGCACGCACACCTCTACCCATATCGACGCGCTCTCCCATGTCTCCGAGAACGGCAAGCTCTACGGCGACATCGACGCGGCTGAGGCGCAGGCCGGCACACAGCTTTTCAAGGAGCACGGCGTGGAGAATATCGCGCCGATCTTCCGCCGCGGCGTGCTGCTCGATATCGCAAAGGCGAAGAACGTAGATGTGCTCGCGCCCGCGGAAGAAGTCACCGTCGCCGATCTCGAACTGGCGCAAAAGCAGGCGAATATCGCGATCAATCCCGGCGACGTGATCCTGCTTCGCACCGGCTGGACCGCATACTGGACGAATGCGAAGAAATATCTCGGGCTCGACAGCAAGGGCACGCCCGGCGTCGCGGCAAGCGGCGCGGAATGGCTCGCCGCCAAGAAGCCCTTTGCGGTCGGCAACGACACCGCCGGTTTCGAGCAGATCGTCCAGACCGACATCACGATGGACGCCCACCGCATCCTGCTCGCGCAGCACGGCATTCACATCATCGAGAATCTCGATCTCGAAGAGCTGGCGCAATGCGGCCGCGCGGATTTCGCGTTCGTGACGCTGCCGCTCCGCATCAAGGGCGCGACCGGCTCGCCACTGCGGCCGGTAGCGCTGGTCTGATTCCTATTGCCTGTCCACGTCGGCCTTGAAATAGCGTTCTCCGGTCGGCGCCGAAGGCAGATAGTAGGAGCCGAAGCGCAGCGCCACCACCGCGAGCGCGAGCACCAGGATCGCGACCGCGGTGAGCAGCATTTCCATTTCCGGCTTCTGGTGCGTGGTCGCGACCACGACATGGCGCGTGACGGCGGTGATACCGACATAGATCAGGAAGCGGACCGGCATGCGGTTGGTCTTGAAATAGATGCCGACCATGGCGCCGATTTCGAGATAGATGAAGAGCAGCAGAAGGTCTTCGATCGAGGCGTGGCCCTTGGCGACCATGCTGAGAAACGTGGCCGCCGCGGCCCAGACCGTGCTCGCGCCGATCGCGAACAGGCCCAGCAGATGGAAGCCTTCGACCAGGAGGTTGCCCGCGTGATGGACGAAGCGGCGCACACGCGCCTCGGCCACGATTTCGTTTTTCGCGGCGGATTTTGTCTTGACCATCCCGGCCTCCCCTGCTGCCACGGTTGTTCTATGCGATCGCCGCGCTGCGAGTCACGACGCGCTGCATTCTGACGCGGCCGCCGCACGCGGGGTTCAAATCGCCGCCCGTTTGTGCTTCTATCGATTCCATCATGAAGCTGGGACGATACGGGCTGGGCTGCGCGCTCGGCATGATTCTTCTTTCGGGTGCGGCGGCGGCGAATGTCTCCGCGGTGTACGGCTGCCGCTTTTACGTCGACGGCAAGGTCTATGCCGAATTCCGGATCAACGAACTGAACCATACCAGCTGGGCCGACGAAGCGATCTTCGATCCGCCGCAGGGCAAGCCGCAGAAGGTGAGCGTGGAGACCGAAGGCAACCCGGCCGATCACAATGCGCTGCGCTTCCGGCTGCCGGAACAGAACGTCGAGATCGTGGTCGCGAACACGCTCGAATATGTGAATGCACGCTATTCCGGCCCGACCCGCAAGGACCTGCCCGGCGAGTGCGAACAGGCCGACAGCGGCAACGAACTGAACCGCTGGTTCCTGGAGCGCGAACGCGAGCGGAAGAAGCATCAGCGGTAGCGTTCGCGCTAGAGCGCATGGCCGGCCAGCCTGCCGATGGCGGCGGTGGCGAGCATCGCGACCGCGCCCCAGAAGGTCACGCGCAGCGCGCCGCGCCACAGGCTCGCGCCGCCGGCTTGCGCACCGAGCGCGCCGAGGATTGCCAGAAACGCGAGCGTGCCGCCCGAGATCACCGGGATAACGAGGCCGAGCGGCGCGAGGATCGCGAGCAGCAAAGGCGCGAGCGCGCCCACGGAGAAGGTGATCGCGGAAGTGATCGCGGCGAGCACCGGCTGCGCCGCGGAAATCTCGGTGATGCCGAGTTCCTCGCGCGCATGCACGCCGAGCGCGTCCTTCGCCATCAATTGCCGCGCGACCTCGACCGCAAGCGGCCGCTCCACGCCCCGCGCGGCATAGATGTCGGCCAGCTCGTTCAGCTCGAACTCGGGCTGTTCTTTCAGCTCGCGCGTCTCGCGGGCGAGATCGGCCTGCTCGGTGTCGGCCTGCGAGGAGA
>JBGFSD010000105.1:0-4890 GCA_041694745.1 Pseudomonadota bacterium
AAAATAGCGCATGAAGATTCTCCTGCGGCGATCTGAGCGCGGCGCCGCGCGCGCGTCAATTCAGCGAGGGCCCGTTTCGCACCCCGGCGCGAGCAGGCAAGCGTGTGCATCCGGACGCGCGCTTTTTTCGCGAAGCGGGTAAACCCGCCGCGCGTGTCGCGTCCCGAAGCTTTTCCCCCCGGCGCGCCCGGCATCCATGCCGTTCGCGCGGACCGAAAGGTCCGAGGGAGCGGAGCGCCGCGAAGCGCCACGCATTCAGTTGCCGTTCCTCTTGCGAGGAACGTATCGCCTCGCAGCGCTCCACTTCGGCGTTTTTTGAGCTTCAGGACCGTGCTTCCGAGGTTTTCCGCGAAGAGATTTCTTCTTCGCTTCCCGCCTCCATTCCAGCCGTAACGCGAGCGGTTTCCCGTTTCGCGCCCTCTCGAAAGAGGACCGGCGGCGGCCCGTAGTGGCCGCGGACGGTGACCCGAAGCCTCCCCGGCGCACGGCTGCGAACCGCGCGCGGAGGCGCCGGCCACTCCCCGCTCTGTTTGCGCCTCGAGAACGCCCCCGGAAGGGAATGGCGAATAGGAATATAGTCTCCATAGGTGGGGGAGTCAAGGAATTTCACACTTCGTCATCACCGGGCCGAACCGGCCCACGCGAAGCGTGGTCTTGCCGGTTCGAGACCCGGTGATCCACGCCTTCCCTGTCGCGCCGCCGCTAAGACGTGGATGGCCGGGACAAGCCCGGCCATGACGAGGGAAAACTTCGTCCGGCCACCCTCCCCGCAAGGGGAAGGGAAAGAGCGGCTACACCGGCAAATTGTCGTGCTTCTTGCGCGGCTGCTCGACCTGCTTGGTCTTGAGCATCGCAAGCGCCCGGGCCACGCGGCGGCGGGTTTCGTGCGGCTCGATCACCTCGTCGATATAGCCGCGCTCGGCCGCGACGAAGGGCGATAGAAACCGCTGCTCGTATTCCCTGGTGCGCTCGGCGATCACCGCCGGGTCCTTGTCCGCGCGGAAGATGATCTCGACCGCGCCCTTCGCGCCCATCACCGCGATCTGCGCGGTCGGCCAGGCATAGTTCACGTCGCCGCCGATGTGCTTGCTCGCCATCACGTCATAGGCGCCGCCGAAGGCCTTGCGCGTAATGACCGTCACGAGCGGCACGGTCGCCTGGCTGTAAGCGAAGAGCAACTTCGCGCCGTGCTTGATGAGCCCGCCATATTCCTGCGCCGTGCCCGGCAGAAAACCCGGCACGTCCACCAGCGTCACGATCGGAATGTTGAAGGCATCGCAGAAGCGCACGAAGCGCGCGGCTTTCCGCGAAGCATCCGAGTCGAGCACGCCCGCAAGCACCATCGGCTGGTTCGCGACAAAGCCGACCGTCCTCCCCTCCACGCGACCGAAACCCGTGACGATGTTCTTCGCGAACGCCTCCTGAATTTCGAAGAAGTCCGCCTCGTCCGCGAGCTTCAGGATCAGTTCCTTGATGTCATAGGGCTTGTTCGGATTTTCCGGGACGAGGCTGTCGAGCGAAGGCTCGATGCGCTCGGCGTCGTCATGGCTCGGCCATTCCGGTACGCCCGCCTCATAGGATGAGGGCAGGAAGTCGATCAGCCGTCGCATCTGCAGCAAACACTCGACGTCGTTCTCGAATGCGCCGTCCGCGACCGAGGAGCGCGTCGTGTGCACCTTGGCGCCGCCGAGTTCCTCGGCGGTCACGGTCTCGTTGGTGACGGTCTTCACCACCTCCGGGCCGGTCACGAACATATAGCTCGTGTCCTTCACCATGAAGATGAAGTCGGTCATCGCGGGCGAGTAAACGTCTCCGCCCGCGCAGGGGCCCATGATCACGGAAATCTGCGGGATCACGCCGGAGGCGGTCACGTTCCTGCGGAACACCTCGCCATAGCCGCCGAGTGCTGCGACCCCTTCCTGGATGCGCGCGCCGCCGGCGTCGAACAGCCCGATGATCGGCGCGCGGGTTTTCAGCGCGAGGTCCTGAATCTTTGTGATCTTCTGCGCATGCGCCTCCGAGAGCGAGCCGCCGAACACGGTGAAATCTTTCGCGAAGACGAAGACCTGCCGCCCGTTCACCGTGCCCCAGCCGGTGACGACGCCGTCGCCGGGGATCTTAGTCTTCTCCATGCCGAAGTCGGTGGCGCGGTGCTGCACGAAGGTGTCGAATTCCTCGAACGAGCCTTTATCCAAGAGAAGCGCGATGCGCTCGCGGGCAGTCAGCTTGCCGCGCTTGTGCTGCGCGTCGATGCGCGTCTGCCCGCCGCCGAGCTGCGCTTCCGCGCGGCGCGCCTCCAGCGCTTCGAGAATTTCCTTCATCGGATAGAGCCCCTCTATTGCCGGGCGGAAGGTAGCATAGACGAGCAAATTTCGTCATGGCCGGACACAACCGTGCCTTCGTCATGCCCGGCTTTATGCCGGGCATCCACGCCTTTTCTGCCTCACCTCTGTCAAGGCGTGGGTGGCCGGGACAAGCCCGGCCATGACGACGCACTTTTGGCGCATGGCGCTCCCTGCCTCCGCTTCGCTATGCTCGCGGCCAAGCCCGGACCACACGGGCGGTGAACAAAACGCGAAGGGGGATGGACATGAAAATCTGCATCTACGGCGCCGGCGCCATCGGCGGCTATGTCGGCGTGCTGCTTTCGGAAGCCGGCGCGGAAGTCTCGCTGATCGCGCGCGGCGCGCATCTCGAGGCGATCAAGGCCAAGGGCCTCACGCTCAAGATCAACGGCGAGACGAAGCACGCGAAGATCACCGCCACCCACGACCCCGCCGCGCTGCCGCCGCAGGACTACGTGATCTGCGCGCTCAAAGCCCATCAGGCCTGGGAGGTCGCGGAGAAGATCGCGCTCCTGTGCGGGAAGGATACCGCGGTCGTCACCATGCAGAACGGCCTGCCCTGGTGGTACTTCTATGGCTTCGAGGGGCAATACGCGAACCGGCGGATCGAGTCGGTCGATCCCGGCGACCGCCAGTGGCAGGCGATCGGTCCCGAGCGCGTGATCGGCTGCACGGTCTATCCGGCGGCAGAGATCGAAAGCCCCGGCGTGATCAAGCATATCGACGGCGACAAGTTCGGCCTCGGCGAGCCCACGCGCAAGGTGACCGAGCGCGTGCAGAAATTGTCGGAAATCATGACGAAGGGCGGGCTGAAGGCGCCGATCATTCCCGAAATCCGCAACGACATCTGGCTGAAGCTCTGGGGCAACCTCTGCTTCAATCCGATCTCGGCGCTGACCAAGGCGACGCTGGATGTCGTCGCGACCGATCCCGGCACGCGCGCGCTCTCGCGCAACATGATGCTGGAGGCGGAGAAGATCGGGCGGCGCATCGGCGTGCATTTCCGGGTCGATGTCGAGCGGCGTATCAACGGTGCCGCGCGCGTCGGCGCGCACCGCACTTCCATGTTGCAGGACGTCGACAAGGGCCGGCCGATCGAGCTCGACGCGCTGCTGACTTCCGTGCAGGAGCTCGGGCGGCTCACCGAAGTGGAGACGCCGCACATCGACGCCGTGCTCGCGCTCGCCCAGCAGATGGGAAGAGTCGCCGGGATCTATCCGACCTTCCCGGAGGAAACGGCGTCGAGCCAGGACGAGCGGGTGGATTAATTGTCCGTCATGGCCGGGCTTGTCACCTAAGCCGGGCCTGCCCGACTTAGGCACAATTTATTCAGAAGTCGCGCAAGCGCGACTTCTGTTGCCATCCACGTCTTTACAACTTCTCAATTCCGCAAGGCGTGGATGCCCGGCATAAAGCCGGGCATGACGATTTTGTAGAATTGAGCCGGTTACGCACGTAACCTACGTTACGGTCATGAACTCCATCGATTCCGCCGCCCCCAGACATTCGCTCGGCGAAGACGTCTTCGCCATCTTCAGCGGCACGCTGCTGATTTCATTTGCCGTCGTGCTGTTCAAGCAGGCGGGACTCTTGACCGGCGGCACCTCGGGCGTCGCCTTTCTTGCCTACTATCTCGCCGCGATCCCCTTCGGCCTCGCATTTTTCGTGATCAACCTGCCGTTCTACGTACTCGCGCTCCTGCGCATGGGCTGGCGCTTCACCGTGAAGACCTTCTGCGCGGTGGCGCTGGTCTCGGCGATGTCCGAGACGCACGGGCATTTCATCGCGATCGGTACGCTGCAGCCGTTCTATGCCGCGGTCCTCGGCGGGCTGATGCTCGGCATGGGCTTCATCGTGCTGTTCCGCCATCAGGCGAGCCTCGGCGGCATCAACATCCTCGCGCTTTACTTGCAGGACAAATACGGGCTGCGCGCCGGCAAATTCCAGATGGGCGTCGATCTCGCGGTGCTCGCCGCGTCGTTTTTCGTGATCGACTGGCCGCTGCTCCTCGCCTCCATCCTGGGCTCGGTCATCATGAATCTGGTGCTCTGGGTCAACCACCGCCGCGACCGCTATGTGGCCTGGTCCGCGGCCTGAAAAATCTTTGCCGCCCGTCATTGAACCGTCACAAAGCGCGCCTATATAGACGCCATCGGACTTCACGGAGCCTAACCCCTCACCACGGATGTACTGGGAGGCGGCGTAAAGCGAAGATGTGGAGACTGGTTGGCCCGCCCGGCAGGAATGCCCGGCGGGTTTCGCTTTTATGCACTCGTCATGGCCGGCTCGACCCGGCCATCCATGAAAGTTCTCGATTGGCGAAAGGCCACATGGATCACCGGCTCTCGCACCGGCCGACCGCGCTGTCGCGCGGGCCGGTGCGGCCCGGTGATGACGAAATGCGAACTTCTAGTTTGGCTTCGGCAGCGCGCCGAACTGCATGAGCAGCGCCTTCGCGAGCGGGATCCGCGCCGCGACGTGCTTCTCCTCAATTGGGTCGAGGTTGAGCGCGAATATATAAGTGTCCTCCCCCCGCTCCACCCAG
>JBGFSD010000025.1:0-4838 GCA_041694745.1 Pseudomonadota bacterium
AATTCCATCACGCCCTGGCGCGCCTTGCGGATTTCGGGAGTGTCGGTGCGGATGACCATGCCGTCGGCGGCGGGCATCGCGCACGACGCGATCGGCTTTGGCGATTTTTCCATGTGCACCAGGCACATGCGGCAGTTGCCGGCGATCGACAGACGCTCGTGATAGCAGAAACGCGGGATTTCGACGCCCGCGGCCTCGCACGCCTGGAGCACGGTCTGCCCGGCGGGGACTTCGACTTCCTGGCCGTTGACGGTGAGTTTCGGCATGGAGTCGCCTTCCCTTCGCTTACGCCGCGCGGCCCGACTGGCGGGCGCGCGCCTCGGCGATGCGGCGCTCGAGCTCGGGCCGGAAATGGCGCAGCAGGCCTTGCACCGGCCACGCGGCGGCATCGGCCAGCGCGCAGATGGTGTTGCCCTCGACCTGGCGGGTGACCTGTTCGAGGACGTCGATTTCGTCCGGCTCGGCGTCGCCCCGCGCCATGCGCTCCATCATGCGCGCGAGCCAGCCGGTGCCCTCGCGGCACGGCGTGCATTGGCCGCAGCTTTCGTGCTTGTAGAAGCGCGAAAGCCGCGCGATGGCGCGGATCACGTCGGTCGACTTGTCCATGACGATCACCGCCCCGGTGCCGAGGCCGGATTTCACCTCGCGCAAGGAATCGAAATCCATCTTGACCGTTTCGCAGATGCCTTTCGGGATCATCGGCACCGACGAGCCGCCGGGAATGACCGCGAGTAGGTTGTCCCAGCCGCCGCGCACGCCGCCGGCGTGGACCTCGATCAATTCCTTCAGGGGAATGCCCATCTCCTCCTCGACCGTGCACGGGTTGTTGACGTGGCCGGAGATGTTGAAGAGCTTGGTGCCGACGTTGTTGGGACGGCCGATGCCGGCGAACCACTCGGGCCCGCGGCGCAGGATGGTCGGCGCGACCGCGATGCTTTCGACGTTGTTGACCGTGGTCGGGCAGCCGTAGAGGCCGACGTTGGCCGGGAACGGCGGCTTCAGGCGGGGCTGGCCCTTTTTGCCTTCGAGGCTTTCGATCAACGCCGATTCCTCGCCGCAAATGTACGCCCCGGCGCCTAAGTGAATATGAAACTCGAAATCCCAGCCCGAGCCGCAGGCGTTGGAGCCGATCAACCCGGCGGCGCGGGCTTCGTCGGCGGCCTGCTGCAGCGCTTCCGCCTCGCGCAGGAATTCGCCGCGCACGTAGCAATAACAAGCGTGCGCGCCGATGGCGAAGGACGCGATCAGCGCGCCCTCGATCAGCTTGTGCGGCTCGTGGCGCAGGATTTCGCGATCCTTGCAGGTGCCGGGCTCGCCCTCGTCGGCGTTGATCACCAGGAAATGCGGCCGGGCGCCGATCTCCTTCGGCATAAACGACCATTTCATGCCGGTGCCGAACCCGGCGCCGCCGCGGCCGCGCAGTCCCGATTTCTTGATCGCGTCGACGATGGCCTCGCGCCCGCGCGCGAGAATGTCCTTGGTCCCGTTCCAATCACCGCGCGCGCGCGCGCCAACCAGCCCGACGTCGCCGAAGCCGTAGATGTTGGTGAAGATGCGGTCCTTGTCCTGCAGCATCGCGGCTATTTTTTCTTGCCCTTGGGTTGGATGTCCTTGAGCGTGGTGAGGCCCGTTTTCGGCTCGCAGCTCCGTCGTCCCATCTGCGATCCGGTTTTCGGCTTGCCGCCCTGCTTGAGGACGCTCAGCACCGCGCGGGTGGTGTCGGGGTCGAGGTCTTCGTAGTAGTCGTCGTTGATCTGCATCATCGGCGCGTTGACGCAGGCGCCGAGGCACTCGACTTCGCTCAGCGTGAACTGGCCGTCGGCGGTGGTTTCGCCGAAGCCGATGCCGAGAGTACGTTTGCAGGTGTCGGCGATTACGTCCGAGCCGCGCAGCCAGCACGGCAGATTGGTGCAGACCTGAACGTGGTGTTTTCCGACCGGCTTCAGGTTGAACATGGTGTAGAAAGACGCGACCTCGTACACGCGGATCGGCGGCATCTTGAGATAATCGGCGATGTAATCCATGGCCGCCTGGGTCAGCGACCCGCCGTCCTGGCGCTGCGCGAGATCGAGCAACGGCATTACCGCGCTCGCTTGGCGGCCGACGGGATACTTGGCGACGATGGCTTCCGCCCGCTTCAGGTTGTCGGCATCGAAGGTGAAGGACCGCGCGCTCATCGATCGATCTCCCCGAACACGATGTCGATCGAGCCGATATTGGCGACCACGTCGGCGAGCATGTGGCCGCGCGACAGGAAATCGAGCGCCTGCAGGTGCGCGAAGCCGGGCGCGCGGATCTTGCAGCGGTACGGGCGGTTGGTGCCGTCGGACACCAGGTAGACGCCGAATTCGCCCTTGGGCGCCTCGACCGCGGTGTAGGTTTCGCCGGCGGGCACGTGATAGCCCTCGGTGTAGAGCTTGAAATGGTGGATCAAAGCCTCCATCGAACCCTTCATGTCGCCGCGCGGTGGCGGCGCGATTTTGCGGTCGTCGGTCATCACCCGCCCGGCCGGCATGCGTTCCAGGCACTGGCGGATGATCTTCACGCTTTCGCGCATTTCGTACATGCGAATCAAATAACGGTCGTAGCAATCGCCGTTCTTGCCGACCGGGACGTCGAAATCCATCTCGCCGTAGACGTCGTAGGGCTGCGCCTTGCGCAAATCCCATGCGAAACCACTCGCACGCAGATTCGGGCCGGAAAAGCCCCAGTCGAGCGCGGCCTCGGGGCTGACGCGGCCGATATCGACGGTGCGCTGCTTGAAGATGCGGTTTTCGGTCAACAGGGTTTCGAGGTCGTCGATCACCTTGGGGAAGCGCTCGTTCCAGGCGTGAATATCCTCGATCAGGCCGACCGGCAGGTCGCGCGCCACGCCGCCGGGACGGAAATAGGCCATGTGCAGGCGCGCGCCGGAGACGCGCTCGCAGAATTCCATCAACAGTTCGCGTTCCTCGAACGCCCACAGCATCGGCGTCATGGCGCCGACGTCCATGGCGTAGGAACAGACGTTGAGGATGTGGTTGAGGATGCGACCGATTTCGGCGTAGAGGACGCGAACGTACTGGCCGCGCGGCGGCGGCTGGATGCCGAGCAACTTTTCGACCGCCAGCGCGAAAGCGTGTTCCTGGTTCTGCGGCGCGACGTAATCGAGCCGGTCGAAGTACGGCACCGCTTGAAGATAGCTTTTGTGTTCGATCAACTTTTCGGTGCCGCGGTGCAGAAGTCCGATGTGCGGATCGGCACGCTCGATCACCTCGCCGTCCATTTCCAGAACCAGGCGCAGCACGCCGTGAGCCGCCGGGTGTTGCGGCCCAAAGTTGAGGTTGAAATTGCGGATGCGGGTTTCGGACATCCGTCAATCCTTGGTCGCCTTTTCATCGCCCGGCAGGCGCGGGGCGCCTTCCCACGGGCTTAGGAAGTCGAAATTGCGGAATTCTTGGGTCAGCTTGACCGGCTCGTAGACCACGCGCTTCTGTTCGTCGTCGTAGCGCACCTCGACGTAGCCGGTGAGCGGAAAGTCCTTGCGCAGCGGATAACCGTCGAAGCCGTAGTCGGTCAGGATGCGGCGCAAGTCGGGATGGTCGGAAAACGGGATGCCATACATGTCCCAGGCTTCCCGCTCCCACCATCCGGCGCTCGAAAACAGGCTGCTCGCGGACGGAACCGGGGTCGCTTCGCCGGTCGCAAGCTTGACCCGCGCGCGGATGTTGTGCACCAGGCTGAGCAGGTTGTAGACCACGTCGAAGCGATTTTCACGTTCCGGATAGTCGACGCCGCACACGTCCATCAACTGCTTGAACTGGCAGTTGGCGTCGTCGCGCAGAAACTTCAGAACTTTGAGCACGGCATGGCGATGGATGGTGAATGCAAGTTCGCCACGATCGGTGGTCACACCGAGCACCTCGTTGGGCAACGCGGTGGCGACATAATCGCCAAGGTCCTTCAGGGCCACGTCCATCGCTTGCTTTCCGCTCCCCGGCTAGCGCCAGAGAGTTCCCGTCCGGCGGATTTTCTTTTGCAGCTGCAGGATACCGTAGACCAGGGCCTCGGCGGTCGGGGGGCATCCCGGCACATAGACATCGACCGGCACGACGCGATCGCATCCGCGCACGACCGAATACGAATAGTGGTAATAGCCGCCGCCGTTGGCGCAGGAGCCCATCGAGATCACCCAGCGCGGCTCGGCCATTTGGTCGTAAACACGGCGAAACGCCGGCGCCATTTTGTTGGTGAGTGTTCCGGCGACGATGATGACGTCGGACTGACGCGGGCTCGGGCGCGGCACCACACCGAAGCGGTCGAGGTCGTAACGGCTCATGTAGGCGTGAATCATTTCGACCGCGCAACAGGCGAGACCGAAAGTCATCGGCCACAGCGATCCGGTCCGCGCCCAATTGACCAGGCGATCGACGTTGGCGAGCACGAAACCCTTGTCGGTAAGCTCACCCATGACGCGGCCGAGCACCGCGTCCTGCGCGGCACCGGGAGGAAGGACGGCCGGGGTCGGCGTCACTCCCATTCCAGCGCTCCCTTGCGCCACTCGTAGACGAACCCGACCGTCAGCACAGCGAGGAAGATCATCATCGACCAGAATCCGAACAGGCCGATCTGGCCCAGCGCCACCGCCCAGGGGAACAGGAAGGCGACTTCCAGGTCGAAGATAATGAACAGGATGGCAACCAGATAAAACCGGACGTCGAACTTATGGCGGGCGTCAGTAAAGGCGTCGAAACCGCATTCGTAGGCGGCGGCCTTTTCCGCGTCGGGACGCTGGCGGGCGACGATGAGCGAGGCGAGGACCGCGATCCCCGCAATCGCCACGGCGATACCGAGAAAAA
>JBGFSD010000097.1:0-89804 GCA_041694745.1 Pseudomonadota bacterium
CCGGCCACCAGATAGAAGCGCGCGCCGCGCGTGATCAGCGACAGCACCGTGAACCAGAACAGATTGTATTCGGCGAAGCCCGCAGTGATCGTGACCAGCTTGTAGGGAATTGGCGTGACACCCTTCACCAGGATGACCCAGTGGCCCCATTCGGCATAGGCCTGCCGGAACGCCTCCGACTGCTTGCCGTAGCCGTAGAGCTGGATCAGCCAGCTTCCGACCGACTCATAGAGCAGATAGCCGATCGCATAGCCGAACAGCCCGCCGGCGACCGATGCGATCGTGCAAACGGTGGCGTAGAAGAAAGCACGTTGCGGCCGCGCCATGCACATCGGCACCAGCATGGCGTCGGGCGGGATCGGGAAGAACGAGCTTTCGGCAAAGGAAACGCCCGCCAGCGCATAGGGCGCAGACGGGCGCGCGGAAAGCGCGAGAATCCAGTCGTAAAGACGGCGCAGCATTCGGCGGACTGTCTAGGCACCGGGCCGGGCGAAGTAAAGGCAAGGCGCAAGACCGTCCGTTCCGGCCGACGAAACGCGTCCGATGAATGCTCGTTCAGGATGGAACGAAGCGGTTAGAGGCCGATTACACACTTGCCCTTCGTGACGCGTTAGGTTTTGCTTCGAGATGCGGCGAGCACAACGCGGGAAGCCCGAAACATTCCGGGTCAACCCGTGCCACACATCCGCTGCGGCCTGCTCCTAGAAGAGCGGGTCAAGGAGACAGGATGAAAAACCGGAGAGCAGTTGCGCGCCTGTCGTGCGCGGGGAGCGGCCTATTCGCGCTCCTTGCGGCGGCGCTTGCGCTGCTCACGGCGCTGCCTGCGCCGGCGCAAAGCGAAATGCGCATCCGCTTCAGCCTAGATCGGGCCATCGACGGGACCGCAGCGCCGCTCTTCGTCGCGATCGACAAGGGCTATTTCAAGCAGGAAGGCATCGAAGTCGTCGTCGAGCCTGCTGCCTCGCCGATGGAGGCGATCACGCGGCTCGCGTTCGCGAAGGACGCGAACGAAACCACCCACGACATGAGCATCGGCGATATCAATTCGCTGATCCGCTACCGCGACCAGAATCCGCCGACCGGGATCGAGGCGGTCTTCATCGTCTACGACAGGCCGCCCTATGCGCTCGTCGGCCGCAAAAGCCGTGGCGTGCAGTTTGTGAAGGACACCGAAAACCGCAGGCTCGCCGCTCCCGCGGCCGACCCGGCCTCGCAGCTCTGGCCGCTGTTCGCCAAGCTCAACGCCATCGATACGGAAAAGGTAACGCTGCTCAATGTCGGATTGCAGGTGCGGGTGCCGATGCTGGTATCCGGCGAGGTCGACGCCCTGATCGGCAACACCTTCGCCGTCGCCGATCTCAAGGACCGCGGCGTGCAGGCGGAAGACATCGTGGTGCTGCCGATGGCCGATTACGGCCTGAAGCTCTATGGCAGCGCCATTCTGGCGAGCGCAAAGTTTCAGGCGGAGCAGCCGGAAGCGATCCGGGCGTTCCTGCGCGCCTATGCACTTGGATTGCGCGATGCGATGCAGAATCCGGACGCTGCGATCGAACCGGTGCTGAAGCGGATGCAGGGTGCGCGCAAGGAGATCGAGCTCGAGCGGCTCAGGATTGCGGTGACCCAGCACATGAGAAAGTTCGATCCGAAAGCCGATACGGTCGGCGGCGTGGATGCGGCGCGTCTCGCCGCTTCCTTCGAGCAGATCGCGCAATTCCATACTTTCAAGAGCAAGCTCAAGCCGGAGGAGATTTTCGACGCGCAGTTTCTTCCGGCCCCGCCCAAGCCCGAAGCGCCGGCGCGGCAGCAGCCGCAGAAGAAAAAGAAGTAAGCGGCCGGTCTCCGGCGCGGCCTGCCGGGCAGCCGCATGGTCAGAATCACTCCATCCCGCCATAATCGGGCCTCCTAGAGCCCGCAGAGAGCGCCCCGTTTCGCGCCATGATGAGATTCATCCGCCTTTACACCCGCGTGCTCGGGCTTCTCGGTCCCGAGGCCCGGCTCGGCTTCGTGCTGGCGATCGCAAACATCCTGCTTGCGGTCGCGGCCTTCGCGGAGCCCATTCTGTTCGGGCGGATCATCGACAGCCTGATTTCGAGCCAGTCGAAGAACGAGCTTCCCACGCTGGCGACGCTCGGCCCGCTGCTCGCGGCATGGGTCGGCTTCGGCCTGTTCACGATCGGCGCGGGCGTGCTGATCGCGCTGCATGCCGACCGGCTCGCGCACAAGCGCAGGCTCGGCATCATCACCGGCTATTTCGAGCATGTGCTGGAATTGCCGCTCGCCTATCACGGCGGCACGCATTCCGGCCGCCTGATGAAGGTCATGTTGCAGGGCGCCGACGCGCTCTGGGGCACCTGGCTCACCTTCTTCCGCGAGCAATGCGTGGCGCTGGTTTCGCTCGTCGTGCTTCTGCCGATCGCGCTTGTGCTGAACTGGCGGCTCGGCCTTCTGCTCGTCGTGCTGGTGATCGTGTTCGCGATTCTCACGAGCTTCGTGATCAATCGCACGATCACCCTGCAGCAGAAGGTCGAAGGCTTTCATACCGACCTGTCGGCGCGCGCGGCCGACGCGCTCGGCAATGTCGCGCTGATCCAGAGCTATGCGCGGACCGAGGCGGAAGTCTCGAGCATGCGCAGCGTCGTCGAGAAGCTCTTGGAAAAGCAGCTTCCGGTGCTGGCATGGTGGGCGGTGGTCACGGTCGCGACCCGCGCCGCCACCACGATCACGGTGCTTTCGATCTTCCTGCTCGGCGTTTGGCTGTACACGCACAATCTCACCACGATCGGCGAGATCGTCACCTTCGTGAACGTCTCGGCGCTGTTCATCGGCAAGTTAGAGCAGACCGCGAGCTTCGCGAACCGGCTGGTCACCGACGCGCCGCGGCTCGAGGAGTTTTTCGAGGTGCTCGATTCCGCACCGTCGGTGCGCGACAAGCCGGACGCAATCGAAATGCCGCGGCCGCGCGGCGTGGTGGATTTCGAGAACGTCTCGCTCTCCTATGACGGCAAGCGCGCTGCGGTGGACGGTATTTCGCTTCACGCGGAAGCGGGCGAAACCGTCGCGCTCGTCGGGGCTACCGGCGCGGGCAAGTCCACGGCACTCGCCATCCTGCATCGCGCGTTCGACCCGCAAAAGGGCACCGTGAAAATCGACGGTGTCGATATCCGCGACTACAAGCTGGTGTCGCTGCGGAAGAACATCGGCGTCGTGTTTCAGGAAGCGCTTCTGTTCGACCGCTCGATCGAGGAGAATTTAAGAGCCGGCAAGCCCGACGCGACCGAGCGCGAGATCGACGATGCGCTCAGGCGCGCGCAGGCGAAGGAATTCATTTCGCGGCTGCCGGAGGGCCTTAAGTCGAACGTCGGCGAGCGCGGGCGTTCGCTGTCGGGCGGCGAGCGCCAGCGGCTTGCGATCGCACGCGCGCTCTTGAAGAACCCGCCGATCCTGGTGCTGGACGAAGCGACCAGCGCACTCGACGCGAGCACCGAGGCGCTGGTGCAGCAGGCGCTGGAAGAGGTGATGAAGGGTCGCACGACCTTCGTCATTGCGCACAGGCTGGCCACCATCCGCAACGCCGACCGCATTCTCGTGTTTCACGAGGGCAAGATCGTGGAGAGCGGCAGCTTCGACGAACTCGTCAAGAAGAACGGGCGCTTCGCACAACTCGCGAAGGCCCAGTTCATGGTCGGCGAGGACAATCAGGCGAAGCCGCAGATTTCGGCCGGCGGGTAACCGCGCTAGCGTAACCGCTCCAGAATCGAAACGTAGTTCGCGACCGCGGCGCCGCCCATGTTGAAGATGCCGCCGAGCGTCGCGTCCTTGATCTGCATTTCGTTCGCTTCGCCCCGCAGTTGCATCGCGGTCATGGCGTGCATGGAAACGCCGGTCGCGCCGATCGGATGACCTTTGGCTTTCAGGCCGCCGGACGGATTGACCGGCAGCTTGCCGGTCTTCTGGGTGACGCCGTCTGCGATCACGCGTGCGCCCTGGCCGGGCCTGGCAAGACCCATCGCCTCGTATTCGATCAGTTCCGCGACCGTGAAGCAGTCGTGGGTCTCGACGAAGGAAAGGTCGTAGATGCCGAGACCCGCATCGGAGAGCGCGCGCTTCCACGCCTCGGCGCAGCCTTCGAACAAAATGATGTCGCGCTTGCTCATCGGCAGGAAGTCCTGCACATGCGCGGTGGCGCGGAAGGCGACCGCGGGCTTGCCGAGCTTTATCGCGGTTTCGGAGTCGGTGAGCACGATGGCGGCGGCGCCGTCGGAGACGAGCGAGCAGTCGGTGCGCTTCAGCGGACCGGCGACGAAAGGATTTTTCTCGCTTTCATTGCGGCAGAACTCAAAACCGAAATCCTTGCGCATCTGCGCGTAAGGATTTGCGACGCCGTTCTTGTGGTTCTTGGCGGCGATCATGGCGAGTGCGTCGGACTGGTCGCCGAAGCGCTGGAAGTAATTGCCCGCGATCTTGCCGAATACGCCGGCAAAGCCCATCGGCGTGTCGCCGTCTTCCGGCAGATAGGAGGCGCCGAGCAGAATCTTTCCGACCTCCGCGCCCGACACCTTGGTCATCTGCTCGACGCCGACCACGAGCACGATCCGCGCGGTTCCCGCCCTGATCGATTTGATGCCCTGATGGACGGCGGCGGAACCCGTGGCGCAGGCGTTCTCCACGCGGGTCGCCTGCTTGAAGCGGAGCGCGGGATCGGCCTGGAGAACCAGCGATGCCGTAAAATTCTGCGGCGTGAAACCGCCGTTGTAGTGCCCGAGCACCACCTCATCGACATCCCCTGCCTCGATGCCGGCATCCGCGAGCGCTTCTCCGGCAACCTTTACGACAAGGCTTTCAACGGTCTCGGCGTCGAGTTTTCCAAAGGGGGTATGGGCGATGCCGACGATACAGGCGGTCATGGGAACTCCGTGGCCATATTTCGTGCGTCTTGGGACTATAGGCGCGTCGCTGCGGTGCAGGGAATACTTTGCCTGACACTTCAATCGGGGTTAGGAAGGGGCCGGAGATGACCTTCGAGGGCCGTCCGGAACCGCACTCGGGTCTTTCGAAAAGAGAAAAGCTTTCGATGTTCAAGGGCTTCGGCTTCCGGCCGTTCATAGCGGGGCTTTTTGCGAGTGCCATGCTCGCCGCACCGGCGGCGGCGGGTCCCTATGTGCTGATCGAAGCCGACACCGGCAAGGTCATTCTCGAACAGGATGCCGGCAAGCCTTGGCACCCCGCTTCGATCACCAAGCTCATGACGGCCTATGTCGCCTTCAAGGCGGTCCGCGAAGGCAGGCTGCATCCGTTCTCGCTGCTCAAGATTTCGCAGTTCGCGGCGTCGACGCCGCCCTCGAAAGTAGGCTTCCCGGTCGGCCAGACGGTCACGCTCGACAACGCGATCAAGCTCCTGATGGTGAAGTCGGCGAACGATATGGCGGTCGTGATCGCCGAGGGCGTCTCCGGCACGCAGGACGAATTCGTGTTCCAGATGAACGCGGCCGCGCAGGCACTCGGCATGACCGCGACACGCTTCCGGAATCCGCACGGGCTTCCGGACGACGAGCAGGTCACGACCGCGCGCGACATGGCAATTCTGGCACAGGCGCTGATCCGCGACTTCCCCGAATACGAACTCTATTTCAGGATTCCGACGCTCGTGCTCGGCAAGCACACGCTCAGGAATTACAACCGGCTGATCGACCGCTATCCGGGTGCCGACGGCATGAAGACCGGTTTTATCTGCGCCTCCGGCTTCAATCTGGTGGCGAGCGCGCATCGCGGCAACAAGCGGCTGATCGCGGTCGTGCTCGGCTCGCCGAACGCGCTCGCGCGCGCGGAGCAGGCTGCCATGCTGTTCGAGCGCGGTTTCCAGAGCACGTCTGCGCTCGACGTTCTGCTGGGCGGTGCCAAGAACGTGACGGCGATCGCCAATGTCGCGCAGGATCCCGTGAGTATGTGGGAGCAGATGTGCGGGAAATCGCGCAACCGCCGCGTGGCCATGTCGGATTCCGGCGACGAACTGGACGACGAAGATTCCGACGATCCGAACCGCCGCATCAATCGCGCCGCGCTCATGACCGAACTGCCGCCGTCGATGCGGCCGATCCGCGTGCATACCGGTCCGGCACGCGATGCGCGCGGCAAGCCGATCATGGTGGGCCTCATCAACGGCCGCATGGAGATCCTGCCGGAACCGCCGGCGGCGAAGGCAAAGGCGGCGCGGCTGCCGAAAGTAGCGCCGATGCCGCGCGCGCGACCGGATTCCGGATCGTGAGCGATACTCCCGCGCGGACTGCGGGACCCATCGAGCCCATTCCGCTCAGCGTCTTCACCGGCTTTCTCGGTGCGGGCAAGACAACGCTGCTCAATCGCCTCCTGAAGGACCCGGCGATGCGCGACGCCGCCGTGCTCGTGAACGAAGTCGGCGACATTGGGATCGACCACAGTCTCTACGAGATCGTGGAAGAGGGCGTGATCCTGCTCGCGAGCGGCTGCCTGTGCTGCGCGGTGCGCGGCGATCTCGTGAACTCGCTCGAGAATCTGCTGCGCGCGCGCGACAACGGCCGCTGCAAGCCGTTCAACCGGGTCGTGATCGAGACGACCGGGATCGCCGACCCGGCTTCGGTCATCCACATCATCATGACGCAGCCATATCTCACGCTGCGTTACCGGCTGGACGGCGTGGTCACGCTGGTCGATGCCGTGAACGGCATGAAGACGCTGGATGCGTACGAGGAAGCGCTGAAGCAGGCGGCGATGGCCGACCGCATCGTGATCACCAAGACCGATTTGCCGGAGGGAGCCGCTGCGCTTCCCGCGCTGCGCGCGCGGCTGAGGAAACTCAATCCCGCTGCGGTCTTGCTCGAAGGCCAGCCGCCGGCCGCGGACCTGATCAACGCGGGGCTCTACAATCCCGAGAGCAAAATTCCCGATGTCGCGCGCTGGCTGCGCGAAGAGGCGGTGATCGCTGCGGAAGAAGACGCGCATCATCACGATCGTCATCATGGTCACGACCATCACCAACACGGCCATCATCACCATCACAGGCACGACCAGGTCTCCCGGCACGACGCCTCGATCAAAGCCTTCAGCATCGCCACCGACAAGCCGATCCCGTTGAACACGCTCGAGATGTTTCTCGATCTGATGCGCTCGGCACACGGCGACAAGCTGCTCCGGATGAAAGGCATCGTGCAGATTGCCGACGATCCGGACCGTCCGGTCGTGTTCCATGTCGTGCAGCATCTGATGCATCCGCCGGCGCGGCTCGACGCCTGGCCCGACGCCGACCGCAGAAGCCGAATGGTCTGCATCACGAAGGACCTTGCGCCGGAGACGGTGCGAAAAATGTTCGACGCGTTCCTCGGAGTTCCGCAGATCGATACGCCGGACAAGACCGCGCTTACCGACAACCCGCTGGCGCTCAACCGCTAGATTTTCCTCCCCTTTCGCACTTGCCCACGTCCGGCGAACTGTCGGAAGCTGAAGTCAGGGAAGGCGCCGCCAAGTGCGCCGCCGCGAGGGGAAGGAAAGAACATGGGTCTGATTCAGGAATTCAAGTATCTGCGCGGCGCGCTGTCCACGCTGCGCATGACGACGCCGATTGCAAAGAATCCGAAACGGATCTTTCCCTGGGTGGTCGAGGACCTCGCGAAGAAATTCGGCGACAAGGAAGCGCTGATCTCCGACCGCGAACGCTTCACCTATCGCGAACTTGACAGGCGCGCGAACCAGTATGCGCGCTGGGCGCGGGCGCAAGGTGTCGGCAAGGGCGACGCGGTCTGTCTCCTGATGCTGAACCGGCCAGAATATGTCGTGATCTGGCTCGGTATCCTGCGCGCCGGCGGCGTGGTGGCGCTCCTGAATACCAATCTCACCGGCACGCCGCTCGCGCATTCGATTTCGATCGTGTCCCCGAAGCATGTGATCGTGGATTCGCGTCTTTTGAACGCATTCAACGGCGCTAAGGGCCAGCTTACCGCCAAGCCCAAGGTCTGGGTGCACGGGGAATCGAACGAATACGAGAGGATCGAGCCCGCGGTCGCCGCGATGGACGGCTCCCCAATTCCCGCCGCCGAGCGCCCCGACCTCGACATCAACGACCGCGCGCTTTTCATCTACACGAGCGGCACGACCGGCCTGCCCAAGGCCGCGAACATCAACCACTACCGGCTGATGCTCGCCGCGAACGGCTTCGCCGGCGCGATCGGCACCAAGCCCTCGGACCGCATGTACGACTGCCTGCCGATGTACCACTCGAACGGCGGCATGGTCGCGACCGGTGCGACCCTCATCGGCGGCGGCACCGTCATCATCCGCGAGAAATTCTCCGCGCGGGAATTCTGGGACGATTGCGTCAAGTGGAAATGCACCGCCTTCATCTATATCGGCGAGTTGTGCCGCTATCTCGTCACCGCGCCGCCGAACGAGAACGAGAAGAAACACACGATCCGCGTCTGTTGCGGCAACGGCATGCGCCCGGACGTGTGGCCGGTTTTCCAGGAGCGCTTCAAAATTCCGCGCGTGCTCGAGTTTTACGCCGCCACCGAAGGCAATGTCGCGAGCTTCAACTTCGACGGCACGCCCGGCGCGGTCGGCCGTCTGCCGAAATATCTCGCACACCGCTTCCCGACGCGGATCGTCAAGTTCGACGTCGAGACCGAGCAGCCGGTGCGCGACAAGCAGGGCTTCTGCATCGTCTGCGAACCGGGCGAGGTCGGCGAGGCGATCGGTCAGATTCTGAACGACCCCAGCAAGCCCACGAGCCGCTTCGAAGGCTATGCCGATCCCGAAGCCACGAAGAAGAAAATTCTCCACGACGTGTTCGAGAAGGGCGACGCCTGGTTCCGCACCGGCGATCTCCTGCGCCAGGACGACAAAGGCTATTTCTATTTCATCGACCGCATCGGCGACACCTTCCGCTGGAAAGGCGAGAACGTCTCGACCAACGAAGTCGCCGAAGCCTTCACGGTGTTCCCCGGCGTGCAGGAGGCGACGGTCTACGGCGTGCCGATCAAGGGCTATGACGGCAAGGCCGGCATGATCGCGGTCGTCGCCGACGGGCAGCTGGATCTCGCAGGCCTGCGCGCCCACGTCGCGAAGTCTCTCCCGGAGTACGCACGGCCGATCTTCATTCGCCTGAAACGGGAACTCGACGTCACGGGCACCTTCAAGCAGCGTAAGGTCGATCTGGTGAAAGAGGGGTTCGATCCTTCCGCGGTAAAGGATGAAATCTATTTCAACGATCCGCAGGCCGGTGCCTATGTTCCGCTGGACGCGGCGGTCTACGAGAAAATCCAGGCGAGAGCATTCAGGCTCTAGACGATGACAGTCACGCGGCCGGAAGAAATCTATCTGTTCTGGAAGGATGCGGGACCGGACAAGTGGTTCAAGGCCGATCCTGCGTTCGACGCGCAGGTGCGCACGCGTTTTCTCGAAACCTACGAATCCGGGATGCGCGGCGAACTCGACCAATGGGAGCGCTCGGCTTACGGAGCGTTTGCGCTGGTCATTCTGTTCGACCAGTTCCCGCGCAACATGTTTCGCGGCACCCCGAAAGCCTTTGCCTCGGACGAGAAGGCGAAGCTTATCGCAGACCGGGCTATCGCCGCGGGCCGCGACAAGGCGATCGACCCGGAGGTGCACACCTTCTTCTACATGCCGTTCATGCATTCCGAGTCGCTCGCCGATCAGGAGCGTTGTGTCGCGCTGATGGAGGCGGGCGGGGATCAGGAAAACATTAAGTATGCCGAGATTCACCGCGATGCCATCGCGCGTTTCGGCAGGTTCCCGCACCGGAACAAGATTCTGGGCCGCGAATCGACGCCCGAGGAGATCGCCTATCTCGAAGGCGGAGGCTTCAAAGGCTGAATCCCCGGCCTATTCCTGAACGGTTTCTTAAGAGCACTCTGCTATCTCTCCCTAAAATGCGGGCAAAAAGCCCGGGACAGGGAGATTGGCGTGACGATTGCCAATCCGGATCAAACGGAACAGCGCAGCCTGCGCGCGACGGTGCGCGGGCTGATCGCGCGGGTCCTTGGTCTGTTCGCCGGGACCGGCGATCATTCGGTGGCGCGGCGCGGCGCGGCGACGGCGTTTGGCATCCGGGTCGCGGGGGCCGCGGTCGCGTTTCTTTCGCAGATCGTGCTCGCGCGTTGGATGGGCCGCCACGAGTTCGGCATCTACGTCTATGTCTGGACCTGGCTGCTGCTGCTCGGCAGCCTCGTCCCGCTCGGGCTGTGCACGGCGGCGCAGCGTTTCATTCCCGAATATTCGGCGCAGGGCGATCATGCGCGGCTGCGCGGCTACATTTTCGCCAGCCGCTGGCTCGTGGTGGCGATCGCGACCGCAATCGGCGGCGTAACGATCGCAGTCCTGTTCGCCTTCCGCCAGTATCTCGACAATCATTATGTCGTGCCGCTTGTGCTGATGTGCGCGTGCCTGCCGATGCATGCGCTGTCCGCCGCGCAGGACGGCATTTCGCGTTCCTATAACTGGATCGATATGGCGCTGGCGCCGGGCTACATCGTGCGCCCGCTGGTGATCCTCGCCTTCATGGCGGGATTTCATTTCGCCGGAATGCCGAACACCGCGCTCTACGCGATGGCTTCGACCGTGTTTGCCTACTGGGCCGTCACCGTCGTGCAGATGCTGATGATCAACCGGCGCCTGAACGAGAAGGTGCCCGCCGGCCCGCGGAAGTACGAAACGAAATTCTGGCTCGCAACCGCGTTCCCGATCTTCATGGTCGAGAGCTTCTATTTTCTGCTGACCTATACCGACATTCTGGTACTCGAAATCTATGTCGGGCCCGATCAGGTCGCAGTCTATTACGCGGCGACGAAGATTCTGGCGCTCGTGGCTTTCGTCTATTTCGCGGTGTCGGCGGCGACCGCGCACCGCTTCGCCGAGTATCATGTCTCGGGTCAGCGCGAGAAGCTCGAACGGTTTCTCAGCGATTCCATCAAATGGACGTTCTGGCCGTCGCTCGCGGGCACGCTCGGCCTGCTCGTCGTCGGCAAGTTCCTGCTCTCGCTGTTCGGCGAGGGATTCTCGTCCGGCTACGGCCTTCTGTTTGTGCTTTCGATCGGGCTGCTCGCGCGTGCGGGCGTCGGCCCGGTGGAGCGGCTCCTGAACATGGTCGGCGAGCAGAAGGCCTGCGCAGCGATCTATGCACTCGCTTTCCTCGCGAACCTTGCGCTCTGCTTCCTGCTGATCCCGCACCTGAAGCTCTACGGCGCGGCGATCGCGATCTCCGCCGCGATGATGTTCGAATCCGCGATGCTTTACTTCGTTACCAAGCGCAAGCTGGGGCTGCACGTCTTTGTCTGGCGGAAACCGGCATAAACTCGTCATGGCCGGTCCTGTCCAGGCCATCCACGCCTTCCTTGCTGAGATGCAGATAAGACGTGGATGCCCGGCACCCGATGCCGGGTTTACCCGACATCGGTAAATCTAACACTCAAGTCGGCTAAAGCCGAATTGAGTAGCCGGGCATGACGAAAAAACTTTGCCGATGCTGCTTAAGCCCGCTCGCGCAGCAGCCGGCGGATCACCTTCCCCGTCGTCGTCATCGGCATCGAATCCACGAACGCGACTTCGCGCGGATACTCATGCGCGGCAAGCTGCGTCTTTACGAAATTCTGGATTTCGGACGCCAGCGCCTCCGATGCCGTATGACCCGGTTTCAGTTGCACGAATGCCTTTACGATCTCGGTGCGGACCGGGTCGGGTTTGCCGACGGCAGCCGCGAGCGCCACGGCGGGATGGCGGATGAGGCAATCCTCGATTTCGCCGGGCCCGATGCGATAGCCCGATGAGGTGATGACGTCGTCGTCGCGGCCGACGAAGTGAAAGTAGCCTTCGCCGTCCATGACGCCCTGATCGCCGGTCAGCATCCAGTCGCCGACGAACTTGTCGCGGGTCGCTTCCGGACGCTTCCAGTATTCGAGAAACATCACCGGGTTCGGTCGCTTGACGGCGATCTGGCCGAGTTCTTCCGGCCCGCAAACCGAACCGTCCTCGCGGATCACCGCGACCTCATGGCCGGGAATCGCCTTGCCGATCGCACCGGGCTTCGACACGCCCAGCATGTGGCAGGAACCGAGCACGAGATTGCATTCGGTCTGGCCGTAGAACTCGTTGATGACGAGACCGAAGGCTTCCTTGCCCCAGTCATAGGTTTCGGCGCCGAGCGACTCGCCGCCCGAACCGAGCGTGCGCAGTTTCAGATCGTGCCGCCCGCGCGGGCTCTTTGCCGAGCGCAGCATCCGCAGCGCCGTCGGCGGGATGAAGACGTTGCGCACGCCGTGCTTCGCCATCAGCGCATAGGCTTCTTCCGGATCGAACTTGTCGAATTTGCGCGAGACGACAGGAACGCCGTGATGCAGCGAGGGCAGCAGCACATCGAGCAGGCCGCCGGCCCAGGCCCAGTCCGCCGGCGTCCAGAACAGGTCGCCCGGCTGCGGGAAGAGGTCGTGCGGCATCTCCACGCCGGGCAGATGCCCCAGCACGACGCGGTGAGCGTGCAGCGCGCCCTTGGGCTGACCGGTTGTGCCCGAGGTGTACATCATCAAGCCCGGATCGTCGGGCGAAGTATCGACCGGCACGAAGGAAGACGACGCCTGTGCAACGAGCGATGCGAAATCTTCCGCGCCGCCGCCCCGGCCGTCGATCGAAAGAACGAGCTTCAGCTCCGGGGCGTCGGCGCGAACCTCGGCGATGCGTGCCGCGCCCTGCGCATTGGTAATTGCGGCCTTCGCTTCGGAGTTTTGCAGGCGATAGGAGATCGCTTCGGGTCCGAACACGATCGCGACCGGAAGCGCGATTGCGCCGAGCTTGGTGATGGCCGCGTGGCAGACGGCGACTTCCGGCGCCTGCGGCATGTAGATGATCACACGGTCGCCGCGCGCAACGCCCTTCGCGCGCAGGACGTTCGCAAGCCGGTTCGAGGTTTCCGAGAGCCAGCCGAACGAATACGGCTCGCTCCTGCCGTCAGGATAGACGTGAATGATCGCGGTACGGGACGGATCCTCGGCCGCCCATTTGTCGGAGATGTCGACTCCGATGTTGTAGCGGGAGGGGATCTGCCAGCGGAAGGTTCGGGTCAGTTCCTCGAAATTCGATGCTTTCGGCAGCATTGGCGCGCTCCGGAATTCCTGGCGTGGCCGTTCGCAATCCCGCGTCAACCCGCGGCGACTGCGTTTGCTGGCTTGCGAACGTAAGGCCACACTGGAAATTTATATGTCTGCCAGTTTCTTTTGAATCCCCACTGGCCGAGCGTTGTAGCGCTACTTGTCCGGTTCCGCGAGTACGAGCGCCCAGAACACCTTGTACTTGGAGTTCGGCGCGTAGGCGGTCGCGATCCCCATCCTGGTCGCGCCGGACAGGAGCATGTTCCGGTTGTGCGAGGGCGAGTCGCGCCAGCCCGAGAAAGCTTCCGCGAGCGTGTGATAGCCGGCGCCGACATTCTCCGCGGCGGTCTTCGCGTCGAAACCCGAGGCCTTCAGGCGCTTCGTGAAGCCGCGGCCGCCCGGATCGTGCGTCACCTGATTGCGCTGCGCCATCGCGCGCGCCTGCGCTTCGGCCATCTCGACGAGCCGCGCGTCGATCTCGACCGGCGGCAGACCGTTCTTGCGGCGATAGTCGGAAAGCAGCGACGCCGCGGCGTTCACGTTCACCTGCGCTTCGACGCGGGCGAGATTGTCGTAGAACGCAGGCTGCTGCGGCGCCTCGACGGTCGCGCAGCCGGCGAGCGCCAGAAAGCCGAGTACGGTGCAGATGTCCATGATTCCCCGCGGCATGAGCGCTATGTCGTTACTCCCAAGTGCTTAACGCTTGCTTGCCGGCGCGTCCGGCATGGCGCCGGTTTCCGCCGCATCGCCGCCGCTGCGGCTGCTCCCGCGCAGGAGTCCGGACGGATCGACAATGCGCATGTCCTGCTGCGGGAAGGGAATCTCGATTCCGTTCTCCCGGAACGATTTAAGGATCGCGAAATGCAGATCGCTCTTGGTCGAAAGCATGAAGTTGGCGGAGTCCACGATGCAGCGCAGTTCCATCTCCAGCGCGCTTTCGCCAAAGCCCATGAAGAAGACAACCGGTTCCGGCTCCTTCAAGACCCGCGGATGGCGTCTTGCCTCGGCAATCAGAATATCGCGCACCTTTTCGGCGTCGGAATCGTAGGCGACACCGACCTTCACGGAGATACGCGCGATCAGGTTCTTGTGCGTCCAGTTCGTCACTGCATTGGTGATGAGTTCGGAGTTCGGGATGATGACGCTCGCGCGGTCGAAGGTTTCGACCTCGGTCGAGCGCACGCTGATCCGCCGCACATACCCTTCGTTGCCTCTCACATTGACCATGTCGCCGACCTTGATCGGGCGTTCGGTGAGCAGAATGAGGCCGGAGACGAAGTTCGAGACGATGGCTTGCAGACCGAAGCCGATACCGACCGAAAGCGCACCGGCGATCAGCGCGATGTTCTCGAGATTGAGTCCGAGGCGGCCGAGCGCCAGCGAGATCGCAGCGATCACGCCGACATAGCCCGCGATGGTCGCGACCGAATTCTTCAGGCTCTGATCGAGGTTCGTGCGCGGCAGCACGGTGTCGGAGAGCCAGCGCTGCAATACCCGCGCCAGATAGACGCCGACCAGCAATACGAGAAGCGCAGCGCCGACGTCGTAGAGCGACAGACGCAGCTTTCCGAATTCGATGCCGAAGGAAGCGCGGTCGAAGCTCGCGGCGAGATCGGTGAGCGAGGTGCCCCAGTTCCCGACAATCAGGAAGAGCGCGACGACATAGACCAGCACGCGCGTCGCCCCCGCAAACAGCGCGGCGGCAAGATCGAGGCTTTGCGAGCGGATGCCGAGGGTGGAGGCGAACGAGCGCCCGCGTTGCGTGTGCGCCTGCAAGCCTTCGTCGAAATAGGCGTTGATCAGCGAGAGAATTACATAGGCGCTCGCGATCACGATGGCGGCATGAATCAGCCGGCTCGTCAGGAACGAGGCCAGCCAGATGTAGCCGGTGAGCACGCAGCCGAGAATGACCGCCGCGACGATCCAGAGCACGAAGCGCATCCAGTTCGGCGCGGGTTCTTCCTTGCCCTCCTCGACGGCCTGGCGCGTTTTCAGGAGCGCGCGAATGATGATGACCGCAATCAGCGCCGCCATCAGCGCGCTCGTTGCCGTTATCATCACGCGCGGGGCGCCGAGGCCGCGGTGAATGATGTTCAGTGAGGCGCCGATCGCGGCGACCAAAAGTCCATAGGTCGAATAATTGTAGAAGCGCGCCGCGGTCTCGTCGCTGATGTAAAGCACGCGGCGGGAAAGATCGCCGGGCCGCAGCAGCGCGGAAGCGAGCGCACGACCGACCGCATAGAGCGTCACGGCGGCAAGTATGCCAAGCGCGGACTGATGCGCGCGTTCGATCAGGAAATCGAACGAGGAAAGAATCTCGATGACGGCATAGAAGGCGAGCGGCAAGGCGGCCGCGCCGAGAATGGAGTCACGCAGCGCCGCACGCGCACGCCGCAGGCGCGGCAGCGGGGCGTCCTTTGCGTGATCGTTATTCTGCGTGAAGCGGCGGGTCAGCCAGCGCTGGGCAAGAAAGATTCCGAAAATTGCACCGAAGCACAGGAGTGCCGCGACGAGTGCGCTCTGGATAACTCCCGGATACTCCGAGACGGTATTGTACCAGTCGCGGACATGGGTGACGGCAGCCCTGATTTCCACAGGCACCGCCTGCGCCGCCCCCAGCCAGAGTTTCGGATCGAGGATGCTCATCGAGCGCTCGAACAGCCGCTCGGCGAGGCGCGCGCGGCGCATTTCCTCGATGCGCCCCGCGAGCTGATCGCCGCGGGTCGCGAGCACGCGCGCCTGTTTCATCAGGCCGTCGATCTCTCCTTGCTGTGCGCCGATCTGCCGGCGCTGCTCGGCGATGTTTCCGGCCTCGGCGGGCGCGTCTTTCTCGGGTACAGGTCCGAGCGCCTTGGTGCGCGTTTCGAGTTCGGCCAGGCGCGGCTGAAGACCTTCGATGATCTGCGATATTTCCCTGCGCAGCGGCTCGATCGCATTGCGCAGGCGCGTAAGCTCGGAACGGCGGCTGGTCGCTGTGATGCCGCTTTCGACGTATTCGAATACCGAATTGATGGTATCGAGCCGCACCCGGATGTCGGCATTGCTCTGCTGAGTTTGCTGCGCAAGCACGGGCTGCACGAGCAGGGTTGCTGTGGCAGCAAGCGCGAGAACGAGTCTGCGTAGAATCAATGCCATGCCTTCGCCGCGGGAAATTCGGTGGGTCTGGGAACGTTAGCCATGAACAAGGGATGTGGCCGGAATAGGAACTGGCGGTCCCGGCAGGAATCGAACCTGCGACCTTCGGTTTAGGAAACCGCTGCTCTATCCGGCTGAGCTACGGGACCCCGGTTCGGGCTCAGGGTCTAACACAGGGGGCCGGGCCTTTGCAGCGCATATCCGCTGCCGCAGGATCGGCGCGTCATGACTTTCCCCGGTTTCCGGCACCTTCTGGGAGTCCTGCTCGCCCTTTCGGGCACCGGCCCGTCATCCGCGGAAGACGCGGCGGTTTGCGGCGGCAAGCCGGTGAGCGTGCGAATCGTCGAGGTGCCGGACGGCGCTTCGTTCAAGCTCGAAGACGGCCGCGCGGTTCGTCTCGCGAGCGTGATCCCGCCCATACCGATTGACGGCGATCCGCAGGCGATTATCCGCGCGAAGGAAGCTCTCACGCAAATCGCGAGCGGAAAAACGGCGTCGCTGTTTCTCGCGAACGAAAGCAAGGACCGCTACGGCAGGCTCGTCGCGCAGGCGGTCGTGCTCGAAGGAAAAACCTGGCTCGAAGCCGAACTGCTTGCGCGCGGTGCTGTGCGCGTGCTGCCCTCTGCGAATGACGAATGCATGAAGGCCTTGCTGCAATTCGAGGCGAAGGCGCGCGCCACGCGCACCGGTTTTTGGAACGATCCGCAGTTCGGCGTGTTCGATGCGCAGCATACCGACGCGCTGCTCGCCGCGGCGGGCCGCTTCGCCGTCGTCGAGGGCGTGATCCGGCGGGTCGGAGAGTCGCGCGGGCGCGTTTATCTCGATTTCGGCCGCCGCTTCACCGAGGATTTTACGATCGTCGTGCCCGATACGGTTCGTAAGTCCCTGCTGGCGCAGGGTTCCGATCCGAAAAGCTGGCGCGGGCGCCGCATCCGCGTTAGAGGTATCGTATTCTCCTGGGGCGGGCCTGCGATCGAAGCGAGCATCGTACAGGCAATCGAACTCTTGGAATGAATTTTCCGGATCGAGCTATCCCGAAGAACGAATGATGCAAGGGCTGACACGGCAAGTGGAACGATTCCGCGCTGTATTCGCCGGCGCGGTGCTTTCGCTCGCGCTCGCATCTTGTTCGACCATCAATCTCGATCAGTTCGGGTTCGGCGACATCAAGCGCGAACCCGATCCCGTCGCCGAAGCGCTACCGCCCACGCAGCGCAAGGAGCATGAGCGGCTGGTTTCGACCTATGGCGGCATCTATCGCGCGCCGGCCTTGCAGGCGCTGATCGAGCAGACCATCAAGCGGCTGGAAAAGGCTTCCGAGAAGCCCGAGTTGCAGTATCGCGTGACGATCCTGAACTCGCCCGCGATCAACGCCTTCGCGCTGCCGGGCGGTTCGCTCTATGTGACGCGCGGGCTGATCTCGCTCGCAAACGACACTTCGGAACTTGCGTCGGTGCTTTCGCACGAGATGGCGCACGTGGTGGCGCGGCATGCGGCGCTGCGCGAAGACCAGATCCGCGCGGCGGTGCTGAACAGCCGCGCCATCTCCGAGACGCTCAGCGATCCGCAGCTCGGCGCGCTGGCGCTCGCGCGGTCGCGGCTTTCGATCGCGACCTTCTCGCGCGGACAGGAGCTCGAGGCCGACGCGATCGGGGTCGGCATCGCGTCGCGTGCGGGCTACGACCCCTATGGCGCTTCGCGCTTTCTGACCTCGATGGGGCGCTTCGCGGAGCTTCGCACCGCGGCGCTCGGGAGCAATCAGGGCCGGGACGTCGATTTCCTGTCGAGTCATCCTTCCACCCCGGAGCGCATCTCGATCGCGGTTGCGAACGCCAAGCAGTTCGTCAATCCGAATGCGGTGGAGCGCGACCGCGAGGCCTTCCTGCGCGCGCTCGACGGCGTGATCTACGGAGACGATCCGAAGGAGGGCCTGGTTCGCGGGCGTGTCTTCCTGCATCCGAATCTCGGCTTCGCGTTCACGGCGCCGGACGGTTTCGTGCTCGAAAATACGCCGCAGGCGGTGCTCGGCGCGACGCCGGCCGGACGCGAGGCGATGCGGCTCGATGCGGTGCGCGTGAACGAGTCGCAATCTTTGCCCGATTATATCTCGAAGGGCTGGGTCGAAGGCATCGATCCTTCGACCATCGAGACCTTCCAGATCAACGGCTTCGAGGCGGCGACGGCGACCGCGCGCGGCGAGCAATGGTCGTTCCGGCTGTTTGCGATCCGCTATGGCGGCGACGTCTATCGCATCGCGTTTGCCGCACGCGAGGTGACCCCGCAGCTCGAAGCCTCGTTCCGCGAGGCCGCATCGAGCTTCCGCCGGGTGCCGCCAGAGGAGGCGCAGGCGATCCGGGCGCTCAGGATCAGGCTGCATCAGGTCGCGGCCGGCGAAACGGCCGAGCGGCTCTCACAGCGCTCGGCGTTTTCCGACCGGCATCTGGAGCGGTTTCTGGTGCTGAACGGGCTGCGACGCGGGGCAAAGCTCGCGCCGGGCGATTATGTGAAGATCGTTACCGAGTGAATCTTATTGAAAGCCGCTTGCGCGGCAGCGCATCGTCTTTGCCATGCCCCTTCAAGGGGCATGGCAAAGACGATACGGCCGTGGTTTCCCTACCGACTCCCCATCGGTAAACTTGATCTACGGAGCGATCACTTACACAGTGGGCCGTGGTTTCCCTACCGACTCCCCATCGGTAAACTCCGTGTTTGGCCGTTAAGATTGAAGGCAACGCCGTGGTTTCCCTACCGACTCCCCATCGGTAAACTGCGGTGCGGATAAGCCTCTGAAACTGCTCTGATTTCCGCCGAAAGTTCGCGCTCGAAATCAGAGCAGAACCATTTGCTGGGGTGCCGCTTTCTCATTTTTCTTGACCTCTCCGAGCATGAGCTTCATGCGGGCGTATTGCTTGTCCGTCACCTGTAGCGCGCGGACGCTGCCCTTGCCAGGCAGACTCTTGGTGACGCGCTGGAGATGCTTATCCACAGCTTCCTCGCCGCGGCAGACGCGCGCATAAACGGACCATTGCAACATCATATAGCCGTCGTCTTTCAGAAAATTCCGGAAGCGGGTTGCTGCTCGCCGCTCCGGCTTGGTCCCGACCGGCAAATCGAAAAACACAAACAGCCACAAGATGCGCACCTCCTCGGTTTTCATGGGCCGAGTACCGGCAGTTCGAGTGCATCCGGCGCATTCGATTCGATGGCGCGGACTAGCGATTCCGAAGCCTTTTCGGCTGCAACGAGGAGGGTCACCGTTTCCGCGCTTACGCGAGCCTCGCCGAGCAGCACGCCGGCCATGGCGCGGCGGTCGTCTACCGAAAGGTCGTTGCGGCAGGGCCGACCTTCGCCGACTGTACGCCAGGCGTGAATATCGACGAATGGCCGGAAGGGTTCGACGAGATCGTCGGCAAGATTGAAGGCGTTGGTCACGCTCGCATGGTTGATGCCGAGTGCGGGAAGAAGTCCGGACGCAACGAGCGAACGCGCCACGCCGGAACGGATGACCGCATAACCGTAGTTGAGAAGCTTGTTGCGGCGGTCGCCGCCGTCATCGCGGCGGAAATCGACCCACAATTCGCTCCAGTAAGCGCGCGCCGCGCGCGCCTCGACGTTATCCGGGTCGCCCGAGCCGACATGGCGCGTCATTTCTCGCAAAACGGGCGCGCCATCGCGCTTCAGCATTTCGAGCGCCGCAGCCTGATTCTCGATCTTGCGCCTTACGATCGTTTGCCACAGGCGCTTTTTTAACGGCGCGCCCATCGCTACCTGGCGCTGCGCCATATCGGCCTGCCGATGATGACGATGAAACGGCAGTGCGACGCCGGAGGGGGTGTGGGTCTCGTCGGTCACGATCAGCGCGATGCCGGCAGACATGCAGGCGGAAAGGAGCGTGCCGGTGAGCGTGGAGCGCGGCGCATCGAGTACGATCCAGGCGAGGTCTTCGAGCGCCACGCGCACCTCGCCGTCGTCCTGGGCGACGACAATCTGCCCGTCCGCGAACGACAGCTTTGAGGGCTTCGTTAGGTGCAGACCTCGCCACGCCATGTACGCAACTCACGCTTTACTTCGAACCGCCGGCCGAGACGGTCAACCACAACTTTCTTGAATGATCGGAGAGTCTTTGCGCCGATTCCACGCTCCAAAACTTGACGGGAGAAATGCGGCGATACGGCTAGCGCTCCCGTGGAGCGATCCAACCCCCGAAAATAACCATCAATGGACGTGCCGTCAGATTTCTCGATTTCCAAAAATGACAATGGATAGATGCTCCAGATAAACTCATGCTCAGCAGAAACCTCGGGCCAGTCGGCCTCGTCTTTTCCGCCTTGAACTGTCTTGTTGGGAGGCATTGGCCAGTCAGCCGCGTCGGCGATCTGGTGAGGGTAAATAGGAATAAGGGAAAACTCCCAGAATCCTTTTTTGTTTTTCTTCCGAAACACATCCACACGCACCATCTCGCCCCGCTCGGCAGCGCCGTCACGGATCAGCACATCCACCTTCTTGTTGGTTTGAAGCCGCACTTTGCGGATCGGGTCGCCCTTTGGCGATAGCGGCGGCTTGTCTTTCGGTTTTTTGGCTTCGATCCATTCGCGGAGTATTTCGATCAGCTTGCCGTTGCGCTCCGGATTCTTGATCCTTTCGAGGTCCTTGAGCGTAAGCGCCTCGACGGACTTGCGCTCAAATACAACTGCTTCACCATTATGCTTGCCGATCTGACGTACCGTTGCCGCATGGGCTTCGCCGCGGGCGCGGCGCCGCTCGGCGCGCGACACAAAAACTTCGAGCAACTTCTTTCTGGCTTCTTCGACAAAACCCGGCCACGGAGGTTCGAATCGCGAAAAATCGCGGTGCAAGCCTTTGCGCTCGGCCTCCTGGAAAGCTCGTGTCAGCCGCTGCAATGCCGCTTCGCTGGTAGCGGCAACTATCAAGGCATCGAGCGCATGGTGGCGGTCGTCGGCAACCCGTTTTCCATCCTCACCTTTCTTCAAATTCTGTATGCCCCAGGCGCGGCGCAGGCGATCCGTTAGAGGTCCGGGCCGGGCGACAATTTTCGTTTCCGGATATAGACGTTGCAACAGACCGTGGAAAGTTCGGGTGGCGTATCGGGTGTCGTTCAAATTGCGCGGTCGGAATTTTTCTTCGAGGAGCGCCGCATCCTTGAGGATGTAATTCCTCTTCTTCCGGCCCTTCATTCCCTTGCTGGTTTCGACACATTCGACGAACTTCGCCCAGCGCCTTTCGTCCGCGCCAAACCACTCGAAAGGCGTGCGCCCCTTCTTTTCTTGATTGGCCTTTGCAAAGCAGAGGGTCTTGTTGACGAAGCTATCGTCACCCGAACGGCTCCACGGCAGAATGTGATCGACCTGAACTGTGTTGTCAGATGAGACGATTGCCGCAGGCGGAATTGCCTCATCGGTGTAAAGGCAGCGGCATCCCTGCTCCTTCCAAAGTTCGAAGCGCAGCAAGTCTTCAGCGGTTGCGGGCTCCTTGCCAACAACGCTCTTGAATTCTTCGCGATGCTTGTCTTTCTCGATATTGCGCTTCTCGATACCGCGCGTGATCTCGTCGCGCTCCTCTTTGCTTTTGCCTACGTCGCGGGCGAGTTCGATGTGAATCCTGCCAGGCAAACCATACTCTTGAATAATCGCCCGGACTTGCTTGATCGCCTCCGTCAGAGCCTTTCGTGCAACGGGGTTGCCGATCGATTCGAGTGCGGTTTCCCGGCGCTTCGCATGATCGTAGTCGGCTTCCGTGCAGGCTTTATCGTAAGTGAGACCGCGCTTCAGGTGAGGGATAATGTTTCGACAGGCTTTGGCGGAGATGTGTGCCGCACCTTTGAACGCGCCAAACTTTCCCTCTTCGACCCCATTCATCAACACATCAAGAATGATCGGTTCGAGGCCGATGTCTTCCAACCCTTTGCGAATGGAATCGACATCTTCGCGAAACGAGAGCACAAAAGCGATGCGGTCGAGCTTGTCGGGAGTGGACAACAGAGTCTTGAAAGCATCGCCGAGAACATTGACCAAGGCATAAGTTCCGGGAGCCATGCTGCCCGAACGGGCAACTACGTCTCGCTTGCTCTCCTCATCCGGCGGCACGCCATTGAAACGGGCGTCGTCGGGTAAGCCGATCAACTTACGTAGACGGCTGAAGCTCATGCCTTTGTGTGTGCCTAACTGGGCGCTCGCAAGCGCAATTTCTTCGGATGTTAACGGCCGATCCTCGTGACCTTGGCGGATGCGCAATACCGTAAGGCGCGACAGAAAGCGGAATAGCTCGAATGAGTAGCAATGTTTTGCAGCGCGCTTCTCGCCGGGTTCGAATGGACAGTCGCCCACCTTGTCTTCGCTGTCGCCAAGCGGCCGCTGAAAGAAGGCAATGCCGATAAATTCGTCTTCGAGGCCGGCAGTAGCTTGCGTATTCCCCAGACGGCGCTGCTCGCTGAACAGTTTTCGAGTTTCGAATTCCTGGTCGCTTCGCAAGACGGAGCGTGAGTAGTCACCGTCCCGATTCCGCTTCCGCCCGGCGAACGCGGGATCTTTTGCAAACATTTCGCCGATAGTGCGATAGCCGGCGAGCCGTTCCTGTGTGGAAGCTATCGCTTTCAGCATGGCCGAGGATTCTTTCGGAGCGTTTTCACCGCGATCGCGCTTGCTGTTCGACTTGAAACCGCGGTGTTTGGCGATATGGCCAAGCGCAACCGCGAATTCCGCGTCGGTGAGCGCTCGCTCAAGCCCTTCGGCACGAAGACTCCAAGGGTCCATCCCTGGAATCTTCAAGGAATCTTTTTCGGCCGTTTCGAGCAGGCCATGATTCTTGAAAAGAGACCGCAGGGCGTCCATCCGTTGTCGGCGACGACGCAATACTCGTCGCATTCCCCGGTGCTGGCGTCTGAGTTGATTGGTGGGGGTCCTTTCTTTGTTCGTCTCGGGGACGTCAAAGGTGCGGACACCGAGAGCGACAATTTCTCCCATGTCGGCATCCTGCCGGATTACCGCCCAGCCGCATGAGCCGATTCCGAGGTCGATTCCGAGCGTTAAATCTTCGCGGATTATACCCACCCGCGGTTTCCCCGTTACGCACACCCTCAACAACGATTATTGACAGGCTCGCCGAGTAAGGCAATCCTTAGTTGTAAGGGGAGTCGGTGGGGAAACCACGGTAAGGTTTCCAAACCGAAGGATTACCCCTAGCGGCAACGCTAGGGGGATTCCTCTCCAAATATAATAAAGGCCCGGATCGCTCCGGGCCTTCTGATATTCAAACTTCCGCGTTTCAGGCCGCGGCTTCCTGCTCTTCGCTTTCGGTCTTCGCCTTGTTGCGGGTCGGCGCCTTCATGAGCTGCGCTTCGATCATCTTCGCGGCTTCGGTTTCGGTCACGTCTTCGACCGCCGAGAGTTCGCGGACCATGCGGTCGAGCGCGGCTTCGTAAAGCTGGCGCTCCGAATAGGATTGCTCCGGCTGGCTCTCCGAGCGGAACAGGTCGCGCACCACTTCCGCGATCTGGATGAGGTCGCCGGAATTGATCTTCGCTTCGTATTCCTGCGCGCGGCGCGACCACATGGTGCGCTTGATCCGCGCCTTGCCCTTCAAAGTATCAAGAGCGCGCTTCACGATGTCCGGACCCGCGAGCTTGCGCATGCCGACCGCAGCTGCCTTCGAGGTGGGAACGCGGAGCGTCATCTTGTCCTTGGCGAAGGAGATGACGAAAAGCTCGAGCTTGTGGCCCGCGACTTCCTGTTCCTCGATGCGAACGATCTGCCCGACGCCGTGAGCGGGATAGACGATGTGCTCGTTGGTCTTGAAACCCTGGCGGGTCTGGGTCTTCTTGGGGGTGGTCATTCTGGCTTCTGCTCCTGCACCGGGCATACCGGCCTTACGCGACTAAAGTTCCGTCAGATGCCAGTTGAAATCCCGGGACGATGCCACTTCCGCGCGCGCCGCTCGCAGCGGGCGTGTGAAAACGGCGTCTCGTACAGGGTTTCAGTCGGGCGGCTCCTCGGAGCGCCCTATATCTTGCGATCACAACGGGCGACTGTGGGAAATATAGCACATTTTCCCAGAAAATCAACGGTTTGCCGCGCTGCGAGCAAAAGCGGGCTCGGCGCATGGTTAGCGGGCTGCGGTAGCGGGCTCCGCAGCCCTAATCGCCCTGGCCGGGCTTGTCGGAGAAATATTGCTCCTTGTCCGGCTTGTCTTCCCATTCCTTGGCGTCTGCCGGCGGCTCGCGCTTGATCGTGATGTTCGGCCAGACCTTCGCATATTCGGCGTTGAGCGCGATCCATTTCTCGAGCCCCGGCACCGTGTCGGGCTTGATCGCGTCGACCGGACACTCCGGCTCGCATACCCCGCAGTCGATGCATTCATCCGGGTGAATGACGAGCATGTTCTCGCCCTCGTAGAAGCAGTCCACCGGACAGACTTCGACGCAGTCCATGTATTTGCAGCGGATGCACTTGTCGTTGACGATATAGGTCATTCCAGCGGCTCAGGTTGGGCGCGCAGCGGACTAGCGCAGTGCTTCGGCTTTGCCAAGCGCGCGAGCGCGAGGTCAGGTTTGCGCGTTCACGGTCTCATATAGGCCGCGTGCGGCGCTCGCATCAGCCCGGCGCGGCAATATGCCGGTCACCCGAAGCACCCGCACGCGCGCGGGCAGCGCGATCGTGAGCACGTCGCCGGGCTTGATTGCGCGCGCGGGATGTTCGGTCCGCTCGCCGTTCACGCGGACATAGCCTTCGGCAATAAGGCCTGCGGCGATCGTGCGCGTCTTTACGATCCGCGCATGCCAGATCCAGCGGTCGAGACGTTGTGTCGTGGCCGTAGTAACGCTCAACCCTTGCCCTTCTTGTCGGCCTCGAGCTTTTCCTTGAGGGCCATCAGCGACGCGAACGGCGAGTTCGGGTCGATCGGCTTTTCCTTTCGCTCGGGCCGCGGCTTGAACGGTGCGGCGTCCTTGCGCGAGCCGCGATCCTTGTTCCGGTCGTGATCGCGATTCTTGTTGCGCTTCTCGCGGCGCTCGTGACGCGGGCGTTCCTGTGCGGCGCCTTCCTGCGGCGGGGCGCCATCCGTTTTCGCTTCCGGCTTGCGGGGCGGGCGCTTGTTGCGCTCCGGCCGGCGATGTTCGCGCGGACGTCCCGGGCGCCAGACCTCGATCAAGGCGGTTTCGGGTTTCGGATCGGACACCGACTCGTCAGGCGCGGCCGGCGGCGCACTCTCCGAAGCCGCGGTCTGATCTGCAGCCGAGGTCGCAGCGGAAGTTTCAGGCGGCGTGTCGGCCGGCGCCTCCGCCGCATGCACGTTCGCAGAATCTGCGGACGCTGCTTCGGCTGCGGCTTCCGGTCCCTGGGGCATCGGCGCTTCGGCGGGTGCAGGCCGGCGATCCATGCGGTAGCCGAGCGCCTTCAGGACCGAAGCGAAATCCTCGCCGGCGCAGCCGACCAGCGACGTCATATTGACCGACACCGTGAATCCGAAGCCGTCGATCGCGCCCGCGGGCTTTTCTCCCGGCGCGCCCGGCTTCCAGGCGATCGCAGGACGGATGAGATCGGCAAGGCGCTCCAGAATATCGACGCGCACCGCGCGCGTGCCCGCCACGCGATAGCCGGCGGCACGATAAAGCGATTTCGGAACTTCCTTGTCGTTCGGGATCGACGTGCGGCCGGAGGACGCGAGGGCAGGCAGTTCGGCCATGCCCTTCTGCGCAAGCCCGCCGTGCTTCAGCGCCCAAAGCGTCAGCGCGAGCTGGCGCGGCGCGGGTTTCAGGAGCGCGGGGATGTAGATGTGATAGGCGCCGAAGCGCACGCCGTATTTGCGCAGGTGTCCGCGCGCTTCCTGATCCAACCCTTTCACCTCGTCGGCGACATGCTCGCGATCGAGCACGCCGAGCGCCTCGACGAGCTGGAACGCAACACCGCGCGCCATGCCGGCTACGTCTTCGGCCCGTGTGAGCGCGTTCAGCGGTCCGAGCAGCTTTTCGATATGCGCGTCGAGCCAGCGGTCGATGCGGTTTGCCACCTTGTCGCGTGCAGGCCCGGTGAGCTGCTCGTCGGCAATCAGTTGTGCGCGGGGTTTCAGTGCGACGTCGCCGGCAACCAGTCTTGCCACCGGCTCGCCCTTCCAGCGCAGCACACCGTCATTGGCGAGCACGATCCGGTCGTCGCCTGCCTTGTCGAGTTCTTCCGCGCGCTTTTCGATTTCGCCTGCGAGGGCTTTCTGCGCGGCGGCCCGCAAAGCCTTTGCGTCAGGACCGCCCCCGGATGCATCGGCGGCGAATTCAAAACCCTGCAAGCGACCGATGACGTGACCTTCGACGACCACTTCACCGCTTTCTTTTATTTCAGTCTCCAAGCGCGTGTTCTCTCTCAGGCGCCGCATCAGCACGCTGGTGCGGCGGTCAACGAAGCGTTGGGTAAGACGCTCATGCAGCGCGTCGGAGAGCCGGTCTTCGACGGCGCGCGTGATGCCTTGCCAGTGTTCCGGGTCGCGTAACCAGTCGGGGCGGTTGGCCGCGAAGGTCCAGGTTCGCACTTGCGCGATGCGGTTTGAAAGCGTGTCGATGTCGCCTTCAGGCCGGTCGGCAAGGGCCACCTGTTCGGCGATCCAGTCGGCTGGGATGCTACCCTCCCGCATCAAAAATCCATAGAGGGTCAGGACCAGTTCGGAATGCGCGGCAGGAGCGACTTTCCGGTAGTCAGGAATCTGACATACGGCCCACAACTTGCGGATGGCGTCGCGATCTCGCGCGAGATCGCGAATCTCCGGATCGCGCGCGGCGCGCTCCAGCACCAGCATGTCGTCGGCAACCGGCGCGCGTGTCAGTCCTTCCTCGTTTGGAAGGATTGAAAGGCTCTGCTCCAACGCGGCGAGCGAAGAGAAATCGAGCTCGTGGTTGCGCCATTGCAACACTTTCACCGGCTCGAAGGTGTGCGTCTCCAGCCGCTCCACGAGATCGGCTTCGAACGGCCGGCAGCGCCCGGTCGTGCCGAAGGTGCCGTCGCGTTGCGCGCGGCCCGCGCGGCCCGCGATCTGCGCCATTTCGGCGGCCGAGAGCTGGCGGAACTGATAGCCGTCGAACTTGCGGTCGGAGGCGAAGGCGACGTGATCGACGTCGAGGTTGAGCCCCATGCCGATTGCGTCGGTCGCGACGAGATAGTCGACGTCCCCGGACTGGAAGATTTCGACCTGCGCATTGCGGGTGCGCGGGCTGAGTGCGCCCAGCACCACGGCCGCTCCACCGGACTGGCGGCGGATCAGTTCGGCGATCGCATAGACTTCGTCCGCCGAAAACGCGACCACGGCCGAGCGGCGGGGCAGCCGCGTGAGCTTTTTCTCGCCGGCGAATGTCAGCATCGAAAGGCGGGGGCGCTGGATCACGTCGAGGCCCGGCAGGAGCTTGCCGAGGATGCCGCGCACGGTCGCGGCGCCTAGCAGCCACGTCTCCTCGCGGCCGCGAAGATTCAGAATGCGGTCCGTGAACAGATGCCCGCGCTCAAAATCGGCGGCGAGCTGCACTTCGTCGATCGCGGCGAAAGCGACGTCGAGATCCTTCGGCATGGCCTCGACGGTCGAGACCCAGTAGCGGGGATTCTTTGGACGGATTTTTTCCTCGCCGGTGATCAGCGCGACGTTATCCGCGCCCACGCGCGCGACGCAGCGCTGATAGACCTCGCGGGCAAGCAGCCGCAGCGGCAGACCGATCAGGCCGCTCGAATGCGCGAGCATGCGGTCGATGGCGAGATGCGTCTTGCCGGTGTTGGTCGGTCCGAGCACGGCGGTGACGCCGCGGCCTCGGCGCGAAGGATCGGCGAAGGATTTCGGAGAGGTTTTGAGCAACGCGACGCGCCTGTTTTTCCGCGCAACTGTATCGTTTCGTTACAAGTTGAAACGAGTTTTACGGATTCTGTTAACGATTGGAACGCGTTCCGAACGAATCGCGTCCGAATCACCGCCCCCGGCCGGATTCCCGCTGCGTTCACGCCGCATGTAGCTGTTTCCGCGCGCAACGCCACCAGTTGCCGGCCACCGGCCGTATTATCGGCGCTCCGCGCGGGTGCCGAAAGTTAATTCGGCCTCATTCCCGACGGTGATTCAGTCTTGAGTCTCATGCGCTTGCGGTGTCCTCTTTCGCGACAACTTCAATTCAAAACCGATGCAAAAGGTAAGATTCGGAACGAGTCTCGAACGAATCGCGTCCGAATCGCTGACTCGGAACGGTTTCGAGATTCGTTCTCACTACATCTCGTGTGCGACATTCTGCCCGGCACGAGATAAGCAGACCCGGCCGGCAGCAATCGCCTTCCGCGGCGTTTGGTCGTTAACGGCGCGGCAATCGCACTAGCGCCGGCTCGTCATGAAGCGCGTCGCTTCGACAACGAAGGTCCCGATCGGACTCGAAACCGAAGCCTTGATCGGCGCAAGTACGCGCGTGCCTGCGACAGGCGCAAGCCAGACGAACATCTCCCGGTTCTCCGCCATCTGCTGGACCGTCTCCCGGTCGCGGTGGCCGGCAATCGGCACATAGCGCGCCCGGCAGACCAGTACCGGGCCGTTGTATCCTTCGGCCGTCGCCGACTGTTCTTTCCGGGCATAGGACAGCACCACGTTGAAGCGGTAGCGGCCGTCGAAAATCGGCAGCGTCCGGTTGCAGGATTCCGGGCTCAGCAGGTCGCCCTTCGCCACGAAGGCCAGCATCGCGCTCATGGGATCGACGATATTCCTGCGCGTCTCGTCCGTGAGCGGTACGCGGTCTTTTTCCTTTTCCGGCCTCGGCGGGTGCAGCGTGATTTCTTTCGCGACCCCGTTCTCTACGTTCATCTCTATCTTCTGTTCGCGCCGGCTGGAGTTGTAACGGCCCAGAAAATTGCTCGCGATCACGCGATCGGACTTCAGCGAGCCGCGCGCGCGCACCGAGCCGTCGCCCTTCGAAATCAGGCGTATGAATCCCGAGGTTCTCGCGCTGCCGGTCGCAACGAAGCCGTCGTCGCTCAGATCCACCGTTACCGAACCGCGCGCGACCGGAATGCCCGTGAGGTAGATCGTATAGGCGGCGTCCAGCCGCGTGGTCTGGGCGTTGGCCGAAGGTGCGCCCGCGGCCAGAAGCGCGGCAGCGGTGACGACAGCGAGACGGCTCATTTTCGAGGTACTCTCTGTTCCTGGGGGCGCCCCAGCACATCGTCCGTATCGGGCAAGATTAAGCCGGACGGAACCTCAGCGCTGGCTCGTCTTGAAGCGCGTGGCTTCCACGACCATGGTGCCCAGAGCGGTGGCGATCGACACCTTGATCGGCACGAGTGCGCGGGTACCCGATACCGGCGCGAGCCAGACAAAGAGCTCCCTATTATTGGCGAGCTGCTTCACCTGCGCGCGATCGGTGCGGTGGCCGGCGACCGGCACATATCGCGCCTGGCAAACCAGCACGGGGCCGCGATAGCCGTCGGTTTTCGGCGAGGCGTTTTCGGTGCGCAGATAGGAGAGCACCACGTCATAGCGGAAGCGCGCGTCGAAGATCGGAAGGGTGCGGTTGCAGGAGTCGGGGTTGAGCGCATCGCTCGGCGATGAAACCAGGATCAGACCGGCGCTCAGGGGGTCGACGACATTGGTGCGCGCGGACTGCGTGATCGGCACGCGGTTGCGGTCCTGGTCCTCCGGCGGCGGAACGACCGAGAATTCCTTCGCGAAACCGTTCTCGACCACGATGTCGATTTTTTCCTTGCGGTTGCCGCTGACGGAACTGGTCGAAAACAGGCTCGAGATTGTGCGGTTCGCCTGAAACGAACCGCGCACGGTCGAGGAGCCTTCGCCCTTGGCGATCATGCGTACGAGGCCGGTGAACTTGGCGCTGCCCGCAGCGGCGTAGCCCGCCTCGTTGATGTCGAGAATGACCGCGCCGTGGCCGATCGGGATGCCGGTCATGTGGACCGAGTAGGCGGCATCAAGGCGCGTCGTCTGCGCCGCGGCCGGGAAAGCCAGTGCCGACACAAGCAGGGCAGCGGCGGGAACAGCAAAGCGGCGCATCGAAGCTGGTCTTTCCGTTCTTGGCCCGGCGAGGCCGATTCAGTTGCAGAATCATAGCAAATCCCGCGAACCGGGGCGGAATTGTGGGGTCGCATGCCCGGCTGCCACGGCCGTTTCCGGGCGGGCCTTCGCTTGACGCGCTTGGCCCCCCTCACTATGGAGATGCCTCGCTTTTTACCCCTTGGGCGGCGGCGGGCAGCGGACCCGGCCGGATCGCCTTTCGACTAGCCAAGGATTCAGACGATGTCTCGTCGCTGCGAACTGACCGGCAAGGGCGTCCTCGTGGGCCACAAGGTCAGCCACTCCAACATCAAGACCAAGCGTCGCTTTTTGCCGAACCTCGTGAACGTCACGATGCAGAGCGAAGCGCTGAAGCAGGACGTGCGGCTGCGCGTCTCGACCAACGCGCTGAAGTCGGTCGACCACAACGGCGGCCTCGACAACTTCCTGATGAAGGCCCGCGACGGCAACCTTTCTTCGCGCGCGCTTCTTCTAAAGAAGAAGATCAAGAAGAAGCTCGCGGAAGCGAGCTAAGCTTCGCGAAATGCATTTTGAAGAACCCGCCCTTGACGGCGGGTTTTTTATTGCGGCCAGAGGAAGCGCAAAAGCACCGTGCGCTGGAAATAGTTGAAGTTGTTGTCGGAAAGCAGGGTCAGCACGATCTGGCCGGCCGCGTTCTTCGTGATCGCCAGCGCTTCCATGTTGTCGATGTCGAAATTATTGTCGGCCTCGAGCAGGACTTTTCCGTCCAAGAGGGCGCCCGGCTTGATTTCGGAAAGCGGGATCGCGCGGATGCGCAAGTGGATGCCTGAGATGAAGCGGAAGTAGCGCTCGATCACGACCAGATGCCCGGTCGGCGAGATCGCGGCGTCGCTGACTTCGAAGGAGCCGATGCGCCGGATCGTGAAGGTGCCCGGCGCTGGCCCGCCGAGAATAAAGGCGAGGATGTTGCCCTTCTCGTCGAGACCGAGTTCCGAAATCGCGAGCAGCGCGCCCGCGAGCGGCATTCCTTTGGGAACATAGGCGAGCGCTTCCAGGCCCTGGTTGAAGGGAAGGTTACGGATGCCGTTCGGAATCTGGATCGGGATGCCGCGCGCGCTCAGCCCGTCGGCAATGCGGTAGCGCAGAATCCGGTTGGCTCGCTCGATGCCGACATAGAAGTTCTCGCCGTCGGAAGTGAGTGCCTCGGCGTCGAACCAGCGGCGGGAAGTCAGCGTGCGGCCGTCGGGCCCGCGCATCGGCGCCATCTCGGCCCCGTCGATGCCGGTGACGCGGTCGCCGTCGAGCTTGAATTTCCCCCGCAGCCAGTGGCCGCGGTCCGAATGCGCGGTGAAACTGACGCCGTCGGCTGCGATGTGCAGGCCGGAGAATCCGCCGAACTCCTTGTGCCTGGCGTCGAGCACGAGGCCGCCCACGAATTCGAGCGCGCCGAAGCGCTTCTTGTCCGGGTCGCGGCGGTCGAAATGCGCGATCTCGCGCGACTGGATTTCGACCTTGACGGGCGCGGACTTGTCCTGGGCATTTGCGCCGGGTGCAACCGCGGCGATTGCAATCGCGAGCGCCAAGGCCCGGCGGCTTGCGGCGCGCATCTAGTGCAGACGGCGTCTGCCGCGTGCGGGTGCCGCCGCGGGCTTCTCGTCGAACAGTTCGGCAAGCTTCTCGGTCATGGCGCCGCCGAGTTCTTCGGCGTCCACGATCGTGACCGCACGGCGATAATAGCGCGTGACATCGTGGCCGATGCCGATCGCGATCAGTTCCACCGGCGAGCGGGTTTCGATCTCCTCGATGATCCAGCGCAGATGCCGCTCGAGATAGTTGCCGGGGTTCACACTGAGCGTGGAATCGTCGACCGGTGCGCCGTCGGAAATCATCATGAGAATCTTGCGCTGCTCGGGCCGCGCCAGCAGTCTCCTGTGCGCCCAGTCCAGCGCCTCGCCGTCGATGTTCTCCTTGAGCAAGCCTTCGCGCATCATCAGGCCGAGATTCTTGCGGGCGCGGCGCCACGGCGCATCCGCGGACTTGTAGATGATGTGCCGCAGATCGTTGAGACGGCCCGGCGACTGCGGCTTGTTCGCAGCCAACCACGCCTCGCGCGACTGCCCGCCTTTCCAGGCACGGGTAGTGAAGCCGAGGATTTCCACCTTCACGCCGCAGCGCTCGAGCGTGCGCGCGAGAATATCGGCGCAGGTGGCGGCGACCGTGATCGGGCGCCCGCGCATGGAGCCGGAGTTGTCGAGCAGCAGCGTGACCACGGTGTCGCGGAAATCGGTGTCGCGCTCGCTCTTGAAGGAAAGCGGCTGATAGGGATCGGTGACGACGCGCGAGAGGCGCGCGGGATCGAGGATGCCCTCTTCGAGATCGAAGTCCCAGGCGCGGTTCTGCTGTGCCATCAGACGCCGCTGCAGGCGGTTCGCGAGTCTGGCGACCACGCCCTGCAGATGCTGAATCTGCTTGTCGAGATAAGAGCGCAGCCGTGCGAGTTCCTCGGCGTCGCAAAGCTCCTCCGCGCCGATGGTCTCGTCGAACTTCGTGGTGTAGGCGCGATAGTCCGGGCCGCGCGGCTCGTTCGCAAGCGGATGCTTCGGCCGCCACGGCTCGCCGGCTTCTTCGCTGTCGCCCTGATCCATGTCGTCCGGGCGGTCGGCGGGCGGCGCCTCGTCGGACTCGGCTGCCTGATCGGGCTGGTCTTCGGATGACAGTTCCGCGTCTTCCTGCGCGGCCTGATCGCTCGCATCGTCCTGTTCGGCCTGGCCCTGATCGTTCGCGGAATCGTCCTGGCCCTGGCCGTCTTCCTCGTCCTGATCGTCCTCGTCCCGCTCGTTGGAGCGGTCCTCGCCCATGTCGAGCGAGGTCAAAAGATCGTGGATCGCCTCGGCGAAGTTGCGCTGGTCGTGGATCTCTTCGGCGAGCCGGTCGAGGTCGCGATCGGCGCGTTTCTCGATGAAGTCGCGCCACAGATCGACGACTTTCTTCGCGCCTGCGGGCGGCTTCTGCCCGGTGAGGCGCTCGCGCACCAGCATCGCCACCGCGTCTTCCAGCGGCGCGTCGGCGCGGTCGGTGATCTCTTCATACTGGCCGCGGTGATAGCGGTCCTCGAGCATCGCGGTGAGATTCTGCGCGACCCCCGACATGCGGCGTGCGCCGATCGCTTCCACGCGCGCCTGTTCCACCGCCTCGAACACGGAGCGCGCGTTCTCGCCCTGCGGCAGCATTTTCTTGTGGATCGCAGGACTGTGCATGGCGAGGCGAAGCGCCATGGAGTCCGCATGTCCGCGCAGGATCGCGGCGTCGGCCTTGCTCATGCGGCGCGGCGGCTCGGGCAGCCGCGCGCGCTCCTGATTGAGCGCGGGCTTCTCCGCGGCGTAACTCACCTCGAGTTCGGGTCTGCCTGCGATCGCGCGCAAGGTCGTCGCGACCGCGCGCTTGAAAGGCTCGGTCGGCGCTTCCTTGCTTTGGCTCTTTGTCGTCTTGATGTCGGCCATGCGCTCAGCTCAGCGCGACGTTCACCGTGGACTCAGGCAAGTCTTTTCCGAAGCTGCGCTGGTAGAACTCGGCGACGATGGCACGCTCGAGTTCGTCGCACTTGTTGACGAAGGTGACGCGCAGCGCGAAACCGATGTCGCCGAAGATATGCGCGTTCTCGGCCCAGGTGATCACGGTGCGGGGGCTCATCACGGTCGAGAGGTCGCCGTTGATGAACGCCTGGCGCGTGAGATCGGCGACGCGGACCATCTTGGAGACGATGTCGCGGCCTTCGGGCGTGCGGTAGTGGTGCGCCTTCGAGAGCACGATCTCCACTTCCTTGTCGTGCGGCAGATAGTTGAGCGTAGTCACGATCGACCAGCGGTCCATCTGGCCCTGGTTGATCTGCTGCGTGCCGTGATAGAGGCCTGTGGTGTCGCCCAAGCCCACCGTGTTCGCCGTCGCAAAGAGACGGAACGCCGGATGCGGACGGATCACCTTGTTCTGATCGAGCAGCGTGAGGCGACCGGAAACTTCGAGCACGCGCTGGATCACGAACATCACGTCCGGGCGGCCGGCGTCGTATTCGTCGAACACGAGCGCGATGTTGCGCTGGAGCGCCCAGGGCAGAATGCCGTCGCGGAATTCCGTGACCTGACGGCCGTCCTGCAAGACGATCGCGTCCTTGCCGACGAGATCGATGCGGCTGATGTGGCTGTCCAGGTTCACGCGCACGCAGGGCCAGTTCAGGCGCGCTGCGACCTGCTCGATATGGGTCGACTTGCCGGTGCCGTGGTAGCCCGAAATCAGCACGCGCCGGTTGTGCGCGAAGCCTGCCAGAATCGCGAGCGTGGTGTCGCGGTCGAAGACGTAGTCGGGGTCGGTATCCGGGACATGGGCGTCCGGCTCGGAGTAGGCCGGAACCTCGAGGGCGCTCTCGATTCCGAAGACCTGCCGGACCGAAACCTTCATATCGGGGAGCGGGGCCAGTTCTGTGTGCGGGGTCATGCTTGTTCTCGCCGTAAGGCGGCTATTGCCTTGCAAAGACAGGGCCGATTGATGGGATTTCCGGCCGGTGGCCGGGTCGCCAGGGACCTCGGCAGAAGCCTTAGCAGAAACCCTGGGCCTTTAGGTAGTTGTAGGCCTGCACGACTGCCCTGAAGCGGTCCTCGCTGGAGCGGTCCCCCCCGTTCGCGTCGGGATGGTGCCGTTTTACGAGTTCCTTGTAGCGGGCCTTCAGGGCCACGGCGGTCGCGTCAATGTCGAGCCCCAGGGTGTCGAAGGCCTTGCGCTCGGCATTACGGATCATGCGGCCTTCGGGGGCCTCGGCCTCCTGCGCAAAGGCCCCGGTGGCGCTCCCGAAGATGCGGAAAGGGTCGTTCCACGTCTGGCCGGTGAAGCCGGGGTTGTTGCCGGCCCTGCCGCGCCTCTTCTCGCCGCCGTTCTGGCCCATCTTCCAGGTCGGGCGGTGGCCGGTCAGCGCGTCCTTCTGGTACTGCTGGACCGCGTCGTCCTTCATGCCCGAAAAATAGTTGTAGTTCGCGTTGTATTCGCGGACGTGGCCGATGCAGTAATTCCAGAACTCGCCCTCGCGGTCGCGGCCCTTCGGCGCCTTGTGGGTGCCGGGCTCCTTGCAGCCATGCCAGTCGCAGGCAGGGCTCTTCGCTTTGAGCTTCTGCCTTTCGTTCCGCTCGATCGGCTTGATGCGGATTTTATCGAAGATGGGCGAGTCGAATTTCATATGACGAGTATATGGCGATTGGGCCGTTACCGCACAAGCAACGGCACGCGCGAGGGTAACGGGAAGTTATTGTCCTATTGTTGACGGAATGAACATGGCGCTTTATGCGGCGCGACCATGACCAAACCGGACAAGACCCTGGACCGCATTCGCGACCGTTTGACGGCGGCCCTGAAGCCGGAATCGATCGAGGTCGTCGACGAGAGCGGGATGCATGTCGGTCACGCCGGCGCGATCCCCGGCAAGGTCACGCATGTGCGCGTGCTTGTCACCGCCGAAGTGTTTCAGGGCAAGAGCAGGCTGGACAGGCATCGCATGGTCAACGATTTGCTCAACCACGAAATGAGCGCGGGGCTGCATGCGCTCGCGATCGTGCCGAAGGCGCCGGGGGAGTAAGTTCTCCTGGTGAGGAGCGCGAGCGGAAGTCGGATTTACCCGACTTCCGAATGAATACGCACAAGTCGGATAAATCCGACTTGCGAAAGCGAGCGCATTTCGAAGGATGAGGCCCTACTCCGCCAGCGCTTCCTTCAAAACTTCGCGCACGATTTTCGTATCCACGTTCTTCGCGATGAAGGCCTTGCCGATACCTCTCGCGAGAATAAAGACGAGCTTGCCGCGCACGACCTTCTTGTCCTGCGCCATCAGGGCGATGAGCCCGTCCGGACCGGGAAGCGCGCCGGGAATCTGCGAAAGCCGCACCGGCAGACCGGCGTTTTCGAGATGTTTGACCACGCGCGTGACGTCGGCGGGTTTGCAGAGCTTCAGCTTCGCGGAGAGTTTGAACGCGAGCACCATGCCGAGCGCGACGCCTTCGCCGTGCAGCAGACGATCCGAGTAGCCGGTCGCGGCTTCGAGCGCATGGCCGAAGGTGTGGCCGAGGTTGAGCAACGCGCGTTCCCCGGTTTCGCGCTCGTCGCGGGCGACGATCGCGGCCTTGCCCTTGCAGCTCGTGGCGACGGCTTTGGCCCGCGCGGCGCCGCCAGCGAACACTTCGCGCCAGTTGCTTTCCAGCCAGTCGAAGAACTTGGCGTCGTTGATGAGGCCGTATTTCGCGACCTCGGCGTAGCCGGCGCGGAATTCGCGGGCGGGAAGGGTGTCGAGCGTCTTCAGGTCGGCGAGTACGAGCGCGGGCTGGTGGAATGCGCCGATCAGGTTCTTGCCCTGCGGCGAGTTGATGCCGGTCTTGCCGCCGACGGAACTGTCGACCTGCGCGAGGAGGGTGGTCGGAATCTGCACGAAATCGACGCCGCGGCGTACGACTGCAGCGGCAAAGCCCGCGAGATCGCCGATCACGCCGCCGCCGAGCGCGATCACGAGATCGCCGCGCTCGATGCGCGACTGCAGGATCGCTTCGGCCACGTTTTCGAGATTGCTGTAACTCTTGGTGCCTTCGCCCGCGGAGAGCAGCACGCTGCGGTAGGAAATCCTCGCGGTCTCGAGCGAGCGCTCGAGCGCCGCCAGGTGATGATGCGCGACATTGCCGTCGGTGACGATCGCGACTGCGGTGCCGGGCCTGAGCTTCGCGATGCGCTTTCCGGCTTCGGCAAGAATGCCGTCGCCGATCACGATATCATAGCTGCGCTTGCCGAGCCTGACCTTGACGATTTCGGTTTTCGGTTTCTGCGGGGCGGGCATGATTAGCGTTCGCTGTTCGGCAAAGAGGTATCCAGCAATTCGACGATGGCCTCAACCACGTCCTCGTGCGGCACTTCGCAGGAGGTAACGGTAAGATCGGCTTCGGCATAGGTCGTCTCGCGCGCGGCGAGCAGGGTGCGCAGCGTTCCTTCCGGGTCGGCGTTCTGCAGCAGCGGGCGGTTGGATTTGCGTTTCACGCGCCTGAGCAGGGTATCGACGTCGGCCTTGAGCCAGATCGAAACGCCCTTTTCGCGGATCCGGGCGCGGGTATCCGCATTCATGAAGGCGCCGCCGCCGGTCGCGATCACCTGCGGGCCGGCTTCGAGCAGACGCGCGATCACCTTCTGCTCGCCCTTGCGGAACTCCGCCTCGCCGTGGGCCTGAAAAATCTCGGGAATGCTCATATTTGCGGCGGTCTCGATTTCGGCGTCGGCATCGGAGAAATCGAGGCCAAGCCGCTGGCTCAGCCTGCGGCCGATCGAACTTTTTCCCGAGCCGGGCATGCCCACGAGCACGATCGAGCGCGCGCCGAGGCGCCGGCGGAACGTCTCGGCTTTCGGATGCAGCGCAATCGGCGGCGGTGAGGGCATGTTCATCTTTCCGTGGCACCAGATATGGCCGTTCTCCCTGTGCCTGTAAAATGCCGCGAACGTTGCGGCGCATGATTCGGAACTACCGGTAAATGCCTACGCTGTTTCGCCTGCTCGCCGTGCTCGGAACGATCGCCGTCATCGGCTACGCGGCGGTGTGGGCGCTCGCCAATCTGCTCGAGCCGGAACCGCGCACCATCACAATTACGGTGCCGCAGGATCGCATCGGCAAATGAGCGCGCGGGCGGCAACGGGAAACCTGCGCGATCTTTTCCTCGACATGATCGCGACCGAGCGCAGTGCGAGCAGAAATACGCTCGACGCCTATCGCCGCGATCTCGACGACTACGCGGAATTTCTCGCCGGCAGGAAGAGCGATTTCGCGAAGGCCGATACGCAGACGATCCGCGATTATCTCTCGGCGCTGGCTGCGCGCGAACTCGCCGCCGCTTCCGTCGCGCGAAAGCTTTCCGCGATCCGTCAGCTGCATCGCTTCCTCTATACCGAGGGGCTGCGCAAGGACGATCCTGCCGCCGTGCTCGAAGGCCCGAAGCGCGGGCGGCCCTTGCCGAAAATCATGACGGTCGCGGAGGTGACGAAGCTGCTTGCGGCCGCGCACGAACTCGCGGCGGAAAACGGGGACCGCAAGGACGCGGCAGCGCGCCGGTTGCGTGCGTTGCGGCTCGCAGCCCTGCTCGAACTGCTTTACGCCTCGGGCCTGCGCGTGTCCGAGCTGATCGCATTGCCCGCGTCCGCCGCGCGCACGAAAAGCAGCGCTATCATCGTGCGCGGCAAAGGCAACAAGGAGCGCCTGGTGCCGATCGGAGACGCCGCTCTGCGCGCGATGAAGGCCTATCTCGACGCGCGCGGTGATGCCGGGAAAGCAGCCGAGCGGCGCTGGCTGTTTCCGTCTTTCGGCGAGAGCGGCCACGTCACGCGCCAGCACGTTGCGCGGGAGTTGAAAGCGCTCGCGGCGCGCGCCGGGATCGCGCCAGGAAAGGTCAGCCCGCATGTGCTGCGCCATGCCTTTGCGAGCCATCTGCTTGCAAACGGCGCGGATCTGCGGGTCGTGCAGGCGCTCCTGGGTCACGCCGACATCTCCACCACGCAGATCTACACGCATGTTCTGGACGAACGCCTCAGGAACATGGTTCGCGATTTGCATCCGCTGGCGGGGAAATAGCCCGGTTGCCGCGGCGTCGCTTGACTTGAAAGGGTGCCTTATGCAGCTTCCGCCCGATTTGCAGGGGCCGAGGCCTCGAAGCCTTGAGCCGTGATGCGCACTTATCTCGATTTTGAAAAACCGGTCGCCGAACTCGAAGCCAAGATCGAGGAGTTCCGCGCGCTTGCCGCTTCCGGCGAAGGCGTCGCGATCGCGGAAGACGTCGCGCGTCTGGAAGCGAGATCGGAACTCACGCTCTCGGAACTCTACGAAAATCTCACGCCGTGGCAGAAAACCCAGGTCGCGCGCCACCCGCAGCGGCCGCATTTCTCCGACTACGTCGGCAGGCTGTTCGAAGACTTCACGCCGCTCGCGGGCGACCGCAAATTCGCCGACGACCAGGCGATCCTCGGCGGTTTCGCGCGCTTCGCCGGCCAGAGCGTCTGCGTGATCGGGCACGAAAAAGGCTCGACCACCGAAGCGCGGATCACGCACAATTTCGGCATGGCGCGGCCGGAGGGCTACCGCAAGGCAGTGCGGCTCATGGAGCTTGCCGACCGCTTCGAGCTGCCGGTGATCACGCTGGTCGACACCGCAGGCGCCTATCCCGGCATCGACGCCGAAGAGCGCGGGCAGGCCGAGGCGATCGCACGCTCGACCGACGCGGGCCTCGCGCTCGGCGTGCCTAACGTCTCGGTCATCATCGGCGAGGGGGGGTCGGGCGGTGCCATCGCGATCGCGACCGCGAATAAGGTCCTTATGTTGGAGCACTCGATCTACAGCGTGATCTCGCCGGAAGGCGCGGCCTCGATCCTGTGGCGCGACACCACCAAGGCACAGGAAGCCGCCACCAACATGAAGATCACCGCCCAGGACCTCCTGCGCTTCGGGGTCGTGGACGAGATCATCCCGGAGCCCGCGGGCGGCGCTCACCGCCATCCGGAGGCCACGATTTCGGCGACAGGTAAGGCTATCGAGACCGCATTGGCGGGGTTCAATGGCCTTTCGCGCGAGCAGATCAGGAAGCACCGGGCGGAAAAGTTTCTGGCGATCGGCCGGAATCTCTGATTTTTCAATATCTTGTATGCGATCGCGGGCATGCCCCGCAGGAACCGCAGTTGCGGTAACGCGCCGTCAAGGGTAACGCATTAGGCAATGGGCACGGGTAGTTTTCAGCGCATTTTCGGGAGTTTTTCGTTGAACTCGCGCCGTTCGAAGAGGGCAGTCCGTTTCGCGGCGGCGTCGGCCGTCTGCGCGCTGCTGCTCGCCGGATGCAGCGCCGAGAACTTCGCGTTCGGCCCGGACAGCGACAAGAAACATCTGCGTCCGATCTCGCCCCAGACCATGGCGCTGATGCAGGAAAAGGGAATGACGAAAGAGTCGCCCATCCTGCTGCGCATCTACAAGGAAGAGTCGGAACTGGAAATCTGGAAGAAGACCACGGCCGGCAACTACGAGCTTCTGAAGAAATTTCCGATCTGCAAATGGTCGGGCGAGCTCGGTCCGAAAATCAAGACCGGCGACCGGCAGGCTCCGGAAGGTTTCTATTTCATCCGCCCCGAGCAGATGAACCCGCATTCGAGCTATCACCTCGCGTTCAATCTCGGTTTTCCGAACGAATTCGACCGCGCGCACAACCGTACCGGCGCGCACCTGATGGTTCATGGCGACTGCTCCTCGTCGGGCTGCTATGCGATGACCGACGAGCAGATCGCGGAAATCTTCGCGCTCGCGCGAGAGGCCTTCGACGGCGGCCAGCTCGCGTTTCAGGTGCAGGCGTTCCCGTTCCGCATGACCGCCGCGAATCTGGCGCGTCACCGCAACAACCCGAACGTCGCATTCTGGCGCATGCTGAAGGAAGGCTCGGACCACTTCGAGGTGACGCGGCAGGAGCCGAAGATCGACGTCTGCGCGAAGCGCTACATCTTCAACGCGGTGCCGAACGATCCGATGAAGCCGTTCGATCCGTCGCGGCCGTGCCCTCCCTATCACATGCAGGAGGAAATCGCGCAGCTGATCCAGCAGCGCCACAACTCCGAGGGCAACGACATCACCGCGCTCTTGATGCGCAACATGCCGGCCGCGCCGGTGCGCACCAACAACGACGGCGGCAGCAACCCCGCTTTCGCGGGCCGGGTGCCGAGAAGCTCGGTGCAGCAGCAGGCCGACAGCGAAGCGGACGAGGACGAGACGCCGCGCCGTCCCGCCGCGAAGAAGCAGCAGGCCAAGAAGAATGCGCAGGAACCGGTACGGCAGGCGCCGCGCAACACCGCCGCTCCGAGCACATTCCAGGTGCAGCGCCCCGCCGACAACAATGTGAATGCGTTTACGCGCTAGCCCGCGCACGGCCGGAAAACGAAAACAATCGCGGCCGATCCCGATTTACCTGAGGTAGCAGTTTTCAAGAGCCGGGCCGCTTGCGGGCTGCCCGTTTCGCCGCGCTTTCTGCTTTGCGTTGTCGTCCCGGTTCCTTAGGCGAAGCGGCCGTGGCAATTCTTGTATTTCTTGCCCGAGCCGCAGGGGCAGGGCTCGTTGCGGCCGACCTTGCCCCAGTCCTTCGGGTTCTGCGAAGTGCGGTCGCCCTTGGGCTGCGTGCCTGAGCTAAGACGCGCCGGCTGCGCGTCGTCCTCGCCGGTTGCCGGATCGATATGGCTTGCGTGCATTTCCGGCAGTTCCTGCTCCGGCGGGCGCTCCATAATCTCGATGTTCAGGAGTTGTGCCGATACCGCCTGACGGAGCCGGGCGAGCAGCGCCTCGAACAGCGTGAAAGCTTCGGACTTGTACTCGTTCAGGGGATCGCGCTGCGCGAAGCCGCGCAGGCCGATCACCTGCCGCAGATGTTCGAGCATGACGAGGTGCTCGCGCCACAGATGGTCGAGCGTCTGCATCAGCACGGACTTCTCGACATAGCGCATGAGCTCGGCGCCGTATTTCGCGACCTTGCCGGCCATGACCTCGTCGGCGGCGCGGATGATGCGGTCTCTCACTTCGTCGTCGGCGATGCCTTCTTCCTGCGCCCATTTCTGAATCGGGAGCTGCAAACCGAGCGCTTCCTTGACCTCGTTCTCGAGGCCTTCGGTGTCCCACTGTTCCGCATAGGCATTCGGCGGGATATGGCGGGTGACCATCTCCTCGATCACGGCGTGGCGCATGTCGGCGATGGTCTCGGAAACGTCGTTCTCGCGCATGAGATCGATGCGCTGCTCGAAGATCACCTTGCGCTGGTCGTTCGAGACGTCGTCGTATTTGAGCAGGTTCTTGCGGATGTCGAAGTTGCGCGCCTCGACCTTCTGCTGCGCCTTTTCGAGCGCCTTGTTGATCCAGGGGTGAACGATGGCCTCGCCTTCCTGAAGGCCCAGTTTCGTGAGCATCCCGCCGAGATTGTTCGAGCCGAAGATGCGCATGAGGTCGTCTTCGAGCGAGAGATAGAACTTCGAGCGGCCGGGGTCGCCCTGGCGGCCGGAGCGGCCGCGGAGCTGGTTGTCGATGCGGCGGCTCTCGTGGCGCTCGGTACCGATCACGTAGAGGCCGCCGGCGGCAAGCGCGACCTGCTTCAGCCGGGCGACTTCGTCCCTGATCTTCTGCTCGGCCTGTTTGCGCTGTTCGCCGGGCTCCATGTCGCCGAGTTCCTGCTTCACGCGCATGTCGGCGTTGCCGCCGAGCTGGATATCGGTGCCGCGGCCGGCCATGTTGGTCGCGATCGTGACCGCGCCGGGAATGCCGGCCTGCGCGATGATCTGCGCTTCCTGCTCGTGGTAGCGGGCGTTCAGCACCGCGAAGACCTTTTCCTTCGACGTTTTCTGATCGCCGTCATAGAGCGGGCGGAAGGCGTCGGCGTCGGAGAAATCCTTCTGCTTGTAGCCCTTGGCTTTCAGCGCGGCGGCGAGCTGTTCGGATTTCTCGATCGAGGTGGTGCCGACCAGGATCGGCTGGCCGCGCGTCTTGCAATCCTCGATGGTCTCGATGATCGCCTTATATTTCTCTTCAGCGGTCCGGTAGACCTCGTCGTGCTCGTCGGTGCGGTTGACCGGAAGATTGGTCGGCACTTCGACCACTTCGAGCTTGTAGATGTCCTGGAATTCGTCGGCTTCGGTCGAGGCTGTGCCGGTCATGCCGGCGAGCTTCTTGTAGAGCCGGAAGTAGTTCTGGAAGGTGATCGAGGCGAGCGTCTGGTTCTCGGGCTGGATCTGGACGTGCTCCTTGGCTTCCAGCGCCTGATGCAGGCCTTCCGAATAGCGGCGGCCCGGCATCATGCGGCCGGTGAATTCGTCGATGATGACGACTTCGCCGTCTTTCACGATGTAGTCCTTGTCGCGCGTAAACAGGCGGTGCGCGCGCAGGCCTTGGTTGACGTGATGCACCACCGAGACGTTCTCGATGTCGTAGAGCGAGTCGGCTTTGAGCAACTTCGCGTCGCGGAGCATCTGCTCCATGCGCTCCATGCCGGACTCGGTGAGGTTGACCGTGCGCTGCTTTTCGTCGATCTCGTAGTCTTCCGGCTTCAGCTTCGGAATGTAGCTGTCGATGGTGTTGTAGAACTCCGAGCGGTCGTCGAGCGGGCCGGAGATGATGAGCGGCGTGCGCGCTTCGTCGACGAGAATCGAGTCGACTTCGTCGACGATCGCGTAGAAGTGCTCGCGCTGCACCATCTGCGACAGCTCGTACTTCATGTTGTCGCGCAGGTAATCGAAGCCGAGTTCGTTGTTGGTGCCGTAGGTGACGTCGCAGGCATAGGCCGCCTTGCGCTCGGCGTCGTCGAGGCCGTGCACGATCACGCCTACGGTGAGGCCGAGGAACTTGTAGATCTGGCCCATCCACTCGGAGTCGCGCTTGGCGAGATAGTCGTTGACGGTGACGACGTGCACGCCCTTGCCGGCCAGTGCGTTGAGATAAACCGGAAGCGTGGCGACCAGGGTCTTGCCTTCGCCGGTCTTCATTTCCGCGATCGCGCCTTCGTGCAGCACCATGCCGCCAATGAGCTGCACGTCGAAATGGCGCTGGCCGAGGGTGCGCTTGGCGGCTTCGCGGACCGTGGCGAAGGCCGGAACCAGGAGATCGTCGAGCGGTGTGCCGCCGGCGACCTGCTTGCGGAATTCTTCGGTGCGCGCGCGCAACTGGTCGTCGGTCAGTTTCTCGACCTCGGCTTCGAGCGCGTTGATCGCGTTCACGCGGGGGGCGTAGCCCTTGATGCGCCGGTCGTTGGATGAACCGAAGAACTTGCGGGCGAGCGAGCCGATCATCGAAAAAGCATCCTTAGAGTGTTCGCGCGAGACGGCGGTTGTGCCGCGGTGCACGAGCGGTTTATTGGGCTACCGCCGCGAAGCTGGATCACGATGCCGCGAGGCTTTTTCATGATCAGAAGGGATTGCCGGAGAAATATGAACGCGCCCAAGCCTTGTCAATTGGATGGGAGCGCCGCAGCCGGGCTAAAGCCTTGCCAGACCACCGCACTTCCGTCACTTTCGGCCCGCCTTAGTCCGAAAAGGGCGCTTTCATTCTTTCTCCGACGGCCCCTTAACGAAGTAGCCTGAAATTCGATCCCGGCCAGGCGGGCCCGATACGGCCCCCGCCGCATTTTGAGGTTTCCGATGAAACGCAGCCTTTCGCTACTTTCGCTCGCGCTCGTTCTGGGTGTTGCGCTCGCGATCGGCGCGCCGCATCCCGCGAGTGCGCAGAAGAAGGACGATCCGGTGCTCGCCCGCGTAAACGGCGTGGAAATACGCCAGAGCGATCTCGACATCGCAGAGGCCGATGTGGGGCCGAGTTTGCAGGTGCAGGAGCCGAACGCGCGCAAGGATGCGCTGCTGGCTTATCTCATCGACCTGACCGCGCTCGCGCAGTCCGCCGCCGCGAAAAAGCTCGATGCCGCGCCCGACTTCGCCGCGCGGCTGACCTACGCGAGAAACAAGGTGCTGATGGAATCGCTCCTGAACGATCTCGCCAAGACCGCTGCGAACGAAACTGCGATGAAGCAGCTCTATGACGAGTCGGTCGCCAAAACGCCGCCCGAGGAGGAAGTCCGCGCGCGGCACATTCTCGTGAAGACCGAGAAGGAAGCGCAGGACGTGCTCGCCAAGCTCAAGGGCGGCGCCGACTTCGAAAAGCTCGCGCGCGAGATTTCGGCCGACCCCTCGGCCAAGACCAACGGCGGCGACCTCGAATATTTCACCAAGGGGCAGATGGTCGCGGAGTTCTCCGAAGCCGCGTTCAAGCTGAACAAGAACCAGATTTCGCAGCCGGTGAAGACGCAGTTCGGCTTTCATATCATCAAGGTCGAAGACAAGCGCATGAAGCCGGTCCCGAAGTTCGAAGAGGTGAAGGATCAGGTACAGGCTTTCATCGTGCGCAAGGCGCAGGCCGAGCTCGTCATGAAGGTGCGCACGGACGCCAAGATCGAGAACCTCGTCAAGAAGGAAGCGCCGACGCCGCCTCCGGCCAAGGCCGATCCCAAGAAGAAATAATTATAGGCAGCGCCGATTTCCGTCGATGCAATGGCCGGGAAAATCTCCCGGCCATTATGCTATAGAGACCGCGAAGAGGACGAAGATGAGCACGACCGTATCCCCGCTTGCGCCGAAGGAATTCGTCGACCCGCCCGCGATCGAGGGCGTGCGGCTCGCAACCGGGTCCGCGGGCATCAAGTATCGGGGCCGCACCGACGTTCTGCTTGCCGCCTTCGATAAAGGCACCGCGGTCGCAGGCGTGTTCACGCGCTCGAAGTGTCCTTCGGCCCCGGTGGAGTGGTGCCGGAAGCAGGTGAAGCGCGGCAGCGCCGCCGGGCTCGTCGTCAACTCCGGCAACGCGAACGCATTCACCGGCAAGAACGGCAAGGCGCAGGTCCGCTTCACGACCGAGCTTGCCGCGAAAGCGATCGGCTGCAAGCCGGCGGAGGTCTTCGTCGCTTCGACCGGCGTGATCGGCGAGCCGCTCGATGCCGGCAAGTTCGACGGCGTGCTCGACGGCATCTTCGCGAAGGCTGAACCCGGCCGCTTTCTCGATGCCGCACGCGCCATCATGACGACCGATACCTTTCCGAAGACCGCTACCGCGCGCGCGAAGCTCGGCAAGGCGACGGTCACGATCTGCGGCATCGCCAAGGGCGCCGGTATGATCGCGCCCGACATGGCGACCATGCTGTCCTTCGTCTTCACCGATGCGCCGATCGCGCCGAAGGCTTTGCAGAAGCTGCTTTCCGAAGGCGTCGAGGATACCTTCAACGCCGTCACCATCGACGGCGACACTTCGACGTCGGATACGCTGCTTCTGTTTGCGACCGGCGCGGCAGCGAAGCGCGGTGCGCCGAAAATCAAGAAAGCCGGCGACCCCAGGCTCAAGGAATTCCGCAAGGCGCTCTTGCGCGTGCTTGCCAGTCTTTCCGAGCAGGTCGCGCGTGACGGCGAAGGCGCGCGCAAACTCGTCGAGATTACGGTCGAGGGTGCGAAGTCGAAGCCGTCGGCGCGCAGAATCGCAATGTCGATCGCGAACTCTCCGCTCGTAAAGACCGCGATCGCGGGAGAAGACGCGAACTGGGGCCGCGTGGTCATGGCGGTCGGCAAGGCCGGCGAGCCCGCCGACCGCGACCGGCTTTCGATCTGGTTCAACGGCATCCGCGTCGCGCACAAGGGTGCGCGGGATCCGTCCTACGACGAGGCCGCCGTCTCCGAGACGATGAAAAAACCGGAGATTTCGCTGAAAGTCGCGCTCGGTCTGGGCAGGGGCGCGGACCGCGTGCTGACGTGCGATCTCACGAAGGAATATGTCGCCATCAACGGCGACTATCGCAGTTAGCCGTTCACATTAAGCAATCCTTGACCGCGTTTGTTAACGCCATCTTGCGGGTACCCAAGTGAAACTACTGCTCGTCGCCGCTTGCGCTTTGATCGACGCAGACGGCCGGGTGCTGCTCGCACGACGTCCCGCCGGCAAGGACATGGCGGGGCTCTGGGAGTTTCCCGGCGGAAAGGTCGATCCGGGCGAGCGGCCGGAGGTGACTCTCATTCGAGAGTTGAAGGAGGAACTGGGAATCGACGTGCAGGAGGCGTGTCTCGCGCCGCTGACTTTCGCAAGCCACCCCTATCCGCAATTCCAGCTCATGATGCCGCTGTGGGTTTGCCGGAGATGGGAAGGCGAAGTGAAGGCGCTCGAGGGGCAGGAACTCGCCTGGGTCAGACCGAACCGGCTTCGCGACTATCCGATGCCGCCCGCGGACGAGCCCTTGATCCCGCATCTGATCGAATTGCTCGCGATACCCGGCTGAACAGGGCAGGAGCCTGAAATGACCAAAGAATTTCTCAAGACCGCCCGCGCATTTGCGCGCAACGAGAACGGCGCGACCGCAATCGAATACGCGCTGATTGCCGGCGGCATTTCCATCGTGATTCTGGTCGCGGTGATCGCGGTCGGCGAGACGGTGCGCGACGACCTGTTCGGCAAGGTCTCGAACGCGCTCGGCAGCTAGCTCTTTTTCGGGCCGGTCTTTTCGCCGGCAGGAATTTCGACGGCGCGGAGCGCATCGGCGAGCCGCGCTTTCGCGCTTCCGGGCTTTAAGGGCTGCTGCTGGCTTTCGTGCGGCGCCCATCCAGACAGCCAAAGAATTTCGAAGGTCGCGCGCACGCGGCCGTCACCGTCGGCGTAGCGCCGCCGGTAGAACTCGCCAGCACGAAACAGCATTGCGCGTTTGAGCGGCTTGCGGCTGCGTTCGATCGTCACGTTGGTTGCGCCCATGCGGCGCAGGTCGCGCATCAACGCGAGCGCGTCCGGATAGCGTACCGTCATGCGATCCACGTCGGTAACGGGCAGCGCGAATCCCGCGCGCTGCAACAGGCTGCCGAGCGTTCTGACTTCAACGAAAGGCGACACGCGGGGCGAAATTCCGCCTTCGATTTCGCTTTCGGCGGAAGCCAGCGCATCGCGAAGCTCGGTAAGCGTGTCGCCGCCGATCATCGCCGCAAGCAGCAGTCCGTCGGGCTTCAAAAGTCGCCTGATCTGCGCGAGCGCGCCGGGAAGGTCGTTGAGCCACTGCATCGAGAGGAGCGAGATCACGAGGTCGTATTGTCCGGGCTCTCCTTTGACGGATTCCGCCGCGCCTTCGACGCTGAGAGCGTCGGCCGATCCGATCCTGCCCGATGCCAGCAGCCGGTCCCGCATGGCCTCCGCATCCGGTGTTTCGATCAGGGCCGCGTGCGGGAACGGGCGCGCGATCGTGCCGAGCCGCGCAAAGAGTTCGTCGGCGGCGCGTTCGAGCAGGAACTTTTCCGCGCCCCCTCGCGCGGCGCGCTGCTGCCGTTCGCGCAGAAGTTCGCGGTCGAAAATGATGTGGGGCGCGTTCAAGAGCGGATTACCTTCGTTCGGCGGCAAAGTGGCACCGCGGGAAATTCGGCGCTAGCCTTTTCGCCATGGTCGTCGGGAAGGCGTTTCAGCCCGTTGCTGCCGCGGCGCAATTCTTCGCTGCCGGCGGGCTCGCGCTCGTGCAGACGGTGCTGCCGCCGACCTGTCTCGCCTGCCGCAAACCCGCGGGCGCGAGCGGCGGGTTATGCCCGCAATGCTGGCAGGGCGCGGGTTTCATCGAGCGGCCCTACTGCGAGCGCCTCGGCACGCCGTTCGCCTACGACAGCGGCGGACCGCTGATCTCGCCTTCCGCGTTTTCCGACCCGCCCGCTTTCGATCGCGCGCGTGCGGCGATGCGGTTCTCCGATGTTGCGCGCGATCTCGTGCATCTTCTGAAGTACGGCGACCGGCTCGATCTCGTGAAGCCCTTCGCAAGCTGGATGTCGCGGGCGGGCGACGAGTTACTACGCGACGCGGACGCGCTCATTCCCGTACCGCTGCACTGGACGCGGCTGTTCCAGCGGCGGTTCAACCAGTCGGCAGAGCTTGCGCGCGCGATCTCGCGGCAGAGATCCGTCCCGGTGATCGACAATGTGCTGACGCGCATTCGCGCGACGCCGCCGCAAGTCGGCCTCGCGCGCGACGAGCGCGCCAAGAATATGCATGGTGCCTTCTCGGTCGAAAAATCGCTGCGCGGGGAAATCAAGGGAAAAAGGATCGTTCTTGTTGACGATGTGTTGACCACAGGCGCGACGGCCAATGCCTGCGCTCGCATACTGCGCCGCGCCGGGGCTTCGCGCGTCGATGTCCTGACTTTGGCGCGGGTTGTCGACCCGGTCTGAAACCCGATACTATGGGAGTTCATGAGTGAGGAGGTTCCGGTGACCGGAACGCAGACCAAGTTCAAGGCGGCACTGGTGCAGATGCGCACCACGCTGTCGGTCGAGAAGAACATCGCGGAAGCGAGCAAGCTCATCCGCGAGGCAAAAGACCTCGGCGCGGACTATATCCAGACGCCGGAAATGACCAACATCATGGAGCAGGGCCGCGACGGGCTTTTCGCGCGTCTCAAGGAGGAGGAGCGCGACGACGCGCTGGCAGCGTTCCGCCAGCTTGCGCGCGATCTGAAGACTTATCTTCATGTCGGCTCGCTTGCGATCAAGGTGTCGCCAGATAAGGCGGCGAACCGCAGTTTCCTGATCGACCGCGAGGGCGAGGTCGTTGTCCGTTACGACAAGATTCATCTCTTCGACGTGCAGCTTCCGGGCGGCGAGAGCTATCGCGAATCGAACACCTACAAGCCCGGCGAAATCGCCGTCACCGCCGACCTGCCCTGGGGCCGGCTCGGTCTCACGATCTGCTACGATCTGCGCTTCCCGTCGCTCTATCGCGCGCTTGCCAGCGCCGGGGCGCACTTCCTTGCGATCCCCGCCGCCTTCACGAAACAGACCGGCGAGGCGCACTGGCATGTATTGCAGCGTGCGCGCGCGATCGAGACCGGTTCGTTCGTCCTCGCGGCCGCGCAGGGCGGGCGTCACGAAAACGGCCGCGACACGTTCGGCCACAGCCTGATCGTCGATCCGTGGGGCCGCGTGCTCGCGGAAGGCGGCGTTGACCCCTCGGTCGTGATCGCGGAGATCGATGTCGAGGAAGTCGCAAAGGTGCGCGCGCGCATCCCCTCGCTCGAACACGGCCGCCGTTTCGAAGTCGCGGGCCCTGCCGCCGAGCAGCGCGGCCATCTGCATCTGGTCGGCAAAGCGTCGTGATCCGCTACGATCTGCATTGCGAAGCCGGCCACGGCTTCGAAAGCTGGTTCCGCTCGTCGGGCGATTACGACGCACAGCGGAAGAAGAAGCTCGTCGAGTGCCCGGTTTGCGGCTCGCTCGAGATCGAAAAACAGATCATGGCGCCGCGGCTCAAGCGCACCGACAAGGCGCCGCGCACGAAGCCCGCCGAAGAAAAGGCGCCGGTCGCGATGATGTCTCCACAAGAAGCGGAATTCCGCCAGAAGCTTCGCGAGTTGCGCGATCATGTGACGAGGAACGCCGAGAACGTCGGCGAGAAGTTCCCGGAGCTCGCGCGCAAGATGCACAACGAGGAGATCGAGCGCCGCTCGATCTACGGCGAGGCATCCGCGGAAGAAGTGAAGTCGCTGCTGGACGACGAGGTGGACATCCACCCGCTTCCGATTCTTCCGGACGATAGAAACTAGACGAGCCGGCTCAGGCGACTTTCCTGGCATTTCCTTCGACGAACTCGATCGTGCTGTTCTGCGTATTGTCGAGCAGCATCAGCAGATCGAAGTAGCGGATCACCGGATACGCGCCCGTCCGCTTCTTTACGCTTTCGCGCCACTCCGCATCGTGACCCTTTTCCGCCGCTTCGCGTGACGGCCAGATGTAGACCCCGCCGCCCTCGAGACCGTCGTCGCTCAGAAGATAGTGCTTGCGAACGAGGTCCGGATTTGCGCGCCATCTTGCGAGCGTGTGCTTCGCGTCTTCGAGGATTTCTCCGCGAGACTTGTTCTGCGGAGATTTGAAGAGAACGAGTTCGAGGATCATTGCGGGTCCTTTCTTGCCGCGATCATGTAATTGACGTCGGTATCCATGCCGCGGCGCCATTCGCCGGTAAGCGGATTGTAGACGATGCCGCCGCGATCGAGCTCGCTCAGCCCGTTTGCCGCGAAATGACCGCGCATTTCCTCGGGCGTCACGAACTTGTCCCAGGTATGCGTGCCGACCGGCAGCCAGCGCAGGATATATTCCGCACCGACGATGGCGAGCGCGAAGCTCTTCATGGTGCGGTTGATGGTGGTGACCGCCATGAAGCCGCCGGGCTTCAGCATTTCGGTTGCGCGCCTGACGAAAAGCGGAACGTCGGCGACATGCTCGACGACCTCGGACGCGATCACGATGTCGAAGCGCTCGCCTGCATCGGCGAGTGCCTCGGCGGTCGTCGCGCGGTAGTCGATGGCAAGCCCGGACTGCTCGGCGTGCAGCCTTGCGACTTCGACATTTTCCGCCGCCGGGTCGATGCCGACGACGCTGCCGCCGAGGCGCGCGAGCGGTTCCGACAAAATACCGCCGCCGCAGCCGATATCGAGGATGCGAAGACCGCTCAGGCAATCGAGCTTGCGGGGCGAGCGGTCGTAGAGGTCGCAGGCCAGCTCCTTGATGAAGGCGATCCGTACCGGGTTCAGCGCATGCAGCGGGCGCATCTTGCCGTTGGGCGCCCACCATTCGCGGGCCATTGCGGCAAAGCGCGAGACCTCGGCGGGATCGACGCTCGATTTCGATTGCGCTTCAACCATAAGAAAATTCCAGCAATTCCGGCCATTTCCGCCGTTGCGGGGGCTGGCCTGCGCTTGTATCTATACGCGCCTTTTTCCGCCGGGGCGAAGGTTTTGCCCCGGCGTTTCGTTCCAAACCGCGAGCAAGCGATGGCCCGGCTGGTCATGAAATTCGGCGGCACCTCGGTCGCCGACATCGAGCGCATCCGCAATGTCGCGCGCCATGTGAAGCGCGAGGTCGATGCCGGCCATGACGTTGCCGTCGTGGTTTCCGCGATGGCGGGCAAGACCAACGAACTGGTGGCGTGGTGCCGCGAAGCGTCGCCGATGCATGACGCGCGCGAATACGACGCGGTGGTGGCCTCCGGCGAGCAGGTGACGTCGGGCCTGCTTGCGATCGTGCTGCAAGGCATGGGCATCACGGCGCGCTCGTGGCAGGGCTGGCAGCTGCCGCTATATACCGACGGCACTCATGGCGCCGCGCGCATCAAGGGCCTGAACGGCGAAGAACTGATCAAGCGCTTCAAGGAGCGCAAGGAAGTCGCGGTGATCGCCGGTTTCCAGGGCATCAACAAGGAAACCGGCCGCATTTCGACGCTCGGCCGCGGCGGCTCGGATACGAGTGCCGTTGCGGTTGCGGCCGCGATCCATGCGGATCGCTGCGATATCTACACCGATGTCGACGGCGTCTATACGACCGACCCGCGCATCGTTCCGAGGGCAAGGCGCCTGAAGGCGGTGGCGTTCGAGGAAATGCTGGAAATGGCGTCGCTCGGCGCCAAGGTCTTGCAAGTCCGCTCGGTCGAGCTTGCGATGACACAGAAAGTGCGTTTGTTCGTGCGCTCGAGCTTCGATGCGCCCGACGCGCCGCAGGTGGACAACATGGGTCGTCCGCCCGGCACTTTGATCTGCGACGAGGAGGAGATCGTGGAAAATCAGGTCGTCACCGGCATCGCCTTCTCGAAGGACGAGGCGCAGATCGCGCTGCGCGAAGTCGCGGACAAGCCGGGGGTCGCCGCCGCGATCTTCGGCCCGCTCGCAGAGGCGCATATCAACGTCGATATGATTGTGCAGAACGTCTCCGCCGACGGCAAAAAGACCGACATCACCTTCACGGTTCCGGTGGCCGAGTTCGAGAAGGCCAAGAAGACGATCGAAAAGGCCAGGGACAGGATCGGCTACGCCTCGATGGAAGGCTATGGCGACGTCGTGAAGGTTTCGGTGATCGGCGTCGGCATGCGCAGCCACGCCGGCGTCGCCGCGACCGCGTTCCGCGCGCTTGCGGAAAAGGGCATCAATATCCGCGTGATATCCACGTCAGAGATCAAGATTTCGATCCTGATCGACGCGGCCTATACCGAACTTGCGGTCCGGACTTTGCATTCGGTATACGGACTCGACGGTTAGGCGCGCTCGCGCTGCGCCTTCGCGTTACTTTGTCGTAACTCCAGCACCGGGCCCGCGCGGCGCCCGGACGAAGGGCAGGGCCAGATGCGTGGCTCCCTCGGCGGTCCGCGCGTTTTGCTGAGACGTCTCCGCGAAACCATGGCGGAGCAGATCAGCGCGCAGGAGCGTCTCGACAAGATCGTCGTGCTGATCGCCGCCAACATGGTGGCGGAGGTCTGCTCCGTCTATGTCCTGCGCATCGACGGCACGCTCGAGCTTTACGCCACCGAGGGTCTCAATCCCGAAGCGGTCCACTTGACCGTGCTGAACGCCGGCGAAGGTCTCGTCGGTCTCGTCGCGAAGGAAGCCGAACCGCTCAATCTTCCGAACGCGCAGAACCATCCGGCCTTCTCCTACAAGCCGGAAACTGGCGAAGAAATCTACAACTCCTTCCTCGGCGTGCCGATCCTGCGCGGCGGCAACACGCTCGGCGTGCTGGTGGTGCAGAACCGCGCGCGACGCACCTATTCGGAAGAAGAAGTCGAAGCGTTGCAGACGACCGCGATGGTAGTCGCGGAAATGATCGCGTCGGGTGAGCTCACCGCGCTCGCGACGCCCGGCCACGAGCCCGCCGTACGCCGCTCGATGACGCTCACGGGGCTTGCGCTTGCCGAAGGCATCGGGCTCGGCCGTGTCGTGCTGCACGAGCCGCGCATCCATGTGCAGAACGTGATCGCAGACGACGTTTCGGCGGAACTCGCCCGGCTCGACGCCGCGGTGGAGACGCTGCGCTCCTCGATCGACGTGATGCTGGAGGACGAAGGCATGGCGCGCGCGGGCGAGCACCGCGATGTGCTCGAAGCCTACCGTATGTTCGCGCAGGACCGCGGCTGGATGAAAAAACTCCAGGAAGCGGTGCAGACGGGAATTACCGCCGAGGCCGCGGTCGAGCGCGTGCAGTCCGATACCCGTGCGCGGATGCTGCGCCAGACTGATCCCTATATACGCGAGCGGCTGCACGATCTCGACGATCTTGCGAACCGGCTCATGCGCGAGCTTACCGGCGCCGATCCGGAAGCGCGCACGAGCAATCTTCCCGACAACGCGATACTGGTCGCGCGCAATATGAGCCCGGCGGCGCTGCTTGACTACGACCGCACGCGGCTCAGGGGTATCGTGCTCGAGGAGGGCGCGCCTACAAGCCATGTTGCGATTGTCGCGCGGGCCCTTGGGGTGCCGACGGTCGGTCAGGTCGCGAATGCGACAGCGCTCTCCGATCAGGGCGACGCCATCATCGTCGACGGCGAGACCGGCGAGGTGCAGCTGCGCCCGCCGCCCGATCTCGAGCGGGCCTATGTCGAGAAGGTGAAGCTGCGTGCGCGCAGGCAGGCGCAGTATGCCGCGCTGAAGGATCGCGAGGCCGTTACCAAGGACGGCGTGAGAATAAGTCTTCTCATGAACGCGGGCCTCTTGGTCGACCTTCCTCATCTCGCGGAAGCGGGCGCCGACGGTATCGGTCTGTTCCGCACCGAGTTGCAGTTCATGATCGCGGCGGCGCTGCCGCGCACCAGCGAACAGTACCAGCTCTATCGCGCGGTGATGGATGCCGCGAAAGAGAAGCCCGTGACCTTTCGTACGCTCGACATCGGCGGTGACAAGGTGCTGCCCTATCTGCGCTCGGTGGAAGAAGAGAACCCGGCGCTCGGCTGGCGTGCGATCCGGCTTTCGCTCGACCGGCCGGGGTTGCTGCGCGCACAGGTGCGCGCGCTGTTGCGCGCATCCGCCGGTCGCGAACTGCGAATCATGTTTCCGATGGTGGCGGTGGTAACCGAATTCGACAACGCGCGGGCGCTGGTCGAGCGCGAACTGACCTATCTGCGCCGCCACGGCCACCGGTTGCCGAACCAGGTGATGGTCGGCGCGATGCTTGAGGTGCCGTCGCTTCTGTTTGCGCTCGACGACATTCTGGAGCGCGCGGACTTCCTTTCGGTCGGCTCCAACGACCTCATTCAGTTCCTGTTCGCGGCGGACCGCGGCAACGCACAGGTTGCAAACCGCTTCGATCCGCTGTCGCCGCCGAGCCTGCGCGTGCTCAAGATGATCGCAGATAAATGCAAGAAGCACGGCAAGCCCTTCACGCTCTGCGGCGAACTCGCGGCGAAGCCTCTGGAAGCCATGGCGCTGATCGCGCTCGGCTTCCGCTCGCTGTCGCTTTCGCCCGCGATGATCGGCCCGGTGAAGGCCATGGTGCTTGCGCTCGACGCCGGAGCGGCGGAAAAAGCCATCGCGCCGCTTCTGGAAGGCGGCGCGTCGGGCCGCGAAAAGCTCCGCGCTTTCGCGCAGGAAGCCGGAATTCCGATTTAAGGAAAGACCATGCTCCCCGTCCAGCGCTTGGAAGCGCTCATCGCACGTCATGCCGAACTCGAAGCCGAGCTTTCGAAGGGTGCCGGCGACAATTTCGTGAAGCTCTCGCGCGAGCACGCCGAGCTTGCGCCGGTGATCGAGGACGTAAAAGCCTTGAAACAGGCGCAGGACGATCTCGCCGGAGCCGAGCAACTGCTCGCCGGCAACGACCCGGAGCTCGCCCGGCTGGCCGCCGAGGAGAAGCGCGAGCTGCTGGGCCGGATCGAGGCGCTGGAAGCCAGGCTGCGCCTCGCGCTGATCCCGAAGGACGAGGCGGATTCGCACGACGCCATCCTCGAAGTGCGCGCGGGTACCGGCGGCGACGAGGCCTCGCTGTTCGCGGGCGATCTGTTTCGCATGTACGAGCGCTACGCGGGTCTGCAGGGCTGGAAGGTAGAAGTGCTTTCCATGAGCGAGGGCGCGGCCGGCGGCTACAAGGAAATCATCGCCGCGATCCGCGGCAAGGGCGCGTTTGCGAAGCTGAAGTTCGAATCCGGCGTGCATCGCGTGCAGCGCGTGCCGGATACCGAGGCTTCCGGGCGCATCCATACCTCGGCGGCAACTGTCGCGGTGCTGCCGGAGGCCGAGGATATCGATATCGAGATCAACGAGGCGGATCTCAAAACCGACGTGTTCCGCGCTTCCGGCGCCGGCGGTCAGCACGTCAACAAGACCGAATCCGCGGTGCGGATTACGCATCTGCCGACCGGCATCGTGGTCGCGGTGCAGGACGAGCGCTCGCAGCACAAGAACCGCGCCCGCGCCATGACGCTGCTCAGAACAAAACTCTACGACATGGAGCGGCAACGGCTCGACAGCGCGCGGGCCTCCGAGCGCAAGAGCAAAGTCGGCTCCGGTGACCGCTCGGAAAGAATCCGCACCTATAATTTTCCGCAGGCCCGCGTCACCGACCATCGTATCAATCTAACGCTGCACAAGCTGCCGCAGATCATGGAAGGCGTCGCGCTCGGCGAGATCGTCGATGCGCTGATCGCCGAACATCAGGCGGCGCTGCTTGCCGACGAAGAGAGCAAGCTTTCGGCATGAACAGCGCGCAATCGCGCGGGAAGACCTATGGCGCGTTGCGGCGCGATGCCATCGCGCGGCTGCGCGAGGGGAAAATCGAAAGCCCGGAAGCCGATGCAAGGCTTCTGCTTTGCCATGCCGCGGGTATCGACGCAGCGAAGCTGATTGCGGCGGAGAACGAAGAAGCGAGTTCCGAAGTGGTTACGGAGCTCATGCGCGGGCTTGCGCGCAGAATCTCCGGCGAGCCGGTCGCGCGTATCCTCGGAGAGAAAGAGTTCTGGAGCCTGCGTTTCAGGCTCGGCGCGGAAACGCTTGTGCCCCGTCCCGAAACGGAGACCGTCGTTGAGGCGGCGCTTGCCGGCATCGGCGATCGGGCCCGTGCGCTGCGCATTCTCGATCTCGGCACCGGCACCGGCGCGATCCTCGCGGCGCTGCTTGCCGAACTGCCGAGCGCAACCGGCGTCGCCGTTGACAGAAGCGAAGCCGCGCTGCGCATTGCGCGAGAGAACATGCGCAACCTTTCGCTCGGCTCCCGCGTTTCCTATCTGTGCGGTGACTGGGCCGGCGCGATCGGCGGAACTTTCGATCTGATCGTTTCCAATCCGCCTTACATCGCTTCCAAGGAACTGGCCTTATTGTCGCCGGAAGTACGCGTCCATGATCCCCGGCATGCACTCGATGCCGGGTCCGACGGCTTGGAGGCATACCGGGCGATCGTTAACCAGCTTCACGGGCTGCTTGCTGCCGAAGGCAAGGCGGTTCTGGAATTGGGACAAGGGCAGGAAGAAGCCGTAAGCGCCATGGTCCGGGCGACCGGGGCGCTTTCTGTGGCGGGTCCGGCCCGCCGGGATCTTGCCGGAATCCCGCGCGCGCTCGTTATCCAAGTCAAAAGGTGAGGCAAAATAGCGCTTGGAAGGCCCCGCAAGACGCACTAGTGTCGTTCCAGATTCGACCCGGTACCGCTCGGGAAGCAAGGGCTTCTTCAAGCAAGGCAGGCCAGATGGGCCGCCAAGTCCGGATCCGACGCATCAGCAAACGAAGCGCGAGACAAAGGGTTCTACCGCGCGAAGCCGAGGGCGAAACATTCGCGTTTTTGAACGCGGGATTTCCGGTCGGATGACCAGCACCAACATCTCCTGGCGCTATGCGTCAGGCATGTTCGGCTTGTTCTGAAGCACGCCGATAGACGACGGATTGGCCGTCACGAGAAAAGAGAAAGTTTCTGCATGAGAAACGGACAGCAGCACCACAACCATAAGCGCATGCGCGGCCGCAATCGCCGTGGCGGCGGTGGCGGGCACAATCCGCTGACCCGCGTTTATGAGTCGAACGGTCCCGATGTGAAGATCCGCGGCACCGCGCATCACATCGCGGAGAAGTACTTGCAGCTGGCCCGGGATGCGCAGTCCGGCGGCGATCCGGTTTCCGCCGAATCCTATCTTCAGCACGCCGAGCACTATTTCCGGCTGATCGCCGCCGCGCAGCAGCAGATGGCGCAGAACAACCCGAACTATCAGGCGCAGCCGATCCAGCGCAGCGATCAGGACTCCGGCGACGACGAGGAAGGCGACGAAGGCGAGGGCGGCGATCAGCGCTTCCAGAGCCCGGTGTCCGAGCAGCAGCCGCAGCAGCAGAACACGCCGCGTCCGCAGCCGCAGAACATGCCGCAGCCGGCCATTCCCGACAGCGGCCTGCCGGCTTTCATCACCGGCGGCGCCCCGCAGGGCGGCGACGCCGACCAGAACCGCTTCAACCGCAACCGCGGCCGCAACCGCTTCAATCGTCCGCGCAACGAGGGCGGCGACAACCGCGAGCAGGCGCCGAGCCAGCCGCAGCCTGCCGAAGCCAAGCCCGATCCGGCCGAGTAATCAGTCGACAATTTCGACCTTGTCGCCGGGGGAAATCTTTCCGGCGCTGACGACGCGCGCATAAACCCCGAGATCGTTCTCGCCGGTCTTGCGCCAGATCGCTTCCGGAATATCGATATCGCGCTCGGCGCTTTCCGGGTTCACTTCGGTCGCGGCACAGCGCACCACGCGCTTCGTAATCTGCATTTCGACGCTGCCCACGCGGATCGTTCTTCCAATCAGATCGAATTCGCGCCACGGTTTCCAGCCGGTGAGATAGATATTCGCGCGGAACCGCAGCGGGTGGATTTCTCTCCTGATCGAGGCGCCAAGGTCATCGACCGTGCCGAGGTTCACGATGTGCGCGACCTTCGCTGCGACGTCGGAGAAGCTGTGGCCGGGCGCTTCGAGCACCTTCACCGGCCCGCGCGCCTCGCGTCCCATGAAATCCTGAAAAAAATACTCGATAGCGGCCCGCCCGGCTTCCGTCTTGAGGCTCGCTTCGGCCATCGGCACGCCGTCCTTGATCACGGTCAATGTGCCGCTCGCGTCGTCGTAGTTGGTCTCTAGCGTCGCGAGCTTCGCGTTGCGCATGAGACAGAGAAACTTGATCTTCGGCTGCCAGTTCGGCGCGGCGGGGTCGAAGCCCGAAGAGCCGTTCTCGATGGCGAAGGCCCGGTCCATCGGGAAGGTGGCGCCGGGCTCGAGCGAGACGCTTTGCAGCCGCTCGCCGGAGAGGCCTTTGACGGGATAGCGATAGAGGGAATCGACACGGGCGGGATCGGACATGGTCCGCTTTTCTCCCGAACCGGTTGCGCCCGGCAAGCGTTAACGACGGCCGATTTTTCCGTTTTTTGGGTCTTTCCGGCCCGGCCAACAATCCCCATCTGACCGGACGGATGCCGCGTCCGGGCCTACGGGACGAGAGGCGGCAGGCCCAAGGAGAAAGCCTATGAACTTCGAAAAATACACCGAGCGGGCGCGGGGCTTCGTGCAGTCGGCGCAGTCGCTTGCGCTTCGCGAGGGCCACCAGCAGTTCGCGCCCGAGCATCTTCTGAAAGTTCTGCTCGACGATCCGGAGGGTCTCGCCGCGGGCCTGATCGACCGCGCCGGCGGCCATTCGCGTGACATTCTTTCCGCGGTCGAAATCGCACTCAGCAAGATGCCGAAAGTGCAGGGCGCGGGAGCCGGGCAGATTTACCTCACGCCTGCCCTCGCGCGCGTATTCGACACGGCCGAGAAGGCCGCCGAAAAGGCGGGCGACAATTTCGTTACCGTCGAGCGGCTTTTGCTCGCGCTCGTCATCGAGAGGGATTCGGACGCGGGCAAGATGCTCGCACGCGGCGGCGTCACTCCGCAAAACCTCAACTCCGCGATCGAACAGCTGCGCAAGGGCCGCACGGCGGATTCGGCCTCCGCCGAGAACGCCTATGATGCGCTGAAGCGCTACGCGCGCGACATCACGGAGGCCGCGAGAAACGGCAAGCTCGACCCGGTGATCGGCCGGGAGGAAGAAATCCGCCGCGCGATCCAGGTGCTTTCGCGCCGTACCAAGAACAATCCGGTGCTGATCGGCGAGCCCGGCGTCGGCAAGACTGCGATCGTCGAGGGTCTTGCGCTGCGCATCGTCAACGGCGACGTGCCGGAGAGCCTCAAGGACAAGAAGCTGCTTGCGCTCGATCTCGGCGCGCTGGTCGCCGGTGCGAAGTACCGCGGCGAGTTCGAGGAGCGCCTGAAGGGCGTGCTGCAGGAAGTGACCGCCGCGAACGGCGAGATCATTCTTTTCATCGACGAAATGCATACGCTGGTCGGCGCCGGCAAGGCCGACGGCGCGATGGATGCATCGAACCTCTTGAAGCCCGCGCTCGCGCGCGGCGAATTGCACTGCGTAGGCGCCACCACGCTCGACGAATACCGCAAGCATGTGGAGAAGGACGCGGCGCTCGCCCGCCGCTTCCAGCCCGTGTTCGTGGGCGAGCCGACAGTGGAAGACACCGTGTCGATTCTGCGCGGCATCAAGGAGAAATACGAACTCCACCACGGCGTCCGTATTCTCGACTCGGCGCTCGTATCCGCCGCCTCGCTTTCGAACCGCTACATCACCGACCGATTTTTGCCCGACAAGGCCATCGATCTGGTGGACGAGGCGTCGGCACGGCTCCGCATGCAGGTGGATTCCAAGCCCGAGGAGCTCGACGAGATCGACCGCCGTCTCGTGCAACTGAAAATCGAGCAGGAGGCGTTGAAGAAGGAAACGGATGCGGCGTCGAAGGACCGCCTCAAGAAACTCGAAAAGGAGCTCGCCTCGCTCGAAGAGCAGTCGGCGTCGCTCACTTCACGCTGGCAGAGCGAGAAGGAAAAGCTCGGCTCTGCGCAGAAGCTCAAGGCCGATCTCGAGAACGCACGCAACGAACTCGCGATCGCCCAGCGCAAGGGCGAGTACCAGCGCGCGGGCGAACTGACCTATTCGATCATTCCAAGCCTGGAGAAAAAGCTCGCGGAAGTCGAGGAACAGAGCAAGAGCGCGATGGTGGAGGAAGCGGTCACGCCGAACCACATCGCGCAGGTCGTCTCGCGCTGGACCGGCGTGCCGGTCGATCGCATGCTTGAGGGCGAGCGCGAGAAACTGCTTCGCATGGAAGACGAGATCGCGAAGCGCGTGGTCGGTCAGGCCGAAGCGGTGCACGCGGTTTCGACCGCGGTGCGCCGCGCGCGCGCGGGGCTGCAGGACCCGAACCGTCCGATCGGCTCGTTCATGTTTCTCGGACCTACCGGTGTCGGCAAGACCGAGCTTACGAAAGCGCTTGCGCGCTTTCTGTTCGACGACGAGAACGCGCTCCAGCGTATCGACATGTCCGAATACATGGAGAAGCATTCGGTTGCGCGCCTGATCGGCGCGCCGCCTGGCTATGTCGGCTATGAGGAGGGCGGTGCGCTCACCGAAGCGGTGCGGCGCCGGCCCTATCAGGTGGTTCTGTTCGACGAAATCGAAAAGGCGCATCCCGACGTCTTCAACGTGCTCCTGCAGGTGCTCGACGAAGGCCGCCTCACCGACGGGCAGGGCCGTACGGTCGATTTCCGGAACACCTTGATCGTCATGACCTCCAATCTCGGTGCGGAGTATCTCGTTGCGCTCGGCGAGAAGGATGACGTCGACAGCGTGCGCGAGCAGGTGATGAATGTCGTGCGCGCGAGCTTCCGCCCCGAGTTCCTGAACCGCGTGGACGAGATCATCCTGTTCCACCGGCTCAAGAAAGAGCAGATGGGCGCGATTGTCGATATCCAGATCGCGCGGCTGCAGAAGTTGCTCGACGAGCACAAGATCGAGATTGAGCTCAAGCCCGAAGCGCGTGCCTTGCTCGCCGAGAAGGGCTACGATCCGGCCTTCGGCGCGCGGCCCCTGAAACGCGCGATCCAGAAGATGCTGCAGGATCCGCTCGCCGAAAAATTACTGGGCGGCGAAATCAAGGATGGTTCGAAGATAAAAGTCGGCGCCGCCGCCGATCGCCTGATCTTCGAGACCGCGGGCAAAAGCGCGGTCGGGCGCGCGGCATAACGAATGAAGGAAAGCGGCCGGGAGAAGTTCCCGGCCGTTCCGTTCGCGTCCAATCAGCGGTTCAGAAATTCTTCCCGCAGTTCGTCGATCTGGCGGTCGAGGGGTCTGCTGTCCGGACCGCCGCCGTATACATAGAACATGCCTTTCTCGGATACGCAGCGGAACGCGAACTGGTAGTTGCCGCTGTCTGCGAAAACCGAATTGCCGACCCGCTCGATACGGGTGAAGCGCAGCCGCTCGAAGACCCGCTGTGCCAAGGCAAAACATTCGTTGTCCGAAAGGCGCATATTGCCCCATGCGCTGGAAATCGCAGGCTGTTGCGCCTGGGCGGCGGTCCCCGCCGCCAGGACAAGTGCGAAAGCCGCGAGAGCCGATTTGATCTTCATGTCACTTCCCCGTCAAAGACCATTAAGCCTAACGAATTTTCCGGGCTTCGCGAAGCGGGCAAAAGCGCCGCTGACGAAAATGTGTGCTTTAGGCGGTACGGGTCTGACGCAGCATAAGAATCAATTTAGGTCTTTCGGGCGAACTGGGCGGCAAAGCCTCGCTGTTTTTCGCCCGCCGGGGAGTTTTTCGCCATGTACCGTTTCGCTCTGTCCCTAATCGTCGCGATCTTCGGGTTTGCCGGCCCTGCCGCCGCGCAAACCGGGGACGCCATTCTCATCCTCGACGCCTCGGGCTCGATGTGGGGGCAGGTCGACGGGCAGACCAAGATTTCGGCGGCACGCAAGGCGGTCGATTCCATTCTGTCGAAATGGAAGCCTTCGGACCGGCTCGGCCTCATGGCCTACGGCCACCGCAACAAGGGCGATTGCAGGGACATCGAACTCGTCGTCCCGGTCGGTGACTTCGATGCAGGCAAAATCCGCTCCGCGGTGCGCGGGCTGAACCCCAAGGGCAAGACGCCGATGGCGGATTCCTTGCGTGCGGCCGCGCAGGCGCTGCGCTCCTCCGAGAACAAGGCGACCGTAATTCTGGTTTCCGACGGAATTGAAACCTGCTCGCCGGACCCATGCGCGGTCGCAGCGGAACTGAAGAAGGCGGGCGTGAACTTCACCGCGCATGTCATCGGATTCGACGTCACCGATCCGGCGGCGAAGAGCCAACTGCAATGCATCGCGCGCGCGACCGGCGGTGTGTATCTCGATGCGCGCAATGCCTCCGGCCTGGAGAGCGCACTGAACCGTGCGGTGCAGGCGGCGCAAGGCGAGAAGGTGCAAAGTCAGGCGCCTGCGAAACCCGAACCCGATCCGCTGGCAGGCAAGAACTTTCGCGGCGTCGCGCGTCTCGTGGCAGGCGCCGATCCGGTCTCCGATACGCGATCGGAGGTCGTCTGGACTTTTTACAAGTCCAGCCGCGGCGAGAAGGGCGACTACATCGCGACAGTGTATGGCTCTCCGGCTGCCGAAGCGGTCGAGCCCGGTGAATATATCGTCTCGGTCAAGTACGGGTACGTCGAGCGCGAATTTCCGTTCAAGGTCGAGAAGAAGATCTCGACGCTCGATGTCGCGCTGGATGCCGGCTACGTCACCAGTGAAGGCGCCGTCGAAGGCGCGGGCAAAGTGGACGGCGTTGCATGGGAAGTTCACACCGCAAACGGCGACTATGTTGCGACCGACTACGAAGCGGTCCCGAAGTTCGTGCTTGGCGCAGGCGACTACAAGCTCACCCTCACGAAGGGGGCGTCGAAAACCGAGAAAGCATTTTCGCTGGCAGCCGGCGATTCGATCAACGTTTCGATGACGCTCGACGTCGGCAAGCTCGCGGTGAGCGCGGTTTACGCGCAGGGCGGACCGAAGGTGGAGCAGGGCATCTCCGTGGAAGTGCGCCGCCCGGCGAAGAACGATACCGAGCAGCCGGTCTGGATCGCGACCAATTACGAGCCGGTCTCGCAATTCGACCTGCCGGCGGGCCGCTACGAGATCGTGGTCGGCGTGGGCTATGCGAAGCGCGTATTCACGGCCGATGTTAAGTCGGGCGACACCACGCGCATGAACTTCACGCTCGACGCCGGCGTGCTGGGCACGAGCGTCCCGGACGGCAGCACGGTCGAGATTTTTTCCGCCGAGCGCGACATCAACAATCAGCGCGCCTGGATCGGCACGCATTACGATCCCGAGAGAAGCCACGCGCTGAATGCGGGAAGCTATGTAGTGATCATCACCACCAAGGGCGGCAAGAAATCGGAACACCCGGTCACTGTGGTTCCGGGCAAACGTGTCGAAGTATCGGTGAAGTGATCAGCGGACGTTGGCGACGCGGCCGGGATTGCCTTGCGCGAGGATGCCGTTGATGCGTTCGCGCTCGCGTTCGAAGGCGCGGAGGAAATTGTCCTCCAGCACGCGGCCCTGCGGCAGCTTGATGCGCATGGGATCGACATAGTTGCCGTTGATCGCGACCTCGTAGTGCAGATGCGGGCCGGTCGAGAGGCCGGTATTGCCGACATAGCCGATGATCTGGCCCTGGCGCACCTTTGTGCCTTCCTGGATGCCGCGCGCGAAGCCGGACAGATGCGAATAGGTGGTGACGTAGCCGTTGAGATGCTGGATCTCGATGCGGCGTCCGTAGCCCGAACTCCAGTCGGCGTGAATGATGGTACCGTTGCCCGCGGCATAGATCGGTGCGCCGGTGTCGTCGGCCCAGTCCACGCCGGAGTGCATGCGCGAATAGCCCAGGATCGGATGGCGGCGGATGCCGAAGCCGGAGCGGAACACGCCGCCCGCAAGCGGCTTGCGCATCAGGAACTTCTTAGCGCTCTTGCCGGTCTCGTCGTAGAAGTCGATCACGCCGTCGTCGGTGGTATGGAAGCGGTAATAGCGGCGCGGCGTTTCGCCGGAAAGATTGAGCGAAGCGAACTGCACTTCGCCCTTCAGGTCGTTCTCGTCGTCGGCGTAAAGAATATCGAAGGAGTCGCCGGTTCTTACGGGGCGCTGGAGGTCGACGTCGAAGGAATAGACCTTGATCAGCGCCTCGATGATGTGCGCGGGTACGCTGTTCCTGAGCGCCGTCTCGTAGATCGCGTGATAGAGCCGCATCTTGCCGTCTTCGTCGTTGTCCGCGTCCGGGCCGGTTTTTGCCATCTGCATGTCGCGGGGCTCGGCGACGGAGACATAGCGGCCCATGTCCGACAGGGCGACGGTGCCCTCGTGCGCGGTGTCGTTGAAGATCGAAACGCGCAAGGGCTGCACGCCGCCGGTGGGGGCGGCGGTCATGAGCACGCGGATGCGCAGGCCTTCCCGGAGGTTGCCTTCGCGGCCGCGATTGAAGGCGGTAATCAGCGCGCGGGTCGGTTCGGTCTGTGCGCCGAGTTCGCGCAGGATCGAGGCGAGCGTGTCACCCTTCTTCGCGACTACTGTCTTCTCGTTCCAGTCGTTGCCGCCCTTGGTTTCGCCGGTCGACTTCGGAACGACCATCATGTTCTCGGCGATGGCCTGCAGCGGCTCGAGGATGCCGCGGACATTGCCTTCGGTCGCATAAGAAAGCGCGTTGCCGAGCGTAAATCCTTGCAAGGAAAGCGCGGGTGCTGCGGGATTCTCGCTCACTTCGAGATGCTGGCGCACCCGCATCAGAACGTCTTCGAGCCGCCCGGTTCCGGCCACGCGCGTGCCGGCGGGGAGTTGCGCGAGGTCGCGCATGACGATCGAAAGTTCGCCGGTCGGCTCGATGTCGGGCGCATCGGCGGTCTGGTCGTCCTCGCCCATGAGCTTCACGGGGTTGAAGGCCGGAATATTCGCGGAGATCGCAGAGGGGGAGAGCGCGAGCGCGGTTGCGACGCGCACGAAAGGACGGACGCGCACGATTTCGCGCTCGCCGACGCGCACCGTGGTGGACACGCGCATCATCTGCCGCGCGAGCACGTTCTCGGAGAGCACGTTGATCCGGTCGCCCTTGCGGTTCGGGTTAATCGCGCGCTCGTTGGCGGTGCGCGCGGAGACACGAACGACTTCCGGCGCGGCGGCGGTGCGGTAGTCGCCGTCGAGCGCCGCATAGACGGCGCCGCCCATCAGACCGCCGCCGGCGACCGCAGTGATGACGGTGGCAGCGAGCCAGCGCACCGAGACCGCGCGACGGTCGATCGGCTCCTCGCTGTGGCCATCGACGCCAAGCGGAGGCTCATTCCCGAGATCGATTTCGGCGGCAAGGGGCTCGAACCCGTCGCCAGCCGGTCGCCGGTGATCCACGCTTCGTCCTGCTCCCCTCGCGCGGGCCCGGGGCGTCCCTCTCCTGGTGCCCTGGCGCCGGTTCCGGAATTGCGCCTGCCGGCAGGCGTCTCGAATTTCGGATGCGCGGGTATCTTAACGCGCATCAATCTTTCAAACACCCCACCATCGTGGCACCAAGATGACGCAACGTTGCTGCCATAACGAATTAGCCTTAAATTGCGTGGGGTTAGGCCGGAGCGGAAACGGCCGGAATCGCCAATTTCGCTGCCAAACGTTCTTGACACTAGCGTAAAGCGACGCATATAACCCCGCTCAACGGAACGCCGCCGCCTCGGTGCGACTGCGCTTCCGGTCAAGCTTCAAATCGACCTCGGTCGCTTCCGGCCTTGCCGGGAGAGAGGCTTTCGACGGCCCTTTTTTCGGCTCTCCGGCCGGGGCGAGGGAGGGATTTCGGTCCCGCGCTGTTTGAAATTGTGGAACGGAAGAAAGAGAAACGTAGGCGGCGGAGTCCTTGCGGACGGCTCGCTTCTACGGGTGAAAACTCGTGGGTGCGGACGTCAAAAAGAGACTTCGGCGGAAACTACGTTTCGATATCAAGCCAATCCAATCGCGAAAGCGATTGTTTGTGCTTGGGACTCGTCAAAAGTAGTGACCAAGAAAAGCCGATCAAAGATCTCATTCAACTTGAGAGTTTGATCCTGGCTCAGAGCGAACGCTGGCGGCAGGCTTAACACATGCAAGTCGAGCGCCGTAGCAATACGGAGCGGCAGACGGGTGAGTAACACGTGGGAACGTGCCTTCTGGTTCGGAATAACCCAGGGAAACTTGGGCTAATACCGGATAAGCCCTTCGGGGGAAAGATTTATCGCCGGAAGATCGGCCCGCGTAAGATTAGCTTGTTGGTGAGGTAACGGCTCACCAAGGCTACGATCTTTAGCTGGTCTGAGAGGATGATCAGCCACACTGGGACTGAGACACGGCCCAGACTCCTACGGGAGGCAGCAGTGGGGAATATTGGACAATGGGCGCAAGCCTGATCCAGCCATGCCGCGTGAGTGATGAAGGCCTTAGGGTTGTAAAGCTCTTTTAGCGGAGACGATAATGACGGTATCCGCAGAAAAAGCCCCGGCCAACTTCGTGCCAGCAGCCGCGGTAATACGAAGGGGGCTAGCGTTGCTCGGAATCACTGGGCGTAAAGCGCACGTAGGTGGGTCGTTAAGTCGGGGGTGAAATCCCGGAGCTCAACTCCGGAACTGCCTTCGATACTGGCGACCTTCGAGTCCGGGAGAGGTGAGTGGAACTGCGAGTGTAGAGGTGAAATTCGTAGATATTCGCAAGAACACCAGTGGCGAAGGCGGCTCACTGGCCCGGTACTGACACTGAGGTGCGAAAGCGTGGGGAGCAAACAGGATTAGATACCCTGGTAGTCCACGCCGTAAACGATGGAAGCTAGCCGTTGGTAAGCATGCTTATCAGTGGCGCAGCTAACGCATTAAGCTTCCCGCCTGGGGAGTACGGTCGCAAGATTAAAACTCAAAGGAATTGACGGGGGCCCGCACAAGCGGTGGAGCATGTGGTTCAATTCGACGCAACGCGAAGAACCTTACCAGCCCTTGACATGTCCAGGACCGGTCGCAGAGACGCGGCCTTCTCTTCGGAGCCTGGAACACAGGTGCTGCATGGCTGTCGTCAGCTCGTGTCGTGAGATGTTGGGTTAAGTCCCGCAACGAGCGCAACCCTCGTCCTTAGTTGCCATCATTCAGTTGGGCACTCTAAGGAGACTGCCGGTGATAAGCCGCGAGGAAGGTGGGGATGACGTCAAGTCCTCATGGCCCTTACGGGCTGGGCTACACACGTGCTACAATGGCGGTGACAATGGGCAGCGAACCCGCAAGGGGGAGCTAATCTCCAAAAGCCGTCTCAGTTCGGATTGCACTCTGCAACTCGAGTGCATGAAGTTGGAATCGCTAGTAATCGTGGATCAGCATGCCACGGTGAATACGTTCCCGGGCCTTGTACACACCGCCCGTCACACCATGGGAGTTGGTTTTACCTTAAGACGGTGCGCTAACCGCAAGGGAGCAGCCGGCCACGGTAAGGTCAGCGACTGGGGTGAAGTCGTAACAAGGTAGCCGTAGGGGAACCTGCGGCTGGATCACCTCCTTTCTAAGGATTGTTCTTTACGCGAGGATCTTCTTCGCTATCGAACATCATTGGAAACATAAGCCGGTTCAAACGAGCCGGCACTTTGCGGGACGCCGCCGTCTTCGTTTCTCTTTCTTCTTCTGGATAGCCCGCTTCGGGAGTCGCGATCGGCTGACCGAGCGTGCAGGCATTGGGCTTGTAGCTCAGTTGGTTAGAGCGCGCGCTTGATAAGCGTGAGGTCGGAAGTTCAAATCTTCCCAGGCCCACCAATTCTTCGGGCGAGAATTTCGCGCGGGACGAGATCGGGGCCATAGCTCAGTTGGGAGAGCGCTAGCTTTGCAAGCTTGAGGTCGCCGGTTCGATCCCGGCTGGCTCCACCAGCCTTCGCTCCTTCGGAGCTGCGGCGTGCAAGGCCAATCCAGAATTCAGGAAGATCCAAGTTACGGAAACCTTCCGTTCCAAGTTTCGCTTCGGGCGATCGAAGCGGATGAACGACGCTGTTCGACATCGTGAAGAGAGCAAACCATCCAAACCGCACGTCTTACCCAGACGCGCGGAAGTCATTTCGCGTTCTTGCCTACCCGGCGTGTTCGCGGACGACACTCACATCATGCTTGGATGGTTTGTGAAGCAAGCTGGTCTTTTCTAAAGAGAAACCAAAGGAGTCGATCCCGGTTCGTTTCGTGCGAGCAGCATGAAGCGGACAACTAACCTCTGCCGAGGGGTGGGTATCGATGATGAGAGCAATCAAGTGCCTAAAGGGCGTCTGGTGGATGCCTTGGCGGTAAGAGGCGATGAAGGACGTGATACGCTGCGATAAGCTTCGGGGAGCTGCGAATGAGCTTTGATCCGAGGATTTCCGAATGGGGAAACCCACCTTCGATAACGGAATTCCGAGACTTCGGTCTCGGATACGAGATTCTTCAGTAGCCCTGCACGGGCGAAACGAGGTTTCGGATTTCCGTTATCACAAGAAGGGATAAAACTTCCGAATACATAGGAGGTTTTAAGCGAACCCAGAGAACTGAAACATCTCAGTACCTGGAGGAAAGGACATCAACCGAGACTCCGCTAGTAGTGGCGAGCGAACGCGGACCAGGCCAGTGATAATCGTTAGACAAGTGGAACCTTCTGGAAAGTTGGGCCATAGCGGGTGACAGCCCCGTACACGTAATGCGAGCGATTATCCTTGAGTAAGGCGGGACACGTGCAATCCTGTCTGAACACGGGGGGACCACCCTCCAAGCCTAAGTACTCCTTACCGACCGATAGCGAACAAGTACCGTGAGGGAAAGGTGAAAAGCACCCCGACGAGGGGAGTGAAACAGTTCCTGAAACCGGACGCCTACAAACAGTCGAAGCCCAAGATACGTTCTGGGTGACGGCGTACCTTTTGTATAATGGGTCAGCGACTTAATTTATCGAGCAAGCTTAAGCCGATAGGCGTAGGCGCAGCGAAAGCGAGTCTGAATAGGGCGACAAGTTCGATGAATTAGACCCGAAACCTAGTGATCTAGCCATGAGCAGGTTGAAGGTGAGGTAACACTCACTGGAGGACCGAACCGGTGCCCGTTGAAATGGTCTCGGATGACTTGTGGTTAGGGGTGAAAGGCCAACCAAACTGGGAAATAGCTGGTTCTCCGCGAAAACTATTTAGGTAGTGCCTCGTGTGAATGCTTCGGGGGGTAGAGCACTGGATGGGCTAGGGGGTCTCACCGACTTACCAAACCTAACCAAACTCCGAATACCCGAAAGCAATGCACGGGAGACAGACGGCGGGTGCTAACGTCCGTCGTCGAGAGGGCAACAACCCTGACCAACAGCTAAGGCCCCTAATTCGTGGCTAAGTGGGAAAGGATGTGAGGTTCCTTAAACAACCAGGAGGTTGGCTTAGAAGCAGCCATCCTTTAAAGAAAGCGTAACAGCTCACTGGTCTAGGAACCTTGCGCCGAAGATGTACCGGGGCTCAAGCCACGAGCCGAAGCTTTGGGTTCACGCGCAAGCGTGAGCGGTAGCGGAGCGTTCTGTAAGCCTGCGAAGGGATACCCGTGAGGGATCCTGGAGGTATCAGAAGTGCGAATGCTGACATGAGTAACGAAAAACAGTGTGAAAGACACTGTCGCTGAAAGTCCAAGGGTTCCTGCGTAAAGCTAATCTTCGCAGGGTCAGCCGGCCCCTAAGGCGAGGGCGAAAGCCGTAGTCGATGGGAATCAGGCGAACATTCCTGAGCCAGCGGGTAGTGACGGATTCCGTAAGTTGTCATCTCTTATTGGATTGAGATGGCCGCGAAGGGGTCCCAGGAAATAGCTCCCGCATAGACCGTACCCGAAACCGACACAGGTGGACTGGTAGAGCATACCAAGGCGCTTGAGAGAAGGGTGTTGAAGGAACTCGGCAAATTGCCTCCGTAACTTCGGGATAAGGAGGCCCTCTATGCACGCAAGTGTGTAGGGGGGACACAAACCAGGGGGTGGCGACTGTTTATCAAAAACACAGGGCTCTGCGAACTCGGAAGAGGACGTATAGGGTCTGACGCCTGCCCGGTGCCGGAAGGTTAAGGCGAGGAGTGCAAGCTCTGAACCGAAGCCCCGGTAAACGGCGGCCGTAACTATAACGGTCCTAAGGTAGCGAAATTCCTTGTCGGGTAAGTTCCGACCTGCACGAATGGCGTAACGACTTCCCCGCTGTCTCCAACATCTGCTCAGTGAAATTGAATTCCCCGTGAAGATGCGGGGTTCCTGCGGTCAGACGGAAAGACCCCGTGCACCTTTACTGTAGCTTTGCACTGGCATTCGTATCGGCATGTGTAGAATAGGTGGTAGACTTTGAAGCCTGGGCGCCAGCTCGGGTGGAGTCGAAATGTGAAATACCACCCTTACTAATATGGATGTCTAACCGCGGTCCGTTATCCGGATCCGGGACAGTGCATGGTGGGCAGTTTGACTGGGGCGGTCGCCTCCCAAAGAGTAACGGAGGCGTGCGAAGGTGGGCTCAGAGCGGTCGGAAATCGCTCGTTGAGTGCAATGGCATAAGCCTGCCTGACTGCGAGACTGACAAGTCGAGCAGAGTCGAAAGACGGCCATAGTGATCCGGTGGTCCCTCGTGGAAGGGCCATCGCTCAACGGATAAAAGGTACGCCGGGGATAACAGGCTGATACTGCCCAAGAGTCCATATCGACGGCAGTGTTTGGCACCTCGATGTCGACTCATCACATCCTGGGGCTGGAGCAGGTCCCAAGGGTTCGGCTGTTCGCCGATTAAAGTGGTACGTGAGTTGGGTTCAGAACGTCGTGAGACAGTTCGGTCCCTATCTGCCGTGGGTGTCGGAGAATTGAGAGGATTTGTCCCTAGTACGAGAGGACCGGGATGAACGTACCTCTGGTGGAGCAGTTGTCGCGCCAGCGGCAGTGCTGCGTAGCTATGTACGGACGGGATAACCGCTGAAAGCATCTAAGCGGGAAACCCACCTCGAAACGAGTTCTCCCTCGAGAGCCGTGGAAGACCACCACGTTGATAGGCCGGGTGTGTAAGTACAGCAATGTATTTAGCTTACCGGTACTAATAGCTCGATCGGCTTGATTGCTCTCATCGTCTATATCCACTTCGGATGTCGGACGACTTCTTTGAGAGAAAAGACAAGACGACACCAACTACACCAAACAAAACGACGCTTGCTTCAAAAACTGTTTTCGGCCGGCCTGGTGGTTTTAGCGAGAGGCTCAAACCCGATCCCATTCCGAACTCGGCCGTTAATCTTCTCAGCGCTGATGGTACTAAGTCTCAAGGCTTGGGAGAGTAAGTCGCTGCCAGGCCTGCCGAAAACAGTTTGCTCTCTTCACGTTGTCGAATGGACAGCGATATGTCGAATGCCTCGACGCGGAAGGGCCTCCCAGGGAAATATCCCGGGCGGCTTTTTCTTTTTCTGCGTCGGTTGCGGAATCTTTTATTTCGCGAGGCGTTTGGACCGCGCGTAGCGCTTTTCGCTCGATCACGCTCCGAGCCGCGTCGACTTCGCCCAGATCAGCAGAATAAATGCGCCGATTATCGCGACCTCGAACACGACGGTCGCGACGATCGCCGGCGCGAGCGCAAGACTCCCGAGGCCGAAGCCGACGCCCCAAATCACGAGCGGCACCATGGTCCAGATAAAAACGAAGATGCCGAGCGCGGCCCAGCCCTCGGTCGCGATCGGGCGCACGGAAATCTTTCCGCGCGAGGCCGCACCCTCGCGCTTCCATTCGGAGCCGGGCTGGTTCGCGTCGGCCGGCGTCATGATCAGAAACCAGGGTTTGTTAGACATAAAACTACGATCCTTTGTTTTTCGAGATCGCGACGTGTAAAATGTATCGCCAGCTCTTAGGTTTGGAAGCTAAGGCTGGCGATACCATGTTGGCCAAAACCCACCGTTGGGCGATGTGTTTGGGCCGAAAGCGTCCTTTTGGAAGGGACGCTAATTGTTATTGCTGAGCCAAGGCCGCGATAACCTTCCCAATTTTGGTCGCCTCTTGAGGCGTTAGATCACTCGGAATTCCGACCACCTTGATCACGCAGTCTGGTCGGATCGGGATCGGAAAAACTACGTCGGTTGGCGTCAGGGGCATCGGGTCCGCCTTCTTCTTGTGCGCAGGCGGAGAATCGTTGCGCTCAGCTTTATTATTTGAGCTTGGTTGAGAAGACGTTACCGGACGGAAGTTAACGGGATCCTTAATATATCGCCGCAGGTCTTCAAGCGAGTTGTAAACCCTTGATTTATATACCTTTATACTGTCAGGCTTGAAATCAGAGCCCTTAAGATGCGAAAATCTCACCGCCACGTCGTCAAAGTTGATCTTCCCTAAGTCGGCCGCTTCTTCGGGGCTGAGAATACTAAGAAGCGTATTGACCGCAGCTTTACGGGACGACGCCGTAGAGCTGTTGATCATGCCCTTCTTGCGAAGAAAGTCTAAGAAATCCAAAAGGTTAGAACGTGAAAGAGTTTTATCCATATGACCCTCCGAACGCCGAACGCAGAGCCTAACCTATCAACCATCCTGTCTATGTCAACTGTTAACAATGTTGATATGTGGACAACCAGAGATAGAAGCTTAACTATTTGGACTTGCTGAGTTTTTCAGAGGAAATGCAGCTAGTGCGCTTTGCAATCTTCGCTACCGTCCTCGGCCATTGCGGCATCGTCTGGACGAACCGCGGCATTGCCGGGTTCAGCTTGCCGGAGGGCTCGGAAGAAAAGACGCGCGCGCGGCTGAAGAAGCGCTTTCCGGAGGCTGTCGAAGCTCCACCGTCCGCCGACATTCAAAGGATCATCAGCGATGCGATCGCACTGATCGCAGGCAAAAAGATCGACTTCTCCTATGTCACGCTCGACCATGACCCGCTGCCGGATTTTTCCAAGCGCGTGTACGACGTCGTTCGCACCATTCCGATCGGCCACACGCTGACTTATGGCGATATCGCGAAGAAGCTCGGCGATGTCGCGCTCTCACGAGAAGTCGGGCAGGCGATGGGAAGGAACCCCACACCTATCATCATGCCTTGCCACCGCGTGGTCGCCGCGAGCGGCAAGACAGGCGGCTTTTCGGCGCCGGGTGGCGTCGATACGAAAATGAAACTGCTCTCGATCGAGCGACGGCATGGCAATCATGCGCCGAGATTGTTCGACGGCGACGAGGCTTTCCGTTACGCCGCCCGAAAGAACTGACGAAAAGGCCGAAATGGAACCGGGAACTCCGCGTAAGCCATTGATTTTTATATCGAAATAATTTTCTCGGAACCGCTCCCGGCCGCTTCCGGTTTTCTTCGCGACATCGAAACCGCGATTTTCCGCGAAACCCGAGGGCTTCCGCCATGACGAACGCTGTTCGCCATCTGCCGCTGCTTGTGCTGATCGCAGGTATCGCCGCGGTCTCTCCGGCGAAGGCACAGAGCTTCTCGCTTCTTCCAAATCTCTTCCAACAAGACGAGCAGCATACGCTTTCTTATGCCCCCGAAGACGAGGTGGTGCAGGAAGAGCAGCCCTATGAAATGCCCGCGCATCTGAAGCGCCAGGTCGTGAACTACCAGACCAAGGAAGCGCCCGGCACGATCGTGATCGATACCGCCAACACCTATCTTTATCTCGTGCTCGGCGACGGCCGCGCGATGCGCTACGGCATCGGCGTCGGCCGCGAAGGCTTTACCTGGTCCGGCACGCAGAAGATCGCCGAGAAAAGGGAGTGGCCGGACTGGCGGCCGCCTGCGGAAATGATCGCGCGCCAACCCTATCTGCCCCGCTTCGTTGCCGGCGGCACGCACAACCCGCTCGGTGCGCGAGCGCTCTATCTCGGCAATACGCAATACCGCATTCACGGCACCAACATGCCGCGCACCATCGGCCAGCGCGTATCGTCCGGCTGTATCCGCATGACCAACGAGGACGTGACCGATCTCTATCAGCGCGTCGGCGTCGGTACGAAGGTGGTGGTGCTCCCGGCAAACGATACGGCACGCGCGGAGCGCATTGCCCCGCGCGAAAGCGTGTTGGCCGATCAGGATCGCCTGCCGCGGAATGCGCGTCCGGTCGCACGCCTGCAGGGCCCGAGCGTGATCCGGGCGTCGGAGCTTTACTGATCAGCGAGAGGCGCGGAAATCGCGCAGGCGGTTCAGCACGTCGGTGATCGGGTTTGGAATCCAGCCGTCCTGCACGATGTCGCGGTGGTTCTCCTCGCTACCGCCGGGGATGAAAACGACGGTGCCAGGCATCAACCTGCGCTCCAGCGTCGACTTGACCGGGACACCCTTCTCCTTGAGCGTTTTCATGAGTTCGAGATTGCGCGCTTTCGTCGAGCCCAGATAGGTGCTCACGAAGAACCGCTTGCGGTCGCCGGTGATCCAGCTTTCGAACCTGTCCATCTCGCCGTAGAGCGAATCCAACAACACCACGCCCTTCACCCGTTTTTCGGTATCGCCACGCGTAATTGCGAGCGCGGCTGCACGATAGCCGCCGCTATAGGAAATCAGAATGACGGGGAGCGACTGGAAATAGCGGATGGTACGCTGATCGCCGTGAAGGATGGCAAGATGGGTCGCGGCTTCGTTCAGAAAGCGCGTGAAGCCGCCGGGTTCCGCGAAACGGCCGGGATTAGAATCGGCAGCGTTTACCGCGAACTGCGGGGCGACCAGTACGGCGTTGGCCACCGACGCGGAAACCTGCTCGGGAAGCTGCTGACGGTCCCGTATGTCGCGCTCGAGTATGGCGCCGTGGCCGTGGAAATAGACCACCATCACCGCCGGCTTCTTCATGTCGAACTTCGCCGGAATGTGCAGGAGCACGCGCTGGTCGTTGTAGGTTTCGTTCTCCCAGTAAATCCTGCCGGTCGCGGTCTTCCGGCCGCGCTTGGTGCCGTCGGTTTCGTTGAAATACTCGGCGGCGGCCGCCGACGAGCCGTCCAGCGGGAAGGGGCTGGTCACGAACTCGGAGATGCTCGTTTTTCCGGCGCGCAGCTGCGCCTGGGCGCCGCCCGCAGCCAGAAGGGCGGTGCAAAGGGCAGCCGCCGGCCACATCAACCGCAGATGTTTTCCGCCAAAACCACGCACGGGAAACCGCTTCCAGCCTCGCTTCCGGGCCGCTGGCCAGGACCGGATGCCCATAAAATGCCGCCGCGCCAGCGGGCGAATCAAGAACGGTTGTAGCCGATAAAGCTTAATCACGACCGGACCGTGGTCGCGAGGAAGTGTGGCCGGTACCAGTAGGCCCCGGACCTCGCTTGGGCTATAAGCCCCACCGCGCGACCGCGAAGGGGCCGTGGGCGCGGGCAGGGAATTCAGGTCTCATTCAGCTAAGGGGCGCCAATGGGGTGGCGCGAGGTGGAAACATGCGATTTTTTCTAAAGAGCGTGGCGCTGGCCGCGGGTGTATTCGCGGCGACGGCTATGGCGGCGACCGCTCAAGTTCCGGCACCGACACAGACGCCGGCTTCGGTACAGAATGCGGGCGAGGTCGCCCGCTTCTACGCGGGTATGCCGGTTCCCGAGGAATCGCCGATCGGGAAGTTCACGAAGGACCCGGCGTGGCAGAACTACGCCAAGGCTTTCGACAATACCTGGGATCAGGTCGAGAAGCAGCAGCTCGTCAAGGTTCGCGCCTGGACTGCGGCGAACGTAAAAGAATCGCGGGACACGCTCTATTACTTCTTCAGCGGTCCCGACTTCCTCTACGCCAATCATTTCTTCCCGAACGCCAAGACCTACATTCTCGCCGGACTTGAGCCGGTCGGTCCGGTGCCGACGGTGGACCCGCGCACCGTACACACACTACCGGCGGTTCGCGCGGCGCTGGAGCACTCGCTGAAGCTCAGCTACTTCATCACGCAGGACATGAACTCGCGCATGCGCGGCCAGTCGGTGCGGGGCGTGCTGCCGGCGCTGTATGTCTATCTCGCGCGGAACGGCGCCACGCTTAAGGAAACCACGCTGATCCAGCTCGACAGCGACGGCAACGTGCATCCGGCCGAAGGCTTCAAGGGCCGCCAGCTCGCTTCCGGCACCAAGATCGTGTTCACCAAGGACGGCAGCGAGCGCACGCTCTACTACTTCTCCACCGATCTTTCGAACGGCGGCGTGGCAGCGAGCGGCTTCCTGAAGTTCTGCGAAAAGTTCGGCCAGGGCAATGCGCTCTTCAAGAGCGCATCCTATCTGCCGCACAATAACGGTTTCTCGACGGTGCGCGACTTCGTGCTGAAGCATGCCGATGTCATCGTGCAGGACGATACCGGCGTTCCGGTCCGATTCTTCAAAACCGACGAATGGAACCTTAACCCGCACGGCGTTTACATCGGCCCGATCCCGATCTTCGGCATGGGGCCGGAGGGTGCGGCGGTACAGCTGTGGCACCCGAAGAACAAGCCGCCGAAGCTCGATTTCGGCATCGGCTACCGCCATCGCGGTGTCGACTCCAATCTTCTGCTTGCAGTGCGCAAGGACAAGAAAACCTAAGCGTTCCTGCTTCGCGATCCTTTGCCGCCGCGCTTCGATAAGGAGTGCGGCGGTTATCTATTCGGGGTCCTGCCCTGTGGCTTGGCCGGCCGACCAAAGCCGTTCGATCCGCGATTCGAAGGCGCCCGGCTTCTCCGCGAAGACCCGCGCGGCGATCTTTTCGGCCTGCGCGAGATGCGCCTGCTGCCGCCGCTCGATTGCAGGCCCAAGCCGGGAACGAAATCGCGCCAGCGGCTGGTGTGGCCCTGCCATGGCCTGCAATAGCGCAAGGTCGCGATGCTTGCCGAGCGCGTCGCGCAGACGCTGCGCTTCATCGACCCAGACTCTCGTCATGCGCGGCCAGAGCGGCTCGATCAGCTCGAGCTGGTAGCGGAGGTCGATCACGCGGCGGCGGAATTCGTGCAGTTCTTCATCGTCCGCAAGTTGCCAGTGTCCAGGCATAGCCTTGCGGGCACGGCGATAGCTTTTCGCAAGCGATGCCGAGATCTCCGCGAAGCGCATGCCGGAGAAGGACCAGAGCGAAACCGTGGTCAGCCAGCGCGTAACTTCGTGCGCGATATCGGCCCGCTCGGCGCTGCCGATTTCACGGCTTTCCGCTGCAGCCTGCATGGCAGCGAGTTTTGCGGCGACAGTCTCGATCGCGCGTTCGTTCAGTTCGTAAGCTTCTTGCCGGATGTCTTCCAGTGCGTCGAGCGCCGAGCGCAGATCGCGCGCGCCGCCGAGCTTCTTTGCGGTGTCGCGGGCCGCAGCCCGGAGATTGCCCGCGCCGTCACTAAAATGCGGTTCGAGCAGACGCAGGAACGCGCGCCAGCGCTTGATGCATTTCCGGAATTCGTGGATCGCCTGGCCGGAGCCGATGCCGGGATCGGTGATCGCTTCGCGCGCCCGCGTCAGCATATCGCGCGCCACCGCCGCAAGGGCTTGGCCCAGCGGCGTATCGGGGCGCAAAGCGGGGCGCTTGTTCATCCGACAAAGGCTTTTGGCCGGGAACTGTGACAGTTTTATAAAGGCTGGCCCAGGTCTCCCGCGGCCGCAATGAGGAAAGTCAATGAAGTTCTTTGCCCTGCTGATACTGGCGGCTTTCGCGGGGCTGCTCGCTTTCGCGACCATCTATAAATATTTTGAAGTCCGGATCGCGAGCCGCTGGCCGTCGGTGCCCGGGAGGGTGGTTTCGTCGAAAACTGTGCAGCGGAAAGCCGGGGCTATCGGGCACGAAGAAAAAGATGCCGAGCTGCGAAACTTTGCCGAAGTCGTCTATGAATATGTCGTACAGGGGCAATCCTATCGGGCGGACCGGGTCTCGATCGGCGAGGACCTCGGCAATTACCGGGTCGAAGAGACGCTCGCGAAGTATCCCGCCGGTGCGCATGTGATGGTGCATTACAATCCGACGAAGCCTTCGGAGGCGGTGCTGGAGCGCGAGTTGCCGGACAGCGCTTTCCGCTTCATGTTTCTTCTGATCGCAGGGCTGGTTGGGATCGGACTCGCACTCATCTTTGGTATCGAGCGGCTGATAGATGCGCTGAAATTCGTCACGCCCGCAGGCGGCAACATGCCGCTTGCGGCCATGCTAGGCTTCACGGGTCTTTTTGTGCTCGCGATCGGCGCGGCAATGTCGAGCGAAGCCAAGGCAACCGCCGCCTGGTCTTCTACCTGGGGGCTCGTGGAGGAATCGGGCATCGAAGAATTTCAGACCTACGTCGGCAATGGCGTGAAGACACGCAAGCGTGCGAAGGTCGTCTACAGCTACGCGGTCAACGGCAACCGGTATAAGAGCGGCAGACTCGCAGTTCGCAGCTGGAAAGCTTCGTCGAACATTGGGGTGCTGGTGAGCGCTGCTTCGAAGAAATATCCGCCGGGCAAGCCGGTCGAAGTTTTCTTCAACCCGGCCAATCCGGCGGAAGCGGTGCTTGAGCGCCGCGTTTCGGGCGGCGGGTTCGTCTATCTGCTCGCCTTCGCGCTGCTCGCAGGAGCGGCGAAGGCCGCTGGGTTTCTGTAAGCGGGCGTCAGCGCCGCTTTTTCGTCTTCGTCAGTAGCACGATCGGGATGCCTGCGAGCATTACGACCATGCCGAGCACCGCGCCGATGCCGGCTAAGCCGTAGCCCGACTTGCTCCAGAGAAAGAGCGCGTAGTTGATGCCGGACCAGCACATCCAGAGGCAGCTCGCGCAAAAGATCGCAGGCAGCACCGGATAAAGCGGAACGCGGAAGCCGTCTTTCGCGACGTCGCCGCGGCTGCGGAACACATAGACCGAGACGCCCACAAGAAAGAGGAATCCCCAGAACGCCGGCGCGGTGTAGCCGGTCATGGTTTCGAAACCGTCACGCGCGAGCGCGCCGAATGCGATCAGTACGAGGGCGATTGCGGACTGCGTGAGGAGGGCATTGGCGGGCTTGTCGCCCTTCCATTCGGAAAGATAACCGAGCCAAGGCAGATCCTGCCCGAGCGCCTGATAGCCGCGCGCGCCCGTGAAAATCGTGGCGTTCAGCGTGCTCAGCGCCGTCGCCGTGATCATGAGGCTCAACACGATTGCGCCGCCGCTGCCCACTGCGGCCCGCATGAGATCGGCACCGATGGCCTTTGATTCGCGCATGCCCTGCAAGCCGAAGCTCCAGAGATAGCCGAGGTTCACGAGCACATAGAGCGCGGTGATGATGAGGATCGACCAGATCAGTGTCGGCGCCATGCTGCGCTTGACGTCGCGCAACTCGCCCGAGAGATAGGACGACTCGTTCCAGCCGCCGAAGGTGAGCAGGATGAACACCATCGCAAAACCGGCCGCTGCGAACGGTGCGGCCGGCGCTTTCGCGACCGTTGCGGCGGCGGGCTGCGGCCCGACATAGAACGCCGCGAGAACGACGAGCACGAGCGCGGTGATGGCAAGGCTAGCGAACAGGTTCTGGGTCCAGCTTGCCTCGCGCAGACCCATCAGGTTGATCCAGGTAAGGATGGCGACCGCGACGGCGCCGTGGATCGCAAAGCTGTAGCGCCCGAGGTTGATCACTTCGGAAATATACTCGCCGTAGACGAAGGCGACAGCCGCGATCGCGCCGGGCTGCACGATGGTGCAGCGCGCCCAGCCGAACAGGATGCCGAGCTTCTCGCCATAGGCCTTGCTGAGAAAATGATACTCGCCGCCGGAGTTCGGATGGGAACTGCCGAGTTCGGCGTAGCAGAGCGCGCCGACCAGCGCGATGAAGCCGCCGAGCACCCAGAGGCCGATGAAAGTGGCGCCGCTGTCCGCATTCGCCGCGACCAGCGTCGGCGTCTTGAAGATTCCGATGCCGACGACAATGCCCACCAGCATCATGATGCCGTCGAATACCGAAAGTCCCGCCGTTCTCGCGCCCGTCTTCGCCGTTGTCTTCGCCATTGCCGCCCCCATAATCTGATTCAGGATGATTTCTTTGCGCGCCAGCCGGCGCCGTTCATTTCGTTTCCGTCCACCTTGCCTTCATAGTTTAAGGTCCTGCCGTCCGTCTCGACCGCAAATGAGATCTCGGAGCCGCGCAGGCGGCCGCTCCTGATTTCGAAGCGCTTGTCTCCGGCTGCCGCCGTGCCGCCGATGCGCTGGAATTCCTGCCTGATCTCGAGTGAAAGGCTGCGCGTTCCGTCGGTCAGTATCCAGTTGCCCGCTACTCGCGCAGGCACAATGTAGAGGAATACGTTGCGTGTTCCTTTAGAGCCGTTCTCCTCGAAGGGGACGCTTTCGGAGTAATCCGAGTCCCACTCGTTCATGGTGAAGCTCTGGGTGACGACGCGGGTGCCGGGGCGCATGGCGAGCAGCGCCGGGCGCAGTCTGATGTTGAGCCGGTTCAGCAGATAAAGCGTGACCACGGTCGCGTCGCTGAAGTCGGTCTTGAAGATATCCTGTTCCAGGAAAGTGACGCGCTGACCGACGCCTGCCGCGGCAAGGTTATCCAAGCTTTCCTTGATGCGCTGCGGATCGAGATCGATGCCAACCGAACGCTTCGCGTTGAAATCCCTGACCGACGCAATGGCGATGCGGCCGTCGCCGGAGCCCAGATCGTAGTGGATGTCCTCGGGACCCACCTTCGCGATCTCAAGCATGCGTTTCACGACCTGGTGGGGCGTCGGAACATAAACAACGTCAAGCCATTCGTCGCTCAGCTCGTGCCAGGCAAGGGCGGCGGAACTGCCTGCGAACAGAATTGCCGCCATAACGAGCGTGCGGATGCTGGCGAAGACGATGCTCATAACAGGCGAATTCCCACACGCGCTATCCATGCAGACGGCCCCGTGGCAATTGCCAAAGGGCCGCTCAGTCCGAGTTTGTAGCAGATAATCGGGCCTAGGTCTTCTGTGCGCGCCAGGCGGTTCTGCCGTTGCCGGTGATCGTGTCGCCGGCGACGGTGCCCTCGTACTTCAGTGGTTTGCCATCGATCTCGATCGTGAACTCGATGTTCGCGCCCTTGAGCCTGCCTTCCAGTATGCGGCTGCTGCTCCCGCCGGTCGTGGCGGTGCCTTCAAAAAACTGGAACTGCTGCGTGATGTCGAGAACGATGCTGCGTGTGCCTTCCGTGAGCGTCCACCTGCCCCCGATCTTCGCCGGCACGACGTAGAGATAGACGTTGCGGGAATTGGCGAAGCCGCCTTCGTGGTGCGGCACGACCTCGAAATGATCCGGCTTCCAGTCGCCCATGGTGAAGCTCTGGGTCACGATCCGGGTGCCGGGCCTCATGTTAAGGATCGCCGGGCGCAGCCGCATGTTCAGCGTGCTCAAGAGATAGAGCGAGACGACGGTCGCTTCGCTGAAATCCGTGTCAAAGATATTCTGCCGCAGGAACGTGACGCGGTCGCCGACGCCTGCGGCCGCAAGATTCGCGAGGCTTTCGCCGATGCGCTGCGGGTCGAGATCGATGCCGACCGAACGCCTGGCGTTGAAGTCCTTCACCGACGCGATGGCGATGCGGCCGTCGCCGGAGCCGAGATCGTAGTGAATGTCCGCGGGGCCGACCTCCGCGATTTCGAGCATGCGTTTCACCACCTCATGCGGGGTGGGAACATAGATGACGTCGAGATCCGGCCGGTCGTATTCGAGGACCGATTGCGCCGTCACGCCGCCCGCGGCGAGTAGGGTGCAAACGGCGAATACAACGCGGCGGAACTGTGCAGATCCCATCGTCCGGTTCCGGCTACGACTTGCTTGCGCGCCACGGCTCGGCGCCCGTTCCGGTGATGGTGTCGCCGTTCACCGTGCCTTCGTACTTCACGGGCTTGCCGTCGATCTCGATCATGAAATCCATCTTCGCGCCGTCGAGCCTGCCGTTCCTGATCCGTGTGGACTTGCCGTTCAGGGTTGCCGTGCCGCCGAACTCCTGAAACTTCTGCTCGATATCGAGCAAGAGGGTGCGCTCGCCGTCCGCCATCGACCATTTGCCCTCGACTTTCGCCGGTACCACAAAGAGATAGACGCTCCGCAAACCCTGCACGCCCTCGTCGAAGGCGACGCTTTCGGTGTGGTCCGGCTTCCAGTCGTCCATGTGAAAGCTCTGCGTGACGATGCGCGTGCCCGGCTTCATGTCGAGGATCGCCGAACGAAGTTTGAGATTCAGGACCGGCAGCAGGTACAGCGAGACGACCGTCGCCTCGCTGAAATCGGTCTCGAAAATATTCCGGTTCAGGAAGATGACGCGGCCGCCGACGCCTGCTTTCGCCAGGTTCTCCATGCTCTCCTTGATGCGCTGCGGGTCGAGGTCGATGCCGACGGACTTCTTCGCCTTGAAGTCCTTCACCGACGCGATGGCGATGCGACCGTCGCCGGAGCCGAGATCGTAGTGAATGTCGTTCGGGCCGACCTTCGCGATTTCGAGCATTCGCTTCACCACCGCGTGCGGCGTCGGTACGTAGATCACGTCGAGACGAGGGCGGTCCTGCGCCGGCGCCTGCAGCGAGACTGCTGCGGCAGCCAGGAACGCGGCCGCAGCAAGCGCGAATGTACGGATCATCGTGATTCTCATTCCGGATCTCCCGGCCATTCCACCCGCAGCGGCTTCGGGCCTACGACTTTTTCGCGCTCCAACCGGTGCCTGCAATCGTGGCCCCATCCGCGACGCCCTCGAACGTTACTGGCTTGCCGTCGAGATCGAGCGTGAAGCGGATCTTGGTGCCGGTGATCCGTCCGTCTCTAATCTCCATCTTTTTCCCGCCGACGGCCGCGGTGCCGCTGAGCCTGGTGAACTCGTTCTGCAGATCGAGTTCGATCCGGCGCTCGCCCTGCGCAAGCTCCCATTTTCCCGCGACGTTCGCGGGCACGATGAAGAGATAGACCTGATAGCCGTCGACGCTTTCATTTACCTCATGCTGCCAATCGCCCATGTTGAAGGCGTGGGTCACGACGCGCGTGCCGGGTTTCAACTCGGCCATCAGCTTGGGGCGCATGCGCAAGTTGATCGAGGTCAGGAGGTACATCGAGACGGTGGTGGCCTCCCGCAGATCCGTTTCGAAAATGTTCTGATTCAGAAACTGGACGTTGTCGCCGAGGCCGGCCTTTGCCTTGTTTTCATTCGACTCCTTGATGCGCAGCGGATCGAGATCGATGCCGACGCCCTTCCTAGCCTTGAAGTCCTTGACCGCCGCGATCACGATGCGGCCGTCGCCTGAGCCGAGGTCGTAATGCACGTCGTTCGGGCCGACTTCAGCGAGTTCAAGCATGCGCTTCACGACCTCGTGCGGGGTCGGAACGAACAGGATGTCGAGCGGTTTGCCGTCGCTCGTCATGTAGCTCTGCGCGAACGCGCCGCCGGCGAAGGCGAGCGCTCCGAGCAGGAGCAGGGGTTTGCGGAGGTTTTGCGCAAGCTTCATTTTCTTTTTCCTTGTTGCTTGGATGGATTCAAGCATACGGCCCCTTGGCGGAGCGCCAAAGGGCCGTACCGAAGCGTCACAGGCAGGACCGTTACGATTTCTTCGCCGTCCACTTCGCCGCGCCGGTGCCGGAGATCGTGTCTCCATCGACGCTGCCTTCGTATTTGACGGGCTTGCCGTCCACGTCGATCGTGAATTCGATCTTGGTTCCGGTGATCTTGCCGTCCTTCAAAGCGGCAGTCTTGCCGTTCACGGTGGCGCTGCCGGAGAGGTCGGTGAACTCACTCTTGAGATCGAGCAAAATCTTGCGCTCGCCTTCGCTCACCTCCCATTTGCCGGTGACATTGGCCGGGACGATGAAGAGATAGACCTGATAGCCGTCGACGCTTTCTTCGTGCTCGGCTTTCCACTCGCCCATGTTGAAGGCATGGGTCGCGATACGCGTGCCGGGCTTCAGTTCCTTGAGGAGCTTCGGGCGCATGCGGATATTGATGGTGGTGAGCAGATACATCGAAACGGTGGTCGCTTCCGAAAGATCGGTCTCGAAGATGTTCTGTTCGCGGAAGATGACGTTGTCGCCGAGGCCGGCCTTGGCCTTGTTCTCGTTCGATTCCTTGATGCGCTGCGGATCGAGATCGATGCCGACGCCCTTCTTGGCCTTGAAGTCCTTGACCGCCGCGATCACGATACGGCCGTCGCCCGAGCCGAGGTCGTAATGCACGTCGTTCGGGCCCACTTTCGCGAGTTCCAGCATCCGCTTGACGACGTGGTGCGGCGTCGGGACGAAATGAATGTCGAGCTTGGGCTGTGCCGATACGTTAAGCGAATAAAGACCAGCCCCGAAAACGAGCGCGGTCAGCGCGGCAAACCCGGCCAATCCGCGAATCCCTGACTTACCAGACTGCATATTGTCCTCTACCTGTGCGGGTGCTTCCTACCCGGGGGCGGACCTTGGCATGTTCCCGGCCCAAGGCAAGCCCTGCTTCCATGCGTTCCCGGCGGGTGCATTTGCGCGCGGGCAGGGCACCGAACGCACCCTGAGGCGCGCGATTTTGCCCCGCTTTTCGGCCAATTTAGGTCCGCGGGCGCCTTCCAATCGCGTCACCGGATTGCTACATACCCGCAGCCGGCGGGAACTTGCCGGCATTTTCGCCTCTGGCGCGGGGTGGAGCAGCCCGGTAGCTCGTCAGGCTCATAACCTGAAGGTCGTAGGTTCAAATCCTACCCCCGCAACCAAATTTCGCCGTCAAGTCAAAGACTTGGCGGCGTTGTCATTTTCGCGCTTATGTTTTGATCCGGCTTCTGGAAGCACTGTGGAAGCAAGAGGGTGCGGGGTTCTGCGCGGGACTGCGAAGCTCCGTGCTCGGTAGTGCCCATCGCATTATGCGACTTGGCCGCGGTGCTGGGTTAAAGGGGGCCGCTCGGTCGGAAGCCGCACGATCCGCGACAGCCCTCCACTGGACCTTCCGCTTTGATCTGGGAAATCCGACGCTTGCACCGGGCGCAAGGGACATAGAAGTTTCGCTCCTGCAATTGCCGCTCGGTCGCAATCCTGTTTCTTATGTCAAAATAGTTGGGCCGCCACGTATCCACGAGGTCGCCGGCGACCAATCTCCACATCTCGTCGTGATTGCCTCGTTCAGGATCGTCGAGAATGAGGTTGGCCCTCTGAAGAAGATTGCTGTTGGCTAATGCCTGAGCTGAACTAGAGCTGCTAGCCTTCTTGGCTTGTTTGTCAGCCTCGTCAGGTTCGCCCTCTTCACCTCGCTGAATGAGCGAGAGGCCGAATTCCAGATCGTGAAACTCCTCGCTTGTCTCGGCTCCACGGCCCGTCGATCGCAGCGTTATGCGCGCGACGTAGTCTTGGTCAATCTGAAGATGGCACTCGATCCGCTCCAATAGTGGCTGGGCTTTTGGATCGACCGGAACCTTGGTGACGCAAAGAGCTCGCCTCGGATCACTTGGCGATACCCGTCCAAGTTTGGCTGGCTTTGCGATCTCTAAGACTGCAACGCCTTCGCGAGGGTCTGTGCAAAAGAGGCGTGTATTTGTGACGTTCTGCGTCTCGTTCTCCAATGGAAGCGGCCAGCCCGCGTCCACCAACGGATAGTATGTGCCACTCCCCGATGTGTCGGCGATTAGAATCTCGATCGGCTTCGACAGCGTCAGCCGCAAACCGTCATGCGCGATCCATGCCGCTCCTTCGGCTATGATGCGATCTCCGTTTGTAAGCTTGGGAACGCGTCCCAAGAAGCGTTCGGTCAATCCATCACGTATGGCGGGCATGTTCACCATGCCGCCGGTTGCCAGGCATAGCTCTATGTCTTGGTACGTGAGGCGGGCCTGTTCGAGGATTTCATCGATCCGAGAAAGGCCACAAGCCACTATTCCCTGGCTGAGGGCGTTAAGTTCTTTTCTCGTAACGGTCCCTACCAAGTTTCGACTGGGACCGTCGGTCTGAAGATAATTCCGTATAATGACGTCTTCACTGTCCGTGCCGGGGTCAGAGAGGTGGATTTTGACGATCTCGCATTGATGCAGCAGTTTTGCAGCCATACCCGGCTGTTCAAGTGCGGACACATCTTCGATTCCATGCCTCTCTGCATGTTTGGTGCGAAGAAAATTCCGCAGGCGCTCGTCGAAGCGATCTCCGCCAATCTCGCTGTCGCCGACGTTGATGACCTGCATCATTGCACCGCCCTGGATGCGGCACAGCGTGAGATCAAGAGTGCCGCCCCCCCAGTCGAACACCAACACAGAGCGCCCCTCCAAGCGCGCAAGTTCCCGTCCAAGATCGGGCTGCGATCTGAGGTAAGCGTAGAGTGCAGCCACGGGCTCATGGACAAATTGGATCACGCCAATGCCTGCTTTGCCTGCAGCCTGTCGCAATGCGCGCCTCTCCGGTCCCCCAAAGTCCACAGGGATCGTCATCACAGCTCGGCTGAGATTGTGGCCTGGTGCGCTTTGTCGAGGCGCCGCGGCGTCGTCCTTCAAATACCTCAACACCTCCGCGACAGCGTCGGTTGGCTCGATCGGGCGACCGTCAACAAAAATCGGGCCGTCACGGCGTAGGGACACCTTGGGCGAGCGAACGAAGCCCGGAGGGGCTCCAGTTTCCGTCAAGTCCATGTTTTCTCGGGCGGTTCTGCCTACCACAACGTCGGCGCCGCGGTACCACAACACTGAGGGGTGCGGACGACGTGTGACTTGATCGACCAAGGCCAGCGCCCGGCCGCCGACAACGACGGCAGCGAGGCTGTTCGTCGTTCCGAAATCGATTCCAAATACATTCTGCGTCACGATTTTGCCCCCTGAATAAGCGAAAGGACAGTCTTGAGGCGCTTCAGTGCGACGTGAGGCGCTGGTGGCTCAATCTCAAGCGCGTCGATTGCGTCGGAGAGAAGCGGGGCAATCCGCTCACTTAGTAGCACTCGCTGCTCGGCCTTAGTTTCAGAAAGATCGTGTCCCCAATGTTGGCGCTCTGCCTCCAAGCGAACCTGAACGGCACCCAACGCCTCGGATCTCTCCGTGAGCTGAGTCTTCAACGAGGCGAGTTGCAATCTGAGATCTTCGATCGTAGAGCGAGCTTCGGATAGTTGGTGCCGCAGGCCTCCTGCCGCTTGTCTTTCGACGTCGCGCTCGGTCTGTGCAGCTTTGACCATCTCCTGTGCCAAGCTGGCCATCGCGATGGCAAGCTTGAACTCACTCGATCGGCCTCTTTGAAGCGCGCGACGAGATGCGTGCAGGGCACGCTTGTTCTCCGGGAAGAGCACTGGCAATAGGCTTTCCGCGATTGCCCATGGGTGTAGAGAGCGTTTCGCCACAAGCCAACAAATGCCTATTCGTAACCAGTTCTCTGCTCTCTTACGCTCGTGCTTCTCTCTTACCCTTAGACCAGGCGACAGAGTGTCTCGGAGCACGCTCAATATTCTGCCGGCATCGTGTTCTACCGGATCGAAGCCAGTTCCAATGACTGCAGTCAGCCGAACCTGGATGGCTTGCCAGATCCATCTGTCAACGGCATCTGGAAGTGATGATTGCGAAATGAGTGCCCAGAGGCGTCCGCCATCGGGGTCATTCGTCGCCATGAGTTCCAGCGCTTGCGCTTCATCATCCTGTGCGAAACGCTTGATCTCTCGCCTCTTGATCACTCTGAAGAAGGCAGGTGGCGAGATCGTTGAGTCCGAAAAGAACTCGGAGATGGTTGGCGCAAACGTCTTCTCTTTCTCACCGCGTCTGCTCTCTTTGCCGGGCATCGTTTGCTGATCGGTCTGGCTTTCCTTACCCGAAGCTGGCTCGCGCTGCTTTTCTCTCCTTGGTGGTAGGCTCACGTTGTTATGGTCTCCAAGTAGGGTTCGGCCCAGCTACTGAATGGATATGTTGCTGAGATCTGCCGCAATGGCTCAATCGCATTGTGACGCGCTCCTAGTCGCCATGCTGCCACCGCCCAGATAGCGAGTGCTTTCTGTCTATCGTTCGCGTCCAGTATTTCGGAGTTCGCAATTTTCCGACATTCATCGTCAAGTATCGGGCTCCATCGGTCTTGCCTACTCATGCGTGCTGCAAGATCCAAGATTTGTCCTGTACCATGATCTACCGGACAGATTGGGCTTCGTGCGACGCCCGAATCGAGGGGGGACGGCAAAGCTCTCGCATCGGGGTCCTTTAGAAGCGCATTCGCGAGGTCGAGTTCCCAAAAGCCCGTTTCTGAACTCGTGGTTGAAAAATCATTCATTGCGAATCGAAGGACATCGCAAATAAGGCGAGCGAGCGGACGATCGAAGTCAGAAAGTCGCTGGAGTGCGGAGCCATACGCTTCCCGATATCGCGAGAATGGAGTAGTCAGAGCCTCCGTCTCGGGCCTCTCTTTTAAAAGAACGCCGAGTGAATACTCCGCGAGGCCGGTGGCGTACTCACCTCCTCCGTTGAGGCTCCGTCGATCAGCGAGAAATGCGCCGATCGACTCTCTGGAAATATTGGAGTTCATGATGCATTCTGCGAATGCCCGCTCGACGTCCTTCAATTCGTGAGCGTCAGCAATTCTCAATGCAATCTCGTAGGTAGTCGCAACTGGCGCCGCATTAGTCTGTGATTCATTGGTCAGGACTAGAGAGACCTCGCCTTGTCTTATTTTTGAGATCGACTGAGACACTTCAGTGATTGCAATGGGCTTCGCCGCGCCGCCGTTCAACTCACAAAGGGCGGAAGTAGCATTCGTGACCAGGATGCTATTGGCTGACAGGTGCCGCCGGACGATTGAACGCCGTGGAGGCTCGCGGCCGCCAATGAGGAGGGCAGGACGTTCGACCCGATGGGCTTCAGAGACGTGATCCTGCAGCTGCCTCCGGTCTGAAAAGACGGTCGTGCAGAATGGGCAACGGTAAGTGGGGTCGGCCGGCGGACCGGGACCTCCGATTCGCTCGGTTCCCTCGTAAAACGCCTCAAGAGCGTCTTCGCGTATCCATCCGAACGTCGGCATGTCCCCCCGGTCCCTTTGCCTGGCCTGAACACTGCCCTTGAGGGCCACAATGCGCAATTGTGCTTCCACCATGCCAACCGTCACTGACACAGATTGTCAATCGGCTTCCAAATTTGACCCTCAATCGGTGTTCAATTTTGACCCCCTTCAGGGCACGGGCTAGGACGGTAGCCGGGAGCGGGGGGGTTCCGAAGCGCGCATCGCTTCGCGTTACGCCGCCTTGCGGGAGCTAAGAAACTCGCCCATACGGCCGATGGCCTTCAGAATGTTCTCTGCCGAGTTCGCGTAAGATAAACGCACGTAGCCTTCGCCGAGGATCCCGAAATCCGGGCCGCCGATGATCGCGACACCGGATTCCTCCAGGAGCGCGGAAGCGAGCTTCTTCGCCTTCCAGCCCGTGTTCTTGATGTTGGGGAACGCATAGAAGGCGCCCTTCGGCGTGGCGCAGGAAACGCCGGGCAGCTTGTTCAACTCCGCCACCAAGATTCTGCGGCGCTTGTCGAACTCGGCAACCATGCGA
>JBGFSD010000076.1:0-20414 GCA_041694745.1 Pseudomonadota bacterium
ATGATCGTTGCGGGGCGCGAAGGTTTTGCGAAGAACCAGTACCGCAAATTCAACATCAAATCGCCCGATACGAAGGCTGGCGATGACACTGGCATGATGCGCGAGGTCTTGCGCCGCCGCTTCAGGCGGCTCTTGGACGAAAACCCGCGCGAAAACCAGGACAGGCACGGCGAAACCGCGAGCGAAACCCCCTGGCCCGATCTCGTGATCGTCGACGGCGGCCTCCCGCAGCTCAATGCCGCACGCGAGGTCATGGAAGAAATCGGCGTCGGCGACGTGCCGCTGCTTGCCGTTGCAAAAGGGCTCGACCGCGACGCGGGGCGTGAGCTCTTTCATATCGCGGGGCGCGAACCCTTCCGCCTGCCGCCCCGCGATCCGGTGCTCTATTTCGTCGAGCGGCTACGCGACGAAGCGCATCGCTTCGCGATCGGCTCGCATCGCACGCGAAGGAGCAGCAACATCGGCAAGAGCGGCCTGCAGGAGATTCCGGGCGTCGGGCCGTCGCGCAAGCGCGCGCTTCTGCACCACTTCGGAACCCTGCAGGCAATCGGGCAGGCCTCGCTTTCCGATCTCGAAAACGTGCCGGGTATCGACGCACGGCTCGCGAAAGCGGTGTATGACTATTTCCATGCAGGCGGATGACGGCTGGTTTTCCCGATGCCGCATTGACGCCACCTGCGGGCGGTGTCTTGCTGCCGCAAAATGGATGCTCCCGTGAATCAGACGACGCCCGGCGCCCGCATGACAACCGCAAACAACGGCTCGGCGTGGAGTCTTGCGAATGTTCTTACCTACGGCCGGATCGCAGCGGTGCCGGCGGTTGCCGCCTGCCTGTTCGGCATCGCGGTGCTCGACGGCGGGTTGTGGCTGCGCTGGCTCGCGCTCGGCATATATATCGCTGCGGCGGTGACCGACTGGCTTGACGGCTGGGTCGCGCGAACTTACGCGCAGTTCTCGAAGCTCGGGCGGATGCTCGATCCCATCGCCGACAAGCTTCTGGTCTCGTCCTGCCTGCTGATGCTTGCCGCCGACGGCACCATTCGCGGCTGGGCGCTTTGGGCCGCGATCATTATTCTTTGCCGCGAAATTCTGGTCTCGGGCCTGCGCGAATATCTCGCCGAGTTGCGCGTCAGCGTACCTGTCACCAATCTTGCCAAATGGAAGACCGGGATGCAGCTCACCGCGGTCGGTTTTCTGATCGCGGGGGAGGCCGGCGACGTGATCCTGCCGTTCACCTCGCTGATCGGCCTGACGCTGCTGTGGATTTCCGCGATCCTCACGCTCTACACCGGCTACGACTATTTCCGCGCCGGCTCCAAACATCTGGTCGAGTGATGAAGATTATTTACTTCGCATGGCTGCGCGAACGCCTCGACAAGACCGAGGAAGAGATCGAGCTGCCGTCATCGGTACAGACCGTCGGCGAACTGATGGACTGGCTAAAAACGCGCGGCGAGGAATACGCCTATGCCTTCGACAACCCGAAGGTGATCCGCGCGGCGATCGACAAGACGCACGTGCGGCCCGACGCGAAGCTCGCTGGCGCGCGCGAGATCGCGTTCTTCCCGCCGATGACGGGGGGCTGACAACCCCGCCCGCTCGCTATCGCTCGCTTTTCTCCCCCGCAATTGCGGGGGAGGGATTAAGGGTGGGAGCGCAGCGCAGCCACAACAAATTTGCTATCGTTTGGAAATGACCCTTCCGCGCGAACCCGTCCGCATTGTCGTCGGGCCGATCGACACGGCCGCCGAGACCGCCTTTGTCGCGGCGGCAAGCGGCGTCGGCGCGGTTGTGACCTTCTCCGGCATCTGCCGCGCGGACGAGAAAGGCGAGACGATTTCCGCGCTGCATCTCGAGCACTATCCCGGCATGGCGGAGCAGGAGATCGGGAAACATGTCGAGCAGGCGCACAAGCGCTGGCCGCTCTTGGCCGCGCGTGTCGTGCATCGCGTCGGCCGCATCGAACCCGGCGAAGTGATTGTCTTCGTCGCGACCGCGAGCGCGCATCGCGAAGCAGCTTTCGCCGCCGCCGAATTCATCATGGATTACCTGAAGACCAGCGCGCCGTTCTGGAAGAAGACCGAAGGCGGCGGCAAGGAAGCGTGGGTCGACGCGAACGAGAAAGACGACCGCGCAATCGAGCGCTGGAAATGAAAACGCGGCGGATAATCCGCCGCGCTGAACTCTCTTTCGTCATACCCGGCTTTATGCCGGGCATCCACGCCTTCGCTATGCGAAAAGCCGTAAAGACGTGGATGGCCGGGACAAGCCGGCCATGACGAGGCGATTGTTACGCCGCCTTCTGCTTCGGCTGCACCGCCGCCGAGTAGTCGTCCATCAGTGTCTGCGTGATCTTTGCGGGCGTGAACTTCCACTGGCCGATTTCAGAGACCGGCGTCACTTCCGCCGCCGTGCCGGTGATGAAGCACTCCGTGAAACCCGAAAGTTCTTCGGGCTTGATGTGGCGCTCGACCACCTCATAGCCGCGCTTCTTGGCGAGATCGATCGCTGTGCGGCGCGTAATGCCGTCGAGGAAGCAATCCGGCGTCGGCGTGTGGATCTTGCCGTTCTCGATAAAGAAGATATTCGCGCCGGTGCACTCCGCGACCAGACCGCGATAGTCGTACATCATCGCGTCGGCATAGCCCTTGCGCTCGGCCTGATGCTTCGAGATCGTGCAGATCATGTAGAGGCCGGCCGCCTTCGCCTTGCACGGTATCGTCGCGGGATCCGGACGGCGATAGGTCGCGACGTCCAGCCGGATGCCTTTCATCTTCTGCGCCGGATCGAAATAGCTCGGCCATTCCCAGGTCGCGATCGCGAGATGAATCTTGTTCATCTGCGCCGAGACGCCCATCATTTCCGAGCCGCGCCACGCGACCGGGCGCACGTAGGCGTCCTTCTGGCCGTTGGTCGCGAGCACGAGCTTCTTGGCTTCGTCGATCTGCGCGACCGAATAGGGGATTTCGAAGTCGAGCAGTTCCGCGGATTTCTTCAGCCGCTCGGAATGCTCGGTGCACTTGAAGATTTCGCCGCCATAGGCGCGCTCGCCCTCGAACACGCAGCTTGCGTAGTGCAGGCCGTGCGACAGCACGTGGAGGTTCGCGTTCTCCCACGGCACGAGTTGCCCATCGTACCAGATTTTTCCGGGACGTTTGTCGAAGGGTTCTCCGGCCATTGGCGTTGCTCCTCACTCGAGCCGTTCTCGGCTTGCTTATCCGGGCTTTTGCCTCGCTGGCCGACACCCGTTATGTTTGTCGCCAATGAGAGCGGTTCTCTTCGTCTCGCGCAATGTTCGTAACGAGGCCCTAGGGCCTTTCGGAACGATCGTTTCGCAAAAACGGTCCTCTCGGTAACAATCAAACGAAAATAAGTCAATATGGCTGACGTAAACGTCTCATCGCTCCCTATTAGCCCAAAAGCCGGGCAAAAAACCGATGATTCCCAAGGCAATGAGGGGATCCCGGCGGTCGAGCTGATCGAGCTCTTGTTCTTCGCCTATCGCGACTTCGTCGGCGATGCCGACGAGTTGCTGGCGCAGATGGGCTTCGGCCGGGCGCATCACCGGGTCGTGCATTTCGTGAACCGGCACCCCGGCATGCGAGTCGCGGACCTTCTTGCGGTGCTGAAAATCACCAAGCAGAGCCTCGGCCGCGTGCTGCGCGAACTGATCGACAACGGCTACATCCTGCAGAAGGCTGGCGACACCGACCGCCGCGAGCGGCTGCTTTATGTCGCGCCGAAAGGCGAAGAACTCGCGCGCCAGCTTGTGGCTTTGCAGACGCGGCGCTTCGCCCGTGCTTTCAACGAATGCGGTGCCGGCGCGCGCGAGGCCGCGCGCAAGTTCCTCGCTTCCATGATCGATCCGGAAAGCCGCGCCGAAGTCGAACGGCTGATTGCGCGCGCGAACGCGAAAAAGTGAGCAGCGCGATGAACAAACCGGTCCAGCCGCCTTCGGACGACGCGCCGCATCTCCTGGTGGTCGATGACGATCAGCGAATCCGCGAACTGCTGTCGCGCTATCTCAGCGATCACGCCTATCGTGTCACCACGGCTTCCGACGCCGCCGATGCGCGCGTGAAGCTCGGCGGCATTATGTTCGACATGCTGGTGCTCGACGTGATGATGCCCGGCGAGACCGGCCTCGAACTTGCGAAGTCGATCCGCGAGACGTCCGACGTGCCGATCCTGATGCTGACCGCCCGCGCGGAAACGTCGGATCGCATCGCCGGCCTCGAGGCGGGCGTGGATGACTATCTGCCGAAGCCGTTCGATCCGCGCGAACTGCTCCTGCGCATCAATAGCGTACTGCGCCGGGCGGCAACGCCGCCGGTGCCGGCGATCGAAAGCGTGCGCTTCGGCGAGTTCGAATTCCATCTGGAGCGCGGCGATCTGACGAAGAACGGGGAGCCGGTGCGCATCACCGACCGTGAATGCGACATGCTGCGCGTGCTGGCTTCGCGCGCAGGCGATACCGTGCCGCGGCAGGATCTGGTGGCGCCCGGCGGCGACGCCTCCGATCGCGCAGTAGACGTGCAGATCAACCGCCTGCGCCGCAAGATCGAGAAGGACCCCGCCGATCCCGTCTATCTCCGCACCGTGCGCGGGGTCGGCTACAGGCTTCTGGTAACGCCGTGACCTCGATCGACGCAGGCATCCGGGGAATCAGATCCATTTTCAGCCGGATCGGCGACGGCTACGACCGCATCGGCACCTGGTTGAATGCGCGTCTGCCCAAGGGCCTCTACGCCCGGACGCTCCTGATTCTCCTGACCCCGATCGTGCTGCTGCAGTCGGTGCTGACCTTCGTTTTCATGGAACGGCACTGGAATCTCGTCACCCAGCGCCTCTCGGCGGCGGTTACGCGCGACATCGCGGCACTGATCGACGTTTACGAACAATATCCGCAGGACAAGGATGCCGCCTTCCTGCGCAAAATGGCGGCAGAGCGGCTGAGCCTGAACGTGGAACTGCTGCCCGACGCGGACCTGCCGCCGCCGGGACCGAAGCCGTTCTTCTCGCCGCTCGATAGCGCACTCTCGCGCGAGATCAGCACGCTGGTGAAGCGGCCGTTCTGGATCGACACCGTCGGCAATTCAAATGTGATCGAAATCCGCATCAAGCTCGACAAGAACGTGTTTCGCGTGTTCGCGCCGCGCAGTTATGCCTATGCCTCGAACTCGCATATCTTCATCGCCTGGATGTTCGGCACCTCGCTGGTGCTGATTTTCATCTCGATCCTGTTCCTGCGCAACCAAATCAAGCCGATCCTGCAACTCGCCGAAGCTGCCGAAGCCTTCGGCAAGGGCCGCGAAGTTTCCAACTTCCGTCCACGCGGCGCGACCGAAGTCCGGCGCGCGGCGGCGGCATTTCTGGAAATGAAGCGGCGCATCGAGCGCCAGATCGAACAGCGCACCACCATGCTCGCCGGCGTCTCGCATGACATGCGGACCGTACTCACGCGCTTCAAGCTGGAGCTCGCGCTCCTGGGCGATGGAGCCGAAGCCGACGCCATGCGTCGCGACGTCGACGAATTGCAGAACATGCTCGAGGCTTATCTTTCGTTTGCGCGCGGTGAGTCCGGCGAAGGACCGCGCATGGTCGACATTTCCGAAATGCTGAAGGACCTTGCGGCCCACGCAGAGCGGCAGGGCCGCAAGGCGAGCGCGAACTTCTCCGGCCCACCGATCGTACAGGTGCGCAAGGAATCGCTGCGCCGCTGCGTCGCCAATCTGGTCGCCAACGCGATCCGCTACGGCAAGAGCATCTCGCTTTCCGGGAAGCGCGAGCCGCGCTGGCTCGAAATTTCCGTGGATGACGACGGCCCCGGCATTCCCGCCGACAAGCGCGAGGAAGTCTTCCGCCCGTTCCTGCGCCTCGACGCCGCGCGCAACCAGGATCAGGGCAACAGCGGTCTGGGCTTGTCCATCGCGCGCGACATCGCGATCGCGCATGGCGGCGATATTTTTCTGTCAGAAAGCCCGATGGGCGGCTTGCGCGCGACGGTGCGGATACCGGCTTAACAACCATCAATGCGTCATGGCCGGGCTTCTCCCGGCCATCCACGCCTTTTCTTGCTGACATGCGTTAAGGCATGGATGCCGGCGACGAGCGCGGGCAGGACGAAGAGTTAAAACAACCGCGCGCCGTTCGGCACGGCGTGATCCGGCGAGAACAGCACGACCGCGCCCTCCTCGTCCGGGAATCCGAGCGTCAGCACCTCCGACATAACCGGCCCGATCTGGCGCGGAGGAAAGTTCACCACCGCCGCCACGCGCTTACCGGGCAGTTCCTCGGGTTTGTAGTATTTCGTGATCTGCGCAGAAGACTTCTTCATCCCGATCTCCGGGCCGAAGTCGATCAGCATTTTGATCGCGGGTTTTTTCGCTTCCGGAAACGGCGCGGCCTCGACGATCGTGCCGACCCGAATATCGACCTTCATGAAATCGTCGAACGAAATCCTCGGCGCTGGCGCGTCGCTCTTCATTCCTGCCCCCGGCGAATAAACTTAAGCCGCGACCGGTGCGTTCGGATCTTCGGGGAATGCTTCCGCATCACGGCGCGAACGGCGCGGAGCGCAGCGCGGCACGAAACGGCACATTTCCTTCGCGAATCCCGCGAGCCGTTCGGCGGTCGCAAGCTGCCGATCGAGCGATGCCATGGTGCGTGCGAGCCCCGGATCCTCGTCGTCGATCCAGGTCTGCATCGCTCTCGCGAAGAAGCACGACAGCGCCTGCGCGCGCATGCCGCCGACGATGCCGGACGAACCGACGCCCGCAGAAGACAGCATCCACTGCTGTGAGCGCACCGCGAGCTTGTTCAGACCCATCGCAAGCCGCGGATTCGTCCGCGCGGAGCGATAGAGCGAGCGCACCGCTTCGCGATGGGGGCCGAGCGCCTCGAAGCGGCGCATCAACACCTCGAAAATACGATCGCGCGCCGACTGGTCGGCAAGCTCCGGATCGAGCTTCAGCTGTTCGCCGCCCGAAAGCACTTTCTTGTCGGTTTCCCGCATGAAGGCTGCGACCATGTCGAAGGTCGAGCCGAACTCGCCGCGCAGGTCGGCGAGCGAAACGTTGGCGAGTTGCGCGACCTCGGAGAGTTCGATGCGCTCGAAGCGCTTCTCGGCCAGCAGCGTCAGAAATGCGCCGAGGATTTTTTCGCGAGCCTGTGCATCAGCCATTGCGGTCCTCCATAGGCGGAAAACGCCGGAAATCCGGTTGGGTTCTGTTGAGCTTATGGAACCGTTGTGGCGGTGGGAAGGCGTTATTCTCTGCATCCCCCCGCGAAAACCGGGACCCATAACCACGGTGACAGAGAATCGACAGACAGGGGCTATGGGTCCCGGATCGCGTATCGCTCACGCGATGCTTGTCCAGGACGACGACGAGGCTACCCTGCCAGTTCTTTCCCGCGCCTTGTCGCCGCAGCCACCGCCTCTTCGAGCAGTTTCTCCAAGCCCGCCTCGCCCATTAAAATTTTAAGCGCCGCCGCCGTGGTGCCGTTCGGCGAGGTCACGTTCTCGCGCAGTTTCGAGGCGGGAAGATCGGAGCGGTAGAGCAACTCGCCAGCGCCCGAGACGGTCTCTCGGGCAAGCCGCGCGGCGAGTTCCTTCGGCAACCCTGCTTTCTCGCCCGCACGCGCGAGAGTCTCCGCGAGCAGAAAGACGTAGGCCGGACCGGAGCCGGAAACGGCGGTCGCGGCATCCATCAGGTTCTCGTCCTCGATCCATTCCACCGGGCCGCTCGAACGCAGCAGCGCGTCGGTCAGCGCGCGCGCTTTCTCATCCGCGCGCGCATTCGGCACGGCGACCGTGATGCCGCGGCCGATCGCGGCCGGCGTATTCGGAATCGTGCGGATCACCGCCGACTTCGGGAAAGACTCTTCCAGGAAAGAAATCGTGCGGCCCGCCATCACCGAGATCACGACGGAGCCCGCACCCGCGAACTGCGAAAGCGCAGGCAGCACGTCCGGCGCGACCTGCGGTTTCACCGCCAATATCAGCGCCGCGACTTCACCCTTCGGATTTTCGTTAAGCGGAATTTTATTCGCGGAAAGCAGCGAACGAATTTCCGGCGGCGGTCCGGGATCGCGCACCGCGACCTGAGCGGCAGGCAATCCGGCCTTCAGCCAGCCTTCCAGCAACGCACCCCCCATCTTGCCCGCGCCTGCGAGCATGATCGAGCCACCGCCAAGAATCGTGGAGAGCGCGGAGAGTGCGCTCATGGCCTCACGCCTCGCCGGCAGTCTCGAACAGGGTGGCGTCCATGGCCTCGCGCGCGGTCTTGCCCGCCCAGATCACGAACTGAAACGCGGGGTAGTAGCGCTCCGCCGCGCTGACGGCGTTTTCCAGAAGGGCTTCGCATTGCCGGCCGCTCGCCTCCGCTCCGCCGGAGAGTACCAGCCCGTCGCGATACATGACGAGCCCCTCCTCCGACCAGAGGTCGAAATGGCCGAGCCAGAGCTGCTCGTTCACCATCGCGAGCAGGCGGTAGATCTCGTTGCGCCTGGCCTCGGGCACCTTGAGGTCGAAGGCGCAGGCCGTGTGCAGCGCCTCCAACTCGTCCATCCACTGGAACGAGACGTTATAATTAGTGTGACGGCCCTTGATGGAAAGCGTGATCTCCGACTCGTTCGCCCGCTCGAACGACCAGTCGTTGATAGCAGCCAGCCGCTCGACCAGGTCGACGGGGTTTCCGCCGGGACCTCTATCGAATTCAGCCAGTGACATCCCGCATCCTTTCCGGGCCTTCAGCCCGCCGGAGAATCCTTCGGCGCGCTCCGGCCAAGGTGCCGAAGCCGCCTTTGCTCTCTTGGTGGTCTGCCGCCGCAACCTGCTGATTCGCTGAACTGAATCGCAAATCAGTGATGCCAGAAGAATCGAATTCGCCGCCGCCTTCAATGGCGGTTCCGCGACTTCCCACAGGCGCAGGCCTGTGGCGGGGCAATTAGCGGTGGAGAACTCGTCAGATCGACTCGTCGCGCTTCTTCAGAAGCTCCTCGATCGCGGCGACGCGGTGGGCGAGCTTATCGTTCTCGTCGCGCGCTTTCGCTGCCATTTCCTTGACCGCCTCGTGCTCCTCGCGGGTCACGACGTCCATCCCGCGCAGGATGCGCTCGGCCTGCGAGCGGACCATGGTCTCGACCTCACGGCGGACGCCGCTTGCGACACCTGCGGCATCGTTCGCAAGCCGCGCGAACTCGTCGAAAATGCGGTTCGAAGTCTGGGTCATGGCAAGGCTCCTCGCCGCCGGATGAGGCGACTTCTTTACAATGGGTACGGAATATGGCCGGCGCAAGCCGGTCCTTGACTTCGCTCAACGCAGGGCGGATTCAGCCGAGCCCATGCCGCTTTTCGCGCTGCCCTTCCCCATGATCGACCCGGTGCTGATTTCGATCGGCCCGTTTGCGATCCGCTGGTATGCGCTCGCCTATGTCGGCGGCATCGTCAGCGCCTGGTGGCTGGCGCGGCGGATCGCCGCCGCCAGGCAATACTGGGGCGGCGTTTCGCCCATGCGTCCTGTGGACATCGACGATGTCATCGTCTGGGCCGCGCTCGGTGTCGTGCTGGGCGGCAGGCTCGGCTACGTGCTGTTTTACAACCCGGCCTACTTCGCCGCGCACCCCGCCGAAATCTTCGTGCTGTGGCGCGGCGGCATGTCGTTCCACGGCGGCTTCCTCGGCACCATCCTGGCGCTCCTCCTGTTCGCACGCTCTCGCGGCATCCCGATGCTCTCGATGCTGGATGTCGCCGCGATCGTGACCCCGATCGGGCTATTCCTCGGGCGCATCGCGAACTTCATCAACAGCGAGCTTTGGGGCCGCGTCACCGACGTGCCCTGGGCCTTCGTGTTTCCGAACGGCGGGCCAAGTCCACGCCATGCCAGCCAGCTCTATGAAGGCGTGCTCGAAGGCATAGTGCTGTTCGCAATCCTGATTGCGATGTGGTGGCGAGGCGGCCTGAAATATCCCGGCATGATCGGCGGCATGTTCGTCGGCGGCTACGGCGTTGCGCGCATCGTCTCGGAATTCTTCCGCGAGCCCGATGCGCATATCGGCTACCTCACCGGCGGCCTGACCATGGGCATGCTGCTTTCCATCCCGATGCTCGCGGTCGGCTTCGGCGCGATGTGGATTGCCCGCAGGCGCGGCGCGATGAAGTTCGAAGCTCCGAAACATGAACGCGCTTGAGCGCGAAATCCGTGCGCTGATCGAGACGCAAGGGCCGCTTTCCGTCTCGCGCTACATGGCGCTCTGCCTCGCGCATCCGGCATACGGCTACTACACGACGCGCGACCCGCTCGGCGCGGACGGCGACTTCACGACCGCGCCGGAGATTTCGCAGATGTTCGGCGAGCTGATCGGCGTCTGGTGCGCCGAAGTCTGGCGGCTGATGGGTTCGCCTTCGCGCATCGTGTTCGCCGAACTCGGCCCCGGCCGCGGCACACTGATGAAAGACGCGTTGCGCGCCGCGAAAGTCTTGCCGGGATTTCTCGACGCCATCGAATTGCATCTCGTCGAGACAAGCCCCGTGCTGCAGGAGAAGCAGCGCGCGAACCTGCACGGCGTCGTGCCGAAGATTACATGGCACGGCGGCACGGACACGCTCCCCGACGATGCGCCGCTGATCGCGGTCGGCAATGAGTTTGTGGACGCCCTGCCCATAGACCAGTTCGAGAAAAAAGCCGGACGCTGGCACGAGCGCAAGATCGGTCTTGGTGCGGACAGTGGCCTGGATTTCGGTCTCGATCCCGCCCTGCTGCCCGACTTCGAGAAGCTTCTGCCGGAGCGGCTTATTCCGGCACCGGACGGCGCGGTGTTCGAGCGGCGCGAGCTTGCACCGGTTTCGCAAATCCTTTCGCGGATCGGGAAAAAAAGTGGTGCCGCACTCTTCATCGATTACGGTCATGCCGAGTCCGGGTTCGGCGACACGCTGCAAGCCGTGCGCGGACACGACTATGCCGAGCCGCTGGAAGCGCCGGGGGAAACCGATCTCACGTCGCAGGTCGATTTCGAGGCGCTCGCCTCGCTTGCGGATAGTCACGTAAAAGCCATCGGCCCCGCCACGCAGCACAATTTTCTTCGCGAACTGGGCATCGAAGCCCGCGCGGCAATCCTGCAACAAAACGCCAAAGAAGAAATGCGCGCCGAGATCGGCATCGCGCTTTCCCGCCTGACCGGTCCCGCGCCCGGCATGGGCGAGATGTTTAAGGCGCTTGCCTTTGCCCACGAAAACCTGCCGGCGCTTCCCGGATTTGACGACTCCAAAGTCAGCGGCAAGTCTTGAACCATGAAAGTTGAATCGCGAGCGCTCGCAAAACTTCCCGGCATCCGCCACGCCTTTTTCACACGCGAAGGCGGCGTCTCGGAAGGCATCTACGCATCGCTGAACGGCGGTGTCGGTTCGAATGACGACTCCGCCAAGGTGCAGGAGAACCGCCGCCGCATGACCGAGGCGCTCGGCGCGGAACATCTCATCACCTGCTACCAGATTCACTCAGCCGACGTCGTGGTCGCCGGCAAGGCCTGGTCGCGCGAAAACGCCGCCCGCGCCGACGGTATCGTGACCCGTACGCCGGGCCTCGCGGTCGGCGCCTCCGCCGCCGATTGCGGGCCGCTGCTGTTCGCGGATTCGGGAGCCGGCATCGTCGCCGCTGCACATGCGGGCTGGAAGGGCACGCTGGGCGGAATTGCCGAAGCGACGATCGCAAAGATGGAAGAGCTCGGCGCGGCCCGCAAAGCCATCGTGGTGGCGATCGGACCTCTGATCCGCCAGCAGAGCTATGAGGTCGGGCCGGAATTCGTCGCGCGCTTCAGGCAAGCAGACGCCGCCCACGCACGGTTCTTCACGCCCTCGGCGAAGGCGGACCACGCCCTGTTCGATCTCGCCGGGCTGATTCGGCTTCGGCTCGAAATGGCCGGTGTCGGCACGATTGACGATCTCGGCCTCGATACCTATTCGGACGAGAAACGATTTTTCTCCTACCGCCGCACCACCCATCGCGGCGAGCCGGACTACGGCCGCCAGATCGCGGCGATCGCACTAATCCCTTAAATGCCAAGTCAGGGGACGGCTTTTTGCCCCCGTATTTACAGGGTTGGCCCCGGCGGCTAGTGACTTTGGCCAACAGGGTACGCGCCTGACGGCGCAACGGATGGCGTGAATGGCTGGACGGCAGGGCAGGAATAACGGGACCATCAAGCTCGTCGCCGGCAACTCCAATCGCGCGCTTGCGGAAACGATTGCCTCCTACCTCGAAACACCGCTGACCAAGGCGGTCGTGCGGCGCTTCGCCGACATGGAGATTTTCGTCGAGATCGAAGAAAACGTGCGCGGCCAGGATGTATTCGTCCTGCAGTCGACTTCGTTCCCCGCGAACGACCACCTGATGGAACTGCTGATCCTGACCGATGCGCTGCGCCGCTCGTCCGCGCGCCGCATTACGGCGGTGATCCCCTATTTCGGTTATGCGCGGCAGGACAGAAAGCCCGGACCGCGGACGCCGATTTCGGCGAAGCTCGTCGCAAACCTGATCACCCGCGCCGGCGCCGACCGCGTGATGACCGTCGACCTGCACGCCGGGCAGATTCAGGGCTTCTTCGATATCCCAGTCGACAACCTCTACGCTTCGCCGGTCATGGTGCGCGACGTGAAGGAGCGCTTCGAACTCGGCAAGGTCACGGTCGTGTCTCCCGATGTCGGCGGCGTGGTGCGTGCGCGCGGACTCGCCAAACGCATCGACGCGCCGCTCGCGATCATCGACAAGCGCCGCGAGCGTCCGAACGAATCCGAAGTGATGAACGTGATCGGCGACGTCGAGGGCCGTGACTGCGTACTCATCGACGATATCGTCGATTCCGGCGGCACGCTCGTGAACGCCGCCGACGCGCTCCTGGAAAAAGGCGCGGCCTCGGTCTGCGCCTATATCACGCATGGTGTGCTCTCCGGCGGGGCAGTCGCCCGCGTCACCGCGTCGAAGCTCAGGGAACTCGTGATTACCGACACGATCCAGCCGACCGAGGCCGTGCGGGTAGCGCGCAACATCCGCGTGCTCTCCATTGCGACCCTGATGGGCGAAGCGATCGGCCGGACCGCGCACGAAGAGAGCGTATCCAGCCTGTTCGATTAATTAAGGCGCGTGCGCGACCGGTCCGCGCGAGAATCCGGGCGATCCCGTTAACGAAATCGTGGTTTGTTGCCACATCGCTTCCATGATTGGAGCGTAGCTCGTAGCCACAAAAACACACACGAAACTGCGGCAGACGTCGCATAGGGGGAGCCCTATGAAGCGCAAAATCGCGACCGCCATTTTTTCGATCCTCTTCGCGGGAACCGCGCTCGCGGAACCGATCAGGTCGAGCGAACTGCCTCCACCGGCGCCGCAGGAACCGGCGGACAGCGCACAACTGCGCAGCCTGATCGACCGCACGCTGAATCCGCAGCAAGATGCGCCGGCTGCTTGGCCGAATGCAGAGGACTGGAGCGCGGACTCGTCGGCGGAACTCTGGCTGAACGGCATTCCGGAAAACGACGGTATCTCGCTCGATGCGCTCGCCGCGAAGCAGAAGCGCTATCCGAGTTATCGCGCGGTCGAGGAAACTCCGAAGAAGCTGCCGACGGCCTACGACTGGCAGTACGGCAACTGGCGCGCCAACGTCGGCACGAAGATCAGCGCGGCTTCGCCCTCGCAAAGCGTAATTCCGAGCTACCTCAATCCCGGCGCCACCGACCCTGCCGGGGGCACCGGCGCGATCAACGGACGTATCGAATACGACACAAGCGCCTGGCAGTTCTACGGCGGCTCCCGTCGCGAACTCGTCGCCAATCCGGACGGCACGCTTGCGACCAACAACAACTTTCTCGGCGGTACCTACTACAAGCTTCCGTCTTCGGTGCTGGACGGAAAGATCGGCACCGGCTTCGAGGTGAACCCCGCTGGCGACGCCAGGGCACGCCTCGAATACCGCCAGACCTTTGGGACCAATACCGAAGGTTTCCTGGCCGCCGAGCGGACCACCCCGTTCCAGCATGTGGGCCCTGATCCCGCCGGGAACCACGGCCTGAAGGCCGGTATCAACCGCAAGTTCTGAGGCTTCCGGGCGGGCGCGAAAGCCTCGTTGCGCCTGCCAAATCTTGCCGGTATAAGCCCGCTCGAACCCAACAGGCTTGCGCTGTCGCGTGACGCCGGTGCGCCACCGGACGGTGCGTTTATTGCCGTTCGATCAAAGGCTTAGCAAGGAATAGAACGATGGTTGCCGCCAAGGAACTGAAGGCTTTCAAGCGCGAAAAAGCCGGCAAAGGCGCTGCCCGCGCCGAGCGCCGCGCGGGGCGCGTACCGGGAACCATCTACGGCGAGAACCAGCCAGCCGCCGCGATCTCGGTGGACGCCACCGAAGTCGAACGCCGCATCTATGCCGGCCGCTTCCTGACCACGGTGTTCGATCTCGATATCGACGGCCAGAAGACCCGCGTGATCCCGCGCGAATTCCAGCTCGATCCGCTGAAGGACCGTCCGATCCATGTCGATTTCCAGCGCCTCGGCAAAGGCTCGGTGATCAAGGTCGCAGTGCCGGTGCACTTCATTAACCAGGCCGACTCACCTGGTATCAAGCGCGGCGGCACGCTGAACGTCGTGCGCCACACGGTCGAGTTCTACTGCCCCGCCGAGAGCATCCCCGAATCCATCACGGCCGATCTCACCGGGCTCGAAATCAACGACTCGCTCCACATCTCGGCGGTGAAGCTCCCCGAGGGCGTGAAGCCGGTGATCCGCGACCGCGACTTCACGATCGCGACCATCGTGCCCTCCTCCGGCTATCTCGAAGAACTCGCGGCCGCTGCTGCGAAGGCTAAGGCCGACGCCGCCGCTGCGGAAGCCGCTGCTGCCGCCGGCACCCCGGCTGCGGGCGATGCTGCTACCACCCCTGCTGCGGGCACTGCCGCACCTGCGGCCCCTGCTGCCGGCGCCGCCAAGGCGGAAGGCGGCGAGAAGAAGTAACAAAGCGACGCGGCGGGCGCGCACAGGCGCCCGCCCGCCGGTCCCCGCGGAGACCGTTCGATGTTTTTATTCGCGGGACTGGGCAACCCGGGCGAGCAGTATCGCCGCAACCGGCACAATGTCGGCTTCATGGCCGCCGACGCAATCCAGTACCGTCACCGCTTCTCGCCCTGGCGCAAGCGCTTTCAGGGACAATCCTCCGAGGGCGAGATCGCGGGCGAAAAGGTTCTGCTGCTGAAGCCCGAAACCTACATGAACGACTCCGGTCTCGCCGTCGCAGCCGCGCAAAAATTCTACAAGATCGCGCTCGGCGACATCGCCGTACTCTACGACGAGATCGACCTCCCGCCCGCGAAGCTGCGCGCGAAGCTCGGCGGCGGCAACGCGGGGCACAACGGACTGCGTTCGATCAGCGCCCATTGCGGCAACGACTACATGCGCGTGCGGATCGGCGTCGGTCATCCCGGCGACCGCAATCTGGTTTCGCGCTGGGTGCTCTCCGATTTCGCCAAAGCCGAGCATGCCTGGGTCGAAACCATGTGCGAAGCGATCTCTGACGCGGCCGAATACCTCGTCAAACGCAAGCTCGAAGACTTTCAGAATCGCGTACACCTCGCGCTCGAAAAGAGCGGCGTCCTCAAATCCAGCTAGGCAAGAAATCGCATCATGGGATTCAAGTGCGGCATCGTCGGTCTGCCGAATGTCGGCAAATCGACCCTCTTCAACGCGCTGACGCAGACCGCCGCGGCGCAAGCGGCAAACTATCCGTTCTGCACGATCGAGCCAAATGTCGGCGAAGTCGCCGTACCCGACCCTCGCGTCGAGACGCTCGCGAAGATTGCAGGCTCCGCCGAGATCCTGCCGACCAAGATCAACTTCGTGGACATCGCCGGCCTCGTTCGCGGCGCCTCCAAGGGCGAAGGCCTCGGCAACCAGTTCCTCGGCCACATCCGCGAGGTCGACGCGATCGTACACGTGCTGCGCTGTTTCGAGGACAGCGACGTCACCCATGTCGAAGGCGGCATCGACCCCTTGCGCGACGCCGAGACCGTCGAAACCGAACTGATGCTTGCGGACCTCGACAGCCTCGAGAAGCGCATCGACAACCTGACGAAGAAGGCTCGCGGCCAGGACAAGGAAGCGATCGCGCAGCTCGACCTCGTGAAGCGCTCGATCGAGGCACTCTCGAACGGCAAGCCGGCACGTACGATTTCCCGCAGGGACGAAGAGGAAGAAGCTTTCAAGGCGCTGCAGTTGATTACTGCGAAACCGGTGCTTTACGTCTGCAACGTCGAAGAAAGCGCAGCCGGCACCGGCAACGCTCTTTCGAAGAAAGTGGAAGCCAAGGCGAAAGCGGAAAACGCCGTCGCCGTTGCAATCTCCGCAAAGATCGAATCCGAAATCGCGATGCTGCCGCTATCCGAGCGCAAGGAATTTCTCGATGCCGCGGGCCTCGCCGAGCCCGGTCTCGACCGCCTGATCCGCAAGGGCTACGAGTTGCTCGGCTTGATCACCTATTTCACCGCCGGCCCTAAGGAAGCCCGCGCCTGGACCATCGTGAAGGGCATGAAGGCGCCGCAGGCCGCCGGCGTGATTCATACCGATTTCGAGAAGGGCTTCATCCGCGCCGAGACGATTGCATTCGCCGACTATGTCGCATGCAACGGCGAGGCTGGCGCGCGCGAAGCCGGCAAGCTACGGCTCGAAGGCAAGGACTATGTGGTGCAGGACGGCGACGTCATGCACTTCCGTTTCGCCAACTGAGCCGGTAGGAATTCCGGATGGACGCGAAAACCGCCCGCATCTGTTACGAGGACTTCGAGGTCGGCAGCGTGCGCAGCTTCGGCCCGCGCCGCGTTACGCGCGAGGAAATCATCGAATACGCGACCGAGTTCGACCCGCAGCCGATGCACCTCGACGACGAGGCGGCGAACAAGTCCATGCTGAAGGGCCTCTCCGCCTCCGGCTGGCACACCTGTGCGATCATGATGCGCATGATCTATGACGGCTTCCTGCATGCATCGAGTTCGCTCGGCGCGCCGGGCGTCGATGAAGTGCGCTGGGTCAGACCGGTGCGGCCGGACGATGAGCTTACGATTCGCGTTACCTGTCTCGAGAAACGCAATTCAGGAAGCCGCCCGCACGTCGGCATCGTGCGCTTCAATCTGGAAATGCTGAACGCGAAGGACGAGATCGTGATGCAGTCGTCCTATTCCGGCTTCTTCGGCAAACGCAGCCCTGGAGCCGCGTGATGCCGTATTTCGAAGACATGAAGATCGGCGATGTCCGCGAGTTCGGCTCGTATCATTTTACCAAAGAGAACATCGTCCGCTTTGCGAGGAAATACGATCCGCAGCCGTTTCATCTCGACGAGGAGGCCGCGAAAAAATCGCTGTTCGGCGCGCTCTGCGCTTCGGGCTGGCACACCGGTGCCGCCTGCATGCGCAAGATCGTGGACTTCAACAAAGCGCAGATTGAAGAAGCATTGAAGCGCGGCGAGAAGCCCGTTGCTTCCGGCCCCTCGCCCGGATTCAAAAATCTGAAATGGCTGAAACCAGTTTATGCCGGCGACACGATCACGTTTTCGAGCAAGATCGTGGAGTTGCGCGAGTCCGCCACGCGCCCCGAATGGGGCATCATGTTCGCGAAGATTTCCGGCGTGAACCAGAACGGCGAACGGGTGTACGAGTTCGACTCGTCGGCTTTCATCCCGCGGAAGCCGAAATAGTTGTTGTCATTCCGGGGCGTGCCGAAGGCACGAACCCGGAATCCAGTAATCATATACGATCAAAATTCCCACTGAAGGTTACTGGATTCCGGCTCTCGCTACGCTCGGCCGGAATGACACTCGCTAATGTCCTTCAAATGAAACCAGCGTCCGCACGGGCACGCCGAGCGCGCGTAGTTTCGCTGCACCCCCGAGTTCCGGCAGATCCACGATGAAGCAGGCAGCAAGCACTTCGGCGCCCATATTGCGCAAGAGGTTCACCGCCCCCTCGGCGGTGCCGCCGGTCGCAATCAGATCGTCCACGAGCACGACCCGCTCGCCCTTCACAACCGCGTCCTTGTGCATCTCCATCTCGTCGATACCGTACTCCAGCGAATAGGCGATCCGCACCGTCTCATAGGGCAGCTTGCCCTTCTTGCGGATCGGTACGAAGCCCGCCGACACCTGATGCGCGACCGCCCCGCCGAGGATAAAGCCGCGCGCTTCGATCCCGGCCACCTTGTCGATCTTCGAGCCGGCCCAGGGGTTCACGAGATCGTCCACCGCACGCCGGAACGCCCGCGCATTGCCGAGCAGCGTGGTGATGTCGCGGAACATAATGCCCGGCTTCGGATAGTCCGGAATGGAGCGGATGGCGGCGCGAAGATCGAGCACATCAGGCGGGTTCATGAAATTTCCTAGCCTTGGGCCTACGCGCCTTGTCGGCAGGCGCAAAACGAGAATAGCCTAATTTCCAGCGGCGACGGATTCGCGAAGCGCCGCAAAAAGGTCATCAGGAGAACGCCATGGCCAAAGGCCAACAGAGACCCCAAAAGGAAAAGAAGAAGCCGAAAGCGGAGACGTCCAAGAAAGGCACGTCCTCCTACAAGCAGGCGTACGGCAAAGGCGCGCCCAAGAGCAGCTGAGCGCCGGAATAAACAAAAAGGCCCCGTCAGAACGGGGCCTTTTCTCTCATTCCTGCGGCGCTCAATGGGCCTTGGACCAGACCTTCTTCTTGGTGAAGTAGGCGAGCCCCGCGAACACGATCAGAAAGATCATGACCTGGAAGCCGATACGCTTGCGCGCCTCGAGATGCGGCTCGGCGGCCCACATCAGGAACGCGGTCACGTCGCGGGCGTACTGATCGACCGTCTGCGGCGACCCGTCGGTATATTCGACGCGCTTGTCCTCGAGCGGCGGCCGCATCGAAATCTTGTGGCCCGGGAAATACTTGTTCCAGAACTGGTTTGGCGTCAGCTGTTCGCCCGCCGGCGGGTTCTCGTAACCGGTGAGCAACGCGTAAAGATAATCGACGCCGTTCTCCTGATACTGGCGAACGATGTCGATCAGAAAGCCGGGGAACCCGACTTCATAGGTGCGCGCCTTCGCGATCACCGAGAGATCGACCGGGAAAGCGCCGTTATGCGTTGCACGGCCCGCCTGCTCGTTCGCGAAAACCGGCGGGAAATAGTCGGACGGACGGCCCGGACGCTGAAACATCTCGCCGGCGTCGTTCGGGCCGTCGGTGATCTGATACTCGCTCGCGATCGTCTTGACCTGACCCTCGGAGAAGCCGAGCGCACCGGCCTGGCCGAGTGTGCGGAAGGCGACGAGTTTCAGCGAATGGCAGGCCTGGCAGACTTCGCGATAGACCTTGAAGCCGCGCTGGAGCTGCTGCTTGTCGTAGTGGCCGAAGGGACCGGAGAAGGTCCACTTCTGGCGCGGCGGCTGCGGGCCCGCTTCGGCGGCGAGGACCTGGCCGGCGGCACCGAAGGAAACCGCCGCGGCGATTCCGAGCGCGAGAAGGGTGTTCTTGTACATCTTGCTGTCCCTTAGCGCGAAGCCTTGGCCGGCTGTTTGCCGAGCACCGATTCCGCGATCGACGCCGGCATCGCCGGCGTCTTCTCGTAATAGGAGAGCAGCGGCAGCACGACGAGGAAGTGAATGAAATACCACGCGGTCAGAATGCGCGCGGCGATGACATAGCCGCCTTCCGCGGGCTTTGCCCCGAGCCAGCCGAGACCGATGCAGGTGATCACGAAGATCCAGAAGAATTGCCTGAACAGCGGACGATAGCGCCCGGAACGGACTTTGGAGCGGTCGAGCCACGGAAGAAACGCGAGCACCGCAATCGAACCGAACATGGCGACGACGCCGCCAAGCTTCGACGGGATCGCGCGCAGGATCGCGTAGAACGGCAGGAAGTACCATTCCGGCACGATGTGCGTCGGCGTCTGCAACGGGTTCGCCGGGATGTAGTTGTCGGCGTGGCCGAGATAGTTCGGAATGTAGAACACGAACCACGCAAAGAAGATCATGAAGCAGACCATTGCGAAGTTGTCCTTCGCGGTCGCGTAGGGCGTGAACGGCACCGTGTCCTTGTCGGACTTGACGTCGATACCGGTGGGATTGTTCTGGCCGACTTCGTGCAGCGCCCAGACATGCAGCACGACGACGCCCGCGATCATGAACGGCAGGAGATAGTGCAGCGAGAAGAAGCGCTGCAGCGTCGGCTGGTCGACCGAGTAGCCGCCCCAGAGGAATTCGACGATCCTGGGACCGGCGCCCGGAATGGCCGAGAACAGGTTGGTGATGACGGTGGCGCCCCAGAAGCTCATCTGGCCCCACGGCAGCACATAGCCCATGAAGGCGGTCGCCATCATCAACAGGAAGATGATGACGCCCAGAATCCAGAGGATCTCGCGCGG
>JBGFSD010000087.1:0-19885 GCA_041694745.1 Pseudomonadota bacterium
CGCCTGCTTCTGCGCGAGAGCAAATGTTTTTGCCAGGGCGGTTCTCACCTGCGCCTGCTGCGCAACGAACCGCGGATCCGCCGAAGCGGTCGGGCCCACCCGGCCAAATCGCTCCACACTGAACGACGGAAGAAGTTTTAAGGCCGCGCGTGCCGCCTGCACCGCCTTCTTTTCGTCGCCACGCATCAAATGCGCTACAGCGAGATAAACGTGCGCGCGCCCCGACTTCGGATAGATCTCAATGGCTTTCGATAGCCACCCGATCGCGCTTTCATAATTGCCCAGATAGACCGCAGCCTGCCCGGCGAACTGATACCAGGAACTGGCCATAGGGTCTCGCGGGCTGAGTTTTATCGCTTTGAGAACATACGCTTCCGCCTCCTCGGCGCGGCCGAAAAAAATTAGCGAGTGACCGAGCTGGGCATAGGCGTGCGCATTGCTCGGGTTCAATTCGATCGATTTCTGAAACGCTGCGACGCTCTCCTGTATCAGGGTTTTTTGTTTCTGCACGATACCGAGGAAGAAATGGGCCGAGCTAGAATTTGGCGAGAGCTCAAGGGCTTCGGCAATCACTTTCTCCGGCAGAAGCGCGCGTGGCCCGTGCGATCGCGGACGGCGTAACGGTTAACGCTTTCGCAAAGTAGCGAAACCTTTCGCGCGAAACTGTCCGCACCCAGCTCAGAGCGGTTTTTGCAAAGACGGGCATGCAGCAGCAAGCGCAGCTTGCTGCCTTGCTTTCCGGGGTTATTGTGCCAGCGCAATAAGCCTTCGTCACCAAGCTGGGCCGTTCAGTGTGGGCCGGTCGGAGGCCGCACAGTTTCGAATCGATCGATTGCTCTATAGAATCCGGCGGCAAGCCGGAGGTCCGGGAGAAGCGCTATGTCTCGCCTTGCATCAGGCCGTCCGCCGTTCCGCGCCGACCATGTCGGCAGCCTGTTGCGCCCGCCGGCGCTGCGGCAGGCGTTCAAGCAGCATCAGAGCGGCAGCATCGATGATGCGGCGTTTACGAATATCCAGGACGACTGCATCCGCGACGTGCTGCGGCTTCAGGAAAGCACGGGTCTCGAAGTCGTCACCGACGGCGAGTTCCGCCGCGGGTCCTACTGGAGCCGTTTTGTCGAGCGCACCGAAGGCTTCCAGATCAGGAGCGCGGTTTATACGTTTCGCGACGACACCGGGCACGAGTACGAATTTACCGCGCCCTACGCGGGCCGGAAGATCAGACGCCTGCAGCCGCTCGCGGTCGACGAGTTCGCGTTCGTGAGGGCACATACGAAGCGCACGCCGAAGATCACCATCCCGGCGCCGTCGACCATGCATTTCTACCGCTGCAGCGACTTCGCCGACGCGAAGGTCTATCCGGATGCGGAAGGCTTCTTCCGGGATCTCGGCAAGGTGTTTCAGGAGGAAATCGCCGATCTCGCAAAGGCGGGCTGCGAATATGTCCAGCTCGACGAAGTTGCGATCGCCATGCTTTGCGACCCCGCGATCCGCGACAAGGTAAAATCGGTCAATCAGGATCCCGACAGACTAGTCGATCTCTATATCGACGCGATCAACGAGGCCGTATCGGTGCTTCCCGAGAATGTGCGCGTCGGCGTTCACATGTGCCGCGGCAATCTGAAGGGGCATTATCTGGCGGCCGGCGGCTATGAAGATATCGCCGAGCGATTCTTCAGCCGCGCCAGGATCAATCATTTCCTGCTCGAATTCGATACCGCGCGCGCGGGCGATTTCTCGCCGCTGCGCTTCGTGCCGAAGGGCGTCGGAGTCGTGCTCGGTCTCGTCACCAGCAAATCGCCGCAGCTCGAGAACCCGGATAAACTGCGCCGCCGCGTCGATGAAGCGGCGAAATATATCGATCTCGATCGCCTCGCGATCAGCCCGCAATGCGGATTCGCATCCACCGTGGCTGGCAATCCGTTGACCGAAGCCGATCAGAAGGCCAAGCTCAGGCTGTGCGTCGAGACCGCTGCAAGGATATGGAGTTAGTTCGCCCGAGGCGGGAGCGACCAGGCCGGCTTAGGCCGGGCCATCGCCGGTTCGGGAGATTGCATTGATTGCGGAGCAGGCAATGATTTCATCATTGGTGTAGGATCGCCGCCGGTAGAGGGTTCCCCGTCAGCGTCGAATGCAGTTCCATCTCAACGGTTTCCGTACCGGCGATCCTGAAGTCGCCGAGGCCGCCGGCCCCGCGCTTCCGTCCGGCACGCTTCCCGAGACCGCCGATGTCGTCATCGTCGGTTGCGGTCCGGCAGGGCTGACGCTCGCCGCACAGCTCTCCGCGTTCCCGGATATCCATACCGTCATTGCCGAACAGAAGCCGGGGCCGCTCGAACTCGGCCAGGCCGACGGCATCGCCTGCCGCACCATGGAGATGTTCGAGGCCTTCGGCTTCGCGGATCGCGTGATGAAGGAGGGCTACTGGGTCAACGAGACCACCTTCTGGCGGCCGGACCCCGCCGATCGCGGCAGCATCGTCCGCTTCGACCGCGTGCAGGACGTCGAGGACGGCCTCTCCGAAATGCCGCACATGATTCTCAATCAGGCGCGGGTGCACGACTTCTATCTGCAGGTCATGCGCAATTCCGCGCGGCGGCTCGTGCCGCATTACGCGCGGCGTCTCACCGGCCTTGAGATCGGCGGCACAGGCAGCGCCTCGCATCCGGTGAAGCTCACCTTCGAGCGGCAGGACCCTGCGGCACAAGGCCAGACCGAAGTGATTCATGCGAAATACGCCGTCGGCTGCGACGGCGCGCGCAGCATGGTGCGCCAGTCGCTCGGCCTTACCTTGCGCGGCGATTCCGCCAACCAGGCCTGGGGCGTGATGGACGTGCTCGCCGTCACGGATTTTCCCGACATCCGCTACAAGGCGCTGATCCAGTCCGCGAGCGAGGGCAGCATCGTCCTGATCCCGCGCGAGGGCGGCTATCTCGTCCGCATCTATGTGGAGCTCGACAAGCTCAGCGCCGACGAGCGCGTCAGCGCCCGCAACATCACGATCGAACAGCTGATCGCGGCGGCGCAGCGCATCCTGCGCCCATACCGCTTCGAGGTGAAAGAAGTCGCGTGGTGGTCGGTCTACGAGATCGGCCAGCGGCTTTGCGACAGGTTCGACGACGTGCCGGCGGACGAGGTTTCTTCGCGCACGCCGCGCGTCTTCATTGCGGGCGACGCCTGCCATACCCACAGTCCGAAGGCCGGGCAGGGCATGAACGTCTCCATGCAGGATGCCTTCAATCTCGGCTGGAAGCTCGCCGCCGTGCTGCGCGGGCGCTGCGCGCCGGATTTCCTGCACAGCTATTCCGCCGAGCGTCAGGCGATCGCGAAAGAGCTGATCGATTTCGACCGCGAATGGGCCACGATCATCAGCGCGCCGGTAAGGGCGCCGGACGATCCGGACGGCAAAGGCGTCGATCCCGAAGAGGTGCGCGGCTATTTCGTGAGACACGGCCGCTACACGGCGGGCACGGCCACCCGCTATTCGCCATCGATGCTCACTGGAGAGAAAGCACATCAGCATCTCGCCAAGGGGTTTGAGATCGGCACGCGCTTTCATTCCGCACCGGTGGTGCGGCTTGCGGACGCGAAGCCGGTTTCGCTCGGGCATGCCGCGAAAGCCGACGGCCGCTGGCGGATCTATGCCTTCGCGGATCGCAGCGATCCGGCGTCGGAGAAGGCGCCGATCAGGGCGTTATGCTCGTTTCTCTCGAACGCACCGGGCTCGCCGATCCGCCGCTTCACGCCGGCGAATGAGGACATCGACGCGGTAATCGACCTGCGCGCTGTGTTTCAGCAAGGCCATCGCGAGCTGAATATCGGCGCTATGCCACCGCTCCTTTTGCCGCAGAAAGGCCGCTACGGCCTGCGCGACTACGAGAAAATGTTCTGTCCGGATCTGAAGAGCGGCACCGACATCTTCGATCTGCGCGGGATCGACCGCGCGCGCGGTGCCGTAGTTATCGTGCGGCCCGATCAGTATGTCGCGCAGGTGCTCGCGCTCAGCGATCACGCGGGCCTTTCGGCATTCTTCGCGAATTTCATGCTGCCGGCATGAGCCGCGGGACATAGTGTAAGCGCTTGTTTTTACTATTGAAATTCGCACACAGGACCGGTCTCGCGATGCGGGCTTTGCCATCGCGCACAGCGCGGCTTGAAGCCGGGACGCGCTTCGGACATGACGGGCGCATCATGCCATCCGCCGCCAGGAAGATCCGGTGAGTTCACAATTCGACGCCATCGTGATCGGCCTCGGCGCGATGGGCGCGGCCGCTGTTTATCAGCTTGCGAAACGCGGCGCGAAGGTGCTCGGCCTCGACCGCTATGCGCCGCCGCATACCCTCGGCTCCTCGCACGGCGAGACGCGGATCACGCGCGTCGCCTGCGGCGAGGGGCTCGAATACACGCCGCTTGCAATGCGTTCGAACGATCTCTGGCGCGAAATCGAGCGCGAGACCGGCGCTTCGCTGCTCGTGCAGAACGGCTTCGCATCGATCGCCGGAAAGCAGCGTGCGGCGAAAGCGGGCAACATCGAGTTTCTTGAAGTGACGATTGCCGCCGCGCAAGCGGCCGGCATCGAATACGAAATCCTCGACGGCAGAGAATTCCGCAAGCGCTTTCCCGCATTCGCGGTGAAGGACGACGACACCGTTTATTTCGACCGCGTCGGCGGATTTCTCAGGCCGGAGTCCTGTATCGGTGCGCAGCTGAAACTCGCGAAGCAGCACGGCGCCGAAATCCGCCTGCACGAACAGGCGCTTTCGTTTGAAGACGGAAGCGGCGCCGTGCGGGTGAAAACGCGATCCGGGGAATATGCGGCGAATACGCTGATCGTCGCCGCGGGCCCATGGCTTCCGGAACTGATCGGCGCACAACTGATGCCCGGCCTGAAAGTGACGCGGCAGGTCGTGTGCTGGTTCCGGGTGAAGGAAAGCGCGCGCTTCGCGGATTTTCAGCCTGAGCGCTTTCCGGCTTTCGTCTGGCAGGTTCCCGCGCCGCAGATTTCCTACGGCTTTCCCGCGCTCGGCGGACCGGAAGACGGGGTGAAGATTTCCACCGAACAGTACGGCGTTTCCGCCGACCCGGAAGCGATGGACCGCGAAGTGTCTGCGGCGGAACAGGATGCTTTATATAAAGACTATGTCGCGCCGTATTTTCCCGGCCTGGATCGCGCTTGCGTCCGTTCCGCCGTCTGCCTTTACACCAGCGTGCCGGACAGCCGCTTCGTGATCGACCGGCACCCTGCGCATACCCGCGTGATTGTGGCCTCGCCCTGTTCGGGCCACGGCTTCAAGCATTCGGCCGCGATCGGCGAGGCGGTGGCGCAGATGGCGCTCGGCGAGCCGCATCTCGATCTGTCGGCGTTCCGGTTCCGGCGATAGCGCTGACGGCCGGGCCGCCCGTCTGCGGTCTTTTCCGGCGATTTTACAGCCGTGGCGGGCAGGCAACGCGCGCTTATATAGAATGTGACAAACTGATTCGCGCGGGCATCGCCGAGGCGCGCGCGGTTAGCAACATACGCTAGACGGCTCCTTCGCACGCTTGCCGATCACCGTGGCTTCGAAACCGGCAGTCATCCGCCAATATGCCGCTCTGCCGTACCGGCGGACGAAGAAAGGCGGGCTCGAAGTCCTGCTCGTCACCTCGCGCGAGACGCGGCGCTGGGTCATTCCCAAGGGCTGGCCGATCTCCGGCGTCGCCCCGCACAACCTTGCCGCGCTGGAAGCGATGGAAGAGGCGGGCCTGCTCGGCAAGATTGCCGACAAGCCGATCGGTTCCTATCGTTACGACAAGAAACGCGGCGACGGCTCGGTGGTGAACTGCACGGTCGATACCTTCGCATTCGAGGTCGAGCAGCAGATGCCGACTTGGCCCGAACAGGACGAGCGCAAGACCAAATGGTTCGCACCCGAAGAGGCGGCGGCCCAGGTGCAGGAGCCCGAGTTGCGTGACCTCATTAAGCGGCTCGCCAAGCAGTTCCGTTGAAAAAGGCGGAGCGGAGTTTCGTCTATGTGCTGGGCTGCGCCGGACCGCGCGGCGCGTCTACTTATGTCGGCTGGACGAACGATATCGCGCGAAGGCTTGCTGCGCATAACGCGGGCCGCGGCGCACGTTCGACGCGCGGGCGCAACTGGCAGCTCCTTTACGTCGAGTATTTCGACAGCCGCACCGATGCGATGCGCCGCGAAGTTTTTCTGAAGCGTGCCCGCAGGCTGCGCAAGAAGTTGAGCGCGGGTATTTCTCTTTTCAGCGCAGTGCCTTAGATCAGGTCCATGGCGACCGGCGAACGTTTGCGAGAGGCCGTCGTGATCGGTGCCGGACCGGCCGGCCTGATCGCGGCCGAGGAAATTGCGAAGGCCGGATTTCAGGTTACCGTCTATGAGCGGATGCCGTCGGCCGCCCGCAAGTTTCTGCTCGCGGGCCGCGGCGGCCTCAATCTCACGCATGGCGAGCCGCTCGAAAGCTTTCTGCGGCGCTACAGCGAGTCGGATGCGCTGAAAGCGGCGATCGAAATCTTTCCGCCGCAGCGGCTGCGCGCATGGAGCGAGGCGCTCGGCCAGAAAACCTTCGAGGGATCGAGCGGACGCATCTTCCCGGAAGCCTTCAAGGCGTCGCCGCTCTTGCGCGCATGGCTGCGGCGGCTTGGCGAGGCGGGCGTGACGTTTGCGTTCCGTCATCGCTGGCGCGGATGGGACGCAGAAGGGCGGCTTGCATTCGATACCCCAAAGGGAAGCAAGAGCGTGAAAACGGATGTGGCCGTGCTCGCGCTCGGCGGCGCCAGCTGGCCGCGGCTCGGCTCCGACGGATCGTGGACAGAAATTCTCGCCGCACACGGCGTCGCGCTCAGCCCGCTGCAACCCGCGAACTGCGGCTTCGACATTGCGTGGTCGGAAACGTTCCGCGGGCGCTTCGCCGGTACGCCGCTGAAGCGCATCGCGCTGAGCGCAGGCGGCGCCACCGTGCGCGGTGAGGCGGTGATCGCTGACTACGGCCTCGAAGGCGGTGCGGTCTATGCCTTGTCGTCGCGCATTCGGGAAGAGGTTCTCGCAAACGGCGAGACGAAGATCCATCTCGCGCTGCGGCCCGACCTTCCGGCGGAGCGGATCGCGGCGAAACTCGCGGTACCGCGCGGCAAGCAGTCGTTCTCGAATTTTCTGCGCAAGGCGATCGATCTTCCGCCGGTCGCGATCGCATTGCTGCAAGAGTGGGCGGCCGCGCACGGCGTCCGCCTGCAGGATCTGCCGCCGGACGAACTCGCGCGCCTCGTCAACCGCCTCCCGGTCACGCTGACCGGCACCGCGCCCCTCGCATCCGCGATCTCGACTGCGGGCGGCATCGCCTTCGGCGAGCTCGACGAGAATTTCATGCTGCGAAAACTCCCCGGCGTCTTCGCCGCGGGCGAAATGCTGGACTGGGAGGCGCCCACGGGCGGCTATCTCCTGCAGGCCTGCTTTGCGACCGGTGTTGCGGCCGGGCAGGGCGCGGTGCGCTGGCTTTCGCGATAGCTATTCCGCCGGGAGCGCGCGCATCGCCGGGGCCGCGGGAGCGGCTTGCGGCGCGGATATTTCCGCGGCCCAGGTATTGGCCGGCAACAGATGCGCGATCGCATTTCCGTAATAGCGCAGGATGTGCAGGTCGGCCGGGTTCGCGGAATAGATGCCGTCGTTCTCGTTCACGATGTGCCGCAGCCGCAGCATCCGCAGCCCCACCTCGATCGCATAGTCGCGGTCGGAGCGCGGGATATGCACATAGGCCTTCGACGCCTCCAGCGTCTCGATGATCTTCGAGACCCGGCTCTTGATCTCGAACAGCGACAGCGGCGCCGGGTGCGCATCCAGCATCGCGGTCGCGACCAGCGAAACCGGCAGCGCCGGCACTACCCTGCCGACCGCCTCCATCAGTTTCGAGCCCAGCCGTTCGACCTCGACGAAGCGCTCCTTCTCCGGCAGGTCGCGGAAGTCGATCCCGCGCTCCGCGACATAGTGTTTGAGCGAGAACGGCTCGCCGAAGCTCACGCAGGTGTAGCCGTAGCGATACCATTCGCCGCGCATCGCAAGCCAGACATGCCGGAAGAAGTGCCGCAGGAAGGTCGCGAGATTGAATCCGAACACCGGCCGCTTGCCGGGCTCGGTGTTCGCGGCACTCGTCAGCATGCGGTCTTCGAGCACGCGGTCGTAGTTCACGCCGACCGGCACGAAGACGACGTCCTTCGGTCCCTTGGGGTCGAACGCCGCAACCATGTAGCTCAGCAAGCCGAACTTCGGCGGCCGCAGTTTGCCGTCGCGCGAAAGCCCGCCCTCGGGGAAGATCGCCTGCACCACGCCCGAGGCGGTCGCCATGTGCACGTAGCGCGACAGCACTTTTCTATAGAGCGCGTCGCGCGAGTCGCGGCGGATGAAATAGGCGCCCATCGAACGGATCAGGTTCCGCAGGCCCCAGATCTGTGCCCATTCGCCGACCGCGTAGGACAGCGCGGAGGATTGCGCCGCGACATAGGTCACAAGCACATAGTCCATGTTGGAGCGGTGGTTGATGACGAAGATCACCGAGGAATCCGGATCGACTTTCGAGAACGCCTCCTCGTTGCGGAAACCGATCCGCACGCGATAGAGCGTCTCCGAAAGCCACTTGGACAGCCGCGTGCCGATCCGGAAATAGGCATAGGCTGAGAACGAGGGCACGATCTCGCCGGCGTACTTCTTCACTTTCTCCATCAGCACTTCGCGCGGGATTTTTTGCTCGCGCGCGAACTCGTCGACCGCGTGCAGCACCTCGGGGTCGTAGACCAGCCGGTCCATCAGCACCTGCCGCTTGGTCAGCTTGAACGGCTTGATCTGCAGCCGCAGCCGGGTGTTGAGTTCGCCGATCGCCTTGTTGGCGCGGCGCCGGAGCGCCCAGCGCACGCTCGGGATCAGCATGCGGTCGAGAAAGGCGAGCCCTGCCAGGACGCCGATGACGACAAAAACCCAGAGCGGCAGCGTGACTTCGGACCACATAATTTTGCCCTAGAATGCCTGTGAGACGGCGGACCGTTCATCCGCTATCAAGCGCTTCCCCTACGACTGCCGGTTCTTGTGCTCGTGACCGATCAGCCCCTCGCTATGCAATACAAAGCAAGGCCCAAGCGCAACTGGGGCCGGACGCTCAAGGGCTACGCCTTCGGCTGGCCCTGGTTCGACCCGGTAAGCTCCTGGGCGCTGAGACGGCTGTTCGTGCCGTCGTCGCTGTTGTGGGCCGCGGCCGAGCAGGCCGGCACCTCGGTCGAGCGCTTTTTCGATGCCGCGCAGTTGCCGCGCAAAAGCGCGAACGAAAAGAAGCTCGCCGAGGCGCTGGTGCAGACCGCATCCGCCCGCGCGGTTGCGCAGAGCAGGGAAGCCGCGTGGCAGCAGGCGTTCTTCGGCAACAGCACCGCGGGTCCGGACGCGCGCCGCGAGATCGAAGCGTCGCGCTACGCCGCGAGCCACGCCTACAATCTCGCCCGGCGCCATTTCGGTTTCATGCTCCGGAACGATCCGCCGCGCATCAGGTCGGTGACGCAGAGCCCCGAGGAAATCGCCGCGATCTATGGCGCGAATTTCGAGCGGCTTTCGCTCGAAGGCATCGCGCGCGCAGACACCGCCGTCGAGGTCTCGAAGAAAATCGAGCGCGCGGCCGGCGTCGACTACTGGCTGCGCTTTCCGAGCCCGTCGGCGCTCCTAGGCGACATGGTCTATGCGCGCGTGCTCGAGCCGCATGGCGTCGAAAATCCGCCGACCGTCATCTTCGGCCACGGCATCTGCATCGAGTTCGATCACTGGCGCGGGCTGATCGACGAGGCGCGCACGCTGCGCGCGGAAGGCTTCCGCGTAATCCGCCCCGTGGCGCCGTGGCACGGCCGCCGCCGGCCGCTCGGCAGTTTCGGCGGCCAGCCGATGATGACGCGCATTCCCGGCGGGCTGTTCGACGCCTTCACGGGGGCCGCGCAGGAATGGGCTGTGATCGCGAACTGGGTGCGGCAGCAGTCCGATGCCCCGCTCGCTTACGGCGGCACCAGCCTCGGCGCCCTGATCGCGCAATTCGCCGCGGAGAAGATCGGCGAGCGCAACCCGCGGCTGAAAGCCGACGGCCTGTTTCTGATTACGCATTCCGGCCGCATGTCGGACGCGACCTTCCACGGCGACATGGCGAACCTGCTTGGCGTCGATCTGAACGCGGAGCAGCAGGGCTGGAGCCGCGAGCGGATCGAAGCAGGTCTGGGTCTGCTCGATCCCGCGCGGCTGCCGGCGGTGAAGCCCGAGCGCATCGTCACCGTGCTCGGCAAGCGCGACCGCATCACGCCTTATGCAAGCGGCCTGAGCCTGATCGATTCCTGGGGTGTGCCCGACGAAAACCGTTTCGTCTGGGATCGCGGTCACTTCTCGATGCCGCTCACCATGATCCGCAACCCTGCGCCGGTCGCGCGCTTCCGCGAAGTGATGGCGCGGGTTTGAACCGGGAAGCGCGGCGGGCGCAAGGCGGCGCCGCCGGGAAACTTCGGGTCGTCATGATCGAGTGCGCGCAATGCGGCAATGATCTCCGCCACATTCACGGCAATGCCCGTCACCGGATGGCGGCGCAGCGCCGGCTTGGACTCGACTGCGTTGCGGTCGGATGCCCAGTCGGCAAGAAACTGTTTCTTTTGTTGTAGCGAAAGCGATCGGTCGCGCACCACCTCTTGAGGAGTATAGAAAATTCGCGGCAGCGGGACTTTCGCCGGATCGTACGGGGGACGTGCAAGACTCATAGCCGAAGCCCTCCCGCTGATGTGAAATATGCGCCTGCAGCCCATGCTGCGGCTGCGAAAGCCACCACGGGCAGGTATTCGTGGATGTCCATAACAGCCTCCTTGGCGGGTTCCTCCTTTCCGACGAAAAAAACCTTGTAAATCCGTTTCCGGTTTCAAGACCGCCCGGAAAATTTTTTTCGGGCAGGCCGCTTGAAAGCCGCCGCCCTTCCCCTAGCTGAATTTTTGCCGGGGCCCCTGCGGCCAGGCGATGTCTCAAAACGTTCCATGTTGCTTCACGGAGGATGTGGAAATGCGAAACTTCGATCCGACGCCCTTCTGGCGTTCCACCATCGGCTTCGATCGTCTGTTCGATCTGATGGACCAGGCCAATGCCTGGACGGGTGAGGAACATTACCCGCCCTACAATATCGAACGGGTCGGCGACGACCAGTATCAGATTTCGCTGGCGCTTGCCGGCTTCTCGCCGTCCGAAATCACCATCACCGCCGAGCAGAATGTGCTGACGGTGGAAGGTGCCAAGACCCAGAAGCCCGAGAGCGAATACCTCTATCAGGGTATTTCCTCCCGTTCGTTCCGTCGCGTGTTCAATCTCGCGGACTATGTCGAAGTAAAAGAAGCGTCCTTCGACGACGGCCTGTTGAAGATCAGGCTGCAGCGCGAACTGCCGGAGGCAATGAAGCCTCGGCGCATTCCGATCGGCGGAAATCAGGGCCAGATTACGCTCCAGAAGAAGGCGGCCTAAAGGAAAAGCCCGGGCGCTACACGCCCGGGCTTTTTTCTGTCCGGGTTCCGCGGCATCCCGCGAAAAACTTGACACGCTTCCCTAATAGGATTATATTCCGTGCGCCGTTTCCGTTCGAGGGCGCGCTCATGAGGCGTTCGTGAATGCGGGAAGCGGCCGGCGCCTGCTGGTGCGGTTCGCAGCCGTATCACCGGGAGGCTTCGGGTCACCGTCCGCGGCTACTACGGGCCGCCGCCTATCCCCGAAAGGGGCGCTGACCGTGAAGGTTGGTGTTGGCTGGAATGGAAACCGGAAGCGGAGAAGAAACCTCTCCGCGGAAAGTTTCAGAAGCACGGTCCTGAAGCTAACAAATCGCCGCAAGCGAAGCGCTGCGAGACGATACGGGCTCCCCGTCAAACGGGAGTCCGGCAGACGAAGACGTGGCGTCCCGCGGCGCTTCGCGACCCTCGAATTTTCGGCGCGCTTGGGGCCTGCCCCATTCGCGCAAAAAAAGAGGAAGTTTTCGCCTGCGCGCTGTTTGAAAAATACTCTGGCTGCTTTGCGAGAGTAGGTTTCTCTACTCGTCATGGCCGGCTCGTCACCTAAGTCGGGCTTGCCCGACTTAGGCATGATTTATTCAGAAGTCGCGCAAGCGCGACTTCTGTTGCCATCCACGCCTTACATACCGCGCCTCAACAAAGGCGTGGATGCTCGCGACAAGCGCGAGCATGACGAAATAACGAGGCCAACGCGCATCAAGCCACCCGCGTCTTGCCGCGCCCTTCGTAAAGATCGCGGCCCTCGACCAGCGCGCGGATTTTACCGTCGGCGATGGAGCGCTTCAGCATCCAGAAGCCGCAGTCCGGGTGAATGTATTTCACGCGGCCGGCGCCGATCAGGGTCTCGGCGCGCTCGATCTGCCGCGCAATCGAATCCGCGCTCTCGATCACGGTCGATTTGATGTCGACGACGCCGAGGCCGAAGCCGATCTCCGGCTTCAGCTCGCGGAACGCCGCGAGTTCTTCCGCCGGGCGATGCGCATTCTCCATCACGATGTGATCTGCATGAAGCGCGTTGAGATATTTCATCAGCTGATTCCAGGTGCCCTTCTGGATCGACTGGCCGCCGTAATTGCCGAAGCACAGATGCACGGCGGGCTTGGTCTTCACCGCCTTCAGCACGCGGTTGATCGCTTCCGCCGCCCACTCCCACTCGTCGGGGCTGCCCGGGAGATTGGCTTCGTCGATCTGCACCACGTCGGCGTCGATATGCTTCACCTGTGCAGCGAGCGCGTCGGCAATGGCGAAAGCGAGATCGGGAAGTTTCTTGTAGTGCTTGTCGAGCAGCGTCTTCGCCAGCATGTGCGGGCCGGTGACCGTGAACTTGAACGGCTTTCTGGTGAGTGCGCGTGCGCGCTGATAGGCCTGCGGCAGGTCTAGCGTGCCGGACGAGACGGGTCCTTCGACGATTCCCGGCGGACGGGTACGGAATCGCATCGTGCTTTTCGCGCGGTACTCCACGAGTTCGTCGAAGCTGATCGCGGTGCGGATGCCCGCCATCGGCTTCACGAAATACTCGATCATGCCGTTGGTCTCGGGATGGTTCACATCGAAGCGCGAAAGCTCGCCGTCGCAGACCAGATCGATCCCGGCCTGTTCCTGCGTGTGCAGCACCACGCGGGTCGCGTCGATCACGGCCTGCTCGGAGGGAAGCGCCGTAAGCCAGTCCGGCACCGGATAGGAGCCGACCACGGTGGTGAGAATTCTGGCGGTACTGGTCATGGCTTCACTCCCTGCGCTGCGTTCGCGGCGGTTGCCGGGCGTCTTCCCGCGCCCTAAGATCGTAAGTATCTAACTGGTTACTTATAGCGCGGCAGCGCGCCGCCGCCAAGAACAACAAGAACGACAAGCCGGAACCGAGAAAAAAGGAAACGCCATGACTCCCGCCGCACCAGCGCTACCCGAGCGGTTTCGCGACGAGGATCACCTCGAAGATTTCATGACGCAGCCGAACGATCTGCTGCGCGTGGATTTAAGGAAAGCGCCCGGCGACATCATCGTGCTCGGGGTGGGCGGAAAGATGGGACCGACGCTGGCGCGTCTTGCGAAGCGCGTCGATCCAGCCCGCCGCGTGATCGGCGTTGCCCGCTTCTCGGAAGCCGGCCTGCGCGAAAAGTTGCAGTCGTGGGACATCGAATGCATCGAGGCCGATCTTTTGGATCGCGCGGGCATCGAGAAGCTGCCGCGCTCGCCGAACGTTGTGTTCATGGCGGGCCGCAAGTTCGGATCGTCCGGAGCGGAGCATTTGACCTGGGCCATGAATGCACATGTACCGGCGATGGTCGCGGAAGTATTCGCGAAGTCGCGGATCGTCGCCTTCTCGACCGGCTGCGTCTATCCCTATGTCGACGTCACCAAAGGCGGCGCGACCGAGGAGACCCCGGCCGTGCCGCCGCCCGGCGCCTATGCCAATTCCTGCGTCGCCCGGGAGGCGATGTTCGAGCATTTTTCGCGTAAACACGATACGCCGGGCCGCATCATCCGTCTCAACTACGCAATCGACATGCGCTATGGCGTGTTGCACGATGTCGCTTCGAAGGTTCATTCGGGGGCAACCATCGATCTTACCGCAGGCCATGTGAACGTGATCTGGCAGGGCGACGCGAACGCGATGATCCTGCGGATGCTTGCGCATTGCACCACGCCGGCGAGCCCGATCAACATTAGCGGGCCGGAAACCATCTCGATCCGCTGGCTGGCTGAGGAATTCGGCCGGCTGTTCGGCAAGACGCCGCAGTTCACGGGGAAGGAAGCCGCCGACGGCTGGCTGGTTAATACCTCGAAAGCAAGAAAACTTTTGGGCGAGCCTCCGGTCCCGCTTGAGCGTATGATCCGCTGGACCGCCGACTGGATTGCGCGCGGCGCGCGCAGCCTGGGCAAGGAAACGCATTACGATACGCGCGATGGCAGTTTCTGATTTCGAGATCGGTACCCTCCGCGCCGAAGAACTTGGCGATGCGGATGCTTTGGTGAGGGAAGCCGGGTGGAATCAGACCGAAGCCGACTGGCGCATCTTTCTCGAACTCGGCACCGTTTACGCGGTTCGCGACAAGGGCAGGGTGATCGCGACCGCTGCCGTGCTGCCTTATGGCGGCAGGTTCGCGTGGATCTCCATGGTGCTGATCGCGGGCTACTACCGCCGGCAGGGCCTGGGCACGAGACTCGTGCAGCATTGCGTCCGGAATCTTACCGGGAAGGGTCTGGTCCCGGTGCTCGACGCCACGCCCGCCGGGCGCGACGTCTATCTCGGTCTCGGTTTCCAGGATTCCTTCGGCTACCTGCGGCTGCTCTTGAGCGGCGGCAAGATCGTGCCGTCGCTCGCGAACGGCATTACCGTCGAGGCGATTTCGGATTCCTCATGGCACGAACTGTGCGCCTATGATTCCGCGATCTTCGGGGCCGACCGCGGCAAGGTGCTCGCGCGCCTGCGCGGCCGTCTGCCGGAAGCGGAATTCTGCGTCTGGCGCGGCGGACATATCGTGGGATTTCTGATGGGCCGCATGGGCCGCCGCGCGGCGCAACTCGGGCCGCTGGTTGCCGAAAGCTGCGAGATCGCCTGCGCCTTGCTCGCCCAGGCGCTGGAAACGGTATCTGCACCGGTCTACATCGACTTCGTCGACGACAAGCCGCTGACGGCGCGTTTTCTCGCAACCGCCGGCTTCGCTCCGGAGCGCCCGCTGACGCGGATGCTGTATCGGCGCAGCGACGCCTTCCAGGACGTCGCGCAAAGCTATGCGGTGATCGGGCCGGAGTTCGGATAGCAAAAGGGCCGGCGGCGGGCCGGCCCTTTCGTATCCCAGCGTTCGCCGGTCAGTACAGCTTCGGCGGATTGATCGCCGGCATCTTGACGTTCTTGTCGAGGAACTCGTTGGTGTAAGCCGTCTTGATGTCGTACGGCTTTTCCATCTTGAGGTACTCGTCGACGAGTTTGTAGTCGGCGGCCATGCGCTGGTCGTCATGCCAGCCGAGCGCGACGTTCCTCGATGTCTCGTCGCTCATCAGGATCGAAACGAGGTGCCAGTTGGTCAGCTCGTTGTCGAATTTGAGCGCGCTGTTCATGTCCACCATCGCCTGGATGCAGGGCTCCGGCTTCTTCGCGCATTCGGCGAAAGCCTTCTGCGTCACCTTCACGAAGGCGGCTACCTTGTCCTTATTCTTCGAGAGCCAGTCGGCCTGCACGATGATCGAATTGCCGTAAGGGTTCAGGCCGCCGTCGCGCCAGGCGAGGAAGCCCATGTCGTCGCCGAGCTCGCGGGCGAAGATGTGGTGCAGGTTGAAGAACGAAGTGGTTGCGTCGATCGCGCCGGATTTTAGCGCGGCGAGTTTCGAGTTCGCGTCGATATTGACCCAGATCACCGAATTCGGGTCGATGCCGTTCGCTTTTGCGAGCGCGGGCCACATGGTGCGCGCGCCGTCGCCGGCCGGATTGCCGATGCGCTTGCCGGCGAGATCCTTGACGCTCTTGATGCCGGAACTCTTCTTCCAATACATGCCTTGCGGCGAGTTGGCGTAGATGTTCATGACGCCGACGAGTTTCGCGCCCTTGCCGTTGAACAGGAGCACGCCCGCCATGTCGGAAAGACCGATCTGCGCGGAGCCGGCCGCGACCTTCTGTGCCGACGCCGCCGAGCCGCGTCCCGCTTCGATGTCGAGATCGAGACCGGCGTCTTTGTACCAGCCGTTCTTCAGCGCGTAGAAATACGGCGCATGATCGCCGCCGACCACCCAGTTGAGGGTGAACGTGATTTTCTGAGCCGAGGCGCTCGCCGGGGCCAAAAGGGCCGCGGCGAAAATCGCGGACGCAAGTTTCATTGCTGTTTTCATCTGACCTTCCTCCCTAAGTCGTTCTCCGCATGGGCCGGTGATCCGGTTCTCGACAGGCGGCGAAGTTTCGATGTAACTATCTGGTTACTAGACGATATGAGCGGCGAAAGCGCCTGTCAAATGGCGCCAAAACAAGCGCGAGCGGGGCAGGTCCCCGCATCGCAGCGGCCGGACCGAGGGAGAGACGCGTGGCGTTACGCTGGAACGACTTGCCGGCCGATGTGCTGGCGGTTTTGCGCAAAGGCGCGGTGATCCCCGCGCATCCGCTGGCGCTCGACGCGTCCCGCAAGTTCGATGCGCGCCGCCAGCGCGCGCTCTCCCGTTACTATATCGACGCGGGCTCCGGCGGGCTCGCGGTCGGTGTTCACACGACCCAGTTTGCGATTCGCGAAAAAGGTCTTTACGAGCCGGTGCTCTCGCTTGCGATGAACGCCGCGCGCGAATGGACGAAGCGGCCGCTCGTTATGATCGCGGGACTCGCAGGAAGAACCGCGCAGGCGGTGAAGGAAGCGCAGACCGCGCGCGGGCTCGGCTATCACGCCGGGCTACTCTCGCTCGCGGCGATGAAAGGGTCGTCCGAAGACGAGTTGATCGAACATGCGAAAAAGATCGCGGCCGAGATTCCGCTGGTCGGATTTTACTTGCAGCCCGCGGTCGGCGGCGTCGTGCTGCCGGCTTCGTTCTGGAAGCGTTTCGCCGGAATCGAGAACGTCGTTGCGGTCAAGATGGCGCCGTTCAACCGCTACCGCACGCTCGACGTCATCCGCGGTGTGGTCGAAGCCCGCGCCGAGGACCGCATCACGCTTTATACCGGCAACGACGATCACATCGTGCTCGATCTGGTGACGCCGTTCGTCGTCATGCGCGATGGCAAGCCGGTGACGGTGCGCATCAAGGGCGGCCTGCTCGGCCACTGGAGCGTGTGGGTCAGGCGCGCCGTCGAGTTGCTGGAGCGCGCACAGCACGAAGCCGCGCAGCAATCGGTCTCCGCCGAAATGCTCGCGCTCGACTCGCAAGTGACGGATTGCAACGCGGCGATCTTCGATGTCGCGAACGATTTTCACGGCGTGATCTGCGGCTGTCACGAAATCCTGCGCCGTCAGGGATTGCTCGAAGGCACCTGGTGTCTCGATCCGAAAGAGACGCTCGGCCCCGGCCAGAAGGAGGAGATCGACCGCATCTACACGGCCTACCCTCATCTGAACGACGATGCCTTCGTGCGCGAGAACCTCACACGGTGGCTGGCATGAAGTATCTTTGCGGGTTGCAGGCGCACGCGGCTTTCCGGATAGTGCCGGCGGGAAGGGGAGAAAGATCATGAGCGGTAGCAACGAACAGGTGCAGCGCTATGCGCTGGCCGTGCTCAGCCATTTGATCCTGGTCGCGTGCTGGCACTTCTTTGTCGTGCTCGGCAATGTGCCGAGGATCGTCATGCCGACGCCCTACGACACGTTGCATGCGCTGGTAGTGCCGAACTATCGCTGGCTCGAGAACGTCACGGCGACAACCATCGAAATCTTCGGCGGCTTCCTGCTTGCGGCCGTGTTCGGGATTCTGACGGCGCTTCTGTTCTCGTGGTTCCGCTGGCTGGAAATGTTCGCGATGCCGTTGCTCGTCAGCCTCAACATGATCCCGAAAGTGGCGCTGGGGCCGCTGATGATCGTGTGGTTCCGCTACGGCATCTGGCCGAACACGCTGATGGCATTCGCGATCAGCTTCTTTCCGATCGTACTCACCACCGCGCGCGGGCTTCGCGAAGTCGAGCCCGACCTTCTCGATCTCGTCCGCACGCTGCGCGGCTCGCGCTGGCAGCTCTTCGTCAAGATTCAGCTTCCCGGCGCGCTGCCGTACATCTTCTCCGGCATGAAGGTCGCGGCCATTCTCGCGGTCGCCGGCGCCATCGTCGGCGAGTTCCTCGGCTCCGAGCGCGGCCTCGGCTATTTGATGCTTCAGGTCCAGGTGACGCTCGACACGGCCGCGATGTTCATGGCGGTGATCCTGATCACCATCATCGGCGGCGTTCTCTACGGTCTCGTGCTCGCCCTCGAGCGCCTGTTCGTCGTCAAGGACGCGCGGATTCAGTAGTCATGAGCGAAGCATTCATCCACCTCGACAGCGTCAAGAAAGTCTACCGCACGCGCGGACAGGACTTCCTCGCGGTCTCCGAAGCGACCTTCGACGTCGAGCAGGGCGAGCTGGTTTCTCTGGTTGGCCCGTCCGGCTGCGGCAAGACCACTTTGCTGAAGATTCTTGCCGGACTGCACGGCTTCGATGCCGGTGTCGTCCGCATCGGTTCGAAGACGCAGCCGTTCGATCCGGCCAAGGACATAGGCATGGTGTTTCAGCAGCCGCTTCTCTTGAAGTGGCGGCGCATCATCGACAACGTGATGCTGCCGACGGAAATTCTCGGACTGCCGCAGGATGCCGCGCGCAAGCGCGCCTATGAGCTGCTCGACCTCGTCGGCCTGAAGGGTCACGAGGATAAATATCCCTACGAGCTTTCCGGCGGCATGCAGCAGCGCGCCTCGATCGCGCGTGCGCTGGTGCACGACCCGAAGCTCATCCTGATGGACGAGCCGTTCGGCGCACTCGACGCGCTGACGCGAGAGAAGATGAACCTCGAGCTTCTGCGCATCTGGGAGGAAGCGAAGAAGACCATCATCTTCGTAACGCACGGCATTACCGAAGCGGTCTTCCTCGGCACCCGCGTCGTGGTGCTGACGGCAGGCCCTGCGAGGATGGCCGACAATTTCCAGGTCGACATTCCGATGCCGCGCACGCTCGACATGCGCAATACCGAAAAATTCGGCGAGTACACTCGCCGGATTTACCGGCTACTGGGAATAGAATGACCTGGGACGGCATCATCGTCGGCGCGGGTCACAACGCGCTCGTGTTGCAGGCTTATCTGGGCAAGGCCGGACTGAAGGTGCTTTCGATCGACCGGCGGCATATCGCGGGTGGCGGCCTGTCGACGATGGAGGATCCGCGGCGGCCGGGCTTCCTGCACAACACGCACGCGTTCTTCCAGCGCGCGATCACCGCAATGCCATGGTACGCCGATCTCGAACTCAAGCGTCACGGTGCAGAATACATCGAGCCGGAACTGAATGTCGCGATGATCACGCGCGACGACCGTACGCTCGAATGGTGGACCGACATCGGCCGCACCGTTGCATCCTTCGAGAATTTCTCGAAGCGGGATGCGGCGACGCTCCGGCGCTGGCAGAGCGAATTTGTGCCGATCGTGCGCGACATTCTTTCTTGGGAGGCGAAATCGCCGCCGCTGCCGGCGAAGGAGCGCCGCGCATTGCTCGAAAAAAGCGCTCCCGGCCGCCGGCTGCTCGAGGTCAGCGCGCTCTCGCCGCTCGAATTCGTGCACCGGGAATTCGAGGACCCCGCGGTGAAAGCGGGGCTCTTGTTCTTCAACGGCCTTCGCGAAGTCGATCTGCGCGCCAAGGGTTTCGGGCATCACATCGCGGCATTGCTCGCTTCACCTGCGAAAGCGCAGATGTC
>JBGFSD010000085.1:0-4543 GCA_041694745.1 Pseudomonadota bacterium
CCCGCCGATACCCTCCTCGGCGTCGGTGTCGAGCGATTCGATTTCACCAAGGGCATCCCCGATCGCTTCCGGGCGGTGGAGATTCTTTTGGAACTGTATCCGGAATGGATCGGTCGGTTCGTTTTCCTTCAGGTGGCGGCGCCGAGCCGCAGCAAGCTTGCCGCTTACCAGGATATTCAGAAGGAATCCGCCGCCATCGCCGACCAAATCAATGCCCGCTTCCGCCGTGGCGCTTACAAGCCGATCATCCTGGTGGCGCAGCATCACGAACCCGAGCAGGTCTACGAACTTTTCCGCGCCGCAGACGTGGCGATCGTCAGCAGCCTGCACGACGGCATGAACTTGGTCGCCAAGGAGTTCGTCGCCGCGCGCGACGACGAGCGCGGCGTTCTGATCCTCAGCAACTTCGCCGGCGCGGCGCGCGAGCTTTTGGAGGCCCTGATCGTCAACCCGTTCGATGCGCGTTCCACCGCCGATGCCATCGATCGGGCGCTGCGGATGCCGCCCGACCAACAGCGCGAACGGATGCGACTGATGCGCGAGTCGGTGAGCGAAAACAACGTCTTTTACTGGGCGGGGCGGATGCTGCTCGACGCCTCGCGAATTCGCAAGCGAAGCCGCATCGAATCGAACATCGCCTCGGTCAGCGAGCAAGAGGCGAAGAATGCCTGATCTTCCTCCCTTGCCCGATTTCGGCGCGCGATTGTGGGCCTTGTTTCTCGACGTCGACGGCACGCTTTTGGAGCTGGCCGAACATCCCGACAAGGTCGTGGTGCCCAAAGGGCTGATTCCCCTGCTCCAACGGCTCAGAAAATCTTTCGGCGGCGCCTGCGCCCTGATTACCGGGCGGAGCTTGGCGGCGCTCGAAGCCCTGCTCGGACACACCGGCCTCGATGCCGCCGGCTGCCATGGCGCCGAGTTGCGCATGGCCGGTACGGTTAAGGTACTTGCGACCGCAGATGCGTCGCTCCCCCGGATCGCCGAACGCCTCGCCCGCCTCGTTGACGCGATCGCGCTTGCCATGGTCGAAGTGAAGTCGCATTCGCTCGCTCTTCACTATCGCTTGCCGGCGCTCGACGCCCGCCGCGCCCGCCGCATCGCCGTACGGGCGCTGGGCGGCGACAAGGGTCGATTTCGCTTGATCGACGGTAAAAACGTGGTCGAGATTCTACCATCCGATGCCGGCAAGGGAGCCGCCATCGCCTGGTTTCTCAACCGACCTCCCTATGCCGGGCGTATTCCGATTTTCGTCGGCGACGACGTGACCGATGAGGAGGGGTTTCGCGAAGTCAACCGGCGGGGCGGAATTTCCATCCGCGTCGGGGTCGACGGCAAATCCGTCGCCCGCCATCGCATGGCGAACATCGCTGAGGTGGCAACATGGCTTGAACGATTGGCCGGAGTGGAGACAAAACGTAGACGACGCGGGAAAATGAAATGATCGATCTAAATCTCGGAGTAATCGGCAACTGCTCGATCGCCATGCTGGTGGATTCCGCCGCGCGCATCGTTTGGGGCGGGTTTCCGCGGCTTGACGGCGATCCCATTTTTAACGCGTTGGTAAACGGCGCGGAGCCGTACCGCCCGGACGAGGCGTCGAACGGAGGGTATTTTACGCTCGAACTCGTCAATCAAGTCCGCAGCGAGCCCTGCTATGTCCCCAACACGGCGATCCTGTGTACGCGCCTCTATGGCGACGACGACAGCGCGGTCGAAGTGATCGATTTCGCGCCGCGCTTCGCCCAACATTCCCGCATGTTCCGCCCGCCGTTGCTCGTGCGCCGGGTCTTTCCCTTGAGCGGCAAGCCTCGGATTCGCGTTCGTCTTCGGCCCCGCTTCGGCTGGGGCGCGGTCAGCCCGCGCATCACCACCGGCAGCAACCACATCCGCTACGTGTCCGAGGATTTGACCACGCGCCTGACCACCGACGCGCCGTTGTCCTATGTGGTGGAAGAGCGGTCGTTCGTCCTCGACATGCCGGTCAATCTGATTTTTGGCGCTGACGAAACGCTGCAAACCGGAATCGACGAAACGGCGCGCATGTTTCACGAACGCACCCTGGAACATTGGCGCAACTGGGTCCGCTCCATGTCGGTGCCTTTCGATTGGCAGGAAGAGACCATCCGCGCCGCCATCACCCTTAAGCTTTGCAACTTTGAGGAAACCGGGGCGATCGTCGCGGCGCTGACCACATCGATTCCCGAATCGCCAGGGAGCCGGCGCAATTGGGACTACCGCCTGTGCTGGCCGCGCGACGCTTATTTCGTCGTCCATGCCCTCAACCGGCTCGGCGCGACCCGCACCATGGAAGACTATCTCGGCTACATCACCAACATCGTCAGCGAAAGCCAGGGCGGCGTCCTGCGTCCGGTCTACGGCATTTCGCGCTCGAATTCGTTGGGTGAACACGAAATGCCCGCGCTCGCCGGTTATCGCGGCATGGGGCCGGTGCGCACCGGCAATTTGGCCTACGAGCAGGTGCAAAACGACGTGTATGGCAGTGTCATCCTCGCCGCCACCCACGTATTTTTCGATAAGCGCCTGGTCCGATCCGGGAATTGGCAGCTGTTCGAACGGCTCGAGCTTTTGGGGCGAAAGGCCGTCGAGGTCTTCGATCAGCCCGATGCCGGCCCGTGGGAACTGCGCACCCGGTTTGCCGTTCACACGTTCTCCAGCCTGATGTGCTGGGCCGCGTGCGATCGGCTGGCCAAGATCGCCGGGACGCTTGGCTTGCCCGAGCGGGAATCCCATTGGCAAGGAGAAGCGAATCGACTGCGCGGCGTCGTCACCCGACGGTGCTGGAACGACAAGCTGCGAAGCTTCGTCTCCACCTGGGACGGCGAGGAGGCGGACGCGAGCCTGCTTCTCCTGCACGAGCTTGATTTTCTGGCCGCCGATGATCCCCGCTTCGCGTCCACTGTCGAATATGTCGGCCGCACCCTCAGGCGCGGCGATTTGCTGTTGCGCTACGCAACCGCCGACGATTTCGGTTTGCCGGAATCCGCCTTCACCATCTGCACCCTTTGGTACGTGGACGCGCTTGCCGCCCTCGGTCGTAAAACCGAGGCCCTGGCGTTGTTCGAGGCGGTTCTCGACCGGCGCAATTCATTCGGGCTTCTGTCGGAGGACATCCACCCCGAAACCGGAGAGTTGTGGGGCAATTTCCCGCAGACTTATTCGATGGTCGGTCTGATCAATTCCGCGACGCGCCTCAGCCGGACCTGGGAAGAGGCGTTCTGATCGCGACGCCCCACGGCGTGTTTACGCCGTAGTTCCGAAAAACGAAAACCGCGGAACGATCTCGAGCCGGACCAGCCGAACTCGAACCGGTGGCGGAGATATTGTAATAATTCGGACATATAAATCGGTTTCGGCATTGTCAGCGACGGGAAAAATCCAGCTTACGCCGAAGGCCGTTCCGCAAATCGGCGACATCCGAAGACTTTTCGAACTCCTGGGGAAAAGAAAATGAAGGTCGCTTATTTCCTGGGTTGCTCGGTGAAATCCACCTGCGTCGAACTGGACGTGTCGGTGAAGACCGTCGCGGGCGAGCTCGGCATCGATCTTGCCGAACTCGACGTCGCCGCGCGCACCGGCGCGCGCCAATTGCGCGACTCCGACGAAGAATTATTTTTGACGCTAAATGCCCGAACCTTGGCCTTGGCGGAAAAAATGGGGCGCGACGTGATGACGGTTTGCGCCACGTGCTTTCTCAATCTCAGGGAAGTCAACGATCGGCCGCGGCGCGATCCGGAACTGCTGAAGGCCATCAACCGCAATCTTGCGGAGGTCGGCCTGAACTATGCCGGCCGGAGCGAAGTGACGCATTTTTTATGGGTGCCGCTGCGCGATATCGGAGCCGAAACCCTCGCCAAGAGAATCGTCAGGCCGTTGCGCGGTCTGCGCGTCGCGCCCTATTACGGGTGCCATATTTTGCGGCCGAAGGATGCGCTCGGTTTCGACGGCCCGGATTTGCCCACGTCGCTCGATACCCTGATGCGGCTTCTCGGCGCCGAGCCGGCCGCCTACGATGGGGAAAAGCGGTGCTGCGGCTTCCACGTCTTGATGGCCAAGGAGGACGTGGCGTTGAAGCTTTCCGGCAAACGCCTGATGGAAGCGCAGCAAGCCGAAGCCGACTGTCTCGTCACCACGTGTCCGCTTTGTCATACGCCGTTCGACCCCTACCAGTCCGAGGCGGCGCGGACCTCCGGGGCCCGGGCGGATCTTCCCATCATCCATCTGCCCCGGCTTTTAGGGCTCGCGCTTGGGCTGGACCCGAAACGGCTTAAACTCGACGGGCATGTCGTATCGACGGCCCCGGTTCTTGAGAAAGTCCTGGCGAGCGCGTGAAGCGCTACGCGCGAAAATCTTTGCTCGTTACTGTTGACAGAATTGGCGGCCGCGGTTCCATCTCGGCGACGGCCCCGACAAAACGGCGCCCTTGCGGCCGGATCACGGTCGTTGATACACGCGAACAATGGCGTGATTTGGCCCTTTCGGCAAATATAAAAACTTGCTGATATAGCTCCGCGGGAGGGGATCT
>JBGFSD010000004.1:0-4436 GCA_041694745.1 Pseudomonadota bacterium
GGCGCAGTTCGGCGTGTTCGGGGCGGTCGTCAATGGACTCAGTCACACGCGCTCCGGGCGCAGATACGGCACCGCAAGCGGCTCGTCACTCGCTCAGTTGCTCGGCGCGACGCCGGTCAGCGTGTACGCGAGCCGCGGCGCACCACCGCGCCGCGACACCTTGCGCACCTCGAAGGGCGCGCGCATCGGCCCAAGCAGAGGATGGTCCTTGAAGAGCGAGTCCTCGTAGGCGCGGGCGACATCCCCCTGCACGGTGCCGACGATCGTCTCGCCGTTCGATCGCCTTGCCGGCAAAGTCGGCATCGATCCCGCGGCTTCCGCAAGCCGGCCGTCCGCCGAACAGCAGCGCGACCTTTCCGGTACCTTCGGACACCTGGCCCAGGGCGGCAAGCGCTTTCTCGATCTCGGCGCGCCGCGCGGCGAACTGCACGTAGCCGATCGGATCGTCGTCCTCGTTGAGGCTGTCCAGGAGCGCGGAAACAGTCGCCGGGTCCGCCCGCAGACCGTCGCGTTCGGGCTTACGCAACACGATGGCCCCTGACTGCGTCCGCACTACCCGGCGCACGCACGCGATGCTGACGCGGCGCACTTCGAACGCATCGGCAAGACGCTCACAGATCCAACGGGTCGCCGACGTCGCGGACCGCAAACTGCGTCGCGTCTCGCAGCAGGTACGAACGACCTTCCTTTACGAGGGTGCCGGTGGCGGACAGCAGTTTTCTCTCCTCCAAAGCACGCGTCGCCAAGGCGAAGTCGCTTTCATTGGCCTCGAACCGCACCAGGCGGAAACCCTCGTCGACGGCCGCGTGGACCGTCACCTCGCCGATCGGGGCGCCTGGCGCGCGATTTGCGTTGACGACCGGCCCTGTTACCTCGAACAGCTCTCGCGGCGACTTGGCCTTCAGATCCTGAGCCGCCTCACGAATCAACGTGGCGGTGGTCGGCAGGATCGAAAGCCGAGTCGGTTCCGGCGAATGGCTTCGGGTTCCGGCCCACGCGAACGCGATCTCAACGTCGCGATCGGTATTGCGTCCAAGACTCAGGCCGGCCAACGCCTCGCAAAGGTTTGCACTTACACCGCGCGCGACAGCGGTCTCAAACGGTTCAAGGCGCTGCGTTGCGCCAGCCTGGACCGCGGCAGCCGTCGTCGCCAGCAGCGCATCGCGAAGCGTAGTCACGACCTTGCGTTCGAATGGTTCATCAACAAGTTCCGCCCCCGCCTGATCCGTGCGCAGTTCCGGCGCGACTGGCGAAAGAACGTTGAAGATGAAGCTGCCCGGCTCCGTCTGGCCGAGTCTTACCCGCTTCATGTACTCGGTGGCCCTTGCCGGCTTACGAGACGGGAAGTACATGCGCGGCGCCACAGCGGCGCAGGCGCCGGCAAGCAGAAGATCGCGCGTCCGACTCACCGCCTCTACCGCGTCGTCCAGCGGCAGAATGCCGTCATAGGCGCGTTCTTCCCCCTGCAAGCGAACGCGAACGATGTCAAATCCCGCCAGCCGAATGTCGCGCGCGATGAACTGCGGCGCCCGGTGCTCCACGGTTTCAAGCGTGTTCACCAGTTCGCGCAACCGGCGCGCATAGTCGCGCAGTTGGGGGTTGTGCGGCATCAAGGCTTCTTCCGGCTCCGCCTGCTCGCCAGCCGGGGCCTGCCAAAGCGACCACGGGCGGTCGCCCGGTGCCTCCACCTGTTGCCAGCCGCGCGCCAGCAGGTAGGCACGAACCGCCGTCGGGTTCACGGCGGCCAGATCGGATTCGAGGGTCTCAACAACGGCGCTCATGGCCTGCCTCCCGCGGCCACGCGGTCGAAAATCGCCCGCAAGGCCGCCACGTCGAGCTGCTGGTTCGAGGGGATGGAAACCGTCACCGAGTGTTCATTGGCCACTGCCGGTGCACCCGCCAGACCGAGCCAGTACGCGCACTTGCGAATCTCCGAGTGTGTCGGGTGGGTCGTGATCCACGCGTCAGCTGCGCCCGGAACATAAAGCACGACCAGGACTTTCGGAATGTGGCTCTCCACGTCTCGCAAGTCGTCATAGTTCTTGATACTGAGCGGGAACCGAAACACGTCGTCGGCGCGCTGGGTCGCAGCGGTGCACTTGAGTTGAACACCGACGTGGGGCGAGCGGCACGGACCAGCGCCGCCGGTGCGCTTCAGGGTCATGTCCACGGAGTCGTCGTCGATGGCCGGGGTTCCCACTTGCGCAACGCCCGCCGCCGATGCCAGCGCCAGCAGCCATGCCTGACTGTAGAGGTTCTTCTGGTCGTTCAGCGTCATGGGGCGGCACGTCTAGATCCGCAGCAATTATGCGCCGCCCCGCATGCGCCGCGCCGACCGGCTGCGGCTCACGGGATCGGCCTCCGCTCGAAATCGCGGTAGGCATTGTGCGCCGCGACCTTTGTTACCTCGTCAACCAGCGGAAACGCGCGCAGGACATGCGCGAACTCCGCTTCGGTCAGGCCGTACAGGTGCGCGATCAGGCCGTCGAGCTCGGCGCGCAGGCGGGCGCGTTCGGCGGAATCGGCGGCGCCCGCTTCGTGCGAGCCGATGCCGACCTCCTCGGCCAGCGCGTCGAACTCGCGGGTCGTGCAGATGAGGCGGGCGGCGCGCTCGACGATCGGCCGCAACGCGGGGTCCGCCCCGGAAAGACGCGGCAGCGGCAACTGGAACAGGTGGAAGAAGTTCAGGGTCGTCGAGACCTTCTGCCGGATCATCCAGTCGAGCACGAAGCTGTTCCAGACGGCGCAAACGAAGAGTTGTTCGGCCGGACCGATCAGCGTGCGGCCCTCGTCATCGAAGACCCGCACCGTCGGCAGCTTGTTGCCATGAAATGCCGGCGGGATCACCGTGCAGATCAGCGTGCGCTCGTTGGTGTTGGCGGCGATATCGCGAAACCCGAGCCGGTAGCCCTGATAGTCGAGCCGCTGCCCGCGGTCCTCGCCGCGGCCGATCAGGGCCGCCCGCCCGCGTTTCTCGTCGACCCAGTACCGCGGCGGCGCGAGCTTGTGGTCGAACTGCCAGATCAGCTTGCCTTCGTACAGCGGCAGCCGGCCCTTGCCCGGCGCGGTCTCGAACAGCTTGCTGTCGTTGGTCATGTGGAACTCGGCTGTCAAATCGATGTTCCACGTCCCCTCGATGCGCTGCCCCAGCAGCGGGAAGCGCAGCAGCTTTTCGGCGATCGCGATGTCCAGTGCGCTCTTGAACTCCATCACCGAGTGCGAATCAGGCGACAGCCGTTTCACCAGTTCGACCGGAATCTCGATCGCGCCTTCCTTCGGAAAGCGCGCCAGCTCCGCCACGTCGTGCCGCATGAACGCGGCGGGAAAGGATTCGGTGCCCGGGTTGCGCGTCGGCGCCAGCAGATCGTCCGGCGGCGCGCTGGCATTGCGTTCGCCCGGAGCGAGCACGCGCGGGGCCGCGAGCTTCTCGAACGTCAGCACGACGAACTTGAAGCTGCGGTGCACGCCTTCGAAAACGCTCTTGCGGTTCTCGAAGCCGAACAGCCCCTCGATGCGCGTGCGCTCGAACAGCAGATCGCGCAGCGCCTTGGCGCCCAGGTCGGTGTAGATGCCGGACGGAACGACGATGCCGCAATGCCCGTGCGGCCGCAGCAGGTGATAGCAGCGTTCGAGGAAGAGCTTGTACAGGTTCAGGTCCGAGCCGGTCTTCTTGCCGCCGACCACGGTCGATTGATGCGCATAGTCGGGCGCAGTGCGAAAGTAGGCCGAGACGTGCGGAAAGCGCGACAGGTACTCCAGCCACGCGGCGCGGATGTCGCGCTTCCTCAACAGATCGGACTTTTCCTCCTCGAACTCCTCGATCCGCATCTTGTTCTTGCTGACCAGATCGGAGTGCTCGGCAAAGAACTCCTTGGCCTGCGGTTTGAAGATCTCCCAAGGCGGATTGGTCAGGATGATGTCGAAGCCGCCGTGCCGGCCCGCGATCTCGTCGAACACGTAGCCCCAGTGAAACGGCGCCAGCGCGTCGATGTCGGCACGCGTGAGGGCGCGCTTGTGCGTCCGCCCAAGGTCCTTTTCCTTCTCGTCCCAGCTCGCCTGCTCGAAGCGGATGCCCAGCGCATTGAAGTCGTCGCCAAGCAGCGTGTTGAGCGACTCGCCCACGGTGCGCATCTGCGCGTCGATGCTTTCGCGCAACTGCAGCAGGTTGACCTGCTTGCCGAACGTCGCCGCCGTGTGACGGTAGGTGTCCAGATTGCGGTTCTTCTCGTCCACAAGCTCGCGAAAGCTCTTCTTGAACAGGTCGCCCTGCGCGGCAAAGCGCGCTTCGTCTACGCGCAGCAGCCCGATCAAAGAATTGCCCGGCAGGATGTTGAAGTCGATATTCGGCAGCGGCTCGATGTCGTCGATCCGCTGTACCGACGCGAGCAGCGCCAGAAACAGGCGCAGCTTGGCGATCTCGGCCGCTTCTTCCAGCA
>JBGFSD010000017.1:0-19313 GCA_041694745.1 Pseudomonadota bacterium
TGAAGGACCAGCTCCTCGCAACCGGTACGGCTTATGTTGGTTTTGCGCTCGCCCATCCCGCGCAGTTCCAGCTCATGTTCCAGAGCGGCCTTCTGGATCACGACAACGCACGCTTTCGCGAGGCCGGCCGGGCAGCTTTCGCGATTTTCGCAGAAACGTTCGAAGCCGTCCGCGAGGTCCGAGTCGAACATGACGTGGCAAAAAATTCCGATCCGGCCGTGTTACGCCAATGGGCGCTGGTGCACGGCATCGCAACCCTGGCCGTACAGGGACAGCTAGGTCCAAATCGCAGCAAGCAGGATAAGGCACGACTGGTTGGTTTCGCGCGAAAAATGCTCGAAGATGCGCAAAAGCACGACGCCGGCTGCGCCTGACGATTGGCTTCAGGTCTTACAGTCTCGCAATCAGATCGAGAACAGGCTGAGCGCGCGCATGCGCGCCCACAAACCGCGGTTCTGCCTGCGTTCGAGATACTCGCTGACCAACGCCCGGTGCAGTTCTTCAGCCGTGTCGTGGATGCAAGCCAAAGCAGCCCCAGCGCCTTGCGCGACCGCTTCGAGGCGGGCCGCCTCCGTCACGATATTGCGGGACTCGACGCTTGCCATGTGAGAAGCGTAAGCGGGTCTCGGTTAATGAGTAGTAACCGGGTCCGCCGCGGCAGCCGACAGGTCCGGCACGATGCTGGCCGCGGCCACCTGCCGGTTCTCCTCGCTCCGGATCATCACGCGATTTCGGCCGGCGTTCTTTGCCTCATAGAGCGCCTCGTCGGCGCGTGCGAGCAGCGCTTCGACCGCGTCCTTGTAGTTCGTCGTGAAGGTGACGCCGATACTCACGGTGGCACCGATCTCGATACCGTCCACGACCCGCGCCGCTTCTATGAACGCGAGCCGCACGCGCTCCGCGACGATCACCGCCCCCTTCTCGTCGGTATTGCCGAGAAAGGCCGCGAACTCCTCTCCGCCGAGACGCCCGAACACATCGGTCTGACGCAGTGTCTTCTTCGCGGTCGCCGCCAGCAGCTTGATCACCTTGTCGCCGACCGGATGGCCGTAGGTATCGTTGATCGACTTGAACTTGTCGATGTCGAACATGAAGATCGCCATCGGCTTCGTCGGCCGCACCTCGCGCGCGAGAATCTGCTGCGCGAATTCGATAATCGCGCGGCGATTATGCACGCCGGTAAGCGGATCGATCAGCGCGGCTTCCTTGTGCACACGCTCGGTTCGCTCTTTTGCCATTTCGAGCAGAATGAAGGCCGCAGCGATCGAATAGAGCAAGGACTCGATCGCGAGCGTCGCAATCCAGCCGTTGGTCATGGTTGCCGCAATGCGGTCGCCCGGCAGTACCATGGTCAGCGGCACCTGGCTCGGAAATACGACGCCGTGCAGCGTGATCACGATCACTGCGGGCCAGCGCGAGTTGAGCTTTTCGCTCCGTCCGCTCCACAGTTCGTAGGCCGTGAACAATGTGTAATTCGAGATAATCAGCGAACTGACCACGATCCGGCCGATCGAAGAGTCGGCGAAGCCCGGAATTTGGCACGCCACGAGCCAGATAATCGCGCCCGCGAGCATCAGGAACGGGCGGACGTTCTTGCCGTCGAATACGCGCGCGCCGCTCCACGACATGCCGCAGGCTACGAACAGAAGCGCGCTTGCGAGATCGATTACGAGTGCGTTCTCGATGAACTGCTGGAGGCTAAGCATGCCGGCGGAGAGCCCGCCGAGCAGATAGGCCGCGCCCCACCAGCCGAGCGCCTGGATGCTCCGGTCCTGAATCCAGGCGAAGATCAGCAGTAGCCCGAGCACGGCCGTTACGAAGATCGAAACGACCAGCAGTGTGGGTACGTCCAGAACCATGAATCCGCCGCGGAGAAAGAACCTGACGCGTTCGCAGACACGCTAGCGCCGCGCCTTTACGGAACCGTCCCTGAAGTGATTAAAACTTGAAGAAGGAGGAACCTGAAAATCGGTCCTATTTCGCAGCCGCGCGAAGCTGCTGCGGCTCCATCCAGACGATTTCGTCCTCGTTTGCGGCCGGCAGTTGCGGCGCTATGGCCGGTCCGGCCGAACGAAATGCTGAGATCGTCGCGACCGCGGCGTGCGCCTCTTCGATCGAGGGCTCCGCTCTAACCGGCGTCTTGCCCGCGACTTCGACCCGGTTACGGCCGCGCTGCTTCGCCTGGTACAGCGCGCGGTCCGCGCGAGAGAGCAGTTCCGTGACGTCCTCGGTCGAATCCGCCGACAGCACTGCAACGCCGACGCTCACCGTTGCATCCACCGGTTTCCCGTCGATTTCCGCGGTGGAAACCATGAGCGCGCGGCGTATGCGCTCGGCGGTGCCGACCGCCGTGCCCTCCCCGGCCCCGAACAGCAGCGCGCCGAATTCCTCGCCGCCGAGACGGCCCATGATGTCGGTCGAGCGGAATTCTGCGGCGGCCTTCGCCGTAAAAATGCGCAGCACCTCGTCGCCGACATGATGGCCGAACCGGTCGTTGATCGACTTGAAATGATCGAGATCGAACAGAAGCGCCGTGACCGGCTCCGGATTGCGCGAGCGCTGGCGCATCCGGCGCATCGCGGCGTCGAGAAACGCGCGCCGGTTCGGAATGTTGGTCAACGGATCGAGCATGGCGTTGGTCTTGTGCACGAGCTCGCTGCGTTCCTTCGCCATGGCCAGGATCATGAAGGACGCCGTGATGAGAAACAGGAGCGACTCCAGTCCGATGATGCTGAACCAGGCGGCCGAAAAGAACGAGGCGCCGGGCGCCAACGGAAACGCGAACACCAGCCAGATCCGGAGCGCATAGACTGCGCCGTGAACGAAGAACGTGACGCTCAGCGGCCAGCGCGACATCAGGGGTTCCTGTACGCGCCCGCGCCAGATCTCGCAGCCGGTGCCGATGACATAGACCGAAATGATCGCGGAACTGAACATGATCCGCGCATTGACGGACTCGTTAAGCAGCGGAAGCTGTGATGCGATCATCCACAGGATCGGTCCGGCAAGCACCCCGCTGACCGGCACGGATCGCTCGTCGAACAGTCGCGCCCCGCCCCATGACAGACCGCAGGAGAACAGGATCAGTGCGTTCGCAATATCGATCGAAAGGACATCGGGGACAAAACCGCGTGCGCCGAGCAGTCCGGCACCCGCGCACATCACGAAATGACTCGCGCTCCACCAGCCGAGCGCCCTGATCTGCCGGTTCTGATACCAGGTAAAAAGCAGCAGAAAGCCGAGCACCAGCGTGACGGAGATCGACACGATGAAGAGTGTTCTTACGTCGAGATCGAGCACGGGCCGCGGGCTTTCGAAGGCTTCGTTACCGGCAATCTAAGCAGCCAAGCCCTACGGAACCGGCGCGGAACTCGATAAAATTTGATCGAGTTCCATGCCCCTAAAAACGAAAAGGGCGCGCATGGCCGCGCGCCCTTTGTAGTGAATGAATGGATAACGCCTTAGCGCTTCGAGAACTGGAAGCTGCGGCGGGCTTTCTTCTTGCCGTACTTCTTGCGCTCGACCACGCGGCTGTCGCGCGTGAGGAATCCGCCCTTCTTCAGCACGCCGCGGAGTTCGGGTTCGAAGAAGGTCAGCGCGCGCGAAACGCCGTGGCGCAGCGCGCCGGCCTGGCCGGAAAGTCCGCCGCCGGAAACGGTGCAGATCACGTCATACTGGCCGCCGCGGTTCGCGGCGATGAAGGGCTGCTGGATGATCATGCGCAGCACGGGTCGCGCGAAGTACACTTCTGCGGTGCGCTCGTTGACGGTGATCTTGCCCGAGCCGCGGGTGAGCCACACGCGCGCGACCGCGTCCTTGCGCTTGCCGGTGGCATAGGCGCGGCCCTGCTTGTCGAGCTTCTGCACGTGGACCGGCGCTTCGGGCTGCACGCCCTTGAGCGCCGAGAGGCCTTCGAGAGACTGAACGGATTCGGCCATCACGCGGCCCTCACATTCTTGCGGTTGAGTTTTGCGATATCGAGCTTCACCGGGTTCTGCGCCTCGTGCGGGTGCTTGTCGCCCTTGTAGACGCGCAGGTTGCCCATGATCTTCCGGCCCAGCGGACCGCGCGCGAGCATGCGCTCGACCGCCTTCTCGAGAATGCGCTCGGGAAACTTGCCTTCCATGATCATCCTGGCGGAGCGCTCTTTGATGCCGCCGATATAGCCGGTGTGGTGGTGATAGACCTTCTTCTCGAGCTTCTTGCCCGTGAAGACGACCTTCTCGGCGTTGATGACGATGACGTTGTCGCCGCAATCGACGTGCGGGGTGTAGATCGCCTTATGCTTGCCCTTGAGGCGCATGGCGATGATGGTTGCGAGACGGCCGACGACGAGACCGGATGCGTCGATCAGCACCCATTTCTTCTCGACCTCGGCGGGCTTCGCCACAAAGGTGGTCATGACGTTCTTCCTTGGATGGGAATTCGTTGGCGCGGTTTCTATGAAACGGGCGCAGCAACGTCAATAGCGATTACGAAATAATACCTTTTAATTTCAATAGCTTATAAATATGGTATTTTAATACCTTAAGCTAAGTGCCGCTATCTCGGCGGAATCGAATAGGTCGCGACCACATGCGCGGCCGGATCCTCGTCGTTGACCCCGCGGATGGTCGCCTCCGCTACCACGAGGCGCTTTCCGAGCTTCAGGATTTTCACCTCGCAGACGAGATCGCCGGGCGCCGGTTTCGACAGGAAATTGCAGGTGAAGCTGGTCGTAACCGCCAGCGCGACCGGGCCGATGGCGGCGAGGATCGCGACGTAAATCGCGCCGTCGGCAAGTCCCATTAGGGTCGGGCCCGAGACGGTGCCGCCCGGCCTGAGGTGCCGCTCGCTCGCCGTGAACCGCACCACCGCCGTCCCCGGCCCCACTGAAATAATCTTATTCGGTTTGCTGGGGCCATAGGCCTGCGGAAATTCCTTGGCGAGGTAATCGCGCAGTTCCTCGACCGTCATTTTGACCTGCATGGCAGCCACGAACTTCCCTCCTCACCCGGCCTTTTCTTTTCGGATACAATGCAGGGTGAGAAACGAAAAGCCGTAAAGCTGACAAATGACGCCTCCCGCTGCTGCTAAAAAAACTGACGCCGTGCCCATCGTGCTCCGCGAGGATCACGGCGCGGTCGCGATGTTGGTCCTGAACCGTCCCGAAGCGCGGAACAGCCTTTCTCAGGAAATGATCGATGTACTCTCGGCCGAGATCGCGCGCGTTCGCGACGATAAATCCGTTCGTGCCCTCATCATTGCCGCGAACGGCCCCGGCTTCTGCGCGGGCCACGACATGAAGCAGATGACCGCGCGCCGCGCGGACGCCGACCGCGGCCGGGCCTTCTTCCGGCACATGTTCGAAAGCTGTGCCGCGATGATGATGTCGATCGTGCGCCTGCCGAAGCCCGTGATCGCCGCCGTGAACGGCACTGCGAGCGCCGCAGGCGCGCAGTTAGTTGCTTCCTGCGATTTAGCCGTTGCGTCCAAAGAGGCACACTTCGCAACACCGGGCGTAAACATCGGCCTGTTCTGCTCGACCCCGATGGTCGCACTCTCGCGCAACGTCTCGAACAAGCACGCGATGGAAATGCTGTTGACCGGCGATCTCATTCCCGCGCAGCGCGCCTACGAGATCGGTCTCGTCAATCGCGTGGTCGATAGCGGCAGCGAACGGCACGAGGCCTTGGTGCTCGCAAACAAGATTGCGTCGAAGTCGGCGCATACGCTGAAGATCGGCAAGGAAGCGTTCTATCGCCAGCGCGAGATGGATCTGGAAAGCGCATACCGCTACACCGCCGAAGTGATGACCGGGAACATGCTCGCGCGCGACGCCGAGGAAGGCATCGGCGCCTTCGTCGAGAAGCGCACGCCGAAATGGGAAGATAGATAGCCTCGTGGTGATTCAATCGAATTTCACTCGTCATGGCCGGGCTTGTCCCGGCCATCTACGTCTTTCTTGACGCCAATTCGGTAAACACGTGGATGCCCGCGACAAGCGCGGGCATGACGAAAAAAGCCAATCGGGTATGGCCACGTTATCAAGAAGTAGAAAAAATGAACCACGATAGATACGACGACAGCTACATCCGCGGCATTTTGCACTCCGTGAAATCGGTCGCGGTCGTGGGCGCCTCGCCGAAAGACAACCGCCCGAGCCACTTCGTCGTGAAGTATCTGAACGAGCGCGGCTACAAGGTGTTCCCGATCAATCCCGGCCAGGGCGACAGCGAGATTGCTGGGATCAAGTCTTACGCGAAGCTCAGCGACGTACCGGAGCCGATCGACATGATCGATGTATTTCGCTCAAGCGACGCCGTACCCGGCGTGCTCGAGGAAGCGCTGAAACTTTCGCCCCGCCCGAAAGTGTTCTGGATGCAACTAAGCGTGCGCAATGACGAAGCTGCGAAACGAGCCGAAGAGGCCGGCATGCGCGTCGTCATGGATCGCTGCCCGAAGATCGAATATGGCCGCCTCTCCGGCGAGATCAACTGGGCCGGCGTGAATACGCGCAAGCTCTCCTCGAAACGCCCGAAGCGTCTTGAAGGCGGCGTGCAGCGGCTTTCGATCGGGCAGAAGATGGGGCCTGAGAGTTAAACGATGCCGCGCAAAAGACTGAAGAAGGCGAAGAAGACCACCAAACCACGCAAAACGAAGCCAAGACTTCTCTCCGGCGACAATCCGCAAATCGCGAAAGGCTACGGCGACGCCCCGGTGAAGGCCTACATCGCGGCGATCCCCGGCTGGAAACAAGAAGTCGCGAAGCGCGTCGATGCGCTGATCGTGAAAGCCGTTCCCGGCGTTAAGAAAGCGGTGAAATGGAATTCGCCGCTTTATAGCGTCGAGGAAGACGTCTGGTTCGCGAGCTTTCACTGCTTCACGAATTACGTGAAAGTGACCTTCTTCAAGGGCACGTCATTAAAGCCCTTGCCCGCCGGAACCTCGAAGCACAAGACCGTCCGCTACTACGACATTCGGGAAGGCGAGTTCGACGAAAAGCAGTTCGCTTCCTGGATCAAGCAGGCAAGCAATTTGCCCGGCGTGAAGTTGTGACCTGACACCCCCGAAGAAAGTCGAATGTTTTTTCCGACCAGTTGACCACTTCAATCCCTTCTGCATAAATCACATATGATTTGTGATATTCGATAATATTCACATTCTACGTGAGTATTATCGCTGCAAGAAGGAAGCAGGCCAATGTCCAACCGCGAACCCGGCTTTTCGACGCTCTCGATCCACGCAGGCGCGACACCCGATCCGACAACCGGCGCGCGCGCGACGCCTATCTACCAGACCACCTCGTTCGTGTTCGACGACGTCGAGCACGCAGCCTCGCTTTTCGGCCTGCAGACCTTCGGCAACATCTACACGCGCATCGGCAACCCCACGAACAACGTGCTCGAGGAGCGCGTCGCAGCACTCGAAGGCGGTACCGGCGCGCTTGCGGTGGCCTCCGGCCACGCCGCGCAGATCCTGGTCTTCCACGCGCTGATGGAATCCGGCGACGAAATCGTCGCCGCCAAGCGCCTCTATGGCGGCTCGATCAATCAGCTCAGCCATTCGGTGAAAAGTTTCGGCTGGAACGTGGTCTGGGCCGACACCGACGACATCTCCACCTTCGAAAAAGCCATCACGCCAAAAACGAAAGCGATCTTCATCGAGTCGATCGCTAACCCCGGGGGCATCGTAACCGACATCGAAGCCATCGCGAAGATCGCGAACAAGGCCGGCGTGCCGCTCGTGGTCGATAACACGCTGGCCTCGCCCTACCTGATCCAGCCGTTCAAGCATGGCGCCGATATCGTGATCCACTCGGCGACAAAATTCCTGGGCGGCCACGGCAATTCGATTGCGGGCATCATCGTCGACGGCGGCAAGTTCAACTGGATCAACAACAAGAAATACCCGATGCTCTCCGCGCCGCGCCCGGAATATAACGGCATCGTGCTCGCGGAAACTTTCGGCAACTTCGCGTTTGCGATTGCGGTGCGCGTCCTGGGTCTGCGCGATCTCGGCCCCGCGCTCTCGCCGTTCAATGCGTTCCTGATCATCAACGGCATCGAGACGCTGCCGCTGCGCATGCAGAAACATTCCGACAATGCGCTGAAGGTCGCTGAGTTTTTATCCAAGCACCCGAAGGTAAGCTGGGTCAGCTACGCGGGCCTGAAGTCGGACAAGTATCACGCACTCCAGCAGAAATATTCGCCCAAGGGCGCGGGCGCGGTGCTGACCTTCGGTCTCAAGGGCGGCTTCGACGCGGGTGTAAAGCTTGTTTCCTCGGTCGAGCTGTTCTCGCATCTCGCGAACATCGGCGACACCAAGTCGCTGATCATTCATCCCGCTTCGACCACGCACAAGCAGCTCACCGACGCGCAGAAGACGGCGGCGGGTGCCGGCCCGGAGGTGGTGCGGCTTTCCATCGGCATCGAGGATGTCGAGGACATCATCGCGGATCTGGAGAAGGGGCTTAGCGCTTAACACTCACTCGTCATGGCCAGGCTTGTCCCGGCCATCCACGTCTTTACAGCGATGAACGATTGGTAAGACGTGGATGCCCGGCACAAGGCTTGTGCTCGGGCCGGCGAAGCCGGACCCGAGTGCCGGGCATGACGATCAGGATAACCGCGCCGCATGCCAGCTCGCGTAAGCCAGCACCACGACGGCGCCGGCCTGGTGCGCGAGCCCAAGCGACAGCGGTACCGCGTAAAGCAGCGTGACGATGCCGAGCACGGCCTGCGCCGTGACGAGCGCAAACAGAATCCACGCCTCGCGCGCAGCGGCGTTGCGCATCTGGAACAGCGCATAGCTGAGTGCCGCAAACCACAACAGATACGCCATCATGCGGTGATTGAACTGCACCGCCATCACGTTCTCGAAAATGTTCCGCCACCACGGCTCCAGCAGGAATAGCTGCTCCCGCTTCGGATGAAACACGCCGTCGATCAGCGGCCAGGTGTTGAAGGTGAGGCCCGCGTTCGTCTTCGCGACGATCGCGCCCAGGAAAACCTGCACCAGCGAAAGCGCGATCAGGGTAACGGCGAAGAACTTCCCCTTCCCGTCGCCCGCCGGCTTCGGCAACAATGCCGCCGCGACCCAGACCAGCGCCACGAAGATCACGCAGGCGAGCGTCAGGTGAACGGCAAGCCGGTACTGGCTCACGTCGGTGCGCACCGAAAGGCCGCTCGCCACCATCCACCAGCCGATAAAGCCCTGCAGCCCGCCGAGAAAAAGCAGTACCAGCAATTTCCAGCCTAGCGTGTGATCGATCTTGCGTTTCCACCAGAAGAACGCGAGCGGAATCGCGAACGCAAAACCTACCACGCGGCCCAAGAGCCGGTGCGCCCACTCCCAGAAATAGATGAACTTGAAGTCCGAGAGGCTCATCCCCTTGTTGATCTGCTGATACTGGGGAATGGCCTTATACTTCTCGAACTCAGCCAACCACGCGGCATCCGTTAGCGGCGGAAACACGCCCGTCACCACGTTCCATTCCGTAATGGAAAGACCGGACCCGGTAAGGCGCGTGGCGCCGCCCAGTATCACCATTGCGGCAACGAGGCCGGCGACCGCCCACAGCCAGCGGCGCACATCACGCATCGGATCGGTGCGCATCGGGGCAACTGTCTGCGGCATCGCGTCGGGAAATCCGGATTAACAAGAAGCGGCGCGAGGTTTATAGAGCGGCACCTCTCCCCGCAACGCGGCCAAAAGTCATGCGCCAGCGCACCCGCAAGCTCCTCGGCACTGTCGCCCTGCTCGCCTTCGTCATCGTGTGGGCTTTGTTCGGCATGCTGGTCGCGCAAGGGCGTGTGGTCGAACTGCCGGGCTACGGCCGCTTCCTCGTCTTCTTGTTTCTCGGGCTGGTCTGGGTGCTGCCCGCGGGCCTGCTGATCCGCTGGATGGCGCGGCGCGACGCCTAATCCACGTCGAGTCGCGCGAAAAAGCGCGGCAGCGAGAACGGCACGCCCGAGCGCAGCACGTCAACGTAGCGCAGCGCCTGGAAGTTTCCGTTGAGCGACACGCGCGGCAGCGCCGTCATGTGCTCGCGATGCTCGGGAAAGATCACGCCCGGCCGCGTCGTCAGCGCAAGTTCGTATCCCGCATCTCTTGCGAGCGAAAAATCGCGTGCATCCGCTGAAGTCCTGTCGCCGACCGGAAAGGCGAAATCGGCGGGCTTCTTTCCGAGCGCCTTCTCGATCACGTCCGCGCTCTGGATCATTTCCTGGGTCACAGTCTCCGCGTCCCACTTCTTTAGCATGTAGTGGTTCACGCTATGCGCGCCGATCGTGATCAGCGGGTCGGCGGCAAGATGCCCGATCTCGGTCCAGTCCATGCAAAGCTCTTTGCATGGCGCGAGCGGATCGACGCCGTAGCGCAAGCACAGGTCGGTAACGACCCGGCGCAGGTTGCGCTCGTCCGCCAGCCCGCGTAGCCACCAGTAAATCTGATCGTAGGTATTCTGCTTTGCGCCGGCGCTCGCGCAATCGAAGAAGCGCGAGTTGCCGTTCATTTCGATCGCCAGGCGGTCGGTTGCGGCGATCGCGCGCTCGAGCGAAACCCACCACAGCAGCCCGAGTTTGTCGGGGAAGCTGGTCGCGATGAACAGCGCGGCCGGGACGCCGTGCTTCTTGAAGATCGGGTACGCGTGTTCGAGATTGTCGCGGTAGCCGTCATCCAGCGTGAAACACACGAAGCGCCGCTCGTAGTCCTGCTCGCGCAGCCGGCGCTTGGCCTCGGCGAGCGAAACCATGTCCACTTTTTTGTAACGCAGATACTCGATCAGGGTCTCCAGAAACGCGGGCTCGATCTCGAGCAACGCATTCGGCTGGAACGCGTCCGCGCTCGCCGGCCGCACGTGATGCAGCGTGAAGATGGTGCCGATGCCCGAGGAAAGCGGACCGAAAAGCTTCCACGCACCCGTAAAATAGAGCGCCTCAAGCCCGAAGCGGATGCCTGCGGTTCGCAAATTCATAGCTCTATCAATAGCTTGGGAAGCCCCCGATTTCGAGCAATCTGCCAACGGAATATTGATAATTCTTTGCAAGTCTCCGCCATCCCGTGGGGATTTCCGGGGAAAGGCGTAAGAAGCGTGCTTAAGCGCGTCGAAACCGGCTCGTCATCGCAGCGCGATGCTGCCGCGGCACCCCTGCCCGGCAATGCCTTCGCGCGCCACGAAATCTATCGTGACTTCGCCTCGGCCGAAACCCTCTGGCGTGCCCTAGAAAAAGACGCCGATCTTACGCCCTATCAGCGACACGACTTCCTGCGCCTCTGGCATGAGCATGTCGGCGTGAAAGAAGGCGTCTCGCCGCTCATCACCGTCGCCTTCGACGAACGTGGCAACCCTTTGTGCCTGCTTCCGCTCGGCAAATTCATGCGCGGTCCGGTTTCCGTCGCCTCCTATCTCGCGGGAAAGCACGCAAACTACAATTTCGGTATCTGGCGAAAGGGCCGCTCGTTCTCGCGCGGCTTCGTCATGCAGCTATTCGATGCCTTGCACGCTGCGGAACCGGACCTTGCCGCCGTCGAACTCCACAACCAGCCTTTCTCCTGGCATGGCGCGGAGAATCCGCTGCTCGCCCTCCCGCATCAGCCTTCGCCAAGCATCGGCTACCGTCTCCAGCTCGGCGCGAGCGGTGAAGCCGTGCTCATGCGCCAGCTGTCCTCGAGCTATCGGGGCCGAATCCGCAACAAGGAAAAGAAACTCGCGAAGTTGCCGGGCTACCGCTACTTCGTCGCGAACACGCCGCAGGAGATCATGCGCTGCATGGATGCCTTCTTCGTGCAGAAACGCGAATACATGGCCGAGATGAAGATTCCGAATCTGTTCGATGCGCCAGAAGTCGAAGCCTTCCTGCGTGCTGCTGCGAATACACGCGTTCTCGAGATTCATGCGATCGAGTGCGAGCGCGAAATACTGGCGCTCTACGCCGCCGTCGCGGACGGCAAGCGCATCTCGACCATGATCAGTTCCTATACCGCAAGCGAAAACGCGCGCTGGAGCCCCGGCATCATCACCCTAGCACACGCAGTCGCCAATGCGGCGGACCGTGGCTTCGAGATCATGGATCTCGGCGTCGGCGAGGCAGAGTACAAGTTCGTCTATTGCGACGAGCGCGAAGAGTTGTTCGACAGTTTCCTGCCGCTGTCGAAAGCCGGTCACGCCATGGTGCCGCTCCTGCGCGCGCAGGCAAACCTCAAGCGTTTCGTGAAATCCAGCCCGGCTTTGTGGCGCCTTGCAAAGACCGTGCGCGGCCTGCTGCCGCGCTAGGCCGCAGCAACTTCCGGAGCGGGTGCAGGCGCCGGGCTCTCCGGCGCGACGGCGACCACCGCGATATTGCCGAACCCCATGCGCCCCAATACATCCGCCGCCGCGACACCGGGCGCCGTATCGCCTTCGCTCGTTACGACGACGGTCCCGCGCGCAAAACGGCCTAGCCGCGACGCATAAGAATAGCGGAGCAGGCTCGGTGTCGCGACGATGACATGGTCGTAGCTCTGCGCAACCGCGCCGAGCACGATCGCAAGCCGGTCCGCAGACAGGATCGCGGCGATATCGGGCATAACCCTGCCGATCCCGAGGATGTGCGTGCGAGACGCCGGATCGCGTTCGATCGCTTCGCCGAACGAGGTCTTGCCGAGCAGAAGATCGCCGATGCCGTGCCGCACCCCGGTTTTCTGGCTGATCGCGGTCTCTGCATCGAGATCGACGAACAGCGTGCGCGCACCGCCCTCCGCGAGTTCGCGCGCCAGATCGAACGCGAGTTCGGACGAAGGCTCGCTGCCGGCTCGTGTCACGATCACGATGCCTCGCCCCATATTGCGCACCTGCGCGGTCAGGGCTCCCGCGCGCAGGCTCTCCGAAAACTCCGGCTTGGCAACGGCGGCCGGCTTCGGCATGGCGGGCGCAACCGGCACTTCGGTTTCCGGGTATTCGGGTTCGCGAACGGCTGCGCGATATACCTCGCCGCGCAGAAGCTCCGCGGTTGCGAGGAAGCCGATCATCGATATCAGCGCGCCGATTGTCACGATCAGAATGATCGGCAGCTTTTTCGGAAAGTGCACCTTGTTGGAAGGAATTGCCTGCGAAATCACGCGCGCATCGGGCTGCACGGCATCCGGCGTCTCGCGCGCGAGCGTGTCGCGATAGCGCGACAGATAGGTTTCAAGCAGATCGCGCTGCGATTTTGCGTCGCGCTCGAGCGCCCGAAGCTGCACGTCCTGTGCGTTCAGGTTGCCCGACATGCGCTTTTGCTGGTTGAGCGCGGTCAGAATCGCATCCGCCTGCGCGGAAGCGAGCCGTGCGTCGTTCTCGAAGCTGCGTGCGAGCTTGTCCGCGGCGATCCGTGTCTGCGCTTCGAGATCGGCAATCTGTGCATTCAGTTCCTTGATGCGCGGGTGCTGGCTGAGCAGCGTCGAGGACTGCTCCGCAAGCTGGGCACGCAGCGTCACGCGCTGCTCGTTCAGGCGGCGGATGAGTTCCGAGTTCAGGACTTCGCTGGTCTCGACCGGCCTGCCGCTTTTCAGGATATCCCGGATCAGCTTGGCCTTGGTCTCGGCATCCGCCTTGCGCGTGCGCGCGGCTGCGAGCTGCGTGTTCAGGTCGCCGAGCGACATCGCACTCAAGGTGTTGTTGTTGGGTCCTACATAGAGATTGGATTTGACGCGGAATTCCTCGACCTTCGATTCCGCCTCAGCGACGCGCGTGCGCAGCCGCTCGATCTCCCGGGAGAGCCACTGCCCGGCCTGCTTGATGGCGTCCTGTTTCGCCTGCCGCTGGAGCTTCAGATAGCCTTCGGCGACCGCGTTGGCGACCTGCGCCGCGAACACGGGATCCTGCGACTGGAATTCGATCGAGATTACGCGCGAGCGGTCGACCTGATATACCGCAAGCCGCTCGAAGTAGCGCTCAAGCAGCTTGTCTTCGTCGTTCGCCGGTGCACCGGCACGCGACAATCCGAATACGCCCAGAAACACATCGACCACGGAACCGCCGGCACCCGAACTGAATTCGGGGCGGTTAGCGAATTTGAGGTCGCGAATGATGCTGCGCGCAAGATCGCGCGAAAGCGCGAGCTGGACATGGCTCTGCACCGCCTCGGCGTCGAGCAGCGTGCGCTCCCGTTCGGGTTCGCGGTCTCCCTGCGCCTTGTTGTAGGGCGTCTCGCGGTTCTCGATCAGCACTCGCGCTTCGGACTTGTAGCGCGGTGTGATCATGTTGACGGCCAGGAAGCTCAGCACCGCTGCGATGCAGGTGACCGCCAGAATCGCACCCTTGCGGGCCCAGAGCGCACGGCCGAGCGCGGCGAGGTCGAGTTCCGACTCGGCGGCCGGCGCCGGAATCGTATCGGCGGGTCTGAAGGGGTGCTTGCGGCGCATGTACGGAAACGATTCCCACGCAACTTCTTGCCGCATAAGAAATCATTAGGGTTGCCAGAGGGTTAAGACCGCCCACACCGGCTCCCGGAGTCAGATTCCGTTAACCATGTCCCGGTAAGACTTTGGCAACCAAGAAAGCTCCTGACCGCGCATGCTTTTCCGCCCGGCCATTCTTCTTTTTGCGGCGCTCGCGCTCTCGGCCTGCGCGGGCGGGCCGCGCTACGCCGGACCCGATCCCTCCTTCGAGGCACCCTATACGCTGGACGGCGGCGACAAGCTCCGTGTCACGGTGTTCGGGCAGGAGCAGCTGACCAACTCCTACGCGGTCGACGGAGCGGGCAAGATTTCGATGCCGCTGATCGGCCGCGTGGATGCCCGCGGCCTTACCACCGCGCAGGTGGCGGCCAGCATCGCAAACAAGCTGCGCGAGGGATACGTTCGCGAGCCGCATGTCGCGGTCGAGGTCGAAACCTACCGTCCGTTCTTCATTCTGGGCGAGGTCAATGCGGCCGGACAGTATGCCTATGTGAACCAGCTCAGCGTCGAAACCGCGGTCGCGATCGCGGGCGGTTTCACTCCGCGCGCCAACCGCGCGAACTTCACGATCGTCCGCAACATCAACGGCGTGCCGTCGAGCGCAAGCGTGCCGCCCTATTTCGTCGTTCGACCCGGCGATACGATTACCGTTCACGAGCGCTGGTTCTGAGCCGCGAGCCGGTTTTGGCAGCTCTCCGCATCCTCCATGTATTGCGGGCTCCGGTCGGCGGGCTGTTCCGGCATGTGTGCGATCTCGCACTCGAACAAAGCGCGCGAGGGCACGCCGTAGGCGTGATCTGCGACCGGACCACCGGCGGCGAGAACGCCGGGCACGCGCTTTCCGCGCTGGCGGCGAAACTTGCGTTCGGCGTCTCGCGTATCCCGATGAGCCGTCACGCCGGGCTGAGCGACATCGCGGCAGTGCGGTATGTCGCGACCCACGCGCGCCAGCTCGGTGCTACGGTCGTGCACGGACATGGCGCCAAGGGCGGCGCGTTCGCGCGCCTCGGCGGCGGCAAGGCGCTTCGGGTGTACACGCCGCACGGCGGCAGCCTGCATTTCTCGCGCGCGAACCCGGTCGGTCTCGCCTATCTCAGCGTCGAGAAAATGCTCCTGAGGAAAACCGATCTCGCCTTGTTTGAAAGCGAATATGCCAAAGCGGTTTTCGAGCAGAAAATCGGTTTGCCTGCGGGACTGGCGGCCGTCGTCCACAACGGCGTGCGTCCGGAAGAATTCGAGCCGGTCGCCGCCGAACCCGATGCGGCCGATATTCTCTTCGTCGGAGAACTGCGCAGGCTGAAGGGGGTCGATGTGCTGATCGAGGCGATCGCGCTCCTGAAGTCGCGCGGACAAACCGTTCGCGCGGCCATCGTTGGCGACGGGCCTGATCGCGCCGGCTTCGTTTCGCTGGCGACGGCGCGCAAGCTCGGCGAGCAGATCGAATTCGCCGGAGCGATGCCAGCACGCCGCGCCTTTGCGAAGGGCCGGCTGCTCGCCGTGCCGTCGCGTGCGGAGTCCCTGCCCTATATCGTGCTCGAAGGCATCGCCGCCGGCTTGCCGGTGATCGCGACCAACGTCGGCGGCATTCCTGAAATTTTCGGACCCGGCGAAGGTGCGCTATTGCCGCCCGGCGACCCTGTCGCGCTCGCAGACGCGATCGCAGCACGGATCGAGCGGGGCGCCAGCGCGGAAACGGCCCGCCTGCGCACCCGCGTTTCCGAATTGTTTACCGTGTCGGCCATGACTGCCGGAGTCCTCGGCGCCTACGAGCGCGCGCTGGAGCTGCGCGCAACCAGTTCTGCGCATTAGCATTAAGCCTTCCGAGACGGATTTTCTCTAGTTTTCCCTGACTTTTAGGCGGCGCGCGGCCCGCCGGGACGTGCGTGGCAGGGACAAGAAATGCTCGGGGCCGACAACCGCAACAAGAATCCGCGTTCTTCCGAGATCGCAGCGAAAGCCATCGCGAACGCGCGCGCGGGCAATGCGCCCCGCGAACTGAGTCCGCTTGCCAAAATGGTCGCGAGCGAGCCGGTGCCGCCCGCGATGTCGGCGGTCGTGCTCGGCGGCTCGATCCGGATCGCGGAGTTTCTGCTGCTCTCGATGATCGGCTTCGCGATCTTCGGCTACTACGTCTTTCCGCACGAAGGCCTCCTGTGGCGCTATGTGATCGCCACGCTCGGCGCGTCGGCCGCCGCGATCGTCGCGTTCCAGATCGCCGACGTATATCACCCGGCGGCGCTGCGCCGGCCGGTCTCGTCCTATGCGCGCCTGACGCTCGCCTGGACCGCGATCTTCCTGCTCGCCTTCGCCTTGCAGTTCTTTTTCCGGCTGGAAGGCCAATTCTCGCGCGTCTGGACTGCGAGCTGGTACTTCACCGGTCTCGCGGTGCTGTTTGGGTTCCGGATGCTGGTCGCCGCGAAAGTACGCGAATGGACGCGCGAGGGGCGTCTCGTCCGCCGCACGGTGATCGTCGGCGGCGCCGCGCCTGGCGAAGCGCTGATCCAGGCGCTGCAGGCGCAGGAGGATTCCGATCTCGACATTCGCGGTGTGTTCGACGACCGCGGCGACGACCGCTCGGCACCCATGATCGCGGGCAAGCCGAAGCTCGGCACGGTCGACGATCTCGTCGAGTTCGCGCGCCGCACGCGCATCGATCTTCTGCTCGTTTCGCTCCCGATCACGGCCGAGAACCGCGTGCTCCAGATGCTGCGCAAGCTCTGGGTGCTGCCGGTCGACATTCGTCTCGCCGCGCATATGAGCAGTTTGCGCTTCCGCCCGCGCGCCTATTCCTACATCGGCAACGTGCCGGTGCTCGACATCTACGACCGTCCTATCGCGGACTGGAATTTCGTACTCAAGGCCCTCTTCGACCGCATCGTCGGCGGGCTGATGCTGGTCGCGCTTGCGCCGGTGATGGCGCTCGTTGCCCTCGCGGTAAAGCTCGACAGCAAGGGGCCGGTTTTCTTCCGGCAGAAGCGCTACGGCTTCAACAACGAACTGATCGAGGTCTACAAGTTCCGCTCGATGTACACCGACATGACCGACGCGACCGCGGCGAAGCTGGTCACCAAGGACGATCCGCGCGTGACCCGCGTCGGCCGCTTCATCCGCAAGACCTCGCTCGACGAACTGCCGCAGCTCATCAATGTCGTCTTCAAGGGCAATCTCTCGCTGGTCGGTCCGCGTCCGCACGCGGTCCACGCCAAAGCGCAGAACCGGCTCTATGACGAGGTGGTGGACGGCTATTTCGCGCGCCACCGCGTAAAACCGGGCATCACCGGCTGGGCACAGGTCAACGGCTGGCGCGGCGAAACCGACACGCCGGAGAAAATTCAGCGCCGCGTCGAACACGATCTCTATTACATCGAGAACTGGTCGGTGTTCTTCGACGTCTATATTCTCGCGAAGACGCCGCTCTCGCTCCTGAAAACCGAGAACGCCTACTGATGTCCGTCGCGGCGGCAACTGCGCCTGCCTATACGATCTCGCCCGCCCGCGCGGTGGAGAAACTGCGCCATCTGATGCTGTGGCTTGCCGGTTTCTCGGGGGCCTTCGTTTTCACCGAGCCCTCGGCCTACGAAATCGCCGCCTCGGCTGCGATTATCGTGTTTTTCGCAAGCGGGCTTGCGCTTCGTCGCGGCCACATAGCGCTGCTCACGATCCTCGTGCTGTACTGCTTCGGGTTGACGATCGCGGTGATCCCGGTCGTCGCCGAGAACAAGACCGCGCTCTGGGTTGCGGTGTCGTGGTTTCTCGCCGCAACGACGCTGTTTTATGCCGCGGCCATCGCCGAGGACACCGGGCGGCGTCTCAACATCCTGTTGCGGGGCTATATGGCGGCGGCGATGGTGGCTTCGCTGATCGCTATTGCCGCCTACTTTCGCGTGTTGCCCGGCGCGGACGGCTTCCTGCTTTATGGCCGCGCCAAGGCCACCTTCAACGACCCGAACGTGCTCGGCCCGTTTCTGGTGCTGCCCGGCCTGCTCGCAATCAGACGCGCGCTTAGCTTCCGCTTCAGGGATCTCGTGATCGGCGGCGGGCAGGTTTCGATCATCGCCATCGCAATCCTGCTCACTTTCTCGCGCGGGGCCTGGGGGCACTTCGCGGTATCGGCAGTGCTGTTCGTTGGGCTGTTGTTCGTGGTCAGCAACAATGCTCGCGAGCGAGCGCGCATCGTTGCTGCGGCGATTGCGGGTCTCGCTGCGCTCGGCCTGCTGTTCGCGGCGCTGCTATCGATGCAGAATGTCGGCGAATTCTTCTCGGAACGCGCGACGCTGACGCAAAGCTACGACACCGGAGAGCTCGGCCGCTTCGGCCGCTATGCGCTCGGCATCCAGCTCGCACTGGAACAACCTTGGGGACTGGGTCCGTTCCAGTTCGCGAAGATCTTTCCTGAAGATCCGCACAACGTTTATCTAAACGCCTTCATGACCGGCGGCTGGCTCGGCGGCATCTTCTATTTATTGCTCGTGGTGACGACGCTGTGGATCGGCCTCAAGGCGGCGCTGCGTGCGACGCCGTGGCGGCCAGCGCTGCTCGCGGTGTTCGCAACCTTCGTCGCCGTGGCGGGCGAAGGCGCGGTCATCGACACCGACCACTGGCGGCACTTCTGGCTGCTCGCGGGTCTTCTGTGGGGCGGCGCCATCGCCGCGCAGCGCTATCGGCCTGAACTCCCCCAAGAATCGGCGGTAAAGCGACTGTCCGCAGCGGTGGAACCGTCGTTGCAGCGCAAGGAGCGGATCACTATAGTCCGCGCCCTGTCGGAGCGTGGCGCAGCCCGGTTAGCGCACTAGTCTGGGGGACTAGGGGTCGTGGGTTCAAATCCCGCCGCTCCGACCATTAAATTCCCAATATATTTCAACACTTAGCGGCATTTCGCGTTCGAAAGTCGATGCGAACAAATGCCGAATAAT